>JAJEET010000146.1 GCA_022820835.1 Candidatus Poribacteria bacterium
TACACGCCCTTGTATCTCGCAGAGGCCTGCTATAAATACAACTATCGCGATGAGAATATCTTCGCGAAACTAATAACCGAATGTTTCCAATAAATGTCAAGTGCTAAAAGTTTCTAAAGTCCAAAACGACTAATTCCGTTACTAAAAGCCTCAAACTCGTCGTGTCTGAATCCCGGTTTGCCTGTCGGATCGCCAAAGCAATCTGGACGTTTAAAAACGCGAACGAGCCACTCTTGGTCTGCAGTAGAGAAACCTACCTCCGCAAGGTGCTGTTTAACGATGGATATTTCTTCTTCTTCAGAATCATCTGATGGAAAAACAAGTCCCGAAAGACTTTTTTCGGCTTTGTGCATGAAATGCTCCTTTCTCTTTGAGGGAGGACAAAACTATATCCTATGAAAAATCCGATAAACTCGGATTACTAACCCTTAGGATTCCCGATGAAAGTATACCGGGACCGGAAGAGATGCAGAATGCATCATAAGCGACGAGGTTAGATTTGCTTGACTAATTTAAGTGTGCCACAAAAAACAATGGAATGTCAAATTTATTTTTAACATTATTAACAATCGCGTTAGCCTAACCATGATCGCATGGCTTCTTGTCTGACGTTTTCGGCCTCTTTCAAGGCAGCATCTAACCCGCCAAATGGGACTGAATACCAACGCAATAACTGATTAAACCTCTCAACGATCTCCTCAATAAAGTCTGCAGGCACTTGTGCTTGTAAAAACGACAAACCTTCATGCAGGTTGTCTATATCAAAGATACTGACTTGTTCATTCATGCGTTCAAAACCGTCTAATTCAATAGCATCGTGGATTAGGCTTCCTGTGGTCCATGAGAAACCATTATAGATCTCATGTTGCTCCGGTGTCATTATGTCTTCGGTAGTGTCCTCAAAACGTGCTTCGTTTAAGACTTCCGGATCTATACCGATGGACGCTGCCCAAACGTACATCTGTTCGGTGATCTGGTCTTCAAGAGAAGACAAATCACGCGATAATTCTTTTCCTGTCACGGTTTCCTCCTTGCATTGTATGCTGGAACCAGCCTTGCGAAACATCTGATGTCTTTCAAGATAGATGTCAAATTTATTTTTAACATTATTAAGCATATCATAAAAAGTGCCAGAAGCCAAATTATTTCGGATCTTCAATTTTGAAAACAACTCTCCCTCTCCAGTCCTCTCCGAGTCCGTTTGACAACGCGCATACAATATGCTATACTAATACAACTACAACTAACGAAACATGGCGAAATGATCGCCGTACAGTCTTTAGAGAGCATATCCACATCTTAAAACAGAACGAGAGATTTATGGCTCATGAACGGAGTTTTCAGCAATGGCTTATAGTAACTTCACGTTAGAAAGCGTACAGAAAACGTTTCAACTTGAAAAAATTGAATCTACAGACATCTTTTCTCATATTGAGCCAGTGGAGCCAAGCGAAGACCTCACGAAGGAACTGAAAAAAAAAGTACCGTTAGCAATTGCCATAAGAACAGAGAAAGCGCGGTCGGAATTGATTGTCGCTAACATTCTCGTTGAACTCCGAGAGCATTTTGAACACCGCATTAGTTTCTTTTCGGGAATTGACTTCAGCATTGACCCTGAAAGCGGATTAACGGGTGTGTGCGATTTTTTGGTGAGTCTATCGCCAGACCAATTTTATCTCGAAGCGCCTGCCATCATCCTTGTTGAAGCGAAGAACGCTGATCCGGCAACTGGATTAGGGCAGTGCGTTGCGGAGATGCTCGCTGCCCAACGCTTTAACGCAGAAAGAGGGAATGAGATTCCGTGCATTTATGGAGCCACGACTACCGGCACTGAGTGGCTATTCCTCAAATTAGAAGGACGAAAGATCTACGTTGATATGGGAGTTTACCCAATTAAACAGTGCAGCGAGATCCTCGGCATCCTCTCAAGTATGGTTGACCAAAAAGCATAGGGACAAAAATATCAATGGAGACAGAAGTTGGGTGCAAAGACACATAAAAATCTTCTAAAACAATTACCTGCCATTGAAAAACTCCTGAACACACAGGAGCTGCTCGACTTGCAAACCACCTACGCGCGTCCGCTTGTCACGGAAGCCCTACGCGATGCCGTCGCTGACATCCGAAACGAGATTCTGAGCGGAAATCAGACACAACTCCCAGAACACGCGGAATACGCTGAACGGACGCTCCAGAAGCTCACAGCGAAAACAGCACCGCGTATGCGTCCTGTCGTCAACGCAACAGGCACCGTTACACATACCAATTTAGGCAGGTCTCTGCTAAGCGGCGATGCTTGTAAAGCCATTGAGCAAGCCGCGCAAAACTATGTCAACCTCGAATATGACATCGAAACGGGTCAGCGCGGACATCGCGATAGGATCACCGAACCGCTTCTGCAGCAGTTGACAGGCTGCGAGGCATCCACGGTGGTTAATAACAACGCCGCCGCCGTTCTACTTGCACTGCAGACAATGGCACGCGGCAAAGAGGTCATCGTCTCACGCGGCGAACTGATCGAAATCGGGGGCGCGTTCCGTATCCCCGACGTGATGGCGGCAAGCGGCGCTATACTCCGTGAAGTTGGGACTACTAACCGAACCCACCTTCGGGATTACGTTGAGGCCATTAATGAAAACACGGGTCTGTTGCTCAAAGTGCATCCGAGCAACTATAAAATCCTCGGTTTCACTTCGACACCAGCGATGGCGGAATTGACAGAACTCGGTACAGAACGGGGTATCCCAACGATGGAGGACCTCGGCAGCGGCGCACTTGTTGACATGACACAATACGGGCTTCCGCACGAACCACTCGTCGGGGAACGCATCGCCAGTGGGGTCGATATCGTCACCTTCAGCGGCGACAAACTACTCGGCGGACCGCAGGCTGGGATTATCGTCGGTAAAGCGGAGTGGGTTGAGAAGATGCGTAAGAACCCGATGATGCGTGCACTCAGGGTCGATAAACTCATTATCGCAGGGCTGGCAGCGACACTGCAACGCTATCTCACTGACGGTGCTACTATTGCTGAGCAGTTTCCGATGCTTAACCGTTATACCCGGTCAGTAGAAACTCTCCACGCCGTTGCGAAGCAGCTAACAGCGGAACTCCAAGATATTTTCGACGAAAAAATTGATGTGCGAGTTTCGGAGACCTACGGTCAGATCGGGAGTGGTGCACTACCTGTTGAGACGTTGCCGAGCGTCGCACTCGTCCTTGAATCCGCGGAAGTATCCGCTGAAACACTCGCCGAAGCTTTCAGAGATGCGACAATTCCTGTTATTGGTAGGATCAAGGATGGACTTTTTTGGTTGGACCTCCGGACGGTCTATGATAGAGAACAGACATGGATCGTTGAAGCCGCCACACAAGTAGCAGAGACGCTATGAAGATTGCCAGAATCCTTTTTATCTGTATTGTCTGTGTTAGTGTATTTTCTTGCGTGCAGAACGACGAAAAATCACCCGCCACCGAAGCCCCGAATGAAATCGTTTCTGAGATTGACGGTGCCACAATGGTGCTAATCCCTGCTGGTACATTTCAGATGGGTTCCACCGTCGGCGATAGCGACGAACAACCTGTACATACTGTCACCCTTGACGCATTTTATATCGACGTGTATGAGGTAACGAATGCGAGTTACCAGAAATTCGTTGAAAGTACAGGGTACTCTCAGCCTCCGCTGTTCCACAACCCGCGCTTCAATGCGCCTGATTCGCCTGTTGTCGGTGTAAATTGGCGCGATGCTGCCGCTTACGCCGCATGGGCAAACAAACGGCTGCCTACCGAGGCAGAATGGGAATACGCCGCCCGCGGAAATCTGACTGGAAAATTATACCCGAATGGTGATATAATAACAGGTATGGATGCCAATCTCGGTGGCACAGATGGCACAGATACTTGGAAATGGACTGCCCCGGTCGGCAGCTTCCCGCCAAATGGCTATAATCTATATGACATGGCGGGGAATGTCTGGGAATGGTGTTTCGACGAGTACAGCGCGGAATTCTATAGTCAGAGTCCACAAAATAACCCGCGTTTCGGCAGGGAGATCGCGCCGGATACCGAAAACTTCCGTATCCTACGTGGTGGTGGCTGGGGTGGCAGTCCTGAGGATCTCCGCGTCGCGGATAGATGGTATCACCTTTCATCTGGCAGTACCATCGGATTTCGCTGCGTCAGGGACATCCGCCAAACAGAAGAGTAGGCATCAGTAAAAGAGAATAATCGGCGTTTTAAACCTCTCGTTACCGGTATAGGAAAAGAAGCCAAGCCTGAAACGAAGTGGAAGGCGACTCGACGTAAAGGCGCGTCAAATATTGAACACACGTTACTTATCCGCAAGGAAAATTAAAAAATGGCAGTCGCAGTTGAATTAACGCATGTCACAAAAGCATTTGATACAACGCTCGCCGTCAACGATGTGAGTCTGAAGGTTGAGAGAGGCGAATTCTTTTTTCTCCTTGGTCCGTCTGGTTGCGGTAAATCGACTTTTCTCCGTATTGTCGCCGGATTCTACAAACCCGATGCTGGTGAATTACGGTTCGATGATACCGTTATGAACGACGTGCCGCCGCATCAACGTAATACGGGGATGGTTTTCCAAAACTATGCCTTGTGGCCCCACATGTCTGTCGCCGAAAACATTGAATACGGATTGACGCTCCGCAAACTCGAAAAATCGGAGCGATCTGAAAAGATTACTCGTGCGCTTGAGATGGTGCAGATGGAAGGCTATCGCGATCGAGCAGTTAACACCCTTTCGGGGGGGCAACAACAGCGTATCGCGCTTGCACGTGCGCTTGTCATTGAACCGAGTGTGCTACTGCTTGATGAGCCGATCAGCAACCTTGATGCCTCGCTCCGTCAACAGATGCGTGAAGAGATCAAACAGATTCACGAGCGTACAAATATCACAACGTTCTACGTAACGCACGACCAAGTCGACGCGCTTACGATGGCGAATCGGATGGCGATTATGAAGGACGGCGTTGTTGTTCAGGTCGGTACCCCACGCGAGGTGTATCAGTTCCCGAAGAACGCTTTTGTGGCGAGTTTCATCGGTGAGACCAACTTTATTTCCGGGAAAGTGCGGCAGACCTCAAACGGTCATACCACCATTGAGACACCGGTCGGGATGCTTCATTCCGAAACCGTTTATCACGAGTTGCGCGAAGGTACACCGGTGCGGTGCTCTATTCGCCCGGAGGCACTCATCGTTGACAGTGCCCAGAACGGCAGCAGCGGGACCGAAAACCGGATAACAGCGAAAATTACCGCAGTTCACTACTTGGGCAGGATGGAAGAATACCAGTTGGTCGCTGCAGAGATTCCGCTTAAAGCCGTTCACTACAACCCCGGCACCGAAATCAAAAAAGCAGGGGATACCGTGCAACTCGGCATAGCAGCGACAGCAGTCATCCCGCTCCCGGATTAGAAGTCGTAGGCACACTCCACCGTGCCATCGAAACCTGAAGTAGCGGCACGCTCCGACAGGTTCTCCGTCAGTTTAGTACAAGGATCCGCATAAACATGCAATTTACCCCATCGCAAAAAAAAGCATTAAACACAAAAAAACACATCTGCGTAACCGCTGGTGCAGGTTCCGGGAAAACCACTGTATTGGTCGAACGCTACCTCGAAATTTTGCGCAATGGCCACGCCGGTCCCCAAAATATAGTCGCTATTACCTTCACAGAGAAAGCCGCTGCCGAAATGAAGGGACGCATTATCGAGGAACTCAATAAAGCCGAGAACATAACCGATCGGGACAATCATCTTGATCAGATGGGTTCGGCGTACATCTCAACCATCCACGCATTCTGCTCACGTATCTTGAGAGAATTCCCTTTCCAAGCGAAAGTGCCAGCCAACTTCAGCATTTTACAAGGCATTGATCAGAAACTGTTAATGCAAGACACCCTTAAGAAGACGCTCAAAAACATCGCTACGAATCCTGACGATGCAAACCGTCCAGAACTGACCCGTTTGCTACAACGTTACGGGGCACAGCAAAAACTGGTGGAAATTTTCTCCACTATGATTAACAAGCGAGACATCATCGCAAAACTCAAGCAGGAAATCTATAACGATCGAAGCAACGCAGAGATACGCGCAGACTTGGAACAGCGGATTCTCGAAAAGGAGCAGCAGGCTCGTGAAAGAATGCTGTCAGCGATTGATATACCTGAATTCATCCGATGTTTAAATCCTGTTTTAGAGGTAGCAAGAGGTCGTAAAGCAGAGGACGCTAAGGATTTAACGCCGCAATTAGAAGAGCAACATGAGCGGAATCCTGAAACACCTGAAGTGTTGAACTTGATTAAACAAATTGCGGAACTAATTACAATCGCAGAAAATCAAATTAGGACACAAAGCTTTCTCCCGAAAAGTATTGATAGAACGGGAATTGCGGATCAGATCGACTTTTTAGAATCAACTGCGAAAAAGATTAAAGCCATTCCAGACCTCGAAAATAAAAAAGAAAGTTATAAAACAGGCGATGCTGAAACCGAGGATGGCGAAACTAAAACAGATACCGTTGAAACTGATGACGATTTTTTGCTCAGCACGGTCTGCAACCTGCTCACGCTATACAATCGAGTCTTAAACGACTACGACACCGTGAAACTCTCTCAAGGCATGCTCGACTTCAATGACTTACAACTGAAAACCCGAGATCTGCTCCGTGATAACGAAAAGATCCGAGATGAATTAGTCAAACGGCATCAGTACTACATGGTAGACGAATATCAGGATACAAACGAGTTACAGTACGAATTGGTGATGCTGCTGACAGACGAACTCAAAAGTGCGAACTTATTCATCGTCGGCGATCCGAAACAGAGTATTTACGGGTTCCGAGGTGCGGATGTCCGTGTGTTTGACAAAACCAAACAAAAAATTAGTGAAGATGGCGGAGAGAGTATCTCTCTTGCAGAAAACTTCCGTTCCGTACGCGATGTTATCGGGGTCGTCAATTACTTTTTTTCGCACTTGATGGGTGCTGGGAAAGATAGCGAATTTGAGGTAGAATATGAAGCACTTACCCAAGCGCGGCATGCAAGAACAGATGGTGCTATCGAAATCCTGATTGGTCAAGATGGCGATGCCTCGGTAAATGAGTGTGAGCTTATCGCGCAGCGCATCCACAATATGATAGCAAACGAAGAAGAAACCGTCCGGGTGCGCGGCGAGGATGGAAAGATGTCGGAACGTCCGATACAATACGGCGACATCGCTATCCTCATCCGGGCAAGAACGCATCTCCCCGACATTGAACACGCCTTAATTGAGGCAGGGATCCCCTATCTCACCACAGGCGGGATCGGCTTCTATCAGCGACAAGAAATCTACGACATCTGGAACTATCTCGATTTTCTTAATGATCCGGAAAAGGACGCATCCCTCACTGCCATTCTCCGTAGCCCTGCTTTCGGTATCTCTGATGCTGAACTCTATGAAATTTCATTACAAAACAAAGAAAAAGAGAAAAAGAAATCTTTTTGGGATAAAGCGCAAAGTTACCAAGCAGGCACGGGTAAACTCAGGCGCGCGATAGATATATTAAATACGCATACCAAATTCGCACATCGCATGCCCGTAAACCGACTTATCGGTACAATCGTTAATGAAACAGGATTGATTGGAACTTTGAAAACCGGAAAATATGGGCAACAACGTTGGGCAAACTATCAGAAACTCTTGGACATCGCGAGAAACTTTGACAGCGATGAAAACAAGCAAATATTACCAGATTTCATCGAATTTCTGGACATCCTCATTACGGAAGAACCGCGTGAAGGACAGGCACCCATTGAGGCGAGCAGCGGCGCGGTACAGATTATGACAATTCACGCTGCCAAAGGGCAACAATTCCCTGTTGTTATGCTTCCGAGACTTGACCGGCAGGGGCAAACAGATCGAGAACCTTTCATTGACGAGGAATTCGGGATCGGTTTTAGTCCACTTAATCCAGATAATAGCTATCAAAAGACCGAGCCGGAGACCGTTAACCTCATGAAAGGCCGCGCAAACGAGAAAAATGTCGCCGAAAAGAAACGCCTGTTTTACGTCGGGGCTACACGTGCTGAGGATCGATTGATCTTATCAGGGACTCTCCCGGACAGCGGCAACCCGCGACAGATCCTCGAATGGCTCCACACACACCTCGGTATCACTGAGGAAAACGATTTACTGCGTCTGCCGGTTGAACAGAATGTATACACAAACGGCAGCACAACAGCTCAACACTTTCCACTCCAAATCCCGATTTCTCGGACACTTGCAGATACGACAGATACGGACGCGGCTACAGATAAAACAATACCTATCGAGTTTCCAGAGGCCTTACCATCGGCACTGCAGCCGACCGTGGTGCCAGCTGCCTTCTCTGTTTCTGAACTCGCGAACTACGCGCGTTGTCCATTGCGGTATCAGTTGGAAAATGTGCTAAGAATTCCATCAATCCAACAGACGGAACCGGATTCCGATGAAGATGAAATGAGTGCCGCGATGCGTTCCGTCCTGAGGCAAATAAGAAGACTATCAGATGTGCAAGATCTCGACACATTAATTCAACAGGCGTGCGAAAGGTTTCCTGAGATAGCGGATGCGGAAACCGAACTTCGGAAACATATCAATAGTTTTCTTGATTCGGAACTCGGACAAACGGCACTCTCAGCATCGGAAACCCGAACCAACCAGCGGATATACGCCGATGTTGAGGGACATATTCTTGACGGTAGGATTGACAAGCTCTTTAAAGATCAAACAGGATATTGGCGGGGAATCATCTATGAAACCGATGAAATACAGGATTTAGCGGTGTACTCGCCAATGATGGAACTCTATAGTCTACTAATACATCGCTGTTACCCAGAACAATCGACGGTAACAATAAATCTCTTCTTTACCGAACATAGACAGTGCGAACAGAAACACTTCAGTGTTGCAGAATTAGAAGAAACCACCGGACAGTGGAGAGAAAAAATATCGGCATTACAACAGGGCATTTACCAGAAAAATCTCAATCATTGCAGTTTTTGCCCTTACGCTAATGCAGATGACCAGTGTATAGTCGATGACCCACAAGGAGGATCATCATGAAAAAGTTGATGTTGATGATCGCAGTTATTACACTCGCCTGCTTCTTAGTCGCGGAATCGCAACGGACGTTGGCGGGAACATGGCGAGATGATTTTGAAGACAACGACACCCACGAATGGAAAATCTTTAATATTGACCGGAAGGTCGAAAAATGGTGGATTGACGATGGTGAAGCCGTCGGCGAAATCTTCCTACCCGGCTTTATGAGCCTCTGGCTAACAGGTGAACTCACATGGAAAAACTACTCCGTCTCCTGTCGCGCAAAGTTAGTGGAAGACAAAAACGAGCCACCAACCATCGGACTCACACTCCACGATAGAGGCGAAGAGGATAGCCGATACCTCTTTTTTCTTAATTATATCCTCGGCACCGTCCAAATCATAAGGGCGGTTCAAGACGATTGGGACGTTATCGAATACCTATTTCATGCAGAGATTGATACTTGGTATCAACTGACTGCCAGCGTTCGTGAGGAAGGTGTCCTCGAATTTCAAATTGACGATACCGTGTTTACTGCGATTGACGATGATATCTTAAAAGGCGGGCAAGCCGGTTTCGTCGTCGCAGATGGACGTGCACACTTTGATGACTTTGCGGTCACAGGCGAAAACGTCTCGAATGGCGGTCCCGGAAAACCACGTCCCGTTGAACCACAAACCAAACTCGCAACGGTATGGGGGCATTTGAAACGTAATTGACAAAATGGAGACCAAACACACAATAGAAAGTTTCCAGTTTCCAGTTGTAGGGGCGAGGTCTCCTCGTCCGCACGGGGTAGGTAACCTAACCCCTACGGCCACTGGTTACTGGTTACTGATAACCAATATCATATTCTGCTGCTTTTTGCTTGTTGCCTTGAATGCCACAGCACAAAATCTGCCGCAATTCACCGACATCACAGAGTCGGTAGGCATTGACTTTGTCCATAACTCCGGTGCCTTCGGACAGAAATACCTCCCAGAAACGATGGGTTCGGGGTGTGCCTTCATTGACTATGACTCGGATGGGTGGCAAGACATTCTCCTCGTTAACGGAAAAGATTGGGAGGGCAATCCGACGCAGAAACGGCAAACGATGGCACTCTATCGAAACAACCAGGACGGTACCTTCACCGATGCGACCGAATCCGCCGGTCTCGCTGTCCCACTTTACGGTATGGGGACTGCTGTTGCCGATTACGACAACGACGGCGACCCAGACATCTATATCAGCTGCCTCGAAACCGATCGACTCTTCCAAAACCAGGGAGATGGCACCTTCATTGACATCACAGAAGCCTCCGGTATCCACAATCCGGGCTTCGGTACGAGCTGCGCATGGTTCGATTACAATAACGACGGATACCTTGATCTCTATGTCTCAAACTACATCGAATGGAGCAGAGAAAACGATCTGTTCTGTACCCTTGATGGTATCAATAAATCCTACTGTACGCCTGAATCTTACCAAGGACAGGCGAGCAAACTCTTCAGAAATCTAGGCAATGGTACATTTGCTGATGTCTCCCGCAGCGCACGCATTGAAGACAAAACAAGCAAATCGCTTGGCGTTTGTATTTTTGATCACAACGCCGACGGCTTTCTGGATATCTTTGAGGCGAATGATACACAACCTAATAAACTCTACGAAAACAATGGGGACAGCACCTTCATCGAAACCGCACTGAATGTCGGGGTTTCTCACAACGAAAGTGGTGTCGCCACTGGTGCGATGGGGGTTGATGCTGCTGATTACGATCGGAGCGGTAGGGAGAGTCTCGTCATCGGCAATTTCTCCAATGAGATGCTCAATCTCTATCACAACGATGGTGGCTTCTTCATAGACGATGCCCCCGCCGCACACATCGGAAACGCAACGCTATTGACACTCACCTTCGCATGTTTCTTCTTTGACTTTGATCTTGATGGTAACCTTGACATCTTCACCGCCAACGGACACGTGGAAAATGACATCAACGCCATTCAGACTCAGGTCACTTATGCCCAGCTGCCGCACCTGTTTCATAACAACTCGCACGGCAAATTCACTGATGCGATCAACAAAGTTGGTTCAGATTTAGCAAAACCGATGGTCGGTAGAGGCGCGGCCTACGGCGATATCGACAACGACGGCGACTGGGACCTACTCGTTACCACCTCCAACGGCCCGGCATATCTCTTCCGAAACGACGGTGGCAATCAAAATGCGTGGATTAAGATCCAACTCGTCGGGCAAACAAGCAACCGTGATGGCATTGGGGCACAAATCCGTGTGACCTCCACACTCGGCACACAAACCCGGACAGTCAAAAGTGGTTCCAGCTACTGCTCACAGAGTGAACTCACTGCTATCTTTGGCATAAACGACGATACTGTTATCGAAACCATCGAAGTGAAGTGGCCCAGCGGTGCTGTTAGCACACGCAAGAACCTTGAACCCAATCGACGCGTCCGCATTGAGGAGGAAACCCCTTAGACGTGCCTGAACTGCATCCTAAGGTAAGAGCGGTTTGTAGTAGGAAAACCGTTCATTGCCCGTTCTTGATCTGTAGACATGCGATAATGCCCTTCGCTTATGGGGTTTTTGCTTGGGTGTTTCTTCAAGTACGCCGCAAAATCGCACAACCAAAAACCTGCCCTAAAATCAAATTGGATAAAGCAGTCGTCGTCGGCAGCTCAGGGATTTATTTTGACAATTTGAGTTTTTCATGGTATACTATAACTTACTTTTGGGTAGTATATATTAAGTGTATTTTTACTATTACCATAATCTATCTGCGAATTTATGGAGTCTACATCACGTAACTGGAAAACGTCGTGATAGATGGGTTACGACAAATCGGTTCACCAGCTCGTGGAGATATAAATCATGGCTAAATCCGTCAAAGCACTTATTAAGCCGGAAGTCCTCAAATGGGCGCGTGAAAGACGCATTAGGTTAGAAATTAATCACGCTGCAAAAAAATTAAAAATAGATCCCGAACGCCTTGAGGCATGGGAAAACGGGACAGAACAACCCACTATTGCACAATTAAAGAAAATTGCAAAACTCTACAGAACCCATATCTCTATCTTCTATCTGTCGGAACCACCTACCGATTTCCATCCGCTTACAGATTATCGTGTCCTGCCTGAACGGTTCGCAATTGATACGGAGCAGGTCTACAGGCTGAACGCCAATATCATTGAGGCGTTTGAAAGGCGCGAAGTTTTCATTGAACTGTATGAATTGTTGGAAGAAGTGCCACCTGAAGTTACGCTGAACATTGGCAGACACGAAAATCCGGGGCAAGTAGCGGAAAAAATAATAGAATTTCTCGAACCCGATAGGACGCAATTACGCGCAGCAAATGATCCTTATGCAGCATTGAAATTTTGGAAGCAGACTGTCGAATCGAAAGGGATCCTTGTCTGCCAAACCTCTGTGAACACACACCTGTCTGTTGAACTGGAAACAGTACGTGGATTTTGCCTTGCGGAGAGACCGTTTCCTGTAATCGTAGTGAATCCCAAAGACAGTCCGTATGGTCGTATCTTCACGCTCATCCACGAATTGGTTCATATTGCTCTCGGAGAAAGTGTCATCCAGAACACTAACTTTGAAGCAGCAAACGCTCCGAATTTGGATCCAATTGAAGTCTTTTGCAATCAGGTGGCTGCTGAGGTCTTAGTCTCGGAAGACGAATTACTTGAGATCGTAAATTTGGAGACGTTCCAAGAAGATCTACCCAGAGCCTCCAAATTCTTCCATGTCAGTCCTGAAGTTATTATGCGACGCCTGCAAACACTTGGAGCGATCTCAAGACGTGATTATCAAGCGTATAGAAGCCAGCAATTGGCGAAGTATAGAGACGCTCCAGAACGAGGCGGTGGAGCTGCGCCTTACCATAATCGGCTTCTCAATACCTCCGGCGAATATTTCGCGCGAATCGCCTTTACAGCCTATTACGAACAGAAAATCACACGCGCTGAACTCGCCTCTGTGCTTTCCAATTCTGACACAAAACACCTTGCTAAAATTGAGAGTGCTATCTTTGTATGAATTCGTTGTTTAATCATGATCAGGTAATTTACAGTATTGATACGAGCGCGCTGATTGCTGCCTTTCATGAGCACTATCCAATTGAAAACTTTCCTTCTTTGTGGTGTGAGATTGAGGCACTCATAAAAAATGGTCGGTTGAAAATGTCGCAAGTTGTTTTTGAGGAGGCGATGAGGGATACAGAGATCAAGCAATGGTGTGATGAGAATCAACTAAAGCCACACTTTCTTTTCTTTGCGTCCAGCACACCCTAAGCTAACCAGCCACAGCAAGAACATCAGTGTCTTTTCATCGCTTAAGTCGTCCCCATATTGTTGTGAGTTTTCCTTGTGCTTCAACCGCTGCAAATTCGCCATCGGTCTTTGCACCATTTTTACCCATTAGATGGTAGGCGTTGCCTGATGTATCTGAGAACTCCCGTGTTCCGCTCGGTTCATCAAAATGCCACAACGCAACCGTTTTTGCGTCATTCTCGAACTTTTTCCGCGGCGTGAAATTGCGTTTGTTGGCGGTGTTGTAACGCGCAACTGTTGAGATGCGAACCTCATCAATATAGCCCGAAAAATGACCCCAAAAGTGACCACCGTGCCAATCAGACGCAATTTTCTCTCCAAACCCGCCGATTGTAAAATCCTGTGGATGTCGGGCATCTGAGAGATCGTCTGCGAGAGTTGTTCCTCCCCGTGAGATACGCACGACATCGTTAATGATGAGTACCCTTTGTCCCGCTTCTGCCTGAAAGGCGACGTGATGCCATTGATTCGGGGAAAAAGAAAAAGGCTCTCGCATGCCGAACGCCACTCCACGTAAAGGATGAAGGTGCGCTGCACTCATTAGTCTTAAACCTACATTAGGACCATGGTTCCAGATATACATCCGCACCTGTTGGCTAAGAACCAGTGCGTGTGTATCTGTGTCAGGCGGTGTGGTTAGATATATCCACGCTTCAAAGGTGAATTCATCCGTGCCTTTCGGCAAGGGGATACCGAAGGTTTCAAAGTCCAAAATGGCGTGGTCGTCCACCCCATCAAGTGCCAAATAATTTCCTCCGGCAGGTGAAGGCGGTGGCATCGCTTCAGTACGCACCGGTATTAAAGCGATCAGAAAAAGGTAAGCAAAAATTGACAGATTTCGTAGATTTTTCATCTTCGTAAGTTCCTTTCTAAATCTCTCTATAAATCTCAAAACGCATCTGACTTGATTTGCCCCCATGTCGTGGTTATGGAGGTGTCCCTTGGATTGACAGCAAGTGGGGCACTGGTAGTGGCACCATTCATGCCGATTAATGTATACCCATTCCCCGACGTGTCTTCAAACCGATCTGCACCTCCCTCGTCATTAAAATCCCAGAGTGCCAACGTGTGTGCATCGCTTGAGAAACGGTGTGGCGGCTCAAACGGTGAGGTTCCCACCTCGGCGGGTAAATCATACCGGGCGATATCTGAAAACCTTATCGCATCAATCTCGCCGTGAAAGTAAGGGAAGTGTTGGACTAATTCTTTTTTCGCAAAGCCGCCCACACAGAAATTTTTAAACCATTCAGGGAAACGCAGCTCCGCAGCCACGACGTTCATAATGCCCCATTCCCCGCTGTTAGCAATCTGATCGTTGTATGCCAAATAAAACGTGCTGTCCGTGAAGATGACTGCCATATAGTTCCATTGATCCTTTTTGATGACAGCATTATTGCTTCTGACGCCGTGCGCTGCGCCTTCAAGCCATGCTGTACCATAGACACACACTTGATCCTTCTCACCGATCCTATCCACACACTTATTATCTGGCAGCAATCCGAAGCGAACTTGCTGACTCAGAATAATATTTGACTTTCCCGGATCCAGTTCAGTTTCAGCTTTCGGATAGAACCATACCTCAACCGTAAATTCATCGGTATTTCTGGGGAAAATATAGCCGTGTTCGGCAAATGAGAAGATCGCGTAGTCATCCTGACCATCGAGCATCAAAACGCCCCCGGAAGGCTCGAAAGAGAATACTGGCAGAACTAAACTCAGCAATAACAGCACACTGAATAACAATTTAAAGTTAATAGGCATGAAATACTCCTTTTATTTTTTTGCACTCTACCCTCCGCACTCTACCGAACCTATGAAAAACTCCTATAGCGTTGGTACCTCCAGAAAGCCAAAGACTCATATTCCCGAATCTCTCAATGAATGTCAAATTCAAAACGCATCTGACTTGACTTGCCCCCATGTCGTGGTTATAGAGGTGTTCCTTGGATTGACAGAAAGCGCACTACCGGTAGTGGCACCATTCATGCCGATTAATGTATACCCATTCCCCGACGTATCTTCAAAGTGATCTGTCCCTTCCTTGTCATTAAAATCCCAGAGTGCCAATGTGTGTTCATCATTCAAAAAACGCTGCGGCGGATCAAACAGCCAGGCTCCGTGCGCGATGGGTAAATCATGCCGAGCGATATTTGAAAACCTTATCGCATCAATCGCACCATGAAAGTAAGTCCTCCGGGATAATAGTTCGCCATCCTTGACTATTATCATATCCTCAGCATAGCCGCCCACGAAGAAATCTCTAAATGTTTCACCGAGGGGGACGCTTGCAGCCACAAAGTTCACCAAGTTAATCCTTCCTGTGCGAAGAATTTCGTCATTGTACGCCAAAGAAAGTGTGCTGTCCTTGAAAATAATCGCCATATAGTTCCATTGATCCTTTTCCACTAGAACATGAATGTCTATGGCTGTGGTAACTCTTTTCCCTTCAAGAAATGCGGAGCCGTAGGAACAAACTTGATTCTTATTCAGTTCACACTTATTTTCTGAAGTCAATCCGATAGCAGCTTGCTGACCCAGAACGAGGTTTCTCTCTTTCTTCTTCGGCTCAGTTTTCGGATAGAACCAGACCTCAATAGTAAACGCATCGGTGTTTCTTGGGATAATATAGCCGTGTTCTGCCAGTGGGAGAATCGCATAGTCATCCTCACCATCAAGCATCAAAACACCACCAGAAGGCTTGAAAGAAAATACAGGTATAACTAAACTCAGTAATAACGCTGCACTGAACAAGATCTTAAAGTTGATGAACATCGTAAACCCCTTAACTTCTTGTGAATAGATGAATTGCTGAGAAGTAAATTGGTTCATCGTATCACAATTCTGCTTCAAAACGCTTCTGACTTGACTTGCCCCCATGTCGTGGTTATAGAGGTGTCCTTTGGATTGACAGAAAGTGGGGCACTGGTAGTGGCACCGTTCATGCCGATTAATGTATGCCCATTCCCCGACGTATCTTCAAAGCGATCTACACCTTCCGTATCATTAAAATCCCAGAGTGCCAGCGTGTGCCTATCGGCAACAAAATGGTGTGGCGGTTCAAACGGCGAGGTTCCCACCTTGACGGGTAAATCATACCGGGCGATATTTGAAAACCTTATCGCATCAATTTCGCCATGAAAGTAAGACTTTGGGAGTAATAGATCTTCAGTATACCCACCCACACAGAGATTTTTGAACCCTTCAGGGAGACGCAAATCTCCAGCCACGAAGTTCATAATGTCCCATTTCTTTCCTCGAAGAATCTGATCGTTATAAGCCAAATAAGTCGTGCTCTCCTTGAAAATGATTGCCATATAGTTCCATTGATCCTTTTTGATGGCAGCATCAGTGACTATGATGCCGTGCGCTGCTGCACCTTCAAGGTATGCTGCACCAGAGGAACACACTTCATCCTTCCCACCGATCGGAACCGTACAATTATCTGGCTTCAAACTGAAGCGAACTTGCTGACTGAGAATAATATTTGACGTTCCTGGCTCCGGCTCAGTTTTTGGATAGAACCATACCTCAGCCGTAAACGCATCGGTGTTTCTGGGGAAAATATAGCCGCGTTCGGCAAATGGGAGGATCGCGTAGTCATCTTCACCATCCAGCACCAGAACGCCACCCGAAGGTTGAAAAGAAAATACTGGCATAATTAAACTCAGTAATAATACAGCACTTAGTACACTTAGTAAGCACTTAAAGTTAATATACATCAGAAATCCGCTTTCTTAGGTTAGACATTTTTCGCACGTTAAGTAAAAATGAAAAATAAAACACGTTGAAGATTCAATGATTGCTGTTTTTAGTCCTTTCCGACGTTGACACAAGTTTCCCCGTCGGATCGACACTCCGAGAAGCCTCGCTTGTGCCGTATACGTCAATCATTGTAAGGTGTCCAAAAACAGCACTAATGCCCCCAAAGATATAGATATTCTCATTTATCACCTCAGCCCTATGTACACACCTGCCAATCGGCATATCTGGTTCTTGTGTCCAACGGTCAGTTTCAGGATCGTAAACTTCAACTGTTGAGAGATACTTGAACTCATCATTGTCTCGAAAACCACCGCCTATTACGTAAATTTTTCCGTTGATTACACTTGCCGTGTGCCCTGCTTTCGGGGCAGGCATTTCAGTTATTTCTGTCCACTGATTGTTCTTTGGATCAAACACTTCAACACTGGAAAGAAAGGGACCTGGATGATTTGGAATCTGGGGCCATCCCATCCCGCCCATCACATAAATTTTTCCATTCACAATACTCACTGACGCGCCACCCCGAGCATGATTCATACTTTTCGCTTCTGTCCACGTATCCGTGGCTGTATCATAGATGTCCACGCTATCTAAGCGCCACTGTTTCCTGTTGGCTGCCACGCCACCAATGATATAGATCTTCCCATCCACGATACAGGTACTGTTACTACTCCTCGGCACCGGCATGTCCGCTTTCTGTGTCCATGTGTCGGTGCCTGGATCATACATTTCTATAGTTGGGAGAAGTCTAACACTGTTCACCCAACCGCCACCACGCTGAATCTTCTTTGTCTCTGCTCCACCAATGGCATAAATTTTCCCATCCACAACCAAGGTAGCCACGCCAGTTCGCGCCGTCGGCATATCTGCCTTCCGTTCCCATGTATCTGTTTTAGGGTCGTACATTTCTACCGTTGCAATGGAAGTGTCACCAAACTTGTCAACTTCGCCGCCTATTGTGAATACTTTTCCGTCCGCAACACACGTCCCAAAGTTAAACCGGGCCGTTGGCATGTCTGTCCTCGGTATCCACTGTTTGGCAGCATTTTCCAGGGCAACCGATACCGAGCTTACATTAGAAACTTGGGTGCCCGCACGGCTGGTTTTATTCGGGTTGGTATCCCGTCCGACCTGATTTCGCGCAGCGGGTTTCGCTACTGTATCAAGGATAATAGGTGCCTCAACGATTTCGATCGTCGGTTCAGATTGTGCTTCAAAGCTATACGGTTTCTGGAAACGGGTGAGGTATTGATTGCTCGCACCGAGGAGTAAGGCAACCAAAACCGCAGCTGTCCCGAAAGCCATCCATGGGAGGAACGGTTTAGCGGCAGGAGACGGTGTCGGTTTCAGGTCAGCGACTTGTCGCATGACGTTCTCGCCTAAACTCGCCGGTATTTGCACGCCACTGAAAACTTCTTGGATCATTAGTTCCTCGTCCTCTTGCAAACGCTTTCGTCCGCGACGCAGTCTGCTTTTAATTGTATCCACAGACACGCCTAAGAATTTCCCGATCTCCTTGGTCGTCATTTCGCCGAGGTAGTAGAGTGTAACCACGGTGCGTTCACTCTCTGGGAGTTTTGCGAGCAGTTTTTTGACGAGTTCACGGTGTCGTTCGGTGTGTTCTACTTCTCGCTGTTGCGATACGTGATGTGTATAAGAGGCTCTCTCGGTTTCTTCCACAGGTGTGTCCTCCAGCGATTGCGTTGTGAGTCTTCTCTTTCGGCTCCAATCAATGCAGAGCCGATCTGCGATGACATACAACCATCCGGCAAACTGATTGTGATTCTTGAGCGTTGAGAGTTTTTTGTATGCTTGAAGGAAGGTGTCTTGGGTGATATCTTCAGCAGTGTGAAAATCCCCGATTTTTCGCCATACGAGCGCGTGCACGCTTTTCTGGTATCTTTGGAGTAAGACACCAAATGCCGTATCGTCACCCGCTAAGGTCCTCTGAATCAGTTGTACATCGTCTTCTCTTTCCACGCGATTCCCTCCTGATGGAAACATTACGTTTTACGCCCTCTATAATTAAAGACGAATTTTAATCCTGAAAAGGTGCAACACGCGAAAAAAATCGTGAACAATTTGGTGAACATTTGTGTCTGTTAAGTTTTTCAGCGGTTCCGCTGGGGCGATGGAGAAGTGGTTGAAAGGGAGGGCCCCCACGCGTTACTGGAAAGGAGGCATAGTGCTTATTTTTTTATCGACCTCTGTTGCGTTTTAAATCCATCCTGCTAAGATGAGATGGCGGAGCTCCAGTAATAAACTGGGTTGGTGTCTTAGTAATGTTTGGAAAATCTTTGCCATTGTTATCTGTTCGCTGGGGATTTTAGAGAGCGTTTCTGTATACTTATCAAGTGTATCGTCACTAAATTTGATGATACCATCTCGGATGCGACAGATATTTTTAAAGTGTTTACCGAATTCGCTATTCCAACGTTTTGTATATGCCGCGAGGACTTTTTCGGAGACATCGCCCGTGCGAATACCCTCGACTGCGGCTTCGGCAGCGAATTTTCCCGAATACATAGCGTTAGCGATGCCACCGCCAGACATCGGATCGCTGTGATGTGCGGCATCACCTACGATTAAGATACCATCTCCGACAAGTTGTGGTAAGCTTTCCGCGACTGGAACTGCGCCACAGACTAACCCTAAAATTTTGCCTTTCGGAAACTTCCGTTTGACGAACTCGTTGAGATAATCAATCGCGAGTTTGCCCCCTTTGCCTGAAATAGCACCGCCGATACCGACACCGACGTTGGCAATGTCATCGCCTTTTGGAAATACCCAGACGTAACCCCGCGGTGCGATCTCGCGTCCGAAATAGAAGTCACAGTAGTCGGTTCCGATATCGATATTTGAGATAAGATATTGTGCGCATATCCCTACATCTCGCAGTCGGTGGGTGGTGTCAATACCTGCCCACCGTGCAACTTGGGATTCAACGCCATCTGCTGCAATGACGGTCTTTGTTTTACAGGTGTAGTCGCGTCCTGAATGTCGGAACACGACACCGTTCACAGTCCCGTCATCAGCGGTAGTGACACCGGTGGCGCGGGCTTTAACGACTACCTCGGCACCTGCGGTAGCTGCCATCTCTGTAATGGCTCGGTCAAACACCTTGCGTTCCAGAACGTAGGCGATCCCTGGGTGATGGAATGTCACGAAAGTTTCGTTTGGCGAAAAGAAGCGCGCGCCGTGTACATCGTGTGACACCCAAGCTGCGTCTGGTTGAATAAAGTCGCACAGAGCCTCTGTGCTGATTGCCTCTGCTCAGCGGACGGGTGTCCCGATTTCTTGTCGTTTTTCTAATAGGAGCACCCGCAACCCGTTTTCAGCGGCAACCTTTGCAGCGATGGAACCCCCTGGGCCCGCGCCGACAACAATGACATCGTATTCCGAGTGTAGTCGCATCCATACCTCTTTCTGCAGCGTCGTTAATCAGAAAAGTCCTCTGTCGGGGTGATCGAAAGCGTAAATCTTTCCATTTCGCTCCATAGAGAGGACACCGATCGGGCATCCTTTGACGCATTTCATACAATCCGTGCACTTAGGCTGATCTATTTTCAGGTGTGTGTCTATTAAGTCAATAATGTTTTCGGGACAGACAGCGACGCATGCGCCGCAATAGACACAGAGTTCTTCGTTAATATGTATCATGTACGGTCTCTCTTTGTTATGTAGTAGATCCCGTAATTACCTTTACAATGGCGGGGATACAAACCCTGCCTGTAGTAGGGATGTTGTCTATCTAAAGTGTAAATATATTTCCAAACGCTACTATAATACCTCGCGTAAGAAGCGTGCGGTGTGGGATTCTTGGACTTTTGCGACATCTTCTGGTGTGCCCATTGCGACGACTTCTCCGCCGTTTTTGCTGCCTTCCGGTCCTAAGTCGATGAGCCAATCTGCGGATTTGATAATGTCGATGTTGTGTTCCACGGCGATGATTGTGTTGCCTGCATCGACGAGACGGTTCAACACCTTGAGCAGTTTCTGGATGTCGTCAAAATGGAGTCCGGTCGTCGGTTCATCCATGATATAGAGCGTTGAACCGGTTGTACGCCGTGCTAACTCTTTCGCGAGCTTGACGCGCTGCGCCTCACCACCAGAGAGCGTCGGTGCCGATTGTCCGAGTTGGATATAGCCGAGTCCGACATCTGCTAACATCTGGAGCGTCCGACGGATACGCGAGTGATCGCTGAAAAATTCGAGTGCCTCATCTACCGTCATATCCAAAACCTCAGCGATATTCTTATCGTTATATCGGATTTCGAGAGTCTCCTGACTATAGCCGGTGCCATTACACGCTTCACACGGCATCCAGACATCCGGTAAGAAATGCATTTCGACGCGATTGAAACGGTGTCCTTCACAGACATGGCACTGTCCAGAAGCGAGGTTGAAACTGAACATCCCGATACCGAAGCCCCGCATCTTTGCGTCGTTTTGCTCAGCGAAGAGTTCTCGGATTTTCGTGAACAGATCGGTGTAGGTTGCCGGATTGGAGCGCGGTGTTTCCCCGATTGCCTTCTGGTCAACATTGATGAGACGTTTGATATGACTGACACCACGGATGCTTCGATACTCCGGTGTTCCATAATCGTTGGGCACGGGTTCACGCTCTCTATCGCTTAGATAATGGGTATAGAGGCGGTCTCTGGCATTGTCGGCTTTGATAGTGTTCCTGCTTTCGAGTGCTGGTTTTAGGGTGCCTTCAACGAGCGAACTCTTTCCGCATCCGGATACACCGGTTACACAGGTAAGCGTTCCGATCGGGAACTTAACATCGATATCCTTGAGGTTGTTCGTTTTTGCGCCGTATAACGCGAGTTGTTTTCCTGTGCCTTCGCGTCGAGTCTTGGGAACAGGAATTTCTACTTCATTAGAGAGATACGCCTGCGTCAGTGATTTGACGGACGTTTTTTCTGTATCAGTGGGTTTGTGCGTAAAGGTTTCCGGTGCGCCGGTTGCGATGACCTCACCGCCGCTTTTGCCTGCGTTAGGGCCGAAGTCGATGACGTGATCCGCCGCTAATATTGTATCGCGATCGTGTTCAACGACGAGGACACTATTGCCGATATCTCGGAGTTCCTTAAGTGCGGAAATGAGGCGTTCTTGGTCGCGTGGGTGTAATCCGATACTCGGTTCGTCAAGGATGTAAGTTACACCTGTAAGACCGCTGCCGAGTTGGCTCGCGAGTTGAATCCTACGCATTTCGCCACCGGAGAGCGTCGGTGCCCCGCGATCCAGCGCGAGGTAGCCGAGACCGATGTTTTCTAAGAACTGCAACCGTATCTGAATTTGATGAAGGACTTCGGCTTCAAATTCAGGCGAGGTATGAACATGGAGTGCAGGATGCGTTGCTCTGGAGGTAGACACGCCTTTCGCCGCAGTGAGATCGTCTTTACCGTTTCGGGAGCCGTCATTGATTTCGGTTTCAATCTGTTTCAGACGTGTGTTAAGGAATTCGATGGTTTCGGTAATAGACATCTCCATCAATTCGGAGATGGTTGTGTCCTCAAACATGACGTAGCTGGGAAACGGTTTCAACCGTGTGCCGTGACAGCTGGGACATCGATCGTGTGGAGGGTGTACATTCATCCCACGTCCGTCACAAGTAACACATGCGCCGACTTTGTTGTTAAAGGAGAAATGGCGTGGTGTGAGTTGTCCGAAATTGTTGCCACAGGAAGCGCACATCGCGTGTTCGCTGAAGAAGTTTTTAACGGGTGTCTCATGTGCTGTTTTTTTCGTTCTCTGTTGTTTAGATCGGTTCGTTCTTGTGGCTGTGCGAGTCGAAGCGAGGGTCTCTTGGATGAGTACAAACCCGCCGCTTTGAACGAGTGCCAACTCAACTGCCTCTGTAAACCGGCTCTTTTCTTCGTCAACCAGTTCGACGCGATCAATGACAATAAAGATTTCGTGTCGAATGGTTTTACTCAGTCTGGGTACTTCATCAAGTCGGTGGATTTCGTTATCAATCTGGACGCGTGCGAAGCCTGCTCTTTGCAACCGGTTGAAAACATCGGCGTAATCTTCGTTACCTTTCAACCCGTAGGCGGATTCGCTGGCGTTAATGTCAATAATTTTACCCCGGACTGCACCTTCCTCAGCATCTGGAAGTAGCATAAAGTTTGTAAGCGGTGCGAGGACATCGACTCGCTTTTCAGCGTATAGTTCAAAGACCTTCTCTGCAATTTCTTCTGCGCTCTGTGGTCGGACCTCTATAAGGCAATCCGGACAGTAGGGTTTGCCCCATCTGGCATAAAGTGTTCGGAGTCCGTCGTGGATTTCAGTGATTGTTGCGACCGTTGAGCGCGGGTTTTGACCTGCGTTTGCATGCGAAATAGCGATTGCGGGTGAAAGTCCTTCAATTTTCGAGACCTTCGGTTTCTCCATTTGCCCTATAAACTGCCGTGCGTAAGTGCTAAGCGTCTCAATATACCGTCGCTGTCCTTCGGCGTAGATTGTGTCAAGTGCGAGTGATGTTTTTCCTGAACCGCTGACCCCCGTCAACGCCGTCATTTTACGATGTGGGATGTCGATATCGACATTCTTGAGATTATTTTCTGTGGCGCCTTGCACGGCGATTGCCGTCCGGGTCTCCTGTTGCTGTGCGAAGACATCTGCGCCCTCGGTAGATAAGACTGGCGGCTTCATGAGCCGTCGCTTCGCGTCCCTCCAGATGTCAAAATCGCCGCGAAGTGCTTGTCCGGTGTAAGATTCTGGTGTCTCTGCGATCTGCTCCGGTGTGCCTGTGGCGACGATCGTGCCACCGCCGACACCGCCTTCTGGTCCCAAGTCGATCAGATAGTCTGCGGAATTGATAACCTCAAGGTTATGTTCAACGACGACAACGGTATTTCCGTCGTCAACGAGTCTGTGAAGGATCGTCAACAGTTTATTGACATCATCAAAATGCAGCCCTGTTGTGGGTTCATCAAGGATATAAAGGGTTTTACCGGTTCCGCGTTTGGAGAGTTCTTTTGAAAGTTTAATGCGTTGTGCTTCACCCCCCGAGAGTGTCGGTGCGGGTTGCCCGAGTTTAATGTAATCGAGACCGACATCGTGGAGGAGTCGCAACCCTCTTGCGATTCTCGGTATATCGGCAAAATGTTCGAGCGCGGTATCAATGTCCATTTCGAGGACTTCAGAGATATTTTTGCCTTTATATTTTATGCTGAGCGTTTCGCTGTTGAAGCGTTTCCCTTCGCAGACTTCGCATTCTACCCAGACATCGGAGAGCAGTCCCATATCGACTTTTTTCGCGCCGTTGCCGTTGCATGCTTCACATCTGCCGCCGCTAACGTTGAAGCTGAACCGTCCGGGTTTATAGCCACGGAGTTTCGAGTCCGGTAAGCCAGCGTAGAGTGTCCGAATTGCATCGAACACCTTTGTGTAGGTCGCAGCATTGGAACGCGGTGTCCGTCCGATAGGTGCCATGTTGATGTTGATGATTTTGTCAATGACTTCGGAGATACGAACGTTTTTGTTTTTGATGACACCGCGTATCTCGTCATAGTCCCCCGGCACAGTTTTCGCTTTCATGAGGTCGCGAGCGAGTGCGTTATAGAGAATATCGTGGATTAAGGAGCTCTTCCCGGAACCGCTGACCCCTGTCACACAGGAGAGGGTACCGATCGGTATTTTCGGACTAATCTCTTTAAGGTTGTTTTGCCGTGCGTTGCAAATCTGTATCCATTTATCTCCTGCCGGACGACGGGATTCGGGTTGGACAATTACTTTATCCCCACGGAGATACTGCGCCGTAAGCGAGCTGCTCTCCTTGATGAATTGCGCGGGTGTTCCGATGTCTGTTATCTTACCGCCTTTAATTCCGGCTCCGGGGCCGAAATCGACGATCCAATCGGCGACTAGCATTGTTGCTTCATCGTGTTCAACAACAATAACAGTGTTGCCTTGGTTCCTTAGATTTAGGAGTGTTGTGAGGAGCCCTGCGTGGTCGCGCGGATGTAACCCGATGCTTGGTTCATCAAGTACATAAGTGACATCGCGTAACCCTGCCCCGACTTGGCTGGCGAGACGGATGCGCTGTGCTTCACCCCCGGAGAGCGTCGGTGCCGGACGTGCAAGCGTCAGGTATCCCAACCCGACCCCCATAAGGAAGCCGAGCCTGCCTCGAATTTCTTTCAGGAGTTCCTTGGCGATGAAGGCTTCGCGTTCTGGGAGTGTTACTTTGTTAAAGAATTCGGCTGCGTCCTGAATAGACATTTCGAGGATGTCGGTTATCGGTGTATCCGTTATCGTTACGGACTTTATCCACGGGTTCAGGCGGGTGCCGTCGCATTCCCTACACGTCATTTTGACGAAATGGTCAGGAAAATTGTCTTCGTCGGCATTAGCAGTGTCTCCGAGGTAGTATTTCTGTTCTTCGGCTGGGATGATCCCTCGGAAATGGACACGATGCTGTCGTCGCTGTTTTCGCCGCTTGTGTCTACTTTTGCCCGGTGTCGTAATTGTGAGGACAGCGTCCCCGGTGCCGTAAAGGATTGCGTCTTGCTGTTCCTGTGTGAGTTCGTTCCAAGGGGTCTTAATGTTAAATCCGAGGTGTTTACCGACGGCTTCAGCGATGGCTTTTTCTGTGGCACGATTCTGCTTGTTAAGAGGTCCCCATAGACTAACTGCGCCTTGCATGATGGAGAGCGTTTCATCAGGGATGATTGACCTCGGTGAAACACCCATCCGCACGCCTAAACCTCTGCAGGTTTCGCACATCCCGTCAGGATTGTTAAAAGAGAAATGACGTGGTTCCGGCTTCAC
The DNA here is from genome assembly GCA_022820835.1 of Candidatus Poribacteria bacterium. GTDB lineage: Bacteria > Poribacteria > WGA-4E > WGA-4E > WGA-3G > WGA-3G. The sequence goes on from JAJEET010000146.1 coordinate 25,971, forward strand.
AAAACTAATCCCGCACTCCAAGCAAGTATAGTTTTTACTAAAGATGCGATCGTCTTCCTCTGGCAGGAAAGGTGATACCTCGCTTTCAGCCGAAACAGTTTGGACCAGCATGATTCCCTCACCGCGTGCGAGTGCTGTGTCTACTGCTTGGGTTACCCGTGCCTCAACCCCTTCCTTAATGACGATTCTGTCAATGACGAGGTCAATATTGTGACGTTGGTTGCGGCTGAGTGCGAAACCCGGACGGAGTTCGTGTATCTCGCCATCCACTCGCAATCTTGCAAAACCTGCTTTTCGGAAGTCCTCGAATTCTTTTTCGTGTGCGCCGCGTGTGCCTCTGGCGATAGGTGCCAAAACGATGAGCCTTGTGCGGTCAGGGTAGTCGAGAAGCGTTTTAACAATATCCGCCTCGGTTTGTGAACCGACTTCACCTCCGCATTCGACACAATGTAATTGCCCGACGCGGGCATAGAGGACACGGAGATAGTCATAAATCTCTGTTACGGTGGCGACTGTTGAACGCGGGTTATGTCCTGTTGATCCTTGGTTGATAGCGATAGAAGGGGAGAGCCCGATGATTTCGTCTACGTCCGGTTTCCCGAGCTGCCCTAAAAATTGGCGTGCGTAAGCGGAGAGCGATTCGATGTATCGTCGCTGTCCCTCGGCATAGACGGTGTCAATTGCGAGTGAGGATTTGCCGGACCCACTAACACCGGTGAAGACGATGAGTTTGTCTTTTGGGAGTTGGATATCAATATTTCTTAAGTTGTGTTCTCGCGCACCTTGTACGTGAATCGCCTCTTCTGTCATTTTTTAATTATTCCTTGCGGTTCGTTCAGGCGGATTGGGACATTCTTGTTCTTTTGCGTATATTCGCCTGTACTGTTGTTGCAGGCTACAATTCGTTGCGGTTCGTTCAGGCGGATTAGGACGTTTTTGTTCCTTACGAAGTTAAATATCTGCAAAACCGCCTAACTCTTTAAGTTGGCGGACATCTCTGCGCCAGTTGGCTTTGACTGTTACATACAGTTCTAAAAAGACGCGGGTATCTAAAAATCTTTCGATATCAGGTCGCGCAAGTTGACCGATGCGTTTGATGAGTTTACCACTTTTACCGATGATAATTTGCTTCTGTGTCTGTCGTTCTGCATAAACGATGGCACGGATATAGATGATCTCTTCCGATTTATTTGTCTGTCGCTTCTCAAATTCTTCGACGACAACAGCGGACGCGTAGGGAATCTCGCGTTTCGTCACGAGCATAATTTTTTCACGGACGGTTTCTGCGATGAAAAAACGTTCAGGGAGATCGCTGAGTTGATCTTTAGGAAAATAGAGCGGTCCGAGCGATAAGTAGTCTTCGATCTGTTCAAGAAGGACGGAAACACCGTCAGCGTTTAGTGCGGAGATCGGGATAATGTGTGCGAATTCAAATTTTTGGCTGTATTCCTCAAAGAGCGGGAGTAGGGTCGGTTTATCGATGATATCTACTTTATTGAGTACGAGGATTGTTGTCTGTTTGGTGCGCTTGAGCCGTTTTAGGATCGTGTCTTCGATGTCTGGGTTTCGGTGCGCGGCATCGACGACGAAAAGCACGACATCGGCATCTCCGAGCGCGCCGTACGCCGTCCTGACCATTTCGCTCTGTAGGCGATACTTCGGGTTCATCAACCCGGGGGTATCGACGAAAATGATTTGACAGGTGTCGGTGGTGTGGATACCACGTATCTGGTTGCGTGTCGTCTGCGGTTTCGGTGTGACGATGGCTAATTTTTGCCCCAGAATGGTGTTCAGGAGCGTCGATTTCCCGACGTTTGGGGCACCGATAATGCTAACGTAGCCAGATTTGAAGTTTTGGATTTCGTTCATAATTCTTGAAGATAGAAGCGTTGTGATGCCCTTCAAAGCAGAGAATGCGGAATAGTATAAGGTTTCCAATTCAAGCCGACGGAGTCTCATCGCGCGTTTCTAAGACTCCACTGTAGGTTTTAAGGATTCTTCAATGCGTTCACCAATCCATTCCTGAATTAAGGCACGTGGAGAGATGCCGCGCGCCTTCGCCATTGTGTTAACCACTGTAGCCTCTTTTGGTGTTAGTGGGACGGTGACTCCGGGCTGAAAAACAGGCTCATGGACCTCTTCAAGCTCGTCCTCAAAATCAGTTAAGTCGTGTGTATCCCAGAACTCGGCGAGTTCCCGAATTGAATCTGTTTTTGGAATTTTCTCGTTTACTCTCATAACTTCTTCCATATCGCGACTATATAACCACTTTATTAGAATAGCACAGTACGAATAGTTAATTCAAATTAAAATTCAAAAATGCGTCCAATGATTAGCAGAGATATTTCGCTTTAAGGATTTATTAGATTTCTCGCTTTTAAGGCATTCGCGTCTTTACACAGCGGAATCCGACGTTATTTCTTTGCTGCTAAAAATGCAGCTGTAATAACTTCAGCAATGGTTTTAGATGCTCACGTTCACAACTTCGCCCTTCTTGAGAGTTTTCAGTATGGAATTAACTTGAGGAATCAGCGGTGCGAGGTCTTCATCACGGTTACTATCGGCTTTCAACAGGATAATACCGATCTGGATTGACTCCAAGTTTTGTTGGTATGGAATGCTTCCATCCATTGTGATAAAGGCATCGAATTCATTCGCTGCTAAGCGTAGGAGTTCCCCATTTTCCTTTCCTGTCCAATCCCGATAACTAACTGTGATAACTTCAATTGGATTTTCAAAAAGTTGTCGTAGTGTATGGGGTAGGTTCTCATCAAGCAACACGCGCATCCACGAACTCCAAAGTCATTTTCAAGTAAGCAACTGCTTGCTCACGCGACACGGTCGGGAAGTGGTCAAGAAATTTATTGAGTGAATCTCCTGCAGCAAGGTGCTGAATTAGACTTTCAACCGGAACACGAGTGCCAGCGAAAACCAGCCTGCCATTCATAATCCGTGGATTTTGGGAGACAATTTGTTCCTTCTTCATAGCATGTTTTACCTATATTGATTCGGTTTCACATCAAGTTTATTATAGCATATCGCTTGCAATTTGCTAAAGTAGAATTTACGGACTGTTTCGGGTTGTTATGCGTTCTGTTCTTCGATTTGATGGAGTGCTTCGCTGATGTAGCGGCGGATCCATTCGCTTTCGGTGGCTTCTTCGAGTGCCTTGAGGGCGGAGACGGCTTGCGGGTTCCCAATCCTACCTAAAGCGACAATTGCGGCGGCGGAGACACCTCTATCGCTGTCTGCTATGCTATAGATCAGTGCTTCTATGATCTGGAGCGGTGGTGTTGAAAACCGGTCTTCGCTGAGTCCTAATTCGCCGAGTGCGATGGCGGCGGCGCATCGCATGTCTGCTTCTTCGTCTTGTAGGAACGGGATTAGTACCTCAACGGCGCGGGTATCCCGAATCTTTCCGAGCGAGGAGATGGCGAAGCGGCGGACGGTGGTGTTGTTATCGGTTAAGGCATTGATAAGCGGAGCAACGGCATGTCCATCACCGATACCTCCTAATCCTTCGGCTGCGTAGGCACGCATCTCAGCGGATTCTGACCGTAGTTTTCGCAGCAACACGTGTGTCGGGATGTACCGCCAATTCCGGACGGGACCATCTCGATGTAGGATCCAACCGATGAATTTACGAACTTTTTGCTGGGGCGACTGGTTTGAGGCAGAGCCTGCGGTTTCGCTGGTCATGGTGCCACCTCGCTTATGATTACATATCCGAAGCGATTTGTTGACTTAAAATTCGCAGATGAATTTGTTTTGTAATATCGGGTTAGGAATTAATCAATCTCTCATATTCGTCGTGTTTACCGATCCAAACCCATGTGAAATCACTTCCATCTTTAGTTGCAAGTGCTCTATAATCTTGCCCTACGCGCGCTGCCCAATAGTTCCCAACTTTTTTAAAATGAAGGGATAGATGTCGTGGGTTTACTAAGAGCAGACGGAAATTCTCTCTTGCGACTTTTTGTACGTGTTCTGGAAGTTGCTCAAAATATTTCCAGAAGCGCGGTGTCGTTCTGTGCACCTAAAGATCCTCAAGATTCTTAAGTGTCCCTTTTTTCTTTGCTTCGAGTGCCTCGTCGATTAAAAAATCCAATTTTCCGGCGTTTGAATCGGCTTCGATTTGCTGATCCCATTCGTCCTTGTCTAACTCGTTGAGCCATTGTCTCAATAGCTGATAATCGGTTTTGGAGAGGGCCAGAATATCTTCTTGAATTTTTATAATGTTTGTCACTGTATGTTCTCCTCTGTCTGGGACAATTTCATGTACCTGAATTGGAACCTGAACGAAATTATTATACCATAAAAGACATCTAAATAGTAATTTTTTTTCTGTCATGCTCACGTCAGGCGTTCTGCGAATGACAGAGCACCAGATGGATTTGGACAAGATTACAGGCTGATACCTAATTCTTTTGCGATGGTATAGACATCCTTATCGCCTCTACCGGAAAGGCATACGACGATGACCTTCTCTTTACCGAGTTTCGGTGCAAGTTCCCGCAGATAGGCGATGGCGTGTGCGGATTCTAATGCCGGTATGATACCCTCTGTTTCCGATAACAGTTGGAAGCCTTCCACTGCCTCTGTATCGGTGATCGGGACGTATTCCGCTCGACCGGTTTCACGGTAGAAACTGTGTTCGGGGCCGACACCGGGGTAATCTAATCCGGCGGAGATTGAGTGTGCGGGGGTTATCTGTCCATCATCTTCTTGTAATAGGTAGCACTTAGCACCGTGAAAGACACCGACGCTGCCAGCAGTGAGCGGTGCGGCGTGTCGTCCGCTACGGATGCTTTCACCGGCGGCTTCTACGCCGATCATTCGGACGGATTCATCGGCATAGAACGGGTAGAACATACCGAGCGAATTGCTGCCTCCGCCGACACAAGCGACGACGCAGTCCGGTAACTTGCCTTCCTGCTTTAAGATTTGTGCTCTCGCCTCGTCGCCGATGATGGCTTGGAAATCACGGACGATCATCGGATACGGGTGCGCACCGACGACGGAACCGAGCAGCAGATACGTCGTGCGGACGTTCGTGACCCAGTCTCGGAAGCAGGCGTTGATTGCATCTTTGAGCGTACGGGAACCGGAGTTAACCGGCACGACTTTTGTTCCCATGAGCTGCATTCTGAAGACGTTGAGTGCCTGCCGCTCTATGTCTTCCTCACCCATATAGACTTCGCATTCCATATCGAATTTTGCGGCGACGGTGGCTGTCGCTACACCGTGTTGTCCGGCACCGGTTTCAGCGATGATGCGTTTTTTGCCCATCCATCGTGCGAGGAGGATTTGACCGATGGCACTGTTGATTTTATGCGCGCCTGTATGGTTGAGGTCTTCGCGTTTGAGGTATATCTTTGCGCCACCGAGGGTCTCCGTCAGACGTTCGGCGTAATAGAGTGGGTTGGGTCGTCCGACATATTCGCGGAGATAATATCGGAATTCTTCTTGGAAATCCGTGTTATCTTTGAGTTGGGTGTATGCGTCTTCGAGTTCTAAGAGTGCGGGCATCAGGGTTTCGGGGACATATCTGCCTCCGAATTGTCCGAAATGCCCTGTCGCGTCAGGTAATTGTTGCATGTGAGTTCTCCAATGATTATAGCACAATATGGTGTGCCTACTCCTTTAATGATTTTGCGCGGAGGTTTGGTTGCTTCAAGACCGATGGGTTAACAACGGATTCCGGCAGTTTTCCGGTTAGCACTTGCGCCACACATCTCGCAGCGGTGACCTCCAGTTCAAGGATTGCGTCTTCTGAGACAAACGCGGCGTGCGGTGTAACGACGACGTTTTCAAGCGTTAGGAGTTCAGTGTCCGATTCAGGGGGTTCGGTTTCCAGCACGTCTAAACCTGCCCCGGCGATGTCTCCGTTTCGGAGTGCAGCTGCGAGTGCAGCAGTGTCTACGATGCCGCCGCGTGCCGTGTTGATTAAGAACGCTGTCGGTTTCATTGCCCGGAATTCGGCGACGCTGAATAGGTGTTCCGTTTCGGCTGTCAGCGGCGTGTGAATCGTGATAAAGTCAGACGTTGCAAGGAGTTCTTGAAACGAGACCTTTTGCGCGCCGTGTTGCCGGATGCGTTCGGGATTCGTACGCGGCGAGCAGACGTTGATGGTAAGTCCAAACGCTTTCGCTTTAGGAATTATCGCTTGCCCAATCCGTCCGAACCCTACGATGCCGAGTGTTTTGCCTCGGATCCTGTGCATCTTTGGTCCGATATTTTGGTCCCATACACCGTTTCTGATGGCGCGAGCAAAGCGTGGGATTTTCCTTGCACACGCCAGCAGGAGCCCCATGGCGTGGTCGGATACTTCGTCAATACAGTAAGCAGGGACATTCGTGACAACAATACCGTGTGCGGTGGCGGCTTCGACATCAATGTTGTCCAGTCCGATGCCATAGCGTGCGATGACCTGACACTTCTTTGCAGCGGCGATGACGGGTTCACGCACTGGGTTCCAACAGGTGAGGATACCGTCCATTGTCGGTGCGAGTTTTTGAAGTTCTGCTGCGTCGCCAGTTTCCGCTGCGATGAGTTCCGCACCGATTTCAGCGAGGACTTGTCGTTCGGGTTCAATAGATGCCCATACATAGTCGGTGATGAGGGTTTTCCAGTTGTTCTGCATATTTCTGTGGGAAAACACGCCTACAAAAAGACTTTGCCCGGATTCATTAGATTCTGTGGATCCAAGGCGTGTTTGATGGCGCGCATCAGATTGACTGCCTCTCCGTGCTCCTTCTCCAATGCTTTGCGTTTACCGATGCCGACACCGTGTTCACCTGTGCAGGTGCCGTCCATCTCCAAAGCGATGTCTACAATTTCGTGGCTGAGCCGTTGTGCCTCTGCTAATTCATCTTTGTTATCGGGTTCAAGCGGAAAGACGACGTGAAAGTTGCCGTCGCCGACGTGTCCGAGGATTGAGGGTGCAAGGTCTGATGTCGCGAGACGCGCTTTCGTTTTCTCAATACACTCAGCGAGTCGAGAGATCGGAACACAGACATCGGTAACATAACCGACGGAACCCGGGCGGCGGTTGAGTGCGGCGTAGTAGCTATCGTATCGCGCTTGCCAGAGGCGTTTGCGTTCGGTTTCGTCCGTTGCCCATCGGAAATCGCCGCTACCGTGTCGGGCTGCGATTTTACCGGCGATCTCGGAACTCTCTGCGACGGTGTGTTCGGAGCCGTGGAACTCAAGGAAAAGTGTCGGCGCGACTTGGTAATCTAATCCGGCATATTTATTGACGGCATCCATCTGAAGTTCATCCAGCAGTTCAATGCGTGCGATGCTGATACCTGTGTCCATCATTCTGATAACGGTGTCTACCGCTGCGGCGACGCTCGGAAAAGCGCAAACGGCGGCGGCGACGGCTTCCGGTAGGCGCGTCAATTTCAGCGTGATTTCGGTGATAATTCCGAGTGTGCCTTCCGAACCGATGAAGAGACGAGTAAGGTCATAGCCTGCGGCGGATTTTCTGGCTCTGCCACCGGTCTGGACAATAGAACCGTCGGCGGTGATGACTGTCAAGCCGAGGACGTTATCGAGCATTGTGCCGTATCTGACAGCACTTGTGCCGGATGCGCGGGTTGCGACCATCCCACCGAGTGAAGCGTCTGCCCCCGGATCGACAGGAAAATGGAGTTGTGTCCCGATCTTTTCAAGGTGCGTGTTCAATTGTAAGCGTGTCACGCCTGCTTGGACGGTGGCATCTCTGTCGTCTCGGTTGACGCGCAGGATGCGGTTCATTTCGTTGAGTGCGATACAGAGCGCGCCTTCGGTTGCGACGGCTGCGCCTTCAACGCCGGTGCCGGTACCGTAGGGGATGATCGGTATTTTGTGTTTCGCACAGATTTTGACGATATCGGCGACTTCGGCGTTTGTTTTCGGAAATACGACGGCATCTGGGAGCGTGCCTCGGTGATAGGAGGCATCGCGTGCGTGTGCGTCCCGGACAGCACTATCCGTGCTGAAGCGTGTTCCGAGCAGGTCGCGGAGTTTTTTATGTGTGTGTTTGAGATTGTGCTGGTTCATGCTATGTGCATTTTAGCATAATTTGTGGGGGATGGCAAAAGAAATATTAGGGGCATCTGTAAAAAACTCCTTTTGAAAATTGAACGATGCGGACGCATTCAGTTTTCATTGTGGGCGTTTATTTCCATTAGTTTTTCACGGGCTAATATTTCAAAGACTGGCATCACTCTTTCGACGAGTTCGGCGTGTCGTCCGGACAAGCGATCATGCGCTGTCTGGAGTGCTTTGTGTTCTCTGGTGAGAGCATCGAGTCCAGCTCGGAGCGTCGCGTTTTCCTCTTTCAAGATTTCTTGTTGTTGCTGTAGGGCATTGTATCGTCCTTCCCATTCTGCTTTTAGGGTGTTGTATCGTCCTATCCATTCTTCCTGTAAAGTGTTGTATTGTTCTTCCGATTCTTCTTGCAAGGTGTTGTATCGTCGGTCGGAGGTGCTTTGGAAGTTGCTAAACTCTTCCTGTAAGTTTTCGTGTTCTTCGTGCAGGGCATTATACCGTTGGTCAGCGGCACTTTGGAAGTTGCTAAACTCTTGCTGTAGGTTTTCGTGTTCTTCGTGCAGGGCATTATACCGTTGGTCTTCGCGCTTTTTGACGATCCATCCAGTAGCCAGGGCAATTACGCCGAAACTAAATATCCCTATATCTATGAGACTGATTGTAGCCCAACTGAAATCCATTTTATTTTCCCCGTTGCTTTATCGCTCCCCTAGCTTCTGTGATTGTGCGCTGGCAATCACGGTTGTGCTAATTTGAATTAAGTCTAACATTTTCAAGCACGATTGTCAAGAAAAATTGTGGATATCCAGAGGCAAGATTAGGAAACCTCACCAGCATAGAACAGATAATCTTTAGATATTGGTGCTACTCAGGAAATGGGACGTTTTCGTATATCTCTTGTAAGGGGAGTTCGCATTGGATTGAGGTGAGTGGGAGTTGCTGGTCAAGTGTTTGGAAGTCGGTGAGAATCCATTGTGTTGCTTGGCGGACGTAGTGATCGACGCGGACCTTGTCTTGGGAGACGAGGACGTATTCTTGTAAGGATTGGAGTTGTCGGTAGTGTGCGAATTTGTCGCCTCTGTCGTAAGCCTCTGTTGATGGAGAGAGCACCTCTACGACGACTATAGGGTTGAGGAGTATGTCAAAAACATCGTCTTCAAAACGGGGTTCTTCACAGACAACGCCGATATCGGGATAAAAATAGGAATTTGCTGCTGGAATACTGACACGCATTTCGTGGGCGAATACGAAGCATTGACTGTTTCCCAAACGGTTGTAAAGTCCAGCGACAATGTTGCCTGTAATAACATTGTGTGCCCAGTTAGAACTGGATCTTCCAATTATTTTGCTGTTCATGTACTCGCTTCTAACTATCTCAGCGTCAGGGATTGCTTTGCGTTCTAAAGTGATGTATTCTTCGGGCGTGTAATATGCTTCGGATGTCCTCATTGTCCTAATTTCCTCATTTTTGTGTGGGATTTGCTAACTTCTAAAGAGGTTCAGGTATTTTTCCAATACGAAGAGGCGGTTACGGGAGTGGTCTGTAGTTTCTCTGAGTATTTCGAGTTCTGTTAAGGATTTTAGGAGTCGGTTTGCGCTTGAGAAACTTATGCCGAGTTCTTTTTCAACGGATCTCACATTAACAATCGGTGTAGCGTACATAAAACGCAACAGTTTTTGCGCGTTTTTCGCTCGAGATCCGAGAGTTAATATGTTGGTGTCATATTCTTGCTGAAGTTCGAGAATCCCTTTGAATGTTTTAATCCCATCTTGGGCGGTTTCAACTATTCCGTTTAAGAAAAATGTAATCCACTGCTCTAAATCATTTGACTTGCGGACCATAGAAAGCGAATCATAGTATGAAACCTTGTTTTTTTTAAAAAAGGTGGAAATGTAAAAGGTAGGCTTGTTAAGTAATTGTGCGTCAATGAGTTGCAAAACGATTAATAGTCTGCCGCACCTTCCATTGCCGTCCAGAAAAGGATGGATGGTTTCAAACTGGTAGTGTGTAATCGCAATTTTAATCAGTTCTGGAATCTGTAATGATTGATTGTGCCAGAATTTTTCCAAATCGCTTAAAAGATCCGGAAGCTCCTCCGCTGATGGCGGAACAAAAAATGCATCAGAAGGCGATGAACCACCAATCCAATTTTGAGACTTACGAATTTCTCCAGGGGCCTTGTTTTGTCCACGAACACCGGAGAGTAAGATCTTGTGTGCCTCCCTTAGGAGTCGTATACAAAGCGGAAGTTCGGACAGTTTGGCTATCGCGAAGTTCACCGCTTCAATATAATTCTGGACTTCCTGCCAATCATCTTGTCTCTCTGGACTAATCTCTCTTTGCGGTAAAATAGCTTCATCAAGTTCAGTTTTTGTGCCTTCAATTTGATTGGAGTATGTTGCTTCTTTCGCGACGCTCATTGGAATGGAAAAATTAACATCTGGGCGAAGTACAGCATAGGCGTTGAGTTCTCCTAAAAGTCTTGCTGCACGCTCGAGCAAAAGGTCTATCTGTGGATTTTCCCAGACAAAAGGGCAGTTTACAAAGGAAGGCGTAAAGCTTTTGTATTCTCGTTGTTGTCGGTATTTACCTGCTATAAAATTACTCATAGTGTTGTTTTCACCGATTTTGAAAGCATTAAATTTTGTATTGTCACTTTTGACAATTTTTGAGAGCCTTAAATTTTATATTACCATTTTTACCGGTTTTTGGCAATTGTAAATTTCATGTTATCAGAAGTGTGAAGTTGAAATCTCGCGTAGCAGTGAATAAGAAATAGGATCTACGCTACGGTGTTGGATTTATAGTCCCTCGGACTTCGGTGACGATGGTATCTGGTTCGATGCCTTCGCCTTGTCCCTCGAAGTTGAGGAGGATGCGGTGGCGGAGTGCGGGGCGCAGCACGGTATCAATGTCTGAAAAGGCGACGTTGTAGCGTTCATCAAGGAGCGCACTGATTTTAGCAGTGAGTGCTATCGCCTGGACGCTTCGGATGCCAGCACCGAGGTGAACGTAGCGTTTCACGATCTCCGGTGCGTCCTCGGAATCTGGGTGTGTGGCACGGACGAGTCGGATGATGTGGCGTTCGACATGCTCGGCGATAGGAACTTGCGGGACGAGTCGGCGCATCTCGTTGAGTGTTTCGGCATCTGTAACCTTGTCGATGGTGATGTCGGCACCGGATGTAGTGCGGCGTAGGATTTCGACGATCTCGTCTTCGCTCGGAAAGTCGATGAGGAGTTTGAAGAGGAACCGATCGAGTTGTGCTTCAGGGAGCGGATAGGTGCCTTCCATTTCCAACGGGTTTTGGGTTGCTAAGACGCAAAAGGGTTCTTCTAACTTATGGCTGTTGCGTCCGACGGTGACAGTGCGTTCCTGCATCGCTTCAAGGAGTGCGGATTGTGTGCGCGGTGTCGCACGGTTGATTTCATCTGCGAGGATGAGTTGCGCGAAGATGGGTCCCTGTTGGAATTCGAGTTGCCTTCCGCCGTGTGCGTCTTCAATGAGTAGCGTTGTGCCTGTGACATCCGAAGGCATCATATCGGGTGTGAATTGGATACGCTGGAATTTGAGGTTGAGTGCTTCGCTGAGTGTGTGGATTAGCTGCGTTTTGCCTAAGCCGGGGATGCCTTCGAGGAGCGCGTGTCCGTTGGCGAGTAGGCAGAAAAGCACGCCTTCGATGATAGCATCCTGACCGACGATACGCTTTTGGACCTCGGCTTTGACGTTGTAAAAGGTTTCACGGAATTGATGGATTTGCGTGTCTATGCTCATATTTTTCCGGCGAGGTTACAAACCTCGCCTGCAGTAGCGGAGGGCGGTTGTGCGAGATTTTACCAACTTTTTCCGCCGACGTAGAGATCTCGGTTCTCCATTGGGAGTGAGACGCGTCTGCCATCGAGTCGGTGCGATTCGATGATCCCCATGAGTGTCTCTTGGCTCCGGCGTGCGAGATGGATGGGGCCCTTTGTTTCGCGGTCTTCGTCGAGTGCCTCGGCGATGTCTGTGATCCCCATGACGGTGCCTGTGGCACGAGATGTTTCTGGAAATGGCACTTCTTCATAGAAGGTTCCGTCTTTCTTTCGGAATTGGATTTCTCTGCTGTTGTTTTGTATACGGATCTTGCCACGGGTGCCGCAGACCTCGTATTCGGGTCCAGTGCCGGCGGTGTTATAGCCGTGTACGCCGTTGGCATAACGGATATAACCGCTGGTGATAGCTGGATCAATGGTGATGCGGTTGCCGTCCCAGTCAGAATCTTTACAGTTGATGGTGCCTTGTACGAAATCGACCTCTGGGTCGCCTGCGAGGAAGAGGAGCATATCGGCGGCGTGTGTTAAGCCCCAGAGTGCGGAGCTTGCACCGTATTGTGCGATGGTGCATTGGACATCACCGATTTCGCCAGCATCGACGAGTTCACGTACTTTGCGGTAGATCGGCATGTAACGGCGTTGCGTGCCGTAGTTGAATTTGACATCATGTTTTTGAACGGCATCTACCATGCGGTCTGCCTCTGCCATGGAGCAACAGAGCGGTTTTTCGCAGTAGATACCCTTGACGTTGTTCTCGGCAGCAAAAACAGTGATGTCAGCGTGTGGGCCGGGACGCGTGGCGAGACATACAATGTCGGGTTTCTCTTTTTCGATCATCTCTTGGTAATCTGTATAGGCGCGTTCGGCACCGTAGCGTTGTCTGATGGCTTCGGCTTTCTCTTCAAGCACATCGGAGACGGCAACGAGATCAGTCCGCTCACATGCGACGGCTGCAGCGGCGTGTGAGAAGGGTTGCCATATAAAACTATCGGGACGACCTGCGACTTCGTCGTCAATGGTCGCGCCCATCCGTCCGCATCCGATCAGACAGGCTTTGTATGTGTGTGGCATGGTTTATCTCCTATAGCATTAGAGATCAGATTCAGTATTTCAGGTGAGTTGTTCAACTGTCCATGACTTACATTCAAACGTCGCGTTTAACATCCTCCCAACTTTTGAGTCTGCCGGCTTTTTCATCGAATTCTTCGGGATGGAAACCTCGCCTTTTAAGGCGGGGAGGAAATCCCGCTCCTATAGTTGAAGTTCAGGCGTGTTAGCACTTTAAAATCTTGTGTTTTGGCATTTTGACAAAGGCGTTTTCCCGCTAAAGAATACAGAGAAATACCTGTCTTGCCAAATCCACTAATACGCGTCAAGCCATGCTTAACATGTTTCACGAGAGTGTTCTTCACGAATCCAGCGCAAGTCGTGCCACCGTAGCGAGGACGTTCCCCACCTTTCTGTGGGTTCTGTCTGTGGAGTTCACGTCTCCGTATCGGTATCGGCGATATACAGAATATATCTGTGTTATCTACGACACCCTCGCCGCCAACGACATGGTAAGCGAGACACCAAGAATCTACACAATGTGCCTCGAACGTCTCTGATAACTTCTTTGACGACTTCTTCAGACCTAACCTATCGCGTATCTCTTTGGTTTGCCACCCTTGAAGCGTTCGCAACTGCCACTGCTTTCGGATTTCGGTATAGAACCACTGCTTACCGACTTCAAGTGGACTAAACGATTGATTCCATTTCTTGGCACGTTCTATAGTGCGTGCCTTAATATCCTCTACACAGACGTGCGTGACGGGATACAACTTCGAGAGCCACTGAAGTATCCGAAGTTTCCAATCCCACCTCGCACGTGTCCCTGCCGGTAACTTCGCTTTGCCGGCGTTACGATTCGTTCTGTTCTTGCGATTCGGACACTTTCGAGAGCGTCTGCTTCTCCGCAACTCACGACGTTTTTCAACTTTCTTACCGACTTTGCTGTGAGCGTCCGCCTGCACATTCAAGTAGGTATGCTTCTTTGACTTAACAGTAACGCCTTCTTTCTTACTACCGGGGTCTACACCAACAGCAATCTCTTGGAACTCGGTATCCGATGGGTCAACGTTTAATCGGACACAGAAGATGCCGTTGTCCCAAAACGGAGTTGCCTTGCCTGATTTTATCCAACGCCTTGCCCGTGAAGGCTTAGTAGGCATTAGAGGGTGTTGATTCTTATCTACGACGCCAACGAACATGACATAAACCTCTTTCGAGTGTATATTTCCCCATCCAGATCACAGTATCTAAGGTGAATCAGACTTGGGGAGCATCCGAAACATTCTGCTGGTTGCCACACCAAGATACCGCGATATTTTACTGTAGTCAATGAGTTTCCCGCGTCCCATCTATAGCCTTGGCTGGCGTATGGGACACGCCTCGCCCTTTAGGGCGGGGTCACTGACAGCTTGCTTTTGCAGTTTTTCATTCTTCATCACAGAACTCCTTAAAAGGGTTATCTTTTTTAGGTTGCACGCCTTGTTCAATGTTAATATGCTATCAAAACCGAAAGTTCTTGTCAAGTCTGTATCTTTTCAAAGGAAAATAAAAATATGGCGGGGTTGAATGAAGATTATAGTAGATCCCGAAAATAAGTTTACATTTTCTGAGATTTATGTTAGTCTTTATGATTATGGCTTATTCAACAGATTTACGCAAATGCGTGCTTGATTTCATCAATAAAGGTGGCAGTAAAGCAGAGGCTGAACGGAC
>JAJEET010000128.1 GCA_022820835.1 Candidatus Poribacteria bacterium
GCGATGCGAAACACGGCACTCTCTGTTTTGCGATTCACTGGACATACAAAAATCACGGACGCACTCCAATATTTCGCAGCGAAACCTAAACTCGCAGTTAACATCATAAAATGAGAAACCCTACAATTGAATGACCCTGCAGGATTGCTTTTAAAGACTTGCTTTTTAGTTTGTAGCATTCTATAATGTCTATCTATTCATAATTGCATGATTTTTTATACAATGGATTTACGCGTATGTTTATCCATCATAATAAGCACTGACGCGGTTACAAACCCCGCCAGCATACGGACGCGCGTAAGTCCTATAGAAATGTGGTATCATTTCGTCTCATGAATAACAACCAAGATTCTTCAAAATCCTCTACCCGAAGACAGTTCTATTTCCTGACGTTTTTACATACCGTTCTCGATTCCTATGCGACACTTCTCTCACACCTGCAACCGCTCCTACTGACGAAGTTAGCCACAGCTGCGACACGGAACAGCTTAGCAGGGAACTTCGTTTCAATTTACAGCGTATTTAGCTCATTCGGACAGATACTCTTTGGGTGGTTGTCGGATCGGGTGCGGACGGTGCATTTTCTGACGATCGGCGTAGCGTTTAGCGCGCTCGGTTTAAGTCTGTTGTGGCTTGCGCCGTCTCCTAATGTTGTATACCTACTGTTGGCTTTTGGTGGTATTGGGGTCGCTGCGTTCCATCCGCAAGCGACGACTTACGCGGGGGCTCTCGCTTCCGAGCAACCGGGGATGGGTATCTCTATTTTTCTGACCGGGGGCAACATCGGACGGGCAATCGGTCCGCTGGTACTCCTGTTCATTCCTTACCGTTTCGGTATGGACTACCTCGTTTGGGAGATGATACCGGGTTTGATTGTGGCATTGCTGATACCGAAAGTCCTAAGATTTGAGAAGAAGCTTGATTTAACCGTCAGCACCAGAGGAACGCCACGCGTTGACGAAATCCCGCAAGAACCGTTTTGGCGTGTTGCTTCACCGTGCCTGTTCCCACTCATCGTGCTTTTCGTAATTGCGGCGATGCGTACCGTTACACTCACCGGTATAGAAAACTTTCTTTCTGTCCATTTAGACGATCAAGGTACCTCAGACCAAGCACGTTCTCTGGTCGTGGCACTATTTATCTTCGCGGGGTCCATGGGTATCTTGTCAAGTGGATGGCTTATGAGTCGCATCAACACGTATGTTTTGTTATTGGTGTCGCTCCTCGGCGCGCCACCACTGCTTTACTGGTCGTTACACACTGACGGGTTCAGTTTCCTCGCGCTTCTCTTTTTAGGAAATGTGATTCTCACGAGTTCGATAACCGTTAACATTATCCTCGCGCAGATCATGTTACGCGGACACGAAAACATCGCATCTGGATTGATGATGGGTGCTGCGTGGGGTGTCGGCGGACTTTTGAATAAAATTGTCGGTGTTTTGGGAGATGAATTCGGTCTACCGATTGTGTTGGACGGTTTAGTGATGCTTCCTTTGGTACTCGCTCCGCTCCTGATTCTGTTACGCGATCAGCCAGACTTATCGAAACCAAGCGTGTGAAGCCGCCCCTTAAAAATTCCACAACAGACTCAAAAAGTGTGTGCTAATCAGGTCGCCGAAGAGGAGTGCGTAGTCAAGACGGAATTGGCGCACATAGATACCGATGCCGCTTGTCAAATGGTTGTCTCGGTAACCGATGCGTAAAGCCAACGGTGTACTTATGTGATATTCTATGCCGAGGTGCGACTGTCCACCATAGCGTTGCTGCCACTGATAGGAGAGGATCAACTTCCGGTTGAAAACGTGATCGTGAGAATACGCGACGCCGATGTTCCAATTCGCTGGAATAGATTCCTTTGGCGCGGATAACGTGTTCCATGTTAAGGTTGTCTTTGAGATGTCCTGTAGGTTTATGCCGAAGGACATGCCGCCGAAGTTTTCAAGACCGAAGAGTGCGTTAAAGTCCGGCAAACGGACAAGAAAACCGGCATCAAACCCATACCCCCAGCTGCTATAATTGTAGAGATCAAGATCACTGCCGTTCAGACTTTGCGATATCCATTTGGCGTTCAGACCTAACATAAACTCCGGTGGTAGCGAATCTCTACCAAAGTTATCCCACCACGATTGACTAACGACCCAGCCGGTAGCAAGCGTCAGGATGTACGCATTTTCGCTGTCGTTGAGGTAGCCTGCAGGCGTGAAATCGGATTCCCGCGGACGGTTTTTAGCGGTGTTTCGTCGTTCATCGGCACTAATGTTCGGGCCAAAAGCCGGTATGAGCGGATAGATCGGAATATCGTCTACACCTGCGCGAATCCAGGAGAGTCCGAGGGTAAGTTTTGGCAATATTTGTTTGGTGCCGCTGATATAGTTGAACGCGCCTAACCCGGAACGCCGCGCAGCGTGCATAAGGCAAAACTGATAATTGTCGGAGACACCGG
The DNA here is from genome assembly GCA_022820835.1 of Candidatus Poribacteria bacterium. GTDB lineage: Bacteria > Poribacteria > WGA-4E > WGA-4E > WGA-3G > WGA-3G. The sequence goes on from JAJEET010000128.1 coordinate 2,444, forward strand.
CAATACCGGCGGGATTCCAATAGGTAGCAGTGGCATCATCGGCGATACTGACATAAGCACCGCCCAATCCGAGTGCGCGTCCGCCGACACCGTTTGTTAAGAAATCGCCAGTGTAGTTCTCAGCGATAGCTGGTAAAATAGCGATACCGCTGCATCCGATCAATATCGCTACGAAAAGGATAAGAGAATTAGGCTTTTGTTGTTGTAACTGCGTCAATTGATTTCTGCTTCCTTTAAAAAATGTGAACGGCTACTTTTTTAGACCCTATTTAGGTCGAAGGCGTTCCAATAGTATTGGTACTGTGTCGATTTCCAATCGGTATAAATTTCGTCCCAAGGCATCCGATTGAAATGCGGCAATAATGACCCTTCGGTGACCGGTTTCGAGCATCCTTGATAGCGGTAATCCACAGAGAGTCGGATCCGATCTGGACTCTGGTTCGGTAGTGCCTTGTGAACGGCATGGCTGTGAAAGAAGAGCGCGTCGCCGATCTCGAAATCCGCCGATACCCAGTAAAGTCCTTCAGTCTCCAACGGTTCTGTATCAATACCGAGTCCGCCGGCACCGAATGCAGGTTTTACAGGATATACACCACCCTGATGCGAACCTGCGAGTACTGTCAATCCACCCAATTCTTTAGGACACGCGCCGAGCGGTATCCATGCGGTATAGGTCTCCTCCGTGCCTCGGATATGGATGTAATCTTGGTGTGCAGGTGTTGTGTATTTAGTGTTTTCTGGGAACATAATTCTTCCAATATTCCGCGGATGCACGAGTGTCTTCTCGCCGAAGAGTTTGTCGAGCATATTCAAGATCGCTGGATGATGTGCGAACGCGTGGAAGGATTCCAAGCATTGGAATTCGTCTAATACGGGCCAATAGCCGTCATCGCCTTCCATGAACGGACCCCCGACACGGATGCCATCCATGAGTGCGTCGCCGCCTTCTGCCCAACCGTGTCGATGACAGATGTCCAAGAAGTCACGACGTAGGTTATAGATAGAATCGGCATCAATTAAGCCTCGAAAAAAAAGGTAGCCGTCTTGTCGCGCCTGTTCCTGAAGTTTATCAGGTTGCTCTAACAGAGGGTTTGAAATATTAAAGGGTTCGATTCTTGCCATAATACGCTCCTTGCTTACAAAAACTTAGGCGTGGTCGTGTGGTTTGCATTGTAGTTATATTATAGCAACAAAACGGGTGGTGTGTCAAATGTGAATAGTTGTCAGTACGGTTTTCTACGAAAACCTTTCGGTTGTCAGTTAACAGTCGTTAGTACGCCGTGAAACAGAAAACCAGACGACAAGCCGCATCTATTTTGCTTGGGCGACAAGGTTTTTGACTTTCTTAGTGGTAAACCGCGAAAATTTGCTTCAAAGAATCGGATTTATCGGGCAGCAATATTTTTCACGGGATTTGTGGAAATGTGATATAATAGCGCAATCGCATCATTATAGTAAGATAGAAAAATAAATTAACACTTTAGAAAACAACAAACCTACCCATTGCAGGCGGGGTTTGGAGCCCCGCCTTCTATAGGTGTCTCGTTAATTTTAGGTTTTACTATAAACCTTGGAGGAACTTATGCTTAGCATCAAAAATCTCGAATCGATTCCGTTGAACGTGCCTTTTTATCATGAACGGGTGAGTCGGCACATGCACCGTGCATCGACACATGGCGAACGGGTTCACGTCTACCGTGTTGAACTTAGCAACGGCATTATCGGATACGGTGAAAATTTATCAGATGAATCGGGAAATATTGAGCGCGTGATCGGACAGAACGCGTTCGCTTGTATGAACGATGACAGCGTCGGATTCGGTATCCAGATGTCGCTGTTCGACGCAATCGGTAAGTCGGTAGGTGTCCCCGCCTACCAACTGATTGGACCTAAGGTTCGCGAAAGGTGTCCTATTTCATGGTGGGATATCGATATGCCGCCGGAGGATTGGGTGGCGGAGGTCCAAGAATCGGTGAAACGGGGTTATACGTCTGCGAAGTTGAAAGCGCGTCCGTGGCGCGACATCTTCGCACAAGTGGACGCTGTCGGTGATGCTGTGCCAGCGGACTATCGACTTGATATTGATTTCAACGGATTCCTACGGACAGCGGATAACGCGATTCCTGTCTTGCAGCAGTTAGATGAACATCCGAACGTCGCGATCTATGAGAGTCCGTATTACCTCGGTACAGACGTAGAGGGTGCAGTGCGGTTGCAGGCGGTTGTCAAGAAACGGATTGTTGAGCATTTCAACGAATCCTGTTTACATGCGCGGTGTTGTGGCGGCTTTGTCGTCGGTGGTAGTGTGAACGCGCTCCGTCGTACAAACGCGCTCTGTTCTTCGTTTGACCAACCGTTCTGGCTCCAGATGGTCGGTACAGGAATCACAACGGCGTATTCGGTGCATCTCGGTGCTGTATTATCGCAAGCGGAATTACCCGCGATTACGTGCCATGAGTTGTGGGAATCGGACCTGCTCGAAACGCGGCTGCCGGTAGTTGAGGGGACAATTCAGGTATCAGAATCACCCGGATTGGGAATTACAGTTGATGAAGCAGCGTTAGCGGAATACCGCGTGGATTCGTCTACACCGACACCGCAGCAACTGTTTCATCAGACAGATTATACCTGCAGAGTGCATATCCCAAATGAAAGTGGCGGAGAGACCGTCCATGATTTTGACAACGAGGGTGTCTATTATCCTGCGTTCAGTGAAGGGAAGTATCCGGGGTTTGTGCCGGGAGTTTGGATGGAAGTAGTTTGATGTTATGTCAAACATTCGCAAATTTAACTTGCCTGATAAATCTAATTCGTGTATAATCGCGAAGATAAAGACATAATTTTTTAACAAATTTTTCAGATTAAAATTATGTCTTGACTAAGGATTTGGCAATTAATCAGCATTTTTGCTTAAGTAGCAACTTAGGCTATCTTTAGACAGATGGAGGAAATTTTACTTGTGCAATTACTAACAAAATCTGAAATTCTTACGGTGCATAAGATTCACTCTTTCCTACGTTGCATATTTTGCGGAAACCTTCAGAAAACGATAGGATATTCGGTGTTATTCACCTTCCTTCTCCTAACGATACCGTCTGTTGTGTCCGCTGAATTCACGGATGGATTAATCTTATACCACTCTTATGACGAAGGTGCAGGTGATGTCGCGGAAGATCTCAGTGGGAGCGGTCACGATGGTAAAATCGACAACCCCGAGTGGACTGATGGAAAATTTGAGAAAGCACTGCAATTTAATGGTGCTGGGAGTGGAATGTTCGTCACCGTTGAAAACACCGACGAACTCAATGTGAACGAATGCACGTTTATGGCATGGGTTAACGCAGAAACTTGGGATGGCACCCGCCAAATCGTCGGCAAATCTGTCCACGGCGGTTGCAGTGGCAGAGGCCAATATGGGTTGTTCAGTGAAAACGGCACTTTCAAACTCCGATTTGAGACGGAAGGCGGTCGCGCTGATATCAACGCAGATCTACCTGACACCAAAAAGTGGCTTCATGTCGCTTTTACCAACGATGGGAAAACAGGGACACTCTACATTGATGGAAAAGAAGAGGTCACTGGCAATGTTCCAGGTGAACTTAAACCGAACGAAGACCCACTGCGGATTGCGCAGGATTGCGACAGACCCAACAACGTCTTCGCAGGTATAATTGACGAGGTACGCCTCTGGAATCGCGCCCTGAGTGAAAACGATATTAATACCTTCAAAGATCGAGGCGCGAAGGGTGCTCTCGCTGTCACCTCGTCAGGGAAACTCTCAACGACTTGGGGCTACCTTAAAAGGAAGCACCAAGATTAAAAAGGAGAAATCTTGATGAAAATTTTGAGTATATCTACCGTAATTATAGCACTTTTTGCGCTGACACCGCTTGTAAATTCAGCAGACTTTTCTGAAGGACTGGTCCTGAATTTTTCTTTTGATGAGGGCTCAGGCGATGTTGCTGTAGATACGAGTGGCAACGGTCACGATGGCGTAATTGATCAACCGATGTGGGTTGATGGAAAGTTCGGAAAGGCACTGAAATTTGCGGGAGCAGGCAGCGGAACGTTTGTTACTGTCGAAAGCACTGATGCTCTCAACGTCAATGAATGTACGTTTATGGCGTGGATTAACGCAGAAACTTGGGATGGCACTCGTCAAATCGTCGGGAAATCTGTCCACGGTGGTTGTAGCGGTAGAGCCCAATACGGGTTATTTAGTGAAAACGGCACTTTCAAACTCCGATTTGAGACGGAAGGTGGTCGCGCTGATATCAATGCAGATCTACCTGAAACTGGAAAGTGGTTGCATGTTGCCTTCACTAATGATGGGACAAATGCTGTACTTTATATTGACAGCGAGATTATTGCTGAAGGGGAGGTCCCTGGTGCGCTAAAGACTATTGATGATCCTTTGCGAATTGCGCAAGATTGCGACAGACCCAACAACGTTTTTACTGGCATGATTGACGAAGTCCGACTTTGGAACCGTGCACTCAGTCAAGATGATATTAATATCCTGATGGAATCAAACTCGCAATTGACACCTGTAGATCCGCTGGGGAAACTTTCAACGACTTGGGGGAATCTCAAATCCGTTCGTTAGGTTACTTTCACAAATCGCAGTAATGCTCCGGTTGACAAGCAACTGGAGCATTACTATTCCGTTCCAGCAATTGGGTTTTATTAAAACTTTGTAAGCCCTGCCGATGAAGGCTGCTCCTGCATCACAGGGATAACGTAGCTCCGAATTGTCAAACCGTCTATCGTCTCCGTCTCAACGCGCGGCGTAGGATTGTTGCGATGGTCGAATACGATATAATACCCTTCCCGCGCGTCCTCTAATTTGAGATACGCAGCGAGTTGTTTCTTTCCTCTTTGATAATACCTGTCGCCTTCCCAGACCTTTGTCTCAACAATGTATTTACGTCGGTTGTGGATAATCAATAGGTCTATCCGCCCGCGTCCCGTCTGGACTTCAAGTAACATACTGGCACCGACAATCTGGACGAAGTGATCAAGATAGGCGTAAAGTAGGTGTTGACCAACATATTCTTGTGGTGTATCTGGCACCTGCAAGATACGAAAACCGACCCGTGCGATGAAATCTTGGAAGCTGTTGAGGAGTCCTTCTATCTCAATTACTCCGTCAGGAAAATTCAGTTGAATTGGGAAATATTCTTCTGGCGTGAGAGTATCTATAGACGCTCGAAAAAAGGTTGTTTTGCCGGTCTGTCGCGGAGCAAAAAGGACGATATATTTGCCTCTTTTTACGCGGTCAACAAAATCGGCAATCTCATCAGTGCGCGAGACAACGTAGTTATCTTTAAGATTTACGGGACCTTGGGTTCCAAATGTTCTCATTTTTTGACGCTTGTTGTTAATATTCTTAGGGATTTTCAGCAAAATAGTCGGAATCGACGCGAATGTGTTGAAAGTATAACACACTCAAACCATTTGTCAAGGAATTTCATCCGATGCTCAGGTAGGTTTGAGATGCTGTAGGTTGGGTTGAACGGCGTTGAGGCGGCGGAAGTATGGACTACAAATACGCTTCAAATCCAATATGCTGCAATTATATTCCAGAACTGAGTGAAACCCAACTTCATACCGTCATAGAAAAAATTGGGTTTCACTCGGTAGTTCGGTAGTTGTCTAATTTTTCTTGTTATGTTATACTATCTTACAAGTTCAGAAAGCAATTAAGTGGATTAACGGAGAATATCCGATATTTATCAACGAATGCTCTCAAAAAGTGAAAAGAGGAGAATCTAATGAAGACGATTGTGGCTTTAGGCATCGCGTTAAGTTTGCTGGTCGGCTTCGCTCATGCGGAGGAAGCAACACCGGAACCGACTGAACAACATGAACGAAACATTGAAACCTGCACCCACAACTTGCTTGCCATCGGCAAGGCGATTGAAGCCTATCAGAAAGAACACGGCGATTTTCCGATGTGGCTCTCTGATTTGCATCCGAAATACTTGGAAGATGCGAATGTGTTCATCTGTCCGGCAGATGAAAAAGGTGGTAAACCGATTTATACACAGAACACAGATCCCGAAATGCCGGTGAGCTATAGTTACGAGCTTAATCCTGAATACAGAGAGTGGAAAACCGCGCAACGCGAGGTTTATGGGGATGCGATGCCGTTGATTCGGTGTCGGCACCATGCGAATGACGATTTTGCGGTTCTAAACTTGAGTTTTTCTGGGAGAGTTTACCGGTCCGCTAATGTTTGGGAAAACAGACCGTTAGAGATATACGAGAACGCTGAAGCAGCCATTGCCGCCTTGGCTGCTGGAATTCAGCGGCATCCAGACAATAGAAATTTTGGTTATGTCTATCCTATGCTTGTTGACCTTTACATACAAGCCGAACGGACAGAAGATGCGGAGAATCTCATCAACGGTTATAAAGAGACTTTAAAACCTGACAGCTTTGGGGAATACTTTGTCCTCGGTGATATGCTTAAATTGATGAATCGAGATGAAGAGATCCTACAACTTTTCACGAAGCTTGAGGAGCAGTTCCCAGAAAACCGGAGTGTCTTCAGCAGGCTTGTCAACATTCATGAAAGATTAGGCAACGCTGAACTTGCAAATGAATACCGTCTAAAGGCTGACCCTGTGTTGGCATTAATCGGTAATACTGTCCCTGACTTCTCTGCTGAGGATCTTGAAGGTAATCCGATTTCGCTTGAACAGTATCGCGGGAAAGTTGTGCTACTCGATTTTTGGGCAGTCTGGTGTGGTCCGTGTATCGCAGAGATGCCAACTGTCAAAAGGGTCTATGATACGTATAAGGACGAAGGGTTTGACATTATTGGTATCAGCCTCGACACGGATGAAGAAAGGCTTCGGAATTATCTCAAAGAGAACGAGATCCCTTGGCGGCAGGTTTTCAGTGGGAAAGGGTGGGACAGTCCTGTCTCACGACAGTACGGCATTCGCGCCATCCCCGCACCGTGGCTTATTGATAAAGAGGGCAAATTAATCTCACATAAAGCCAGAGGCGAAGCGTTAGAAAACATGGTTGTGGAAGCCTTGAAGGAATAAAATGCGACTGATTTTTCTGATTCTATGCGCGGTTTTTGTTGTGTTTGGTTGTGGTTCCGATGAAACACCTACGCTGATAGAACAGACACCACCGAATTATTTTCCTGATGCTGTCGGCAGCAGCTGGGTCTATCGGGACGCAAATGGCTATGAGTGGACACGCGAAATTACTGACGGTTACAGCACAGAAGAAGGGGATTATCAACTTTTCACTTACACACAACCCAGTGCCGACGATGGACTTGACTACCTGAGACCGAACGCTTTTCGGGTCGCAGAAAACAGGGTCTTTTTTGCTATCGGCGAAAAGGTAGATCTGTACATTGAAAACGAGCTTCCGGTTTTGGTTCAAGATGAATTCTCCGGTTTGGAACTCGACATTGCGTTAGATCCGACTTCGCACCCTGAATTCATCTTCTTCCAATTTCCACTGAGTCTTAACACTGAATGGAACGCTTTCAATACGAAAGTCAACGGGAGCCTTATTTTACAGAATCTCGTGCTGCTTCAGATACCACTTGAAGCGGAGGTAGGTATTATGGGAAAGGTTGTCGCCAAAACCCCGCTTGAAACGCCAGCCGGAAGTTTTGATTCAGCATTTCAGATTGAGTATGAGATAGAATTCACACATACGCTTTTTCCAGAAGCCGAAGTCGTGCGGCAATATCAGACGATCTGGTTTGTGCCACATGTCGGTATTGTTAAAATTAAAAATGAAAGTGGTGTAACCGATTTAATTTCATATACCTTTCCCTGAATGACCGAAGCGTAACGAATAAATACCCCGTTCGGTTAGGAAGCCGAACCTACCAGACTTGGACCGAAGCAGTGATTTTTTGTTAGAATGAGAGTCATTATATTAAGCGATAACAAACCGGGACACTATAAGCAGTCCTTGGGCATTGTAGAGAGATTGCCTAACTGTGAGACGGAATGGGTTACGGTAGAATTCCGGCGTAAGTGGCGTGATAACCTGCTGCGTATCTTCATGTGTGTCTTCGGTGGTATGTCGTTGCCGATGTCGTTTGTCCAGACGCTTCTTCGCTGGAGTCTCGCCGATGATACTTACAGTGCGTTGACAACACTCCAGACTGCTGATATTATCCTTTCAACGGGTTCATCCGTCGCCGCTGTTAATCTACTGCTTGGCCAGATTCTCAATGCTAAAAGCGTCACGTGTCGTAGACCTTCACCTTTAGGGACTCGCTATTTCGATCTTGCGATTCTCCCGATGTTTTCATGGCACAGCAAGAGAGATAAAGATAATGTATGTAAAACAGTTGGTGTGCCTAACCCTATCTCACCGGACATACTCAATGCTGAACAGAAGCAGCTAACACAAGAACTAAATCTCACCGGCTGTCCACGTATCGGGATCCTGATCGGCGGGAGAGACCGACACGAAACTATCACGACTGCAGATGCTGAGGCACTGTATAAAGTTTGCAAGGGAGCCGCGGCAGAATTGAAAGTGCAGGCATTGGTGACAACATCGCCTCGGACACCGACAGATGTAGTGGAGCACTTATCGTCAATGCTGAAACATGCCGACTGGTGCCCACTTTTCATTGAACCGAACACGCCTTCAGCACTTACGGATCCGTATCAAGCCATCCTCGCTTTAAGCGATCTCCTTATCGTCACCGCGGATAGTTTCTCTATGGTATGTGAGGCTGCGAGCAGTGGTCGTCCAGTTATCGTTCTTACATTATCAAGAGAAAGGACGAAGAAACCTAAGCGATACATGGTCTACGAGTCTATGGAACAACACGCCGTCGTCCGTCAATGTAGGCTTGATAGTTTAAAACAATGTATCGTTGATGGCATTACTTCGCGTGTGCCGAACACGCCGCTCCGAGATACCGAAACAGCTGCAGAGGCAATCAACCGTTTAATGATTAGCAGTTAATTCAAAATAGTGGAACCTTTTTTCGTTATCGGTGTGATAATTCGTGAAACCTGAAAGTTGATACAATCAACCATAATTTCACCGAAGGAGACGAACAGTGAAAACCAAACATATTGTCCGCACGCTTACCGTTTTGATTGTGATCGGAACAGTTGCGTTTTTCGTTGCACCTATTGATGCACAAACTGCCCAGACCACAGAAGACGCTTGGGGAACTTGGATTGACGAACAGACCGACACAGTGCTAAAGTCTGCTGAAGAGATGGACGACACACGACGCGCCGAGATGCGTGCGAGCATTCGTGCGAAGTTTGCGGCACTCGCAGCAGAACTGAAAAATGAGATAGTGTCGCCACCGCAGACGCAGGACTATGCCATTCTGCAGACGGTCAAAGAACTGCGAAATACTTATGATGATGGCTATAATCGCAAACATGAGGACACCACTGTGCGTGTCTCATACAAAGTAGGAGATACCGAAATTTTCGCGTATGACGAAAAGGTTCCACTCGCCGAAGTGGACGCGAAATATCCGCGTGACACCTGGCTTCGGATGCTCCTTGAGAAAGGTATTACGATAAAGACTGCAGATGCGTACTGGAAATACCTTTTCCTACGAGACACGTTAGCGCAGCTTGAAAAGCAGCCGCAAGTATGGACATCCGGACACTTCGGTATCACGCCTACAGAGGATTGGGAAACCTATAAAACCGATTATATTGAGCGAGAACTCGATCAAATTCAAACAAAGCTCAAAAAAAAGAAACAGCCGCGTATATTGTATGCTGATGATAAAACCTTAAAAACCTATCGCAATCTTATAGAGGAACACGGCGGACTCGAAGATGTGCTTCGTGTGCTGCCGCGATCTATTCCTAAAGGGATAGACCTTTCGGAGGGATTCAAGTACGTCGTAGTCCCGCAAACTGTTAAGGCACTCCGTGATGCTTACGACGAGAAGTACAACGAAAAATATGCGATAACCTCAGGGAGTGTCAGCTACAAACGTGAGGGCACGACTGTTTTTAAGTACGAGATTCCACTCCCGATGAGCGAAGTCGATAAGAAATATCAGCGGGACAAATGGCTTCAGATGCTCCTTGACAAAGGAATCACGATTGACAACTTTGAAGAGTATTGGACCTATCTATCAAAGCGGGATGAATTAGTGGCATTGGAAAACAATCCAAAAGTCTGGTCTTCTGGACTCTTCGGTATTTCACCGACCGATAATTGGAAAACTTATAAAGCGGCGTATCTGAAACAGATGTTCGATAAACTCCACAGTACAAAAAAGAACATCATCTACCACAGCAAAACGGATACAGAGGAGACACTTAAAAAAGCGAGGGAACTACTTGAGGAACTCCAACGAGATCAGCGTTCGCTGTTTGACCGTTAAAACCTGCTAAATGCACGTTTTAAGGCGAGGTCCGAGGACCTCGCCTTTTCTGTTAATGTAGCACAAATTTTTAGTTTGTGGTATTTCTCTGGTTAATTCGCTTGTGGCATGGAACTTTCCATGGTTGGCACGGCATCTTCCATAACAGGCGTTGAATCTTCCGCTGCAGGTTGATAATATCCCGAACCAAAGAGGTATCCATCATGTCGGATTGCCCATGTGCGCTTCATCTCATCCATACCACTTTCGGGGTTCGGCCACAAGTACTCGATCCAGTGTCCTGTACCTGTCGCTTTCGCAATTTCTACGCCCAGTGCTGACCCATCAAGTCCTATGACATCCTTTAGGTCTGTTCCTACTAACTCCTGCATCGGTGCGTGCGCGACGAAGAGATCGTCTGCATCGGTGATAAAGACATACCACTGCCCATCAATACTTGCTGGATCGTTGTAGTGTGCTGCTACAGCATCAACACCCTCAGATTCATAACGGGCAACTGCCGCTAAGACAAAGGCGCGCGTAAATGATTCTGGGTCATCTTTTGAAACTGTAAGAAGTGTCTCAGGATCAGGGCTCCACGGTTCATAATATCCCGAAGCGAAGAGGTAACCGTCGTGACGAATTGACCACGTGCGTTTTAGTTCTAACTTATTCGTTTTAGGATTCGGCCACCAGTACTCAGTCCAGTGCCCCTCGGTCGTTGTCATCGCAATCTCTGCACCTATGTATGCTCCATCAATTCCAGGAATTTCCGTTATATCCCTACCGATAAACCGCGGTATCAATGGGTGTGCGAGATAGATATTGTTTTCATCAGTCATAAAGACATACCATTGTCCTTGAATATTTGCTGGATCGTTGTAGTAGGTTGCGGTAGTTTCAGCCCCTTCCGCTTTGTAAAGATCAATCGCAGCCTGCACGAAGGCGACTGTAAACGCCTCTGGATCATCCGTTGTAGGCATCTCAGGTTGTGTAACGGCATCCATCATCGATTCTGTCATCGGTCTATCGCAGCCAGTGATATTAATCGCTGCGAATCCTATTAAAAGTAAAATCAACAAAAAATTTCTCAATTTTTGACTCCTTTTTTAGTCAATAAAATTTAGTTCACTTTAATTATAATCACTTATTCCGCGATTGTCAAATGCGTCGTTTTTTTGCTTGCTATTTTTCCGCGTATACGATAGGCTAAGTATCAGAAACTGATCCATTCTATTGATAGGAAATTTTCATGTCTAAACAATTGGCAATTTCAGGCGGTACACCTGTCCGTAACATAGAAAACGAACCGTGGCACTCATGGCCCCTCACGACAAGCGAGGAGTGGGAATCAAAAGTCGAACCGCTGCTCCGAGAGGTATATTTGAGTGGCAACGAAGGTTCCGGTGGCACGATGATTAACCGTTTCGGTGAACAGTATGCAGAGTATACTGGAACAAACTACGCGCTCTTTATGCCACACGGCACGGATTCGATTAGTGCTGCCTTAGCCGGTGCGCTTGACCTTGACGGATTCAGCGATGGCGGCGAAGTGATTGTGCCGAACTATACGTTTGTGGCGACTGCAAGCGCGGTATTAGAACGGCGATGCACTGTGGCGTTCGTCGATATTTCACCGGAGACGTTTACGATTGATCCAGCAGGTGTTGAAGCGGCTATTACCTCAGAAACCCGTGCGATCTTGCCTGTCCACCTCGGTGGTCATCCGGCAGACATGGGTGCGTTACGAGAGATTGCCCAACGCCACCAACTTGCAATTATTGAGGACTGCGCGCAGGCACACGGTGCAGAATACCAGACGAAAAGGGTCGGATCCCTCAGCGATGTCGGTGCGTTCAGTTTCCAAGCATCAAAAAACCTGACTTCTGGTGAAGGGGGCATGGTCACAACAAACGACAAAGACATCCACGATCGTGTTTGTGCTTTCATGAACGTCGGACGTGCTCCGGGTGGTGCGAGATGGGAATATCCGCGTCTTGGATGGAACTACCGTCCGTCAGAATACCTCGCGGCGATACTGCTGGTGCGTTTGGAACTTTTGGAGACGCAAACCGATCTCCGTAACCGTAATGCTGCGTATCTCTCCGGTGCTTTAGAAGCGATTGATGGCATCACACCGCCGCAACTTGCGCCGTGGGCTACGAAGCACGGGTATCACCTTTACTGCTTGAAATATAACCCTGAAGGTTTCAGTGGCAAATCTCGGCAAGAGTTTGTCGCTGCGCTTTCCGCTGAAGGGATCCCATGTTCCATCGGCTATCGGTCTCCGCTTTCGGAGGAACCCGGTATGGCACATGTGGCATCGAAATATCCGCATCTCATCCGGTCTCTGCCTTGTCCAAACGCTGCATTCGTTTGTGAACAGAGCGTATGGCTCTTCCAACATCTTTTCCTCGGTTCGGAAACGGATATGGATCAAATTGCGGAGGCTATCGCGAAGATTCACAAGGCGTGGAATTGAGTACGACACCTCGGCTCGAAGGTTAGAAACGTTGCGGACATCTCGTTAAAAAATTCCGATGCACTCACACAGCAGCAAACCGCTCCTTGTTTACGATAATGACTGCGATTTTTGCCGGTACTGGGTTGTGCAGTGGCAACATATCACAGGCGACCGTATTGACTACGCGCCGTCCGAAGAAGTGGCAGCACAATTCACAGACATCCCGCTTTCAGCGTTTGAAAGTTCGGTGCAGTTAATTTTGGAAAACGGTGCAGTTTTCAACGGTGCTGAGGCTGTTTTTCGCGCCTTGGATAACGGTTTGCTCCTCCAGTGCTACAACCGGCTGCCCGGATTCGCGAAAGTGTCGGAAGGCATCTACCAGTTGGTCGCACAGAATCGTCCGTTTTTCTCTACAGTGACGCGTTGGTTTTGGGGGACACACACCGAACGAACAGCGTTTCACTTCTCACGATGGCTGTTTCTACGTGCCATCGGGTGTATTTACCTCATCGCATTTCTGTCGTTATGGGTTCAGATACATGGACTCATCGGTCGCAACGGCATTTTACCAGTAGACCAATTTTTGACGGCTGTGCATCAACAAGTCGGAACCTCCGGTTATCACGCTGTTCCGACACTGCTCTGGCTGAACCCATCAGATGCCAGTCTCCATTTCTTATGTGCCGGTGGTGTTGTCCTGTCTCTAATTCTAATAGCGGGTTTCTTTCCCACTTTCGCTTTAGTCAGTTTATGGGTGTTTTATTTGTCTCTTGTGTCAGCCGGGCAGGCATTTCTGAGTTTCCAATGGGATGTGCTGCTCTTAGAAGCAGGGTTTTTAGCAATTTTTTTCGCACCGCTGCGAATTCGTGATACACTTTCGCGGGTGTCCCAAGTTTCCACTACGTTTTTGTGGCTTTTAAGATGGCTGCTGTTCCGGTTGATGTTTGCTTCAGGGTTCGTCAAACTTGCGAGCGATACGGTATGGCGAGACCTGACTGCCCTTAACTTCCATTATGAGACACAACCGTTGCCGACATGGATCGGGTGGTACGCGCACCAGCTGCCTGAATGGCTCCAAAAAATCTCTGTTATCGGTATGTTCGCCGTTGAATTGGTCGTCCCGTTTCTGATTTTTGCGCCGCGCCGTTTACGAGCTGCCGGATGTATCGGATTGATCGGACTACAAGGACTCATCATCCTGACAGGAAATTACTGCTTTTTCAACCTACTGACGATTGTCCTGTGTCTCCTTCTGATTGATGATGCGACATGGAAAGGTCTATTACCTAAACGGTTCATACCCGATTTTCAATCCGTCGGACGGTCATCTCACCGATATTGGCGTGTCTGCGTAGTGGTAGTGGCGATGCTTCTCTTCGTCTTGAGCAGCATCCGATTCGGTGGACAACTCTTTAGAGAGGCAAGGCTACCCGACCTTGCTTGGATTAGACCTTTTCGGAGTGTGAACACCTATGGACTTTTTGCCGATATGACGGAATCGCGTCCCGAAGTTATCGTTGAAGGTAGCAACGACCGGATAGCATGGAAACCCTACGAATTTCGCTGGAAACCGGGGAAACTGACAGACGCTCCGAAATGGGTTGCCCCGCACCAACCACGATTGGATTGGCAAATGTGGTTTGCCGCGCTTCAAGGCAACTATCAAAACACGTACTGGTTCCCCAATTTCATGGTGGCACTCTTACAAAACAGACCCGAAGTTTTACAGTTACTATCGGAGAACCCATTTCCTGACACACCACCCCGTTACGTCCGTGCGACGCTTTACGACTATCACTTTACCGATATTGAAACTAAACGTTCTGAAGGAACATGGTGGTCGCGTGAGCGGAAGGGGATTTATTGCCCCGCGATTTCGCTCCGTTAACTTCACCGACCCGATAGGAGAATTTATGCCGAGTCAATTTTTAGAGGTTGCTTCGGAAGCAGCCAAAAACGCTGAAGAGATTATCACCGCTTACTACACCGACGATACTATGAAGGTCGAACTGAAAGATGATGAAACGCCGGTCACACTCGCCGATAGGGGTGCGGAAAAAGTTATCCGCGAAACCATCAAAGCGGCGTTTCCAGATCACGGGTTTTTAGGGGAGGAATACGGCATCGAAGAGGGTGATTCACCTTACGTCTGGATCATCGACCCAATTGATGCAACAAAGAATTACATCCGAAAAATCCCGATCTTCGGCACACAGATTGCATTGATGAAAGGTGATGACCTGATTCTCGGTGTTTCCAACGCGCCGCTTCTGAATGAGTTGCTTTATGCAGAGGCGGGAAGTGGTGCTTTTCTCAACAGCAAACCGATAGCCGTTTCGAGCGTAGCACATCCCGAAGAGGCAATGATCTGCCACGGTGGTCTGAGGTGGTTCACAGAGAAAGGCACCTTTCCCGGTGTCTACAACCTTATCAACGACGTTGGGCGTTCCAGAGGGTTTGGAGATTTCTACATGTATCATCTCGTGGCTTCTGCGCGAGCGGATGTCGTTGTGGAGGCGGCGATTAGTATTTGGGACATCGCTGCCATCACAGTTATCGTGCAGGAAGCCGGTGGGAAAGTAACGGATATACAAGGACAACCCATTACAAAAGATACCGATTCACTCATAGCAACGAATGGGGTGCTGCATAACACCATACTGGACTACTTTAAAGATGCCTAACTGCAGATTTTGATTTACCACCAAGCGGTTCGGTGATATCCCGTCAAGTCAATTTCCTGACCGAAGGATGAAAGCATTATAACGGTTGTTGTGGGTTCAAATGTGCAACCGTATGCACGAAGAGGTGCCTCATACCTTCCGCCTTCCGCTGTTTGCCACGTGCGAGGTGTAGGTATTGCCGATTGGAGTGATGCAATAACTTCCATTGGATCCACATCCGGTGCAATAGGGTCACGGATTAATCCATGTCGATAATATTCTGAGGGTTCATCCCATCTCGCATAACCGACAATATTTTCACCCTGACGCAAAACACGGTACCCACCCATATTATACTGATGTACTTTTATGCTTTCCCGCTCGCAGCGCATTGGAAAATTGTGTTTTGCCCATCTTTCATCCAGTTGAGGGAAGGCACTTAAATCCTTTAGGTTTGTTTCTGTCCATTCAAGATGCGATGCATTCGGATTTGGTATGAGTTGTGTTCTAAGTTCCTGCGTCAATATCTGGTAGCCAACTTTCTGATACAGGCGAATAGCTGCCACTTCATCCGCATCAAGGATGCTTCCGCGATACCCTTTTCTTTGAAAGTGTGCGTGCAAATCCTGCATCAAACGAGCGGCTATCCCTTGGCGACGCATATCTTGTGCAACAAAGACAGTACCTACTGTTACAAACCTCTGGCACTTGTCTTCAATGAAAAACGACCAGGGTTCACCCCACACATGCCCTACGACTCTTTCATTGACAAGTGCTAAACGTATTCCCTCTGGTTCGAGGTGTGGACCCTCAAACTTATCTCGATAGATGTTCTCATCAACTTGCTCAGCAGGTAACAACAGTTCCAAAACAGCATCATCATCACCAGGCTGCCAATGTCTATAAACGATTTTCTCAGGCATACATCTCCCTTGAAATATGAAATAGTTTATTCACTTTATACACAAAATCGGATGCACTTCTCTGGATGTGAGATTGAAAAAAGTTTCGCAGTTAAAAAGCATAGGTCGTCGTCAATTTCCTGAAATTTTTGCAGATTCCATATTTTAACAGGAGCACTTCCCGGTAGAACATGTGTCGCCATCCATTTTGCATCTGTGAGAAAACAATCGTCCGTTTTGGAGAAAAATGCTATAATATACATCAGAGAACCTCTTTTGGTCAAAAGTTTGAGGATTCATTATACCAAAAGAGTTCACCTTATACAAAAATCTTCAATTATTTTAGGACTTACGCATTAAAGTTGCACGTAAGTCCCAAAGGAGTTTTTTTGAAAATCACAAAAACGATTTTGATTTTGGTGTTAGCGGCTGTCGTAGTGATTTGCTCTAGTGGCTGTGAAAAAATGGAAAAGATGTTTGAACCGGTTGTTGAAGATGATAAAGAGATACCCCCGCCGCCCGAGGGCATGGTGCTCATCCCTGCGGGTGATTTTCAGATGGGCAGCAACGATGGCTACGCCGATGAAAAGCCAGTGCATACTGTGCATGTAGATGCGTTCTACATGGACAAATACGAGGTGACAAACGCCGAATATAAGAAGTTCATAAATGCCAATCCAGACTGGGAAAAAGAACGTATCAATGCCCGTTTCCACGCAGGTTATTATCTTTTCCAGTGGGATGGCAACAACTATCCTGCGGGTAAAGCCGACCACCCGGTTCAGGTAAGTTGGTATGCTGCGATGGCATACGCGAAATGGGCGGGTAAACGTCTGCCGACGGAAGCAGAGTGGGAGAAAGCGTCGCGTGGAGGCCTGTCAGGAGCGAAGTACCCGTGGGGTGATGCTGAACCGGATGGGACGCAGGGTAATTTCCAAATTATGTGGCTTGAGGAGGTGTTTGTAGATTGGGGGATATGGGAGACGGTAGAGCACGGTTTCGATGATGGTTATGTGGACACAGCACCTGTAGGAAGTTACGCAGCAAACGGGTACGGACTGTATGACATGGCGGGTAATGTAGCTGAATGGTGCCTTGACGAGTATAATAGTGTGTTTTACTCGGTATCTTCTGCTTATAATCCGCTTTCAGGCGCGAACAGCATAAAATGGATAGAGGATAACTATACAAGTGTTGATTCACATTCACGTCGCGTGCTCCGGGGCGGCGGATATTTCTATCCAGATACGGGGCAGCGTGCCGCCGCTCGAGGCCATCATTGGGCACTGAACACGATGGGTGGAATCCGTTGTGTAAGGGCAATCTCACCCTAAATCTGAATCAGGATTTTGGTATCTGGTCCGATTTTAAAATTTGGGGTTTGGAACCCCGAACCCAACAGATAGCAGCGCGGATCCATTCCCAATAATGCACGCAGAAAACCGAAAACTGAATGGTTCTGCATGTAGATATGATTTCCTTGAATATTTCAAAGAAACGTGTTATACTACATAGCATAGCCTTGCAAAGGCGATATGTTTGTTTGTAGGAAGGAGAAACAGAACGAAATGCACCTTGAGTTTCAGGACGTGCTGGATCTGTCTTATGTGGTCGATGAAAAGAGTCCATGCGAGTTACCGATTGATCCCGCCAAAATTTATGACCAAGCGACGTTGGAAAAAGACGGCTATTTTGAAAGCCGTGTTGACACGTCTGGGCATTACTCTACGCACATGGATGCGCCCTGTTTAATGTATCCAGGTGGCGCGACGATTGCCGAAATTCCGAAGGAGAAACTGACGGGACACGCGATCTTAATGGATTTTTCCGCAATCAAGAAACCGAACGATGCCGTCACTGCCGAAGATATTGAGGCATGGATATCCGAAAACGGTGACATCCCAGAAGATAGCATCGTCTTTATGCGGACAGGGATGGATAGATTTGTCTACCAAGATAACTTCAACCGAGAGTGGATCGGTTTCAGTGAAGATGCAGCGGAACTGCTCGTTGAAAAAGGCGTAAAAGTCATCGGCACTGATGCGTGCAGTATCGACTCGGTCGCAGGACATCCACCGTTGCACGACGGCTTACCACCTGCACACCTCGTTTTTCTTGGAGCTGGTATCCCCCACGTCGAAGATCTCTGCAATTTGAGTCAATTACCGACACATTTCTACGTAGTCATTGCACCGTTAAAATTGGCGCGGAGTTCCGGCGCACCGACACGCGTGTTCGCCTTCGTATAATCCTACTCTCCTTGGGATAACAGAGATACTCTGCGACCTCATCCGACGGGATACAAATGAGACTCGATATACCCGAACCGATCTTAAGCCTCTTATATGAAATCAGTGAAGTTGCAGGAACAGGTTCCTACCTCGTCGGTGGCTTCGTCCGAGACCTTCTCCTCAAACGACCAAGTCTCGATATCGACATCGTTATAGAAGGAGACGCAATCCGAGTGGCAAAAGAGATGTGTGAACATTGGGACGGGATATTGGAGGTGCATACGCAGTTTGGCACGGCAACTGTCACACCTCAGAATACCGAACTACCTAAAGTGGATTTCGTCACCGCACGTCGTGAAACTTATCAAGGCGCAGGTACGTTACCTATAGTGCAAAGCGGGACGATCACCGACGATTTGCACCGACGGGATTTTTCAATCAACGCGCTTGCAATGCGTTTAGATATAAATGCTTTCGGCACCATCGTTGATGAGACGGGTGGGTTGGCGGATCTTGAGGCTGGTATCGTTCGGGGACTCCACAATCGGAGTTTTATTGACGACCCGACGCGTATCTTCCGAGCATGTCGGTATGCTGGACGCTACGGTTTCCAAATCGCTGAGAACGATGAGCCCCTTATTCGAGAGGCTCTCCCGCTACTTGGACGACTCAGCGGAGAACGTATACGGAACGAAATTGATAGGGTACTCCTCGAAAAGAATGCACCGGAGGTTGTAAACGGACTCACAGAACTCGGTGTATGGGAAACGATCTCTGCAGGGTGGCAGATGTCATCAGATTTTGCGTCCGATTTTCAAGCAGCACAACGCGCAATTGCTTGGGCATCTGAGCATCTTGCTGATGAAGAATTTGATCATAAACTCGTCCGTTGGATGGCGTTCTTCGGTATACAGACACCGATATACCAAATTGAGGCACTCAGTTTCAGACTTATACTGAAGCATCAACTCCAGCGGTTGGTAAGTCCAGCACAAGCAGAGAACCGACAGGTTTCACTTGAAAAAGTGACACATACTGCCTTTGAGAAACTCGGGTATCCATTGTCACATAACGCTGTCATTGAACATCATAACGGCAAATGGTGTATTGTTGATGCGGACGTTTCAACAGGCAACGGAACAACCTATGTTTGTGGAGAAGGAAGTCTCTTTCGAGTAGAGCCCCGGCTTACTGCCTACAAACAGTTAAAAGGGACACTTGCACTATTAAAGCCATCCGTTAAACCGAGCGAAATTTACCAATTGTTTAAACCGTGTCCGATTGAGGCATTGGTCTTAGCAGCTGAAGTGCCAACAGACCCGGAGTGGAAACGGAAAAAAATAAAAGACTACCTTCTCGTCCTTCGTAAGGTTCGACCGTTTATTACAGGAAAAGATTTGATTGCGTCTGGCGAAAAACCTGGGGAGACGTTCAAAACGCACCTCTGGAAATTATTCGCTGCACAGTTAGATGGGAAAATTGTAACAAAATCAGAAGCATTTTGTCGATTGGCGAACTTCAAAGATACACAGATGTAATAATAGCCTAAGTTGGATGAAATAGAATGGAAAGAAAATAGAATATGTTCAGCCCAATACAAATATACACTGCGATTCTTGTGGTTACACAGTTCATTATCCTGCTAACCTTCCATGAGTGGGCACACGCCAAATCAGCAGATATGTTAGGTGACCCAACCGCTCGCGATTTGGGAAGGATGTCTTTAAACCCGGGCGTACATATTGACCTCATTGGTACAATTATACTCCCTATGATCGGAACTCTGGTAGGAGGTGGTTTTTTCGGTTGGGCAAAGCCAGTGCCAGTGAATCCTTACAATCTTAAGAGTCCGAGGCGAGACTTGATGCTAATTGCAGCAGCGGGTCCTATTATAAATATCGTTCTCACTTTTATAATTTTAGCAGGACTCAAAATAGTTTTGGAATTTACGACTTTCAATCCACTTGAAGCTGCGTCTTACCACCATGAAATAAGTAAGCAAGTTGTTCGTATGGCACTAATTAGCGTATTCCTTGCAGCGTTCAATATGCTGCCGCTCTTTCCCTTAGATGGATTCAGTGTCGTCCGAGGTTTGCTCCCGGAAAATGCAGCACGTCAATTTGAAAAATTGATGCCCTATGGTATGCCAATCTTGATGAGTCTAATCTTTCTACCATATTTTCTTCCCTTTTTCCCTAATGTATTCGGGTTCTTGGGTCTCATCAGTTTCAATATGCTCAAATTGACAGGACAGATTGTTGGTATACCAAGAGCAATATTATATAACTTCTAAGAAACTCTCTCTTAATGTTTTTACCACATACAAAAAGTTAGTCAGTTTGACCAAAATTGTAAAAATTTATGATAAATCACCTATTTGGAAATATATCGCACTAAATCTTATCCAGCACGTTTCAATATAGAGAAAGCACGTTTCAATATAGAGAACTTGTAGGTTACACCCAACATCACTGAAAGCACCAATTATGTTGACCGAAACAATCGAAACTCTCGGAAATCAAGATCCAGAAGCCATGTCCACTGCTATAGCACCGATCTATTCGGTCAAGTTAGAAGGCTTTGAGGGACCGCTCGATCTGCTTCTCCATCTGATTCAAAAAGAGGAGATGGACATCCACGATATACAGATCGCGCAAATCACCGATCGGTATCTGGAATACGTTAATTTAATGGAGCAGTTAGATTTAGATGTGGCATCCGAATTTTTGGTGATGGCAGCGACACTCCTACATATAAAATCGCAGAGCATTCTACCACAACTCACGCCAAACGATGATCTCCCGATCGGGGACGAAGAACAACTTGTTAAACAACTGTTAGAGTACAAACGGTTCAAAGAAGCAGCACAGGTTTTAGACATTTACGCTGAACGACAGACATGGATCTACAGTCGGAGTCCGAATCTACACGCCGATTTAGATGGATCACGTGCTTACGAGATCCGAGCAACGCTGTTT
The DNA here is from genome assembly GCA_022820835.1 of Candidatus Poribacteria bacterium. Lineage (GTDB taxonomy): Bacteria > Poribacteria > WGA-4E > WGA-4E > WGA-3G > WGA-3G. The sequence continues at coordinate 24,030 of JAJEET010000128.1, forward strand.
GATCTACTGTCCGCCTTCAAGCATGTCAATGATCGTGCTGCGGAGGTAGACACCGAGGAATTGTACGAGGCAGTCGAAGAAGAGACAATAACCGTTGAAGATAAAATTGCTTTCATTGAGCGGCATTTGGAAATTGCCGACCAGCTGCTATTTGAGGAACTGTTCCCGCTGTCAACAAATAAAACAGACTGGATCGTTACATTCCTCGCTATTTTAGAACTCATACGGATTGGAAGAATTGTCACCGTCCAGACAGCTCATTTTGAGAGTATCTATATTGTTAAACAAGAACAACAGGAGCCAGATCGTGAGATCGCGCCGCCTCCGACTGTAGAAACCACCCGTTCGGAAGAACGAGACTATTAGGAACTATACTTATGGACTCTGAACACGTTACAGATTCTGAATACGTTACCGTTGTTAACCCGATAGAAGATATAGATCTGATGTCGGATGAGAAACTCACATCGATTTTGGAAGCGATTCTTTTTGCCGCGAGTGAACCGATTTCGTTGGATCAATTCCGAAGCGCACTCCCTGGAATAGGTAAACGCGCTATTCGGAAAGGACTTGCCGAGCTCAGTGATGCCTATGAAGAGATGAAACGGAGTTTCCATCTCGTTGAAATAGCGAATGGTTACCAAATTTGCTCACGTCCAGAATACTCAGAGTGGATAGAGAAATTTTATACGCGACAGGTTCGTGTAACGCTATCCCCCTCTGCACTTGAGACACTTGCCATCGTTGCATACAAGCAGCCAATCACTCGTAGCGATGTCGCAACGATTCGCGGTGTAAACAGCGACAGTGTCCTTAACTCGCTTCTTGAGAAAGGACTTGTTCGCATCACCGGCAGAAAAGATGGACGCTCCCTGCTCTTCTCTACCACGGACGAATTCCTTCAACAATTCGGATTGAAAGACGCTTCTGAATTGCCTTCACTCAATGAAATTGATGAACTCCTTAGCATACCGAACGGAAGCGAGCCATCCGAACCTCTCCTTCCTGTCGTCACGGAGGAAAGCACAGAGTAATGAACTACAATGCATGGTTCCAGTGTAGCGAAGGATGTGACGAAACCTATCCGCTCTCAGAGGTTATCTACCGGTGTAAAAAATGCGGTGGGCTTTTAGAGGTGCGGCACGACATAGATGCCCTAAAAGAAAAGAGTGCAGCTGAGTGGAAAACTCTTTTCGAGCAGCGCTACATGCGCACCCAATATCCGTATGGTAGTGGTGTCTGGGGTAAAAAGGAGCTCGTCTGCCCGATTATTGACGACACAAACATCATCTCTATGTATGAAGGTGGGACCAATCTGTTCTGGGCAGAGCGTTTCGGTAAACAACTCGGCTTAAAGGATCTCTGGATTAAGCAGTGCGGTAACAGTCATACCGGTTCTTTTAAAGACCTCGGAATGACCGTTCTGGTTTCAATGGTTAATCAGATTATATCTGATTCAGGAAACATTCGTGCCGTTATGTGTGCCTCGACCGGTGATACTTCCGCTTCACTTGCAGCATACGCATCCGCAGCTGGCATCCCTGCGATTATCCTGCTACCGAAAGCAAAGGTCACGCGTGCGCAGCTCATCCAACCGATTGCTAACGGTGCGCTGACGCTCTCACTTGAAACAGATTTCGATGGGTGTATGGAGATCGTCCAGAAACTCGCGGCACGTAAAGACTTTTATCTCGCTAACTCCATTAATTCGCTCCGGATTGAAGGACAGAAAACAATAAGCATTGAGATCGTGCAGCAGTTTGATTGGGAAGTACCAGATTGGATTGTTATTCCTGGCGGGAACCTCGGCAACGTCTCGGCACTCGGACTCGGTTTTCTGATGATGTATGAACTCGGTATCATTAACAAATTGCCGCGTATCGCTTGTGCACAAGCCGAACGCGCCAACCCACTGTACCGAAGTTACCAAACTGGATTCACTGAGTTCCATGCGATTACGGCGCAATCGACGCAAGCCACAGCCATTCAGATCGGGAATCCAGTCTCCATCCACCGTGCTATTCGCGTCTTGAAGCAGTTCGACGGTATAGTCGATCAAGCATCGGAAGCAGAACTTGCAGATGCTGCAGCGCGAGCAGACAGAACGGGTTTGTTCAATTGTCCGCACACCGGTGTCGCTTTGGCAGTACTGATAAAAATGGTGGAACGTAAACAGATCCTTCCGGATGACCGAGTCATTGTTATCTCGACTGCAAGTGGTCTAAAGTTCCCGGAATTCAAGGTCGCCTATCACAATATCACTTCCGGGGAACCGCCGCCACGCTATCTAAATACGCCGATCGAATTAGAAGCGGATTACGAAAAGGTCTTGAAACAGATTGGTGCTCATCTTGACGCGTAACCGCGCCTCAAAAGCCTTACACACCCCTACCTGTTACCACGATAAAGATTTGCAACAAATTCGCAAAATATGTTATAATTCTAAGTGTTAATCCACAAACCTCGCCAAAAATTAAAAAACAATAGGAGTGATGGAATGTCAGAACAGTATCAGCCTAAGCCTGTGCATAAGTTTACCTTTGGATTGTGGACTGTCGGTAACCCCGGACGCGACCCATTTGGTGATGTTGTCAGGCCTCCCCTTAAACCTACCTACACTGTCGAAAAGCTGAGTGCGTTGGGTGCGTACGGCGTTAATTTACACGATAACGATCTTGTCCCCTTTGACGCTTCAGCGACTGAACGGGACAACATCGTTAGTGAATTCAAACAGGCACTTGCAGACCACAATATGGAAGTGCCTATGGCAACAACGAACCTATTTTACCATCCAATCTTCAAAGATGGTGCCTTTACCTCCAACGACCCAAAAGTACGAGCCTTCGCGATTCAGAAGACCTTGAATGCTATCGACTTAGGTGTGGAGCTCGGTGCAACGGTTTATGTCTTTTGGGGTGGACGTGAAGGTGCAGAAGTAGATGCTGCGAAAAACGGTCCGGATACGCTCAAGTGGAACCGTGAAGCGATGAACTACTTCACACACTACGTCAAGGACCAAGGCTATGACCTGCGATTTGCGCTTGAGGCGAAGCCGAACGAACCGCGCGGGGACATCTATCTACCGACGACTGGTCACATGCTTCACTTTATCGAAACGCTTGATCACCCCGAAATGGTCGGTGTTAACCCCGAATTCGCACACGAAACGATGGCAGGGTTAAGCTTTATCCACGGCATTGCGCAAGCGTACGAAGCGGGTAAACTTTTCCACATTGACCTGAACGATCAGAAGATGAGTCGTTTCGACCAAGACCTGCGCTTCGCTTCTGAAAATATTAAGAGTGCGTTCTTCCTCGTCAAGTTCCTTGAAGATGTCAATTGGGATGGGTGCCGTCACTTCGACGCGCACGCCTATCGGACCGAAGACGAAGAAGGTGTCTGGGACTTCGCAGCAGGTTGCATGCGAAGCTACCTAATCTTAAAAGAGAAAGCACAACGTTTCAACGAAGATGCGGAAATTCAGGGAATTCTGTCGGAATTGCGAGCCGGGGATGCTGAACTTGAAGCACTCATGGCAAACTATAATGCTGAGAGCGTCGGAAGACTGAGAAAGATAGATTTTGACACCGAAACCATCGCACAAAAAGGACTCGGATACGAGAAATTGGATCAACTTACATTTGAAGTATTAATGGGAATCAGGTAATCCGGACTTAATGCTCCCCTGAAAAAAGTTGGAGCTTGCCTATGAATACGCTTATTATCGCTGTCTTGAGTTTTATCGGTTTCATCGTCGCCTACCATACGTATGGCAAATGGTTGGCGCGAAAGATCTTCGGATTAGATGCCGAAGCGACAGTTCCGAGTCAAGAACTGAAAGATGATGTCGATTACGTGCCGACGAAAAAAGAAGTCATCTTCGGGCACCACTTCACAAGTATCGCTGGTACAGGTCCGATTGTCGGACCCGCAATCGCTGTCTTTTGGGGATGGTTACCGGCACTCTTGTGGGTTGTTCTCGGTTCGGTTTTTATCGGTGCGGTTCACGACTTCGGGGCACTCGTCGTCTCCTTGCGGAATCGTGGGCAAAGCGTTGGCGAAGTTGCCGGAAGAATGATTGGACCCCGCGCGAAATTCCTTTTCCTTTTCGTCCTTTTCATGGGGTTGACGATTGTTCTTGCCATCTTCGGTTTAGTCATTGCCCTAATTTTCTCCTATTATCCTGAATCTGTGCTATCGGTTTGGGTGGAAATTCCGCTCGCGATCGCTATCGGCTTATGGATACACCGTCGGGGCAGAAATATCCTCGTTCCGTCTATTATCGCGCTCGGTGTGATGTACATAGCGATGGGTGTCGGTGCGTACGTATTACCGATTGATTTAGGCGCGTGGCTCGGCATTCCATTACTTGGACAAACCTATCTGAATGTCGTGGTAATTTGGACGCTGGTGCTTTTTGTCTACTGCTTCATCGCCTCGGTGTTACCCGTATGGACGCTCCTCCAACCCCGCGATTTCATCAACAGTCACGAACTCGTACTGGCACTGCTCCTATTGGTTCTTGGGCTCGCCGTAGCGGGTTTTACAGGTAGAGCAGATTTGGTAGCCTCCGCACCAGCGGTTGCCTCAGATATTCCGCCCGATGCACCACCGATTTGGCCCTTCCTATTTATTACGATTGCGTGCGGTGCTGTCAGCGGTTTCCATTGTATGGTGAGTTCTGGAACTTCCAGCAAACAGGTTGAATCTGAAAGCGATGCACAATACGTCGGATACGGTGCGATGTTGCTTGAGGGTGGACTCGCTGTCATCGTTATCCTCGCTTGTTGTGCGGGTATCGGTATGGGGATTTTCGATCGGACCGGTACGGGTGCGAACTATACATTCGAGCCTGTCGTCAAAGCAGAAAGTGCTGTACCTGTTACCAATCAAGATGCGTGGAGAACGCGTTACGCGACGACAACAACGACGACAAACGCTGATGGTAAGACAGTGGTTGTCGGGGGTTGGGAAAGTCACAAACTCAAACAGAAGGTAAGTGCGTTTGTTGATGGTGGTGGGAACTTCCTTGCCTCTCTCGGCATACCGCTGAAGATGGGGATTGCGATTATGGCGGTTCTCGTCGCCAGTTTCGCCGCGACTACACTTGACACGGCAACACGACTTCAGCGGTATGTTATCTCTGAACTTGCACAAACCGCGAACATCAAACCTTTGATGAATCGTTATATCGCTACCGCGTTTGCGTTAGTGCTTGCGGCAGTTGTCGCCTTACTACAGGGACCCAGCGGACCCGGTAGTGGGGGCATGACGCTCTGGCCCCTCTTCGGTGCGACGAATCAACTTCTTGCCGGATTAGCGTTCATGGTGATCGTCTTCTATCTCGTGCGTCGCAATAAACCGATCTGGTTCGCGTTCCTACCGATGATCGTCATGCTTATTATGCCTGCGTGGGCAATGCTGCACCAAATGTTTGATCCACAGACCGGATGGCTTTTTACTGGCAAATATCTACTCTTCGGATTCGGTGTTGTTGTGGAGGCGTTGCAGATATGGATGGTTGCTGAAGGTGTCATCGCTTGGCGCAATGCACGTGGGAATTACCCAGAACTCCCGCCGTTGGAAAGTGTTACTGCAGATTAAAAGGCATGGATAGCGGCATCGGAAGCCTAATTAGTACTCAGCTGCCCAACCACAGGAGAATACCACAATGAAAGGCATAAATAGACAGCATAGATTAGACCAATTGCGACTCCGCGAGGCAGAAGGGACTTTGACAAAACAAGAGCAGGCAGAACTTATATCTATCTTCGCTGAATTAGATGCTGAGGAAGCAAAAGCATTGAAACCAGCGAGGGAAAAGAGTCAACAGTTGCAGGCAGAGAAAACTACACTTGAAGAAACTGTTTCGCAATTACAAGATATTGTTACTGAACACAAACAATTGCTAACCGATGCCCGCGCCTATCTGATGCAACTCCAATCAAAACGTGCTCTACTTGCCGATAAGTATTACCGCCTCACCGGTCAAAACCTCTCACAAGGATAATTAAAACGAAATGACAAAATGGATGCATCACAACGAGAGAGGTCCCGCCAGGGTTATGCATACAGTTGCGGATATTGTGGTGTCCACGAATCAAATGTCGGCGCAACATTAACAGTAGATCACCACCATCCAATAGCCCACGGAGGCACAAACGATGATGAGAACCTCGTTTATTGTTGCCCTCGATGCAACGAACATAAAGGAGCCTATTGGCACGAAGTCCAAATTCCACACATTCGTTTACTGCATCCACTTCAGGACGACCTAACCTTGCATCTTAGTGAACAACAGAACAATGAACTCGTTGGTGAAACCTCTGAGGGAACATTTTACATCCAGCGACTACGTTTGAATCGTCCTCAACTTATTGAACATCGCCGCCGTAGATACGCGGATCAAAAAAGACTTGATGAAATTGAAGCATTACGCCACCAAATACATAACCTACAACAAGAATTAGATCAGTTAAATTCATCTATCCAAGAGACCTTAGTTGAAATTGATCAAGAAACCACATAAACACTGTTATCACTTCTGGCGCGAGATGAAACGTTAATAGGAATCTGGTACTACTACAATTTCAAGGCATCAATCCTACTATTTAACCGAGTACAGGAGGTGTCGGCAATCTCAAAAAAACAAACAAAAACCGAAGATCTACACAACTATCCTTTCGACGCGGAAATCTTCCGTCAGACATTCAATGGATACGTTCGGAGACTCAATACCATCTTTATAATTGTAGCCATTTTGATCTGCGTGCCTTTCATTGCCTACGCGATTGCATTGTATTTAGAACAGGCAACAGTTAACGTTACAGGCTTTTTAAATTTCTGGTACGCTGGTGAATCGTTACTAATGGATTTGGGGTTTCCTCAGGTAAGTTTCGGGATTTTCTCATCAGGAATCATTGCAGTTGGACACATGTCGGTCGGGCTCATCTCAGTAGGCAACTTTTCTTGTGGTGTCATCTCAATCGGTGTTTTCGGTTCTTGTGGTGTGATCTCCATCGGTGGTCTATCCCCTATTGGCGTTATTGCCATCGGGTATAACAATGTGTATGGGATCGTTGCTATTGCGGCTGGAAACAAAAAACCTTTTGAAAAAGGCGTATACGTCAACGGAAAGGCTTTCGGATTTATTTCGTTTGGTCGGCAGGCACGAGGTGTTTATGTGCTCTCTTATGGCGATGAAGGCGAAGGCATTTATCAATTTTCACCGAAACGCCAAGATCCAGAGGCTGTCGCACTCTTTACGCCTTGGTACAAGAAATTCAAAAACGCATTTGTTTTGCCTTCTTAAAGCAATTCCTTTATTCCTTCTAAAGATCGGGATAAACCTTCACAGAACGCCTAAGAAAATTGGGCTACGGTTTCCGCGGCGGTCTCTCATCTACGGGTGCCTCCTCCTTGCTTAGCACCTCAACAAGATGATAGGCGTACCGTCCGACATCTTGGATTTCTGTTCCCCTATCCTCGAGTCTGACTTTTAGAGTATAGATATACCCTGGCTCAAAGTCGAATCCCTGTATACTTTCATAAAAAAAATGCCATTCTTGGCTTTCCTCATTGAATTCAAGGTAGCACTCCTGTTCAAAAGCACCTACACAGTCTACTTCATAGGGGCCGATGATGAGGGTCTCTATGTGTTCATCTCGACCACATCCGATGATGAAAAATAAAAAGATCAATGTGATTGAGAGTATGTGTTTTGTTGAGGATGGCATGTTTTTCCCCGGTAATCTATAGATAGTTACACTGTTATTTCTCACGTTCCTCAATAATCGCACGGCTAAACTCGTTATCCTCAGCACGAATGCGGGTTGCCATACTTTTGCGGAGCTCCTCAACAGGAATCGGTTCCACATCGGGAATCCCCATCTTTTCAAGGAGTTCGTTCATAATTCTCGCCCCTTCTTTCTTATCTGCTGTATGTGCCTGACCCTCTACCTCGGTATAGGCATGCTGTGGCGCATTCGGCACCAATTCATCAACAAGCCAAGAGAGTTGTAGTGTTACGTGTTCTAGGACTTTCTCCAATCGATCTAACCGTTCGGCTAGGGTTAAGATTAGGCGCGCTTACGGAGTGCGCCTGTTGACTGAATTTAGCAATCTCATTAGGCAGACAAGAAATTCCGAATCACGTAGTCCAGAATCCCACCGTGTTTGTAGTATTCTACTTCTACGGGTGAATCAATCCTGATTAACAGCTCCGTTGTGTGTGTCTCGCCGTTTGCACGGACGATCTTCATCGTTGCCATCTGTCCGGGTTGGAGGTCATCGGCGAATCCTGTGATACTGATAATTTCACTGCCGTTGAGGTTAAGCGTCTGCACGTTCTCACCGTCTTTGAACTGCAACGGTAAGACTCCCATACCGATGAGGTTACTGCGGTGGATGCGTTCGTAACTCTCCACAACAACAGCCTTGACCCCCAAGAGTTTCGGTCCTTTCGCTGCCCAATCGCGAGAACTCCCCATACCGTAATCGAGTCCGGCAAAGATGACAGTTGGGACGCTGTTTTCACGATAGTTGAGTGCTGCTTCGTAGATGGTTGTTTGTGTCCCTTCTGGATACTGAATCGTGAACCCGCCTTCCACATCCGGTGTCATCAAGTTACGGACCCGACGATTTGCAAAGGTGCCGCGGGTCATCACACGGTCGTTACCGCGTCTGGAACCGTAGGTATTAAAATCTCGCGTTTCGACCCCGCGCGCGTGGAGGTATTCGCCTGTTGGACTCGCTGCTGCGATTGCGCCCGCTGGCGAAATATGATCCGTCGTGACAGAATCCCCGAAGATACCGAGGACTCGCGCATCCACGATGTCCGAAATCGGAGCCGGCTCCCTCGAAAAGCCTTCAAAGAACGGAGGATGCTGGACATAAGTGCTCCGCTCGTTCCAAGGATAGAGGACACCCGTCGCACCGGCGAGTTCTTCCCATTCCGGTGCCTGGTTACCGATCGCTTCGTACATCTCTTTGAACGTCTGTCGATTGACTGCTTCAGCGATCCTCTCAGCGATCTCTTGACGGGTGGGCCAGATGTCTCGAAGATAGACCGCTTCACCGGCATCGTTGTGTCCAAGTGGTTCCGTAGCGAGGTCAATATCAATACGACCCGCGATCCCGAAGGCGACAACAAGTGGGGGCGACATCAGGAAATTTGACTTAATCTCTGGATGCACGCGCGCTTCAAAGTTACGGTTACCGCTCAAAACACTAGCTGTGACGAGATTTCCTTCATCTATTGCTGCTTGAACGTCGTCACTTAGTGGACCGCTGTTACCGATACAGGTTGTGCATCCGTAACCGACAACGTTATAACCGAGTTGTTCCAAATAGGGCAACAAACCGGTATTCTGCAGATACTCGGTTACGACGCGCGAACCGGGAGCCAAACTCGTTTTGACGTAATCAGGGACACGCAGCCCTTTCTCAACCGCCTTCTTGGCAAGCAGTCCGGCACCTATCATGACGGACGGGTTACTTGTGTTTGTGCAGCTCGTAATAGCGGAGATAACAACGGATCCATGGGTTATATCGCCGCTGCCGTGTACGTCTTCCGCCACACCGAAACCATCTTCTGCGACGGGGCGCGTAAGGAGTTCATTAAATGTCTGTTTAACATCCGACAAAGCAATCCGATCCTGCGGTCGTTTTGGTCCTGCGATACTCGGTTCAATGTCTCCGAGATCAATTTCGAGCACATCGGAGTACTCGACTTCTCCGAGACGCGGGATACCGAACATGCCTTGTGCTTTAAGATACGCCTCTACCAAGTCAACATGCGATTCATCGCGTCCTGTGAGGCGGAGATATTGCATCGTTTCTGCGTCAGGTGGGAAGAAACCGATCGTTGCCCCGTATTCAGGGCACATGTTGGAGATCGTTGCACGGTCGGGTAAGGAGAGCACTTCTACACCTTCACCGAAGAATTCAACGAACTTACCGACAACTGCAGCGGCTCTGAGGCGTTGCGTTACGGTCAACACCAGATCCGTTGCGGTAACGCCTTCTTGGAGTTCACCTTTGAGGTGTACACCGAGCACTTCTGGCGTGAGGATATAGACAGGTTGTCCTAACATCGCGGCTTCCGCTTCAATCCCGCCGACCCCCCACCCGACGATGCCTAAACCGTTAATCATTGTTGTGTGTGAATCTGTACCGACAACGGTATCGGGATAGGCGAGCGAATCCTCTGTCATAACCACCTTCGCGAGGTATTCCAAGTTCACTTGATGGACAATACCGATAGATGGCGGAATGATGTTAAACTTTTCAAACGCCTGCTGTCCCCATTTCAGGAATTCATAACGTTCTTTGTTGCGTTCAAACTCGCGCTGTGTGTTGAACTGAAAGGCGTTCTCTGAGCCATACGCATCGACTTGGATAGAGTGGTCAATGACTAAATCGACGGGAACGAGGGGTTCTATCATACTTGCGTCGCCACCGAGTTCTGCGACAGCGGAGCGCATCGCGGCGATATCAACGACAAGCGGGACACCTGTGAAATCCTGTGCGACTACGCGTGCGGGTTTGAACGGGATCTCAGCGGCTTTCGGTGAATCTGCGTTCCAATTCGCTAAATTCACAACATCGTCTTCTGTAATCTGATGTCCGTCGTAATTTCGCAGTAGCGATTCGAGTAAGATGCGGAGGCTGATGGGCAAAGTTTTAATAGACCCGATGCCAGCTTCTGTTAAGGCAGGCAGTGAATAGTAGTTACACGCGAACCCTTCACCTTCAAGGGTCCGGTGTGTATTGAACAAATTGTGAGCAGGATGGGGCATTCTGCTGACTCCTTTTTAATAGTTGTCAATAGTTTTCAGCTTTGACTGAGAACTCGCGCCTTAGCAAAATTATCCGTAGACAGGTTCTTGGTCAAAATTATCAGTTACAAGAGTCCTCTTAACTGAAAACTGAGTACTGTTAACTGAAAACTATGAACCGTGTATTATCTTTTTTTTTGAAGTTTCGTAATTTCGCCAAGTTGTTGTCGGGCATGCACGACGACAACGTTCTCAGGATAGTCCGTGATAAGCGTCGTATAGGTAGCGGCAGCGTTATCAAAATCAGATTGTTGTCGATAGACTTCGGCGATGTTTATGAGTGCTTTCGTAGCGATAGGACTCTCTTTAGCGACGACTTGTCGGTACGCATTGATTGCCTCGTCACCTCTGCCTTCTCTGCGATGGATATGACCGATAAGCAGCCACACCTCATCAACAATAGTAGCCTTCGGATAGACTTCAAGTACGCGTTGGCACTGCTGCAACGCCTCCTCCGTTTCGCCGCTTAGATAACGTTGTACAGCAGTGACATAATCCGTAAGTGGCACCTTGAAATAGCCAGGATGATTCTGGATGAGGACGATTCGTTCAAGGGCATCATTCGTGAGTCGGTCAGATTTTGAGATTTGGATCACAAGTTTGTATTCCTTGACGGCTTGTTCAAAGTCCGAGTCAAAGAAATAAGAATCGCCGATAAGTTTTCGAGCGGTTGCGCGGAAACTGCCGTTCCGATTGGCGATCGGTTCAAGCACTTCCCTCGCGAGCGTATAACGTTTGAGTAGAGTATGGCATTCGCCCAAAATTAATTGTGCTTCCTCTAATTGACTGGTCGCCAAGCGTTGGGTGAGCAACGGTTCGAGAGCCATCTGTGCTGCTTTCGGGTCCCGAAGTCCATGCAACTGTAACCGTCCGAGCAACAACATGTCTTTGATAGATGCTCTACTTGTCTCGATCTGTTCTTTTAAGAGTTTGACCGCTGCATCCCACTGTTCCATCTCTTGGTAAAGTTCAGCGAGTTTAGTTCGGACGTTCCTAATGCGCTGTCTATCTGTTGAACCTGTTATTACTGCTTTGTAATAGTCAGCGGACACCTGTAGGTTTTCATTGCGTTGTAAAACCCGTGCGTAATTTTCAAGTGTTAAGTCCGTATGCAACGTATAATATTGATGGAGCTGCTTAAACGTTTCAAGTGCTTGCGTTGTCCTACCAGCATAAAAATAGAGTTCCGCTAAAGTCATTACGGCATTTGGATCATACCGAGGTTGCGGACGCCGTTTTTCAAGTTCAGCAATTAGTTTTTCTTGAATCGGCTTGTGTTGTTCGCCTTCATAAATTTCGAGCATCGGGTTCCAGATCGTTTCCCGCGTGTTACGATCGAGACCGATGCGTAATAAAGCATCAATGTAGACCGCAGCAGCATCTTCAATTTCGCCCTGAATTTTGTATGTTGATGCCAATTGTAGATAGGGGTGGATGCTCTGGGGATTAAGCTGAATCGCTTGCCGATATGCCGCAATCGCTTGTGGATACATCTTATTTGAGAGATAGATTGCACCGAGTTGCTGATGTCGGTCATACCGATTGGATTGTCCGGTTACCAGTTTCTCCCATTCGGAGATGGCTTGATCGGTGTTACCCATCTCCGCATAGAGCGCGCCTAACTTCTCACGCAGGTTTGTATTTCCGGGACTCCGCTTAATCGCTTTCTTGTAAAGTTCGAGTGCCTTCGGATAGTTATCCTGTTGCTGATATAGTCCCGCTAATTGCTCCAGCAAAGTTATGTCATCGGGATACTGTTGAATCCGCGTTTGAATCATATCTTCAGCCTCAGCGTAACGGCGGTTCGTGATGTACAACCGAATGAGCCTATTAACTGCTGTCGTTCGATACGGTGAAGTCGGGAAGTTGTCAAGGAAATACTTGTAACTCTTTAGCGCCTCTTCAGAATTGCCTTCTGCTTCTTGATACTGACCGACGAGATAAGCAGCCGTCGCAGCAACAGTAGTATCCGGGTGTTTTTTGAGGATCTGTTTGCACTCTAAAATCGCCTCTTGAAACTGGTAGCGTTCCCAATACAGATTGACTAACCGATGTACTGCCCGGGTGGCATAAGAACCGTTAGGGTTTTCGTCAACAACCTCTCTGAAAACGCGTTGTGCTGCGGCATCCTCACCGATTTTGGCATAACTTTGTCCCAACATCAAGCGAATCGAATCTTTTTGGCTCTGTTGTAGCTGAGTGCTTGCGTCGTCGCTGTCGGTTATCCCATTTTCAAGCAACGCTTGATATGCCTCAATTGCTTCCGTGTACCGCTGTTCGTGATAATGATCGTGTGCCGCTTCAATACGTTCCAATAATTTAAGTGCTGCCGATGGGGGCGCACTGCGCTGAACCTGTGCGAAAACATAATGCGGGACTGTGGTCAAAAGGAATAGAGGTAAAATCAAGAGAAAAACGACGCGTCGATACTTTGTAGGTTCCATTCTTCTGTGATGTAGTCGTGAAATAAGGGTTGGCATATAATTGTCTCTTTTCAAGTCCGATAGGTAATAGTGTAACAATACGACACAAACAAAATGTTTGTGCTACAAAATAACTGTTTAATTTAAAGTGTCACAAGGCTGGCGAACAATGCCATGCCATAAATCATGCAAGTTTCGTCAATGTCAAATTGTGGGTGATGACACATATTCACAATCCCTTTTTCCTCGTTTCCTGCACCTACCATTACAAAGCAGGCGGGGATTTCTTGTGAGTAGTAACCGAAGTCCTCGCCGCCGAGCACTGGCGGCACCGGAAATATGAGTTTGTCTTCTGCAACAAGACTCCCCGCTGCGGATAATGCTGTTTTCACACACGGTTCATGGTTATATGTCACCGGATAGCCGTCTTGATAGTCAAACGTATAGGTTGCATCGTTGGCACTTGCAAATCCAGCAATGAGACGTTCGATCTGCTCTCGGACCCGTTTCTGAACAGATTTTTGGAGCGTACGCACAGTACCTCCGATCAGGACATTCGGTGGGATGACATTGAGTGCTGCACCGAAGAGTCCTTCCTGCAAGTTCGCGTCTCCACCATGTACCTGTGTAACACTGACGACAGCTGCGTCTAAAGGATTCACATTTCTGGAGATAATCGACTGCAAAGCCGTTATGAATTGTGCGCCGATAACGATTGGATCAACAGTGAGATGTGGGAACCCTGCGTGTCCGCCCCTACCCGTAAGTGTAATCTCAAAAGTATCAGACTGTGCGAGCATCGGTCCTGTGCAGGTGGCGTACTCACCTACGGCATAGAGTGGAAAAACGTGTATGCCATAAATTTCGTCTACATCTTCCAACGCGCCGTCTGCTATCATTGCTGGTGCCCCCCCCGGCGCTGCTTCTTCACTCGGTTGGAAGATGAACCGGACATGTGATTTGAGGTGGCTTCGGATATCTGAAAGGATTCTCGCGGTTCCGATCAGCATTGCAGTGTGTGCATCATGTCCACAGAGGTGTGCTTTACCATCAATTTTTGACTTGTACGGCACATCCGTCATTTCCTGAATCGGGAGCGCGTCCATATCTGCTCGCAATGCGATACGTCTTGATGCCCCGGAGACTTCCAAATCGCCGACAACGCCTGTCCGACCGATACCGGTTTTGACGGGGATATCGAGTGCGTGAAGTGCGTCAGCAGCGATCCCCGCCGTGCGATGCACATCAAAACCCAATTCAGGGTACTGATGGATATCACGACGAATAGCGATAATATCGTTAAAATGATGGCGGCACTGCTCAAAAATCAGATCTTTCATGATGAAATCTAAACCGACCTTCCATAGCTCTTTATGTAATAGGACTTATGCAACCCCCTTGCAAGCGGGGTTTGCAACCCCGTCTGTCACATAAGGTCTCATAAAAAAATGCGTAAGTCTAATGCAAATTAGAACGTTAACATACGCCGTAAGATGCTCTGATGTCCGTTTTCATTTTCAAGTCGATAGATAATTGTATAATCACCTTGCATCGCCTGAAAGACTTCGGTATTAATGGCAGGTGTTAATTCTACCTGCGTTGAACCGTCATCAGGGATTGTTTTCGTTTCTGTGAAAGGACCGTAGCACCTCTCTCCTAAAGGGTTAAGTACCTTCCATGTTAAGGTTAGCTGCCTCGGACGCGGCGGATTATTAATGTAGACAGTAATTTTATCATCAACGCGTCCGTTCTCAAATGCGAGGGTCCCTAATTTCGAGAACAGTTTCATAGTCAATGTTAGTGGCGGTATATATTCGAGGTATCCTCTACCGGGGATTGCCCGCCATGTTCCGCCGGTAGCTAATGCAATCTGTCGGATCGGAAGGTAATCTATACCGATGACATCGACACGTACGCGTTCTTTCTGTAATGTTTCAATCACTTCGTCAAGGCTATAGGGAGACCTTCCGTCGTAATCGGCATCATGGAACGCGCCATCACTTGCGAGAACAATGAAGCGTTGTGCGCCTCTGCGGAATTTGATCTCCTTTACTGCGGTCATAAGACCATCGAGTCCTGCCTCGGCAATGTCGCCGCCGCCATCAACACCGATTTTGAATAGCCAATTCTTGAAGGTGCCGAGGTCGTCCGTGCGTCCATACCTTTTTGTTTTATCTGTGAATGTCACTAATCCGAAAGTGGCATCGCGTTCTTCTCGCTCCATAGTCTCAAATAGGAAATCGACATAAGCACGGATACCGCGGATGTTATCTACCATACTCGCGGTTTCGTCAAGCACGAAGATAACATCGACCTTCTTCGTTGTAGTGGCTTCAGCGAGTGTATTCGCAATGTCCTTCATCATGTAGACGAAAACGCCACCAATTCCACCACCAGCAGAGGAGCTGCCGCCACCCCAAGAATTGCCAATACTTGTCGCTCGTAGCGCATCCCCGCGCTTACTTCCGTAGTGAATCCCGGGCGCATCGACAGCTGGTGAAGCCCCGGTATTCTTCAAAGTCGCGTCTGTCTCTAAAGCGACCTGTCTCGTTTCTCCCTGCGGTTCGGTATAGTCTGAATTTGGTGCCGTTGAAGGTATGGATACCGGTTGCGTGATTGAATGCGTTCTCAAACGGTTCTCAGTGGTATAGTTTACAGGTTTCCCGGTGGTAGGAAGCGACTGTGATACCCGGTTTCCGGTTTCTCGTGCGGAATTTGTCATCTCTTGCCTGTGAGTATTTGGTCTGGAGGCAACTACTGGTGTTTCCTGATCTGCTGTCTGCCAAGTTGCCATCAGAGCAGCTTTCGGTTTCGGTCGCATTGGTGGCGGTTTCGATTCTTCGACGACTTCAGATTCAGCAGGCACGGATAGGATAGGTTTCACAAAGACGGGTGGTTTAGTGGGAGATGACAACGGTCTAACCAGTGTTATCCATCCATCTATTTTTTCCTGAAATGATGGTAACAGCGTTTCGTTAGGGACCAACAACCATATCACCAATAACAACGGGAAATGGATAAGGAGTGAAAGTATAAAATATGGGGAAGTACTTTTCCGTCTCAACATCTTTCCTCCTTCTTATAGCTACAGGTGAAATTCGACAACGTCTCCATCGTAAACGACATCATTGCGACTGACAGATTGTCCATCGTGCCATTGGGGTCCCCATATCCGTGCGAACTTGAACGCTTCAAAATCCTTATGTAAACCGATAGCGGCATCAAGGACAGTTGAACCGACAGGCAAAACGATTGGATCGTCGCGTTCTACTGCTTTACCGGGTGCTTTCGGATAAACACGCAAGATTTCTAATGCCTTGTAGAGTCCTTGTAGCAAATCCTCTTTACCGTCTTCAGTCTCAGCAGAGATCGGAAAGATTTGGAACGTCTCTCCATAAAATTCTTTGAGTATTTCCAACCTCTCGTCTGCGCCGCCAGCGTCGAGTTGATTTGCGACGAGATGATATTCACCTTCCGATAGATCATCTTCTACTTCGTTAAGGAGTTGTGCCACCGTGTCCAGATCATCCAGTAAGTTGTCGCTTGCAAGACTTATAACAGGGAGTACAAGGTCGGCGTTGCGAATAAGCGTCATTACAGTCGGCAAAACATAGTCAGGCATAATTGACGGTGTATCAATGAGTTGGAATTGGATGTTCTCATATCGGAGCATCCCGACCATAGGTGTGGTGGTTGTGTATGGTGTCGCTGAAACCTCAGCGTTGGCGTTCGTAAATTTTGCGAGGATCTGAGATTTTCCACCGTTCGGCGGCCCAAAGAGAACGATCTGTCCGGCACCCTGTTTTGGGATATGTTCGCTATAGCTTCTTTTCCCAGATCCTTTTCCTTTCTCTGCCGGTGCCCTTTTGTGCGCAGCGATACGGCGGCGAAGGTCCGAAACCACCTTCTCTGAACCTTTGTGCTTTGGGACGATGCGTAACATCTCTTCTAACAGTCGCAACCGTTCCTCGTCTGTCTTAGCGGCTTCATGTTCGTGCTTGAGTTTGTAGTAGGTTGGGGGTAAATTTGCTGGCATCTTCTCGTCTACTTCCGTCGTGTGCGAAATTTATCAAGCGTCGGTTTCAGGCAATGTGCACAATCCCTATTTACAACGAGAACAAAATCTGTTAAAATCAGAGAAACCGTTAATTAAAATAGGATACAAGATTTTCACGCTTATGTCAAGGCAATTAATTTACGCACTTCAAGTTAAAATAAAAAAACACGCGGTGCTTCTCACACTCCTATGTCTACCGCTATCTGTTTCGGCACAAGAAAGCAATCATGTCTCGCAGCGTGGCGATGCACTCCTGACGCAGGTCCATTCCGATGCCCTTGAAGCACAAGTCGTCGCATTACAAGAGAACGTTGCGGCTGGTTCCAGTTTCCACGCGCTCAGAACACGCAGTGCACATCATCGCGAAGCGACAGAGAATACTATTCGCTACATCACAAATCAATTTCGCCGTTCCCCGCGTCTACAAGTAAATGAACAGGTCTTTGGCGGGATTAGAAATGTCGTTGCCACACTACCCCCACGGTCGAATTCGACGAGTAAACGTATCTTCATTATTTGTGCACATTACGACACACAAGCAATTCGTGATCCGAATTGGAACCCACTATCATCAACGGCACCGGGTGCGAATAATAACGGGACAGGTGTCGCTGCAATGTTGGAAATAGCATCTCTTTTAAGTCGCTATGAATACGACCACGAGTTACGATTTGTCGCCTTCGGCGGTGAAGAACTCGGTTTTCTTGGCAGTCGGCAGTATGTTCGGAACGCATCCGCGATAAAGATAAATGACGATACCGACACTGCCTTCGCCCGCGAGAAAATTATCGCTGTATTTAACTTGGATATGTTCGGTTTCAACTGGAAAAGCGATCTCGTTGAAATTGTTACGAACAACGATTCATCATGGATAAGCCGCGCACTTATTATTGCAAACAGATGGTATGATATCGGTTTAAAAATCCGTCGGTCACAAGACGAATTTGTGGATATTTCCTCCCATAAACCGTTCTGGGATGGTGGTTATAATGCAGTAACGCTAACCGAGAGTTCAACACCGTGGCGTGACTCCCAAAACTACAATGCCAATCCTTTTTATCATACCGCTGCGGATACCGCAGACAAGGTGAACTTCCGTTTGGTGAAAAAAGTGACGCAGCTGGTGTTGATTACGATGGACAGTCTCCTCACCGACATGTTTCATCCGATGCGGCAGGTACCACAGTTGAGATTAGAACTCCCTACAACTACCGAAGAGAGCGAATTAGAGATTATAGGAACATTCCATTCGGACTTTCCAATTGACATTATCGTTCATCCGAGCCAAACAGAGGCAATTATAGATCGCGAAACACAGACCTATACGGCACGCGTGCCGTTGAATCCGGGGAAGAATGTGCTTAACGTCGTCGCTCGTTATCCGCTCGGTGCGGTTTCAGTCGTTAAGTCCACTATTTTGACGCAAGCGTTCGCGTGGCGCGATGTGGTCGTGTTTCCGAACCCGGCACGCTCAGACGGTTTGACTGAATTCCGCGTTGAGGCCAATGCGGATATAACCGACATGCGGATAGCCATCTATGATTCGGATGGTAACTTAATAAAACGGATTGAAGGTGTCGCGGATCGGCTAAGTCAACGGCTTTGGCGTACGTGGTGGAATCAGCAGACATCTTATGGGTTGGCTGTCTCTCCGGGGATTTATTTTTCTCATATTTCGGTTGTCTCTAAAGGAGTGACATATACCTATCTGGAGAAGTTAGCAATTTTACGGTAGCAATCGCGAGCACAACGCGCATTTACAATAGTGAAAACATTTGACATATTCGCACAACTATGTTAAGATAAACTACACAGAGCATCACTTGTATACAGAAAATGTTGAGAGGGGATATCGATGAAAAAAAATATTTTTCTTTGCCCGAGCCTGCTATTTCTTGTCATTAGTGTAAGCATTGTTATATCATGTGGAGGGACAACACAACAACCGACAGATGTCGAACTGTTGGGTTCCATCGAAAACGCGTTTGTAAATGTTGCGAAACGTAGTACACCTGCGATTGTCGGTATTACTACATTCCGCCAAGCAGAAGATCCTCGATTTCGTAGGCAAGAAGGTTCAGGATTCATCTTTCGGGGGGACGGTTACATCCTCACCAATGAACATGTGATCCGAGATTCAACAGTGATTAGAGTGCGGCTGCTTGATGAAAGCGTATATGAAGCAAAATTAGTTGGCACAGACCCGAATACGGATATTGCGGTCTTAAAAATTGACGCGCCCGAAACCCTTCCGGTGCTTCCTTTGGCAAATTCGGAAGCGGTACAGGTCGGACAGTTTGCCATCGCTATCGGCAACCCATTTCAATTGAATCACACGGTAACGATCGGTACTGTGAGTGGTAAAGGACGTTCATTCCTTCCTGACCGTGGTATTGTGCGGTATCAGGATTTCATCCAAACGGATGCCTGGATCAATGTGGGTAACAGCGGAGGACCGTTACTGAATATCCACGGTGAAGTTATTGGGATTAACTCATTAATCCGTCGTCCAGACAATACACCCGCTACCAATGCGGTTAGAGCTGGTGCCGGATTTGCTATCTCAAGCAATCTGGTGGAAAAGATCGGGACGCAGCTGATTGCTAAAGGACGCATCATCCGCGGGTACCTTGGGATAGGTATGGAAGAGGTCCCACAAGGAATTCGTGTTTTACGTGTTTCACGAAACATGCCGGCGCATCTTAGCGGACTCCAACGCGGCGACATTATCATTGGATACAACGGAAAAAAAGTGGCGGATTCCGATGAATTTAAAATGTGGATCGCGGACTCGCAAGTCGGTAAGGAATCAAAAATTACAGTCCTTCGCAACGGACACGAAAGAATGTTCAATGTAACTATAGGAGAAATGCCAGCACTACTAGCCGGAAGACCTGTTGAAACCGACTCTGTGGCGTGGCATGAACTTGGAATAAGGGTTCGGAAGTTAGAAAAAGGCGACGCTGAAAGATATACCTACCTAACTGAGGACGATCGCGGTGTTATCGTCCTTGATGCAGTTCAAGTCAATAGCCAGATTCCGAGAGGCACACTTATTACTGCCATCAATGGGCAGAGGATTACCAGTACACAGGAATTGGAAGCCTTTCTCCAAAAAAAGCAAGAGCTTAACGAAATTATCCTTGATATCAAGAGCAAACACGGTACAGAAAAGATAACCGTCCCGTTAAAACGTTAGGCATCAATCACAGGAAATACGCGAACTGAAGCAGGTTTGTGCGAAATGCTGCTCCGTGAGAGACAGAAAATATGGAAACATCGACACCGGTGACGCTCAGAGAAATCTTTAGTCCAGGCGGACTCATTGCGCAACACCTTGACGGGTATGAGTTCCGCGAAGAGCAATTACACATGGCACATGAGGTATCCCGAGCTCTAACCTCCTCCGAACACCTAATTGTTGAAGCCGGAACAGGTGTCGGTAAAAGTTTTGCTTATCTCATTCCAGCAATCTCTCACGCGCTTAGATCAGAACAAAAGGTCGTCATTTCGACGAATACCATCAGCCTACAGGAACAACTCGTCACGAAAGATCTCCCGTTTCTGCAGCGCGTTCTTCCTCGAGATTTCAACATCTTGCTCGCGAAAGGACGGCGCAATTACCTTTCACGGAGACGGCTTAAAAACCTACTCAACTATGAACGTGGACTCTTTGATACCCATGACGAGGTGGAACAGGTGGCTGCCATTGACGAATGGGCAAACCAGAGTGCAGACGGTAGTAAGGCGGACCTGCCGTTACAGCCTTACGCACAGGTTTGGGATAAAGTCGCGTCTGACAGAGATAATTGTCTTGGTCGTAGCTGCGAGACCTACGACACCTGCTTCTACTTCAAGGTTCGGCGGGAAATGCACAATGCGGATCTGCTCATCGTTAACCATCATCTCCTCTTCAGCGATCTTGCCGTCCGTAAAGCCAGCGACTCAGCTGCTGGAATTTTGCCTGATTACGACTATCTCATCATTGACGAAGCACACCATCTGGAAGCGACGGCGACGAGCCACGCGAGTATCAACTTCAACAACAATCGCGTTAAATGGCTACTCGATTCTCTCTACAATGAACGGAACGACGATGGATTGGCGACACATTACGATTCGTCACAACTAAAAGATCAGACCATAGAGGCACGCGAACAGACAAATATACTGTTCAATAGTATCGTTGAAGAAATAAAGGAACTCGACGAAGATGGACACAGTACCACCCTAACACACCGTATTCACAAAAGCAATTTTGTTGAAAATGTATTGGATGCTCCGCTTGCAAAGATAGAAAAAACATTGAAAGTCCTGCAAGACGAGGCAACAACAGAGGATGACGAGCAAGAGATTATCGCACACCAACGCCACTGTGAACGGCTTCGTGACGAATTGGATATGCTCATTCGGCAAAACGATCCGAATTATGTGTACTGGATAGAAATATCGTCCCGAAATTACCCACCCCGTATTGTTTTAAACGCGACCCCGGCAAATGTAAATCAGATGCTGCAGGAGCAGCTATTTTCAGAAAAGAATAGCGTCGTCATGACGAGTGCGACACTCTCTACAAATCGCAATTTTGGCTACTTCAAAGCACGGGTCGGGATAGACGCGTGTCGCGAACTCCTTGTCCACTCACCCTTCAACTTTAAAAAACAGGTCCAACTGCACATTCCGAAAGGGATGCCGGATCCGAAGAGTAGTGAATTCACCACCTCTGTGATCGATAAAATTCGACATTACCTTAAGCTGACACACGGCAAAGCATTTGTCTTATTTACGAGTTACAGGATGATGGACGAGGTCTATGACGCTGTCGTTCCTGATTTAGTAGCAATAGGGGTCACATCTTTCAAGCAGGGCGGCGAACTCTCACGGACAGACATGCTTCAAGCGTTTCGTGAGGACACCGACTCGGTTTTATTTGGGACCTCGAGTTTCTGGGAAGGTGTTGATGTCCGCGGTGAGGCATTGAGCAACGTTATTATAACACGTCTCCCGTTTGAGGTGCCGACACATCCGGTGATGGAGGCGCGCGTGAAACAGATCAAGGAGAGCGGGGGCGATGAGTTTTCGGAGTTTAGTTTACCGGAAGCGATTCTTCGACTGAAGCAGGGGTTTGGACGACTTATCCGTACAACGAACGACAAAGGGATTGTCGTCATTCTTGATCCTCGGGTCAAAACTCGTAGTTATGGGAAAGCGTTCCTTCGATCATTGCCAGACTGTGAAATTGTAGAAGAGTAAATAAGAAGCTCGCTGTTTGCGCACAGCGAGCTTCTTATGAAAAGCGTTCCAGACGCTCGACAATCGTTAGTACACCTGAGTCGGCAAACAAATCGATTTAATAACGCTGTGGTGAAGGTTGCGCGATACGAATCCCTCTATCGTGTGTGAAAGGGAACACAAAATCTATCGTTTGATAGCGTTGTGCGCCGCCCGGTGGCGGTGCCTTTTCAATCGGTAGAATGACCCTTAATTCCTCAGCATTCGACTTCGTTTCTACAAACGGTAAGAAACCTTCTTTGCTTTCACCGGGAGGTACGCCTGTCCGATGTGTGCCGACCTGCTTTTCGACAATAGGCATCCGTTTTTCGACCAAAATTTGGCGTGCGATTTCCAATCCATTTTTGACATAGAGTCCCGACGCGCGAGCATTGTATGTCAAGCGTTCCTGCAGGTCCTCATAATCCATCCCACCATAGATGTTCTCATTTTGGTCAATGACCGTACATTTTTTTACATTAAAGATGATATTTTCGTTCCGATTGTTGGTAATCTTCACATAAAACACATCTGTTTTTTCACCTTGGTGAAGTGCTTCCGTTTCATAAAAGGGTGAGAGGGCACTTCCGACATTGAATTTCCGGTCTAAGTCCGTGCGTCGCCAATAAGCGATAGAAACCGTGATACCATCTTTGGTCTTTGTCAAAATCGGTTGTCTTGAGGGCACCTCAAATAACTCCGGGTAATCGGACAGCATGACGACATCAACCATTTTTCGATCTTCACCGGTTCCTATTTCAATCTGGTTTTTGACTTCCATCCAATCGTTAAGAAATTCACCCCATTCGTCGGTAGCGTGCGCGTATTCACTGAAAGCGAAGACGTAAGTTAACTCTTCCATATTAGCATCGCGCGCTTTGCCGATCCGGAACCCGATAGAATCCATACCGTGTTTGTCGAGCACCGGCTTAGCAATCGTCTCAGCAGGGAGAGCTGGGACAATTATATTCTCTTCCGGTTTTTCAGCCTGTTCCATCTTTGCTTTCGCTATATTATTCACAGGTTGAATCGGTGACATACTCCTCAGTGAGGTGCCGCAACCTACGACGCAAACAGCGAGGGCAAGTAACAAGATAAAATTGAGTGCTGTGAATTTATTCAACCATTTCATTGATAATATTGCCTCCTTGGTTACCATTCTACAAATGGGATTTCGTTTTCGATTTGTATTCCGGCTGCTCAACGGAGCAGCATGCTAACGCTATAACTGATTTTGAGAACGCTGATAGCAAATCCAATTGGCACGCAAAAACTGTTCTCTGTTTTTAAAATTAGCATAACTCCAATTTTTAGTCAAGAAATATGTTGGAAGAAATCTTCAATTTTTATTTTAAAATAGCCAGCCTGCCTATTTCCTGGACACTGAGTGATGCTTGTTTCGCGGAGATGCGATAGATATAGATCCCAGGAGCGACAGATTTTCCGTTAAGATTTGTGCCGTGCCACTCGAATTTCCCTTGCGTAAATACATTATGATGTGTGTCTTTATAGACGAGAACGCCCGCTGGTGTGTATATTTCAAGGTCAATGGTGTCTGCGATTTGGGAGGCAGAGAGTCGGTAGGCAAACACCATAGTTTTATCTGACAAGCGCAGCGGGTTAGGATATACCCGCGTATCCTCAAGTACAAATTCTGTGGACTGAAGTTGTTCTATCCGTAACCGGTAAGAATCAATACTGCTGAACCCACTATCAGATTCCACAACCAGATAGAGTGTTTCAGTTGAATTGGGTTGATAAATAAGTTTTAATCCGGCGATCTCAGTGGCGTTTTCACCAGTTGCATAAGTTTCACCATCTTTCCCGTGAAGAGAAAGGATATAATTATTGCCTGGTGGAACGTCAGCCAAGGTTGCCAAAATGGTGATACCACGCACGGCTTCTAATTCGTAGACATCTCGAACATCCGTCGAATCAAAAATGAAAGATTCGTAAGTTTCGCCATATTCGATACGGAACGCCGTCGCAAAGGTATCATTCGGTTCGTACGTGTCCCCAAACGATACGAGAATTGGGATCGTTAAACCTTCTGCGCCGATGTTCGTAATTGAGATGCCTGTAACGGTGCCGTCATTTGCGTTGCTATTCGGCAGTGTGCCCGGTGTAAAGGCAGTGTGTCCATCATCTAAAGAATAAGCGGCACCGTCGGTTATCGTAAACACATCTATAAAGTCAGCATCTTCTCGTTGATAAATGCCAAGATGTTCGGGGTCTGTTGGATCCTCAAGCCAGACTTGTTGTGAAGCATCATAACTGCCGATCGGATACGGCCGCGTCTCATCAATATGCCAAATCAGAATGCCAGATTCCGGTAAATAGGTATCAAAGGTTGCTCCCGAGGTTTTGTTCCGGTTTTCTATCAGAAAAAATTCCGTTGTTTCTCCGTTAGCCAGTTTCCTCGACGGATGGACATCGATTTTGAAAAGTATATTGTCTTTGGGTCCGAGTTCAAAACTGGGAACCTCAATTTGTTGGTTTTGCGTTATCTGCACCGGTTGAATCCAACCGAGCCGTCCGTTTTGAGGTCTTGCGTCAAAATCCCACTTAAGATACCCCATAATATGGCTCGGTTCTAACCCGTTCCCGACTCCAAATTCCACAGGTCCTTGATAGGGTCCGAAAGCCCCCATAAGTCCCCATTTATGATCGTGTGCGCCTCTGAAAAATCCGTAAATATCGGGGGCACCGAAATCGTGAAAAAATTCGTGGAAATAGATACCGAGGTGCGGATGCTCAAAATCGGGTTCTTCAGCGACAACAGCAGCGGTATCAACGCGAACGCCATCGTAAATAGCATCAACACCTGGAATGAGGAGGGATTGGATGTCGTAATCTATGATTCCGGTAGATGCTTGGTCATTGCCAGCATGTATAAGAAAAATATGGTCTACGACACCGTCTTTATCTCGGTCATATTGTGAGAAGTCGACAGTAGCATCCGCTGCTTCACACGCCTCACGAACCAACTCGCGATAGCGCGCCAAGATTCTCACGCCTTCGCCGTAATAAGTCATCGGTTTCTTAGCACGGAACCACTCGTTCCGTGCCGGCACAACGCCTCCCATTGGACCGGGTTGGATATCCATCTGTCCGTAGGAATTTTCGAGATAATAGGTTTTGAGGGAGACTCCTTCTGTAGCGAATAGATATTTATCAAACGCTGCACCGTCTCTACGTCCGGGCATGTCAGAAAAATCTATTTTGAGAGCGAGGACATATTCTATCCCGTCGGATTGCAAGACCCCCTGTTCTCTGACGAGACAACAACCGTCGAGTGCCTCAAGAAATTCAGCGTTACTCTGAGGGGCTTTGGGAACGAATTCGCCCGTGGTAGGGTCTTGATTGAAAAAGAGATATGGATTCGGTGGTGCCGCGATACACACCATCGAAAAGAAAAAAAAGACGAAGAATTCAACAGTCAATTTCTGTACGATTTTACGTTTTGTCAAAGTCAAGTCAGAACGCAGATATGAGAAATGTTTAATCAAATTCACCGCCGCATTTCCTGCATAAAATATAAAACTGAATATCATCGGATTGCGCATGTTGTATAATGAGATCAACTGCCTGTTGAGGAAGGTCTGCCGCACATTTAGGACATTTGTAGAGTGAGCCTTCCATTTCGGGAAATTTGGTAACATCCCCCCACATATCTTGTATCCAATATTTGAATTCCCACGGTATCTCAGTCTCCACTTCAGTAGCAATCTGAACGGCATGTCGGATCAGTTTTCGGCATTCGTTGATTGAAACAGGTTCATAGAGGTGTGGCGAATACTTAAGAGGTAGAGGTACCCCCTCTGTCTCATTTTGCACATTGAAATCGCGAGCACGTGTAAGCAGTACCTGATCCAAACGTGATCCGGATTCTCTTGCCTTAGTCCAGAGACGGTAATAGCCGGTTCGTTTGATGTGAAAAAAGGCGGGGCGATTTTTGGGTTTGTTACTTTCAGTATCGCTTGGTGCGGTATCCCAGAGCCAACGTCCCCATTTGGTATTATCATTGGGTTCCGACCAAATTTTTATTGCCCCGGGACCGCCTTCTCTGTCCCACGGATGTGGGGTTGCGTCATCGACTCCGATCCAATAGGAATCTTTTCCTCTTTCAAAGAAAACACGAGCCCATAGGTACCATTTCCCTGTTTTAGGGATATAGATTTCATGTATGGCGCGCGCGCCTCTGACGCCTTCAACGGCTTTGCCGCGAGAAGCCTCTTCGTGGTCAACGATATTCACACCTTCATCAAGATGAATGGCGTTATCGGCTTCAATAACAAGCGTATCTTTCGGAATCCGAACGACTTGCTTAGGTTCATCTGGATCGTGTAGTTCAACAGGTTCACTGAGGTTATAGCTCCTCGCTATCCTTTGTGAAACTTTCTCAAACTCTTTTTCAGATAGGTTAGCGTCAAAGAAACAGTCTCGGATGCCTTTCTTCCACATGTCGAGTAATAGGAACATTGCTTTCAGATTGCCATCTGGTCGTTTTCGAGTGCCAACGACAATTAGCATTCCAGTATCTTTGGAACGACTGATTAGGCATCGATGGATTGGAAAATCTGAAGCCGATTTCCTGCGAACTCTACTCGATACAACGAGTGGGGCGTAGTAGCGACATCTCGCATCACAACCGGGAATCTTTGCGCGTTTTGCCCTACAGCATTCCGGACAGATTAGGATACCGTTGAGAGCCGGACAGCTACGTTTCCCGTTATTAGAACGGCAAGTCCGACAACGTTGGCTTGTGCGCCGTTTCGCTGATGTATGTCGTCTCTCACGTCGCATGTTTTCTCCTACATAGCGCAGTGCTGCCGCATAAACTGTAAAGCGTTCACATCTTTGGCAAATCCAAAAGGTTAACTGGGACGATTAACAAGGTCTGCTAAGTATTCAGCGATTTTGTCTGTAATCTGTTCTGCATCTACATCGGCGAAGTTGAAAAGTTCCTTAAGCATTGGAGAAATGGCACCGGTATCAAGTAGAGCGTTTGCGAGTCTCCCCATACTGCTTCGGTTGAGACCCCCTTGTCCGTCGTTGTTCCCCATATCCAAAATTTTGATGCTATCAATCTTCTCAACAGGTCGCATCAACTGTTCAGCGATATCTGGGAATTCATTAATCAGTTCCATAACTGCTTCTTGGACGAGGACTCGTTGTTCAGCGACATTGCGGGCTTCGTATTCAGCCATCTCACCTTGTGCTTTCGCGCGTGCTTCAGCAAGAATTGCATCAGCGAGACGTTCAATCGGTTGTGCTTGTGCTTCGGCACTGATGACTGCTACTTCACGCTGCCACTCGGCTTCCATCACCTGTTCTGTGGCAGTCACATTGACTTCTGCGCCCATCCGTTCGGCTTCCGCGACTAATTGCTCTTTCTCAGCAAGTGCGGTAACCTGTTGTTTATTAGCGACTTCGATCTTCCGGTCTTCATCCGTTAGGGCAACACGCAATTCCTGTCCGATGCGTGATTGCTCGACCGACAACATTTTAGCGATTTCAGCAAGTTCTACGAGCCTCATCTGATCAATTTGAGCGGTTTCGACGACGAGGTTCTTCTCAATCTCACGTTCTTGAACCTGTTGTTCTTGTGCCAACTTTTCTGTCTGTACCAACAGTTCACGTTCAATGTCTCGCAAAGACACACCCTCTTCTTGTGCGATCTGTGCCTTCTCTACCATGAGCTGCTTTTCTATCTCACGCGTCTCTACCTGCTGTTCTTGTCCTACACGTGCGAGTTCTACGGTCAACATTTTAGCGATTTCAGCGAGTTCTACCTGCCGAAGTTGACCAATCTGAGCGGTTTCGACGACGAGGTTCTTCTCAATCTCACGTTCTTGAACCTGCTGTTCTTGTGCGAACTTTTCCGTCTGTACCAACAGTTCACGTTCAATGTCCCGCAAAGACACACCCTCTTCTTGTGCGATCTGTGCCTTCTCTACCATGAGCTGCTTTTCTATGTCCCGAACAGCGATCGCCTGTTCCTGTTCGATCTTCTGAAGTTGAACAACGAGGAACTGCTCAATTTCAGCGAGTTGGACGACCTTGGACTGTTCGATCTGTTGCGTTTCAACGATTAGGTTTTTCTCGATTTCACGTTCTTGTACGACCTGTTCCTGCTGGACGCGAGCGACTTCAACATCGCGGACCATCTCGATTTCACGTTCCTGTACGACCTGCTCCTGTGCGATACGGGCGCGCTCGACTTCCTGTTTCATCTCGTATTCGCGCTCTTGCACACTCTGTTCCATCTCAAATTGGAATTTGAGGGTTTCCGCTTCTCGTTCAGCGGCATAGATTGCGATATTTTTCTGCTGGTCGGATTCTGCCCACGCCTGCTCCTGTTCAGCTGCGAGTTTCTCAATACGAGCATCAACTTCAATCTGAACGATTGCGACTTCTTTCTGCTGTACGATGCTCACTTTTTCGCGCTCTTGATCAGCAGTGATTTCAGTAATTTCTCGAATACCGACAGCATCAAATCGGTTTTCTGCATCAAGTGTTTCAACGGGTGTTTGGTCTACTCGTATAATAGAGACGGTTTCAAGTGTTAATCCGTTTTGTATTTGTAAATCTTCACCACACGCCTCTTGGACCTTATCTGCGAATTCTTGACGTTTCTGTAGGAGGTCTTGGATATCACTTTCGGCAGCGACACTTCGCAACGCGCCTTCAAGTTTAGGTTCAATGAGTTCCCGTACAGTCTCGGGTGTCATGGATTTGTCACCGAGTGCTTGTGCAGCCCGTAGGACATCATCTTCATCAGGTTCAACTTTAAGATAGAAGACGACTTCAACATCAGCGCGGTTAAAGTCGAAAGTAATTAAAGCCTCTTGTCCTTCTCGGATGGCCTCAATCCGCATCGTGTTGAGAGAGATTTCTTTGATCTCATGGATAATGGTGTTAACCCAGAGTCCTTTAGTGATATTAATTTTTTCTTTTGAACCACCTGTTCGGACGAGTGCGACATCGGCTTTCGGTATCCTGTAGCGGATGATTGCGACACAAGTAGCCACTAAAAAAGCGAGTAGGACGACGAGAAACCCTATTAACCATCTCATCACCCCAGTCTGTCCAAAACCGTCAAGATTTTGGTAGACGAACCAGCCGACGGCGACTGCTACAACAATTAAAAAAACGATAACAGCAATGAAACGCATTCAATTCTCCTATAAGCAATAATCTGGTGGCACGGAGGTATGTATTTGATGTCCCCTAAAGTTTTTTATCGGAAGATTTCTCCATCGCTCAGGTGCGTCCGATATCGTCCCTTGAGCGGTTGACGTGGAGAAGTCTGCCATGCGAGGTTAGCCAAGTAACAGAGGGCATTCTCAATGAGCGGTTTCGCTATCGAGGTACGATGCGGGTCCCGGGTATCAACAGCAAAAGCGACATAATAACCTTCACCCCATTGGAGTTGTACACTGACAGCATCGCCGTTATCCTCTCTGACAGCCAATTTTCGGTAGCTTCGATCGTCTGTAACCCAGTGATCGTCGGTTATCAAAGAATCTACGTTAATTTTGTGGGGCCAGGTAAACATTCCTGTTTTTTGTCCATCGTCAGTGACAGTGACATTTCCATCCTCGGAATTAATCACACGAATTGGATGTCTATCAACCGGCAGCCAATCCCCGCGCCACTGCGGCTCAGAATTATGCACACCATCAGGTGGTACGATATTGTTGTCCATAGCAGAAGCCCAGACGATTCCACCTTTTCGGACAAATTCTTGAACCGCTTGGTCGGCATCTTCTATGAAGTACTCGCCGTCATGACCGGGCGCGTTCCATGTGAACCAGATGATGTCGTAGTTTGAGAGTGCGATGCTCGAGAGTTTGACTGCATTGTTAGGGTCCCCGCGATTTTCAGGGTTGTCATTGACATGTACAGTGGTAAATTGGAATTCCAAGCCTTCAAGTGTTGTCAATGACTCCAACACTGCCGGTTCATGTGTCATATTGTCCCCGATAACAATCAAAACCCGGAATACACCTAACGGTACAATCTTTATAGAAGATATAATATCCGAAAAGGATTGTGAGTGTGGCAGCGATCTGAGATTCCGAAGACCCAACTGAAATTCGCGCGAGTTCAAGCTTAAATTTAGCCGTCGCCCTTCAAAATTAACGTGTTCATAAAAGATGACGTAGCACCCACTGAACGGGAAACTCGGACCGCGTTGGATGCGAATTGACGAAATTGTGTCATTCATGCCGATCTCGAAAACTGAGCTGACATCCCGCATAATGACACTCCGTTGTCCACTAAAATCTACGTCTCGAAACACTTCAATGATAACCGGTACGGCACCGTACTCTGGTGGAGTTGGGTGTGCTGATGGACTAAAGCTGATCGCGGTAATTGCATCCCCGAAGTTATAGGGAATGTCATGAATATTCGGATAGAACCCAGGAGCAA
This sequence comes from Candidatus Poribacteria bacterium, assembly GCA_022820835.1. Lineage (GTDB taxonomy): Bacteria > Poribacteria > WGA-4E > WGA-4E > WGA-3G > WGA-3G. The sequence continues at coordinate 55,058 of JAJEET010000128.1, forward strand.
GGACCAACCGCCGTCCTCTATAGTTCTCATGCTCATGAAAAATAGCCTTGTAGTTTGGCGACGCGTTGAATCCTGGACCTTTGTAAATTTTGATCGAAGATATAATATCCTGTGCTCCGATGTCTGAGGTGTTCGGCACCGATTCGATCAATGTCAACTTACGTCCACGAAAATTCACATGTTCAAAGACTTCAACGACGAGCCTCGGCATTTTCGTCATATACCGCTCCTTGTTCTCAGGCATAATCCCTATACAGAAATTGCAAGTTAAAATATAATAGCATCAGCAGGGACGGTTTGTCAAGGAAAACATAAAGAATTTTCTGTGTGAATTTTTCTACCAAGCAATCATTGCACATTAATTAGTAGTCAATATGCTACTGAACCTGCTAAATAAACCCTCATTCATGAGACTTTGAAACGCGCCGATGTATTTTAAAAATAAGATGGCAATGAATTGCCGACGATGAATCTATTTTTTGCTAACGAGAAACTGGCGTTCAGAAAAGGTATGATATTGAGCGGTTTCGTTTTTTCTTGATTCACTCAAGCAAATATGATAAAGTACAGATAGTATTTTCTCATACAAGGCTTTAGGATAAAATATGGTGAACCTGATGTCCTACAGAAAAGTGCTTTTCGTCTTTCTAATCATCGGATTCAGCGTGATTCTGGTTTATTCTTTGGTACGGATGGAGCAGTCTGAAACGCAGCAGACAGTGGGATCTCGCCCGATCGATCTACCTTATAATTGGATTGGGGATATAACAAAAAAACATATCGCGGAACCCTCCGGCATTACATATCACCCTACCCGAAAGAGCCTCTTTATTGCAGATGATTCAGGTCTCGTCTATGAAATCAACCCAGATGGCATTCATATCCAAACTAATGGCGTAAATGAACTCGACCTCGAAGGAATTACAGTGGATCCGACGACCGGTTTATTGTATGCCGCGGTTGAAGACGATGAAGCGATCATCGAAATTGAGCCGGAAACCCTTACTATTCAAAGAGAATTCAGGATCATCAGAGAATTTAAAGGGGAACCACTTCTGAAGAAAGGGGGTATGGGGATTGAAGCAATCGTTTTTGTGCCAGATACATCACACCCCGAAGGCGGTACGTTTTGGATCGGAAACCAATCCTTCAGCCTTAAAGAAAAAGATGAACCCTCAGTTGTATGTGAAGTCGTTGTGCCGCTGCGTAGTTCCACAGCTCAGAAGGCACAAGGCACTATTATTAACGCTTACAAAATGAATTTCATCGATATTTCAGGACTTGCCTATGACACGCGAGACGGTATCTTGATTATAATCAGTGATACAACAAACCTATTCGTTGAGATGAATCGGCAAGGTACCATTTTAAGAAAGTACCTCTTGCCCGGTGACGAGCAAGAGGGTGTCGCATTAGACGGACTCGGCTATATGTATGTTGCGCAAGAGAACGGAGAAATCATTAAATTAGGAGATCGTAGACTCCGTTAGAAACGCTGCGATTTCCATTGATGTCGATCACCATCAAGATGGCATTTCTATACGTCCGTTCGCTGCTGATGCTCGGTTGTATCTTCAAGCCGTAACACCGCAATCCCCGGTATCATATCTAATATAAGGCTAACGGAGGCGTACTGTTCTGCTGTATAACCGCGATCTATTCGCCACAACACTTGTACGTTTCCCTCATCGTATAGGATCCCGTTTGCGAGTTCCTTTCCATCAGCGTCTTCTAAATGAAAAAGTCTACGGCGTTTCGTATCCACGGTTTCCGCCCTCAAATAGAAATGTAGCATATTGGTTGATCAGAACAGAATTAGCAGACTATTCGAGTTTAACGAAATCAGCATCTACAGGGTGTGGAATTATGCCTGCCTCGTTGCCACGACGGAGCAATTCTCGGACCCCTGCTCTCCCTTTATCGCCATAATCGAGCGTATAGTCATTGACGTACATTCCGACGAATTTGTCGGCGAGTGCGGTTTCCATGTCGCGTGCGTATGTCATCGCATATTCCAATCCTCGTGAACGATGGTCGAGCGAATATTGAATGCTCTGTTTCAGGAGCGTGGTTATCTTACGTATTTTCTCGGTGCCGAGATCGCGGCGGATGACATTGGCTCCGAGTGGCAGTGGCAGTTGAGTCTCTTCGTACCACCATTCACCTAAGTCGATGACTTTGTGAAGTCCTTCGCGTGCGTAGGTTAACTGCCCTTCGTGAATAATGAGTCCGGCGTCCACTTCGTCTTGTTGGACTGCGTCCAATATTTTGTCAAAGGGGCGTGTTTCAGCCTCAAAATTCGGTTGAAAGAGACTGAGTGTAAGATATGCAGTTGTCATTTTGCCGGGGATAGCAATTCGCTTACCTTCAAGGTTCTCGATCGGTGCTTTCGAGACGACAAGCGGTCCATATCGATCCCCGATACTTGCGCCACAAGGCATGAACGCGTAATCTTTCGCGACATACGCGTAAGCGTGAACCGAGATTGCCGTAACCTCCAATTCTGCAGCGAGCGCTCGTTGATTTAAAGTCTCAATATCTTCAATCACATGAACGATTTCAAACGGATCTGTCGGTATTAATCCTTTCGCGAGCGCGTAGAACATAAACGCGTCATCGGAATCCGGACTGTGTCCAATCCGTATTTTTTCTATCTGTGCCATAACATTCCTTTTTCGTATCTGATTGCAGTTCTTGTCTTGATAGTGTTATAATGAATTATTTGAACGGGTTTTGACTCAATTTAGATTGGTATTGGAGTAACATCGATTAATGGCATTGCAAGCAAATCCTACATACTTTTATCTCGCAGCGATTCCAGATCGTCTCACTGAGTTGGTCACTGCCGAGTGTATAAAGTTGACAGGATCTACCCTGAATATGCACGGGATCACGATTTCAGAAGAGTGTGTTGATGTGCGCCGGAGCGCGTATCTGAAGAGCTGCAGTGAACTCCTTTTTGAGGCATCAAGTCTGAGCGAACTTTGTGCGGAGATCCGTTCCACTGGTTTGCATGCTGACGAATTTCGGGTGTCTGTTGTGAAAAAGCCGCGCGGTTTAAAGGTCAATTCTATGGAACTCGCACGGGATATCGGCAGTGCTATCGGTGGTAGTGCGAATCTCAGCCAACCACAAGTTACCTTTTTAGCGGTTGTAACAGCCGAACAGATATGGTTTGGACGGTGTCTCTCTAAATCTGACAACGCGTGGCTCGCCCACGACCAGAGACCGTACGTGACCTCAAGTTCGTTACCGTCACGATTGGCGCGTGTGCTGGTCAATCTAATGGCGCGTCCGGGTGATCTCCTCCTTGATCCATGCTGTGGAACCGGGACAATAGTGATGTCGGCTGCCCATAGCGGTATCCGAGCGGTCGGCTACGACAACAACCCGCGGATGGTAGGCGCGACAACGAAAAATCTTCAGCATTTTGGACTCACAGCAGATGTCGTGTTAGGTGATGCGAGACAGATTAGTGGACAGTTTGACGCAGTTGCCACAGACCTGCCTTACGGTATCAACCTTAACAAGGATAAATTACAAGACTTGGAGATTTTGGCGAATTTACGGGCGTGTGCGCCAAAAGCAGCATTCATAGACCTTCGCGATCTCACGAAACCGTTAACTGACTTGGGTTACCAGATAGAATCTGTCATTCCAGTACCGAAACTGAGCATTGTTAGGCGCATTTTCATCACTTCTGTATTAGAAGCGTAGCGTTCAAGGGTTATTGTCAAAAATCCATCAATTAGAGGTTACAACCCCCGCCTGCAAAGGATATTGCAAAATTGTATCAATAATCCTCAACATTCTCATAAAAGTCGGTCTCTGGTAAGTATTCTTCCTCGTTAAGTTCGTCCTCCTCATGCGCCTCGTATTCGGATAGACTGAGAAGTGCATCTATCTCGCTTGGGTTTTCCATGTAGAATTTACATATCCATCCATCACCTTCTGGAAAACGATTAAGAAGTTCGATGTCATCTTCAAGAGCCGAATTAATTTCATATATCTCTCCGCTGACAGGTGCGTAGATATAATGGTTCTGCCCATCCGAAGTCTCAATACGTCCAATTATCTCTCCCTGTTCGTATTCATCCAGCTGTGGTAAATCCACAAAAACAATGTTTCCATATACGTCCTGAATCCGTTCGGTCATTCCGACATTACATTCCCATGAATCTAAATCAAGAATTTCAATCCACTCATGCGTAGTTGTATATTTTATTTCTAAATTTTTCACCACGAATAGTCCTCCATGAAACATGATGAATTTCGTCAAGTTACGATTCTATAGGCTTGAATCTGGGATTTGAAGGTGTCGAGTGTACTTCGTCGGAGCTGCATCTCCACAATAGGATCCGGCTCGTACTTGATATCGACGACCTTCCCACCCAAACGTTTGCAAAGGTTAACAACATTTCCAATATCTGGATAATTGACACTTAGACACAATTTTTCATAAAATATCTTGGTTTCGATAGTTGCGTTGTGTAGACAGTCTCTCGCACACTGTCCGTAAGCACGAATTAATCCACCGACACCGAGGTTGATTCCGCCATAATATCGGGTAACAACACAGACAACATTAGATAAATCGCAAGCACGAATTGCGTTAAGGATAGGGGGACCCGCTGAATGTGTAGGTTCTCCGGCATCTGTTGCGTATTCACGTCGTGAGCTGCCATTACCGATGCTGTAAGCATAGCAGTAGTGTGATGCGCGAGGATTCCGTTCTTTGACTTCTGCGAGAAAATTTTTCACTAAGGCTTGTGTGTGAACGGATGTCGCCTCGCCATAAAAGCGAGATTTCTTGGCAACGTGATGTGAGAGAGCAGCCCCCGCCACCGTTTTGTATTGGTCAAGATGTGTCACAATTTTTCCTGTTTTGCGTAAATCCTACTATTAGAAGGTTTGTCCGATTGAAAAGGTATAAATGTAATCGCCCTGGACAGCACTGATGCGTTCTTCAGTCATTATAGTGGGTATGAACTGCGGCGTATACGCAGCATCAAATGTTATACTGCCAAATCGCACCCCGAGTCCAAAGCAGAAACCTTCAGCCTTCCAGAGGCGTTCTTGGATTTCAAACGTAGCATTATCCAAAAGTAATACTGAAGCGTAACGTATTTCGGTGTGTCGGAGGTAACCGATTCTGGCACCGATTCGGTGACGGTACCACACCTCAGTCCCGACATTTGTACGGATACCATTTTGGAACGGTGGATGCACATCAAAACCGACGCGTAAAGAGATGTCCGATATTTCACGCTGATAGGCGACACCTACAGCAATTGCTCGTGTTATCCTATCAGGGATAGAGGCATCCGAAAAGGAGAGTCCATTACTCAGGTTTCTCGCAACGACACCCACCTGAATAGCATCACTGACTTGTTGGATAATACCGAAGTTATAAGCGTAGCCATGTCCTAAGTGTTCACCGCCATCGGTATCCGTCACCTTAGATCGGATCCACTTCGTATCGACACCAATATGTGTATTCTCCAAGATATTTAATCCGTAACTGAAACCGAATGCGAGGTTATTCTCAGGGAAACTGTTGAGTGCTTTTCCGAGATGGTTAACGCGTCGAAAACGTCCTTCTTGTAGGAACGAGAATGCCACTGCTAACGTGCCGAATTGTTCCATTGGAAACACACAGTTTAGCGTTTCAATACCGTAAGCGCGTTGTTCATACTGAGCATAATCTTCATAATTTGCGTTGAGGTTCGGTTTAGATAACAGTGCGATTGTCCGTGGAAATCGGGTTGCGTGGATAGCGAATTGGGTTGTTTCTGCAGCGGCGATACCGGCTGGATTACTACCGACAGCGTTTGCGTCGCGTGTGGTACCGACAAACGTACCGCCCATTCCGTAATGTTCAGCTCCGAGTAGTTGTTTAAGGAAGCCATCCGCTGCAGCTGAAGTATTCGCGGCTGAAACACTACTGCTGAAAATAGTAAAGTAGAACGCGACAAGATAAAATAGGACAGGTAAAGCACAATTGTGGATGTATTTCACTTTTAACCTCAGACAAAAGAGATACCGGCGACCCATCGTCTCTTTAAGAGTTACGAAAGTCGGGTGAAAACTGGGGGTCAGTGCATACAGTGCAAAGTGTTACCTGTGCGATCGCATACACGTTTGTATGTGACATAGAGACGAACACCGAACTGATGTTCCGTTCATCAGCACAACGGCGAACTTCTCCATATAGAACGATTTCAGGTTTTCCAGATACATCCGTTTGGATTTCTACATCTTGCCAACGCATACCGGTGGTTAGTCCGGTGCCGAGAGCCTTCAGTGTTGCCTCTTTAGCAGCAAAACGGGCGGCAAGCCGCCAGTATCGAGAAGGTGCGCTCCCACAATATGTGAGTTCCTGATGTGTGTAGATTCGGTGCTCAAATCGTGTGCCCCATCGACGGGACGCTCCCTGAATCCGTTCAACTTCAACAATATCAATACCGATTCCGTATATTTTTTCTTGGTACATTGATTTATCTACAAAGTGCATCAGTCATCAGAGTGGCCCGGACATTCGCCTTGACATCGTGAACGCGTATAATGTCTGCTCCATGTGCGATTGCCCAGCATACGGTAGCGACAGTCCCTTCAACGCGCTCCGTTACCGGTAGATCTAAAATATTCCCGATAAACGACTTACGTGAGGTGCCGATGAGCAGCGGTTTATTCAATGATCGGAATTCGGAGAGTCGTTTTAAAAGTTCAATATTATGTTCCGTCGTTTTACCAAACCCGATGCCTGGATCTATGATAATCCGTTCAGGAGCGACCCCTTGTGCTTCAGCATATTGGACACGTTCGCTTAGTGATGCGCAAACATCGCGAACGACATCTTCATATTGTGGTGCCTGTTGCATCGTGCGCGGCGTGCCTTTCATGTGCATCAGGATAAGCCCTGCCTCCGTTCCAGCGACAACAGATACCATATCGGGATCACCATGTAGAGCGGTGATATCGTTGACGATATGTGCGCCAGCCTCCAATGCTTTCCGAGCGACTTCCGCTTTAAACGTATCAATGGAGATCACGACATCAAGTGCGTCAGCCACAAGACGAACAATAGGTAATACGCGATTTAATTCCTCGGTTGATGATACTGGTGATGCCCCAGGACGCGAGGACTCACCACCTATGTCGATGAGCGTTGCGCCTTCATCTACCATCAATTTTGCATGATCCAGGGCTTGTTGGACATCAAGGTATTGCCCGGCATCGGAGAAGGAGTCCGGTGTGACGTTCAATATCCCCATTACATGTGTGCGTTCGCCTAACGCAAGTATTTTGCCGCGGCAGTTCATACAATTGGACTTGGAGGCAGTTGTGGTCGGGGTCCAAGGATTTCATCAATTTCTTCAGTAACAAGCGTTTCTCGCTCTAAGAGTGCATCCGCCAACAACTTTAATCCTTCAAGATTCGTCTCCAAAATATTACGTGCCTTTTTGTAGCAATCCGTAACGATGTCGTGAACTGCTTTATCAATTGCGATAGCCGTCTCTTCACTATAATCTTGATGGACACCCAATTCCTTGCCGAGGAAGACCTGTTCATCACGTCTGCCGAAAGTGAGGGGTCCGAGGTGGCTCATTCCCCACTGTGTTACCATCCGTCGTGCGAGACTTGTCGCCTGCTCAAAATCATTCTGTGCGCCGGTTGTCTGTTCACCAAAGATAATTTCTTCGGCGACGCGTCCACCGAGTGCAAAAATAATATGAGCAAGTAGCCGTTTTTTACTCATGTTATGTCGTTCCTCAAGCGGTAGCATTGCAGTGACTCCGAGTGCTCTGCCGCGTGGAACAATCGTGCACTTATAGTTCGGATCGCTTTCTGGTACGAAGTGTAACATAAGTGCGTGTCCGGCTTCATGATAAGCAGTGATTCGTCTCTCCTCATCGCTAATAACGAGGCTCCGGCGTTCGGGCCCCATAATCACGCGGTCCTTTGCTTCGTCAAAGCACATCATGTCGATTTCTGTTTGGTCGGATCTTGCGGCGAGCAGTGCGGCTTCATTCGTCATATTTTCGAGATCGGCACCGGAGAAGCCAGGTGTAGCCTTCGCCAAGATTTCTAAATCAACATTTTCGGCGAGTTTATAGGGTGATTTCGTATGTACTTTAAGTATCGCTTCCCTTCCACGTACATCGGGCAGATCAACGACGATTTGTCGGTCAAAACGCCCGGGTCGAAGGAGCGCGGGGTCTAAAACATCCGGACGGTTCGTTGCTGCGATGAGAATGACACCGGGTACATCTTCAAATCCTTGCATTTCAACAAGGAGTTGATTTAAGGTCTGTTCACGTTCATCATGTCCGCCGCCGATCCCGGCACCTCGATGCCTACCGACGGCATCTAATTCATCGATAAAAATAATACAGGGTGCATTCTTTTTACCGAGTTCAAAGAGGTCTCGTACGCGTGATGCGCCTACACCGACGAACATTTCAACGAAATCGGAGCCGCTGATACTATAGAACGGAACATCGGCTTCACCTGCGACAGCTTTTGCGAGCATCGTCTTCCCGGTTCCCGGTGGTCCCATGAGTAGTACGCCCTTGGGTATTCTTCCGCCGAGTCGTTCAAATTTTTTCGGTGTCTTCAGAAATTGGATAACTTCCTCAAGTGCCTCTTTGGCTTCATCAACGCCGGCGACATCTTCAAATGTTATTTTCGTTTGCGTCTCAGAATGGAGTCTTGCTCGGCTTTTTCCGAAGGAGAGTGCTCTATTCCCGCTCCCCTGCATCTGACGAGATAGGAAGATCATTAACCCTAAGAAAATAAGGAGCGGGACAATTGTTGTGCCAAAGATAAGCAGTCCCTGTGGAAATTTAGATGGAGGCTTAACATTATACCTAACCCCCGCCTCACGAAGTTTCTCTTGGATACTGTAGTCATCAATTGGGTCCCGGCTTGCTCTAAATTCACCTTTCCAATTCGGTGGCAGATGCGTTTCTACTTCGTTAATCGGCACCTTCTGCAAAATTTGAGTCTTGACATCCTCGACGGAATTCTCGTGAAATCGCCCTTCAACCCATTCTTCGTCCAATATTAAGTATCCGCCGAAGACCTTTGGATCGCTCGCTATATATTCATGAAAGTCAGAGGTTGCCAGTTGATACACTGGATCTCTGCGGTTGAATAGTTGGTAGATACCGAGTACAACGATACCCGCAATAACCACCCACCATATCACCATACTTCTTGTACTTTTATTCACAACCAATTGCCTCTCTATTAGGATCTGCGCTCAGTCTAAAAATGCAATTTTAAAACCTGTTTAAAAGTATAACAAATTTTTTTCTTAATTTCAACTGATTTTTCAAAAATTGCTTTTTTGAAAGCCTCAGACTCGAAATTGCTATTTTTAATTGGATAAAAGTATCGGTGTTAATGTATACTTTATTAAGTGAAGAATTTGTAGATAAAAACGACAAAATTCTTGATAGACATCACACATTTGTCTACTCTTATTCCACAGGTAAAGAGAACAAGATCAAAACGCTCCATTGTACCTCTTTCAGAAAGAGATATAGAATAAGGAGGGATTCATGTGCCTCAACAGACATATAATTGCCATATTTTGTTTTCTGCTTATGACTATCCCCTATGCCTTAGGACATGTTACAGGTAGAAATCTTCAAAATTTCCAATATAATGCGGAACTCGCGTCAGTTGCACCTATCGTTGACGGTTACCTTGACGATCCAGTTTGGGAAACAGCAATCCCGGGAAAACTGGAACAGGATTTATTAACAGGTCGACACCGGGCTGAATCGAGTGATTTTACAGGATCTTTCGCGGCGGTCTGGCGCAATGGTTTTCTTTATATTGCGATAAAACTCATAGACGATCAACTTGAAACGAATCAAAGTAAACTTCTCCTTGAAGACCATCTCATCATTTATCTGGATCCGCACCATTCAGGTCGGAAAGATGATCTTTATCGCTTTGAAATCCCTATTCGGAATGCGTCGAAAATGCTTAACTATCCGCTCACACGCGTCGAATGGGGGAACAACGGACAGACGTGTGAACTGAGTTTCCAAATTGGCGACATCGCCCAAAAAGGTAAGACTGTTGGATTCTCGATTGCCTATAACGATATTGATGGTGGACAACAACAGCACAAAATCGGTTGGGCACCGGACGGTTACACAGAGGAGAACGAGTTTCTTCCCGACCTCGTTTTCACTGCGAGGATTGAACCGAATAAACAACAAAAATTAATTCAATGGGGACGTATTAAAAGCCTCTACTAATCAATTGCTGTAGGGTAAAGCATTTAAAAAACTTACCCTACAGTTCCACAGCATTGGAGAATTGGTGTATTATATCGGAAAAACGTTGGAACTCATGGGGATAGTCTGTTTAGGTGCAGGACTCTATCTAGGTTGTGTCAACCCCTTTGATTACAGTGAATCGAAAGCGATGGGTGTCGAGATGGGTTTTCTAACGCTCGGCGTCTTAATCTTTTTCGTCGGAAGACTCATTGAAAAACGTTCTTAGACACCAACAATACGCAAGAAATGCAATATACACCTGAAAACGCCCAGAAAGTTGGAGATGCTCTCCCGATTGACCAAATTCTGTGCGGTGACAACCTCGACCTCATCCAAAAATTACCAGACTGTAGTATTCAACTGGTGATTACGTCTCCGCCCTACTTTCAGCAGCGCGATTATGGCGGTGGTATGGGAAATGAAACGGATGTCGATGAATACATCAATATACTCCTGTGCCTTTTTCGCGAATGTACCCGAGTTGTGAAAGACGATGGCAGTATTGTGTTCAATATAGGCGACAAGTATATGGACAGCAACCTGCTACTTGTTCCCTATCGTTTCGCACTCGCCGCCACAGAAACGGGTTTAGTCAAACTCGTTAATGAAGTCACATGGGTTAAACGAAATCCAACCCCACGCCAATTTCGCCGTCGTCTTGTTAGTAGTACTGAACCTTTCTTCCATTTTGCAAAATCAGATAACTATTACTACGACATCAATGCCTTCTTAGCACAGGAGCGGGCCCAAAAACAACGAAATAAAAAAGGGAACACTAAACTTGGGCAGCGATATTTTGAACTCATCTCGGAATCTGAATTGTCAAAATCCGAAAAGACTGCTGCGCGCAAAGAACTTACAGAAGTCATCCAAGAAGTCCTTCATGGGCAAATATACGATTTTAGGATGAAAATCCGAGGCATTCACGCAGAGCCGTTCGGTGGGCAGATAGGTGGACGTACACTGCAATTGAAAAATAAAGGATTCACAATCATTCGGATGCACGGCAATAAACTTAAACGAGACGTGATCGAAACATCCGTAGCTGCAGTCAAAGGCAACAAACATCCAGCAATCTATCCAGTTGAAGTTGTAGAAGAATTTTTACATCTCCTGACCCGTCCGGGCTCATTAGTGCTCGACCCATTTATGGGTTCCGGGTCAACTGCAGTCGCTTGTAAAAAGCTGGGTAGACATTATATTGGCTACGACATCAACGCTACATACTGTGAAGATGCTCGACAGCGTGTTTCAGAAATGCCGAAGTATCGCTTAATCAATTAGCTGCATAATTGCAATCCCTTGTTCACCTGCCGCAGAATAGAGTAACCACTTCTCTCCACTTTCGCAATAGATCGCCGGATCGCGGAGTTCATGTACGCGCTCCCGATCTAACCCACCTGTTGACGGTCTAACCGGTAAATCCACACCCTCAAAATCGTATTTCGGCGCGATGACCTCTATCGGTTCAGACGGCTGCCAATCGTTCCAATCCTCTGTTAACTGTACAGTGCTTTTTCGGATACGCTCTGGACTATCTGCATATAGCGAGTAATAGACAGTCAAGGTATCACCTTCAAGAAGGTTGGCTGTGTGACGTGGGGCACCGGCACGTGCTTTCTCCGATTTACGCGGAAAAAGCGGCGTGTCTCGCTGAACAAAGTCTGCTGTCCATTCTGGGGTTTCACCACGACTCATCAAACCGTGATTCGTTGCATACGGGTAACCGTTCCACCAGAAAACACGAAAATAGGGACCCATCTGCCTATTCCGCGTCTCCGAGGCGGTGTAGTTTATGCCGTCAGTTGATGTCGCCCAACAGGTTGACTGCCCCTGATAACTCCCATGAAAATACATAAAGAAACGACGGTTTTCTTCATCTATATGGACATCCGGTGAGGCGATGTGGTCGCCTTCTCGGAATACAGTGTTGTCCCGATGCAGTACACCCGGACGATAGACAGTATAAGGTCCTTCAATCGCATCGGCGAACGCCATGCGGATATATGCGCCTCGGTGGTGTGCGAAATAGAGATAGTATTTACCCAACGGATTCTCTACCCAATCTGGTACGCGAACGAGTGAAGGTCCGTTGATATTCGAGAACCCGTGTTCTCTGTCGAGTTCAGGCATTTCAGGATGAATTAGGAGTGTTCGTTTCATATTTTCCTCATTATAGGTCTTAATCGTGTGCTTGGAACCGATATATCAAAGGCACAGGCTAACAGCCTATGCTACAACGGAAAGTCTTAATCGTGTGCTTGGAACCGATATACCAAAGGCACAGGCTAACAGCCTATGCTACAACGGAAAGTCTTAATCGTGTGCTTGGAACCGATATACCTCTTGTGCTTCTTCAGACATATTGTTCCATATCTCTTCTGGGACCCGTGTGCCGAAGATTCCCGGTGCATCTGGTGCGTGATGAAGTCTACGGAAATAGACAAGTGCAAGCATGTGTCGAACTGTAGATTTTGTCCGATTCGGCATTGCCCGGTGCCAGCACCGCATATCACGTACAACGACAGAACCCGCGGGCATCTCTAACTGAAATGAGGGGTAATTAGCGGCGCGATCTTCTTCACAGACGTTGTAAGGTGTATTACGGACTGCTTCGTCATCAACGATAAGATGTGAGCCGGGCCACACTTCCGTTGCGCCGTTTTCTATACTAAAGTCAACGAGCGGAATGTTAACAACGATTGTCGTAACAGGGAGTGCGAAGGGCAATTCAGGGAAAAGTTGTCCTGAGTCTCGATGAATCCATTGCGTTTCGTTTCCGGGCCGAGTGCTGTTGCATCCGTAAGGCAGATATGCGAAGATTTTTTCACCCATCGCTGCTTTTAGAATCGGCATTGCGAAGGGGTTATCAATGATACGCGGATCCATGAACGGCATTTTGAGCATCGGGTTTTCGCCGTTCTGTCTTTCCTCTTCGTTCTGAAGTACATTTTCCATAGCGATGTTGAGTTCTGCTATCCAATCGCGCGGGAGGACGCTTTCAATGACCACCAACCCCGCCTCCCGTAAAAGGCGCGCCCCTGCATCAACGCTTTCTGGTGTAGGTTTTCCTTCCGTACGTTCTTGTTCGGAAATTTCTAATTTCGGAATATTAACTATTGTTGCGGTCATATCCTAACTCTACCTTTCTGATGGATTTTGAGGAAGTTTTAGTTCCGTTTAGGGGCAAGTCAACTAAGTTCTTTCAGTTTACCGGATGCTCTCAAATTTTCACGAATCGCTTGTCTTACCTGAGCACAGACAGCCGTTGCATGCTCCGCGTCAGTATCAGTCGCTGACCCCCCGGGATAACGAGGGTCTACTGCATATTCAGAGAGTTCGGACACGTCGGACCGCCAAACGTGCCAGGCGGGAATAGTCGGTGTAATCAGGTCCAGCAATGTTCTGAGATCGTGAGTTCTTGTAAATGGAACGTTCTCCGCTTGGAGCCATGCTTTTAGATACTTTTCGACACATTGCTGGCTAAGAAAGCAGATGAAATTATAGTTCGGCGTTGGAGCTTGCTGTAGCCACTCTATCGTAGTGTAATCCTCTTCTGCTTTTTCTACCCATTCGCGGGTTAGCGGACTCATAAGGTGTTTCTCCTTTCGCACAAATTTCCTGTAGACACCAACGTCCCCATAAAGCACTTTCCCTCTTTCTGTGATTTCTCGGAGAAACCAATCATTGTAAGAGATGCGGTAAGCCATATCTTCCTGCGATCGTACAAATAAGTCCATCGGGAAACGCGCCGGAATACGTTCTCGTATTTCGGCGGCATGACGGCGCGTCTCCGATTCAGGTACGTCCATGACGACCAGCAAATCAACATCTGAATCTTCTGTCGGCGTGCCATACGCATACGAACCGAACAGAATAACCTGCAGCGGCGAAAATTCACGGACAATATCGTCACAGGTTGCTTGGATGTCTTCTCGGGTAATCATCTGTCCACCTCCTACTTCTTACCAAGTATAACACAACGTTCGATACAGGTCAAGGCAGAAAGATTCAGTTTTCAGCACTCAGTTTTCAGTTAAGAGATGCTTGATGAGTCCGATTTGTGATTCATGATAAACTGTTAACTATAGTGACCTGTAAAAATAATAGGACACATTTTGAAAGACGGACGAGGGGACCTCGCCCCTACGAACCGTTTTTTGCTAAACGGAAAGTGTCTCTTTAATTGTTGGTTTCACGAGAAAAAAAATAAGGAGGTAAAATTTCACAGCTTTCAAAGTAAATGGGAAAACTGTGAAATTTGAAAAGTGGAATGTCAAGTTTATTTCGTTTGACCGGCGAGGTTAGGTGTTTCAGTAATACATAGGGCAAAAATTTGTTGTTTTCTTGTACGACTTGGTATAGAATAACGGAAACTTGTATACAGCAGGTTACAGAACGAGAACAACTTTCTATGCGCAAAGGAGTAAGTGATGACACCTGAAGTCGCGATACAGAAACGTGAGCAGATGATTGAAGACGGTTTCTGCGTAGTTGACGATGTTCTTACTGACGAATTCTTGCAGGAACTCCGAGACGAATCGGAGCGTCTTATCGCCGGACATGTGGAACCTGAAGATGTTATCTATCAAGGTCAGCACGTCAACGTCCACGGTAATGATAATCCATACATAAAAAAACTGTTGGAATGGCAGCCCTCACGCGATGCCTTAGAGCAGCTTGGCTTCGGAGATTTCCAAGCATCTGGCGGGATCATTATTCTGACGAAGGAGGCGGGGGGTCCGCCGCTCTATTGGCATCAGGACTGGATGCGTTGGAACGATCCACTGAGCTGCGCGCCGTGGCCCCAGACGATCTTCCTCAACTATTATCTCACCGATACGACTCGCGAAAATGGTTGCCTGAAGGTCATTCCGGGTACACATCGAAAACGCATTGACTTTCACGATATATTGGTGCCGGCACATGAACAAGGCGCACGGTTCATTGATGCGGATCATCCTATCATGTTCAGTGATCATCCGGATCAGGTAGATATCTGTGCAAAAGCGGGTTCGTTGGTCATGGCAGATGCTCGACTTCTACACGCTGCCCACGACAACCTGACGGATGTTCGGCGTACACTGATTTTGGCATGGCATAACCGCCCTAATACTGTACCGGACTACTGGGACCGAGAAATCCCTGAACCGATTGCCAATCGCGACGAAAACGGCAACTACCCGATGTCTCGTATCCCGGGTGATTTCTTAGCGAGATAACGACACTGAAGCGAAGAGGCGAATATGATTCCAATTGATTTGAGCAAGAAAATAGCAGTAATTACAGGCGGTTCCGGTGCGCTTGGACGCGTCATGGTCAGGACCTTGGCAGAAGCAGGGGCAGACATCGCAATTTGTTATTACCGAGACGAAGAGAGTGCGCAACGCCTGCAAGATGAAATCACTGCGAAGGGTGTCCGATCGATCACTGTACAAGCAGATGTTACCGACCAAGGCTCGATAAATTCGATGCGTAATGTCGTCTCAGAGAAACTGGGTGCAGCGAACATCATCGTTAACAATGCTGTCATTCAGTATAGCTGGACATCTGTTTTAGAACAGTCTCCCGCAGACTATGAAAGCCAGTTCCAATCTTGCGTTTTGCATAACGTGTATATGGCGCAAGCGTTCGTCCCTGCAATGGTTGAAGCGGGTTGGGGCCGCGTCATCGGCATTAATACGGAATGCTCGATGCAAAACTTCGCTGGACAGAGTGCGTATACATCCGGTAAACGGGGGATGGACGGGGTCTTGCGGGTACTCGCCAAAGAGGTCGGTGAACACGGGGTTACTGTCAACCAAGTTGCACCGGGATGGACTATCAGTGAAAAGAGTGAATCGAGAGAATCGGATGAACATTACTGGAGTAAGGTGCCGATGCAGCGTCGAGGTACTGCCCAAGAAATTGCGAATACGGTGTTATTTCTCGCGTCGGATCTCGCCAGTTATATCACAGGGGCTTATATTCCGGTGTGTGGCGGGAATGTGATGCCTGCCATTTAAGACGAATTGAGGTGAATATGCAACAACACAAACGCCAGTATGAAGTGCTGAATCAACACAATCCGAATTCGGAGACGGGACAACACTGGGAAATCGAAGTGCATGCGACACCTGAAGAGCTGCAAACGTTTGCCGACACAGGGTACCTTGTTCGAGAAGGCCTCTTTCAAGGTGAGGCACTCGAAAAGTTGAGAGACGCGCTTGATCGCTTAGAAGAACGCGAATGGGAAAAACGGGACAGTGCCATCGCTGGCAAGAAAGGTTGGGGTTTCATTCCGCGGCATCTCATGGACAAGGATAAAGTATTCTTAGACCTCTTGAAATTTCAACCGACGCTGTCAATCGCGCGTGCGATGATGGGTCCGCTTGTACGGCTTCGTGGGTTAAGTGCTCGCATTACTTATCCCGGCGATGACCGAGAACATCAAACACCGTGGCACCAACATCTGCGCGTGGTTTCTAAACCTTTACCGCCGTGGTTCTCACGTCCGCACTGCATGGATTGTCTCATTTATCTCGATGATCTGAACGAAGACACCGGTGCAGTCGCTGTTGTCCCGGGTTCTCACAACTGGTTAGACAAGGGAACACCGCATACACACGGATCCGTGGAAGGTGAAACTAAGTTGCAGGTGAATGCCGGTGGTGCCGTACTTATCCACGGTAATTTGTGGCATCGTGGTTTACCAACACTAAATGCCAAACGGCGAATGTTAATTCTCAGTTATACGCCGACGTGGTTACGGAAATCGCCACACGGCGGTCCGCAACCGGAAGACGGGTTAACGCACGACTATCTCAAAGAAGCAGACCTTGAAGAACGGATGCTATTGGGTGTCGGCGGATATTCGTGATCGCACCTACCAATCGGCTTTAAGCTGTCCCCAACGGAGAGCAAGTTTACCAGCAGGTTGAACCGGTAGTCCTTTTGCTGCGAAGATTTGTTTTACCTCATTCGCAGAGACGGCTCTGTTGTAAATCAATACTTCATCGATTACACCGACAAAACCGCCATCTGCTGTTGCACTACCGATTTCAGTTTCTGTGCCTTGTGTCTGTATAGGCCCGTTATATTCAAACTCACTTTCCAGTTTCCCGTCAATATAGAGGAGCAGTTCGTCTTTATTAACAACACCGACCATGTGATGCCATGTGTTTTTAGGGAACGGAGGCACACCAAGCGTAGTATGTCCTTGCCACCCGGGTTGTACGATGAGAAGCATCTCTTTACCGGGGTTTCTGCCATCGAATCGCATGACCCATCCGTTCACGTCGCGTTGACCGACAATAGTTCCACAGCACGTATCTGGAATCACACCGACGACGGGTTTATCACTATCAGGGTTGACCCAAGCGACGACACTTAATTCCTCTGCACCGTTGAAATCTAACGTATTTGTGCCGGGAATATGAACAAAGTTTTCACCGTTGAATTCAAGTGCGTTTCCAACTTTACCCGGAACGACCTTCGGATTTCCATCAAGTTCACCATCATTATTTCCGAGCAGGTCCTCTACTTTACCACCGACAATAGTGCCTTCGTCAAATGACCAGTAACCGACGACACCATCTGTTGGGAACTGTGCCGTAATTGGTAGAACAGCAACACACACCATACCGATACTCAGTATGAAAATAGAGATCATCTTATGGAACATTAATTTTCTCCTATACGCTAAGGGAACCGAAAAGCTTTTTGATATTGATCCGCAGGGGAAATTGAGCACAACATGGACAGACATTAAAAACAATTAGCGTGTAGACATTAAACAGGCTGCCTTTTGAGGTATGAGATTGAACACTTATTTTTTGAATTCACTTCATGTTTGCGAAGACGAAAGTTGGGAACAGAAAATAGGTGTTGCTTTTTTTTAATAATTCTTATATGATAACCTTAGTTAACAATTGTAAATCCGTATAATCACGGACTGCACACAACATTGCAACATTAACCCGTTAGTTAAATCCATGAGATACTCCTTTTTAGTGTTCGGTCTGTGGTAGGATAGAAACACTAAAACGGAGCACCCATGGATTGCCAAGCAAACAGCCAAGTGCTTATCTCTTGTTTTAAGGTAGCAACTTGAGTTATTGGCGCTGCAACGCGGATAAATTCCGCAAGAAGCGTTCCTATTTGCTTTCACTTGTTAGTCAAACGTATTCACGAAAAGTTCAATTTTTTGCTAAAATTTTTACCGAGATGTTGGCAAAACATGACGCTCATCAATGATAAAAGGAGATTTCCGATGAAAACTACTTTTATATTCAGATTTCTGGTTTTAAGCCTGATGCTGGCAGGTGCCGTGGCAGCGAGCCATGCCCAGGGTGTCAGTGCTAAAGAGCTTATTATCTACTACAGTTTTAATGAAGATACACTGAAAGGCGATGATGTTTTAGATGTATCTGGCAACGGAAATGATGGTCTCTTACGCGGTGGGAATTTAGATATTGTAAAAGGTAAAGTCAATGAGTGTATGGAGTTCCCGGGCAGTGCTGCAGACTATATTTCCGTACGGAACCACATGTATGACGCGCCAATTGAGGAAATAACTTTTTCTGTCTGGGTTAAAACAGATGTCCGAGGCATGATCGCCTCATGGGACAGGAGCGAATTTTTCCGTTTTGCTGTAGGCGATGATGTCGGTGGCAACAACGGCACAACTTTTGTTGCCTTTGATCACTGTTGTCCTATACACGATTGGTTTGGTAAAGCAGATGTCGCCGATGACAAGTGGCATCACCTCGTCGGAAGGTTCGATGGCGACGAGAAGCGGATCTATGTTGATGGCAAATTAGATGCGAAAGTCGCCTCAACGACAAAAGTCATTGGCGCGGGTGCCGATCGCTTCGGGTTCATAGGGATCGGTTCCGAAGCCGCAGCGTTCAACGCAGGGGTGGGACCCAATTGGGCATTTAATGGGCTGATGGATGAGTTCATGCTATTTCATAGGGCACTAA
This sequence comes from Candidatus Poribacteria bacterium, assembly GCA_022820835.1. Classification (GTDB taxonomy): domain Bacteria; phylum Poribacteria; class WGA-4E; order WGA-4E; family WGA-3G; genus WGA-3G. Next base: position 74,319 of record JAJEET010000128.1, read on the forward strand.
CAGAGAAGGAGATTGAACGGCTCGCCGCAGGACCTGCTAATCCGCTTGCCATTGAACCGACCGACAAACTTACCACGACGTGGGGTTATATTAAGGATACGCGGTAAGGCAAATTTGTACAAGTGGGATCAACGGAGTCATCTCTATCTTGTTCTGTTGTATATTTTCGGAAAATTACCAAAACCTTAGTATATAGAGCAGGGATGTTGTAACTCTTGCTTTTTTTGAGATTTTTTTGTAAAATAAAGTATCTGGCAGATTTTGAAAACTGACGATTCAGAATGGTACACATCCAAGACGTGCACAACATAAAAGGAGATTTTCAATGAAAGCGAATCTTATGTTCGGATTATCGGTTTTAAGTCTACTGATGTTAGGTACCGTGTTGGCGGTCAATGCGCAAGTGGTCAGTACAGATGACCTTGCCATCTACTATAGTTTCAATCAAGACACGCTTCAAACCGAGGATATTCTTGATGTATCTGGTAATGGGAATGATGGTTTCCTGCACGGCAGTAATCTAAATATAGTGGAAGGCATCGTCGGGGAATGTATGGAGTTCCCTGGAGTTGCAGCTGAATATATTTCAGTACGCCAGCTTCAATATGTTGAACCCTTTCCAGCATTGACGCTTGCAGTATGGGTAAAAACGGGAGTGAGAGGCATGGTTTCCTCATGGGATCGGAGTGAATTCTTCCGTTTTGCTGTAGGTGATGATGTCGGTGGCAACAACGGAACCACTTTTGTCGCTTTTGACCACTGTTGTCCCATACACGATTGGTTCGGAGCAACAGATGTCGCCGACGACGAGTGGCATCATATCGCCGCGGTCTTCGATGGTGAAGAGAAACGGATCTATGTTGATGGAGAGTTAGATGCGAGTATAGAATCCACCACCGAAATGATCGGTGCAGGTGCCGCACGGTATGGGTTTATAGGGATCGGTTCAGAAGCCGCTGATTTCAATGCAAATGTGGGACCCACTTGGGCATTTAACGGATTGATGGATGAGTACTTGATGTTCCACCGGGCACTCTCTGACGCGGAAATTGAACACCTTGCCAGTGGTCCTATGGACCCTTTTGCTGATCCTACGTCGGTTGATCCAAATGGAAAACTAAGCACCACTTGGGCGGATATTAAGACACTTAAGTAAGTTGGAAAGAGACGGGTGGTGTCAGCGTGCCCACCCGTCTCCTTTATTTATAGTGGAACCTAAAAATAAAGAGACACTTTCATCCCCCGGTAGGTTCGGTTTCCTAACCGAACCTACATAAAGTGTCCTATTAATTCCAAACTTTACTATAAATTAAGCTTCTGCCGGTTCAATTACCTCTTGGATACCGGGCCACTCTTTCCATATATCTGTATAGGCATCGTAACCGTTATCTGCGCAATCTACGTGGCGCAACCGGAAAATCGCGGCGTATCGGATATCAGATGCAGCATTGGGTGCCGCCGAGTGGACGATCTGATGATGCGTCAGTACGACATCCCCAGCTTGACCGACGATTTGGTGTGCGCCCTCAGGTAACTCAGATCGCGGCATACCGTTAGCCAATACCTCATGTCCTTCCTTTTTGAAGTAATCAGCAAAGAAACTGTGCGATCTCGGCCAGACGGTGAAGTTCCCGCTGAACGGTTCTGGTACATCTGCAAGATAGATGACAGCGAGTGCGGTAAACCCACGTCGATAAACACCTTTTGCCATACCGTTACTACCACTCCCTAACCCATCAAGATGTCCACGCGGTTCTTTCGGATCCGTATGTAATGGACCGGGAAATCGGAGTGCGATCTGTGCAGAGCCAGGAATCTGAACATTCCCCTCCCCCATCAACGATTCAGCGATTTGCTGGACAGGTGTTTTGCTGAAAAGATTCACGATCTCAGGTTTATTACGAACCTCGTTGCAATACGATTGGGCCCGAAATTTTTCTAAGTCGCCTTCGTGCATGCCGACGGCTCCGATGGAGTGATTAATTGCTTTCCGGGCGGCATCTACCATCAATTTCGGTATAACGCCAGGAATCACGACATAGCCGTTTTCATAAAAATCCAACTTCTGTTTACGTGTGAGCATATCTTTTCACTACCCCACTGTGCTTTTTTCAGCGGAGTCCCCATAATCTAAATTATCGTTAGGTTTGAGAACGGATAGTGCAGTCCGTTCAAATCTTTTGCTTTTAGACACTAATTGAGGTGAAAAGTTTAACGGAATCCACGTCCTGCTTTACCGACTCTCTGCGACAAGACTTCTCTATGGCTACTCGCGACTCCTATGGCTTTAAATTTTTGACTATTTACAATCGCTTTTTAGAACGTCTTTTTATACACATAGTAAAAGCCGGTTCGGTTAGGGATGCAGATCGCATCTGGGCGTGTACGCCGCAAAACCGAACCTACCGGTCTGGAGATTAAAGACTTAACGACTAAAACTTCATCAAACCTTATCTGAAAAGGGGTGCGTAAGTAGTGAAACAGGACAAAGCGTTAGTGGGTAAGTGTATAGACGACCGCGTTGATACCCATTTGCAGTGCCGTATTGGAATACTCACGCGGGTAGTAGTCCTCAGCAGCATGTTCCCATGCATCACCGAGATCGGAGTTGAAGTTAATCATCATCATCAACCTACCATGATCATCATATACACCGCGACAATATGCTGGATAGCCATCATACCGTTCATAGGTTCGATCGTTAAAGAGCGCGCGGAGTCCGGGGATTTGGATAAGTTTGTCAATTTTAAAGAAGCATCGGAAAATCGGATGTGAAATCGGTATGTCTTCGGGTTCACGATCAGGAAAGATTTTTTTCAATTCGGTATAAAACCATCTCCACTCACGTTCTCCGTGAAAATCGTCAATAAAGATAAACCCGCCTCGTAAGAGATATTCCCTTAGATTTTCTGCTTCCTGTTTGCTGAGTCTGAGGCTACCGACTTCAAGCATATAAGCGAACGGATACTCGAATAACTCCCGCGCGCCGACATCAATAATTTTTTCGCGTGGGGCGACGGCAATGTTTGTCTGTTTACTGAGTTGCCAGATGAAATTCCGATCGGATGCGGGCCAATCCACACGCCAACTACTGAGCCGCGTAAACTGTCCACTATATCTTAGGCGGACAAATGTGAATAGGTCGCTATCACCGTCGAGAAGTGTAGCAGATACAAACATCATAACAAAAATAATAAGTATCAGAATAAATCGCATATTGTTACAGCCTTATTTCTCTACTTAGGATATAAGCACAGTCAATGTGTAAGTGCATAAACAACGGCATTAATGCCGAGTTTGAATGCCATATCGGAAGCAGCGCGCGGATAGAAATCCTCAGCAGCATGCTCCCAACCATCTCCAAGATCACTATTGAAATTAATCATCATCATGAGTCGTCCATAATCGTCATAAACGCCGAGGCATCGGGCTGGAAAGCCGTCGCGTTTTTCATAAGTCATCCCTCTCATAGCTGCACCTGCACCAGGAATCTGTTTTAGTTCATCAATCTGATAGAAGCAGCGAAATAGTGGATGTGAAATCGGGATGTCCTCTGGTTCACGTTTCGGGAAAATCTTCTTGAATTGTTTATAAAATTCCTTCCACTGTCTACCCCCATGGAAATCGTCCACCATAATAAACCCACCACGTAGCAGGTACTCGCGTAGGTTATTTGCCTCGTCGGATGTTAGCCGCAATCGACTTACCTCAAGCATATACGCGAACGGGTATTCAAAAAGTTCTCTCGAACGAATGTCAATTATCTTTTCTTTTGGCGAAACGTCAATATTTGTGTGTTCTCGGAGTTGGAAGATAAAGTTTCGATCCGAAGCGGGCCAATCTAAATCCCATATACTCCGTAAGCCTCGGTATTTCAGACGTACGAAGGTGAACTCATCTGCATTATCCGCTGAATTCAACGAAGTCGTCGATACACACACTATGAAGAAGGTGATTAGTATGTTTTTTATTCGCATATATTTAATTGTAAGCAGTAGATCTTGGTCGAGTCCACTATTTCGCGTACAAAGATTTTACGGCTACTTTCCTAAATTTCCGTCACCTTGCACTAAAAATTATGGTACCACGCGGTCGTAATTTGAATACCGCGATTGGATTCAAGGGGTTTTGCGATGTTAATTCTGAAAAGAGAAGCGTCCTTTCCAGAATGTAGACCCTTAACGTTCACTACGGTAACGGTATCGTCTTCCCCAATCTGCAAACCGATGCCGACACTTGCCTTCGGGTCGAAGTTATATGCGGCATCCGATACATCCCAGACCTGTCCCTCGTCAAGGAATGCGACAACAAAGAATTTTTCAAAGAAACGCGGACTGAACAGATTGGACAACCGATAGTGATATTCAACATTGAGCAGAAACCCGCGATCCCCCGCGAACACATAAGGTGAAGACGTATGTCCACTGTCATAGGTTATTATACCTTCAGACGTAGTTTCTTGTCTATACCAAGGATACCCCCTGAGTCCTCCCATTCCGTCGATTACAAATTGGCGTTGAATAGGAAGCGTCGCATCGGAGTACCCAAACAAGAAACGGGTTCGGATTCGGTTTTCCGCCAACGGAAAAGCATATCGTAGGTGCAATTTTAAACGTGTAAAATCAAAGTCAGACCCGACTGCCGGACTGCTATGTTCAACAATGAGCGTATTATACCAACCGAGTGCTCCTGTTCTATTATTATAATCATATTGGAAAATGAGACTCCGCATTTGTCCGCTGGTAATTGTCGGATTTTCTCGCAAACTGAGCTTTGAACCCCAATTGGTGACAAACCAATCAGTGCTTTTCTGTAAGTTTGCGTGTGATTCGGTAATTGCTGTCACATCGAACGAATGGCTGGATACGATTGGGGACCATCGTAACGAGATTGTGGCACCATGCTGTAGATAGTAATTTTGGAGGTCTGGCGCGCCGAGGATACGTTCAAAAATTGACCATGCCCCGTCGTAACCGGGGAAGAGTTCAGGAGCCACTGCGACTGTTGAGCGGTGAACCTGTGCTATCATCCCGATGTTCCAAGCGTACGGTCTACCCCAATTTGCGATACCTCCGATACGGTAGTGGAGATGTGGGTTGCCGAATGCATAACTGATTCTCCCAAAGAGCCTTGAGGTAAGATCGGATTGATCCTCATTGATATTCCACATCCAGAGCGGTCCGACATCTTTCCGTTTTCCAACTTTAAAACCTGTTCCGATTTCCCAACCTGTTACGCGGTTAAAACCGAAACGCACCAATGGACTGAATCCGAGATAAGCATCCGTAGAAAGCGGTTTTTCAGTTACAGTGATCGTAGCGATATATCTTTTCTGTTCCTCATTGACTTGTAGATCTATCTCCTCAAAATACGGTATTGCCTTAAAGAGCGTTTGTAAAGCTTTATCAATGTCTTTTGAGGCGTTTTCCAGTGCTTGTCGGATACGTACTTCTGGAATCTTCTGATTGCCTTGGATGTGCAGTTCGTGAATAGGCACATCTTTTGCCATAAATCGTGTCGTTGCCGGCGGTATCTCAGTATCATATCCTTGTGAAACAAATAGGTTATTCACCTCTATCTGCCCTTGACTGAGGTTGCCCTTATTCACGCCTGAAATTCGCATAGATTTCAGGATCGATATTTTTTGCGCGGGTGCTAAACTAAGTGTAGCGATGCGCTTTTCGCCTTCTTCCATGATGCGCAAAGATACTATCTTAGGGGAATCACCGAATGCCTCCGCCAGCACAGGCATTACCTTCTCAAGTTCGCCAGAACCTTCTTGTAACACTTTCTTTATCTTGTTTATCTCAATTGCTATTTTATCTTCTGTCCCTTTTGGGGCTTTCCCTTCACGGGTCGTAGTTACATTTTCGATCCGTATTTCATGGATCGGTCTGCCATCGGTTTGCCATTTCAAGGGTTCTGTGGGTTCAATGGTCTTATGCGAGGACAGTTCTGTGGACATATCTTTCGCTGTAAGAGACGGTGCAGGTTCTGGTTTGATAGGTTCCTGGATCGGCGCGAGTTGTAAATCACGAGATCTAAGCGACATCAACCTTTGGATTTCAATACCGAGTTGGTTAAGATTCCGCAACAACGCACTGAGCTGCTCAAGCGGGATTTCACCGACAATGTTTATTACGTAAACACCGTTCCCACTTCTGACGATGACGAAAAGACCTCTCACAATCTCATCTTGGTGGAGAATGGAGATATAGAGGTTGGTTTTTTCAGGATTGACTCGCGCGCTACGTCCTAATACGCGCCAACCGCGCTCTCTTAGCACTTCACTGTAATATTGAACGAGTTTTTTTAAATTACCAGACCGATGTCGGTAGTTTTTGAGGTATAAATTTTTCACGCTCTTAAATACAGGGAGAATATCGGAGGTAGAATCTTCCATAACGAGTGCTATGACATGGCTATCCAAATCGAACTGGAATCTTGGGGGCAACACATCTGGACAATCAAAAGGCACAGTTCCGATATCGGGTTCGGAATAGATTGTTTGACAAATCAGAAGCAGAAGTAGCGTTATAGCACTCATGACGGTATATTTCATCCAATATCTCCGTTACTGCTCTCTGATGTTTTCAATTTTCTTTTCTCGAATTTCACTTAAACGCTGCTGTAGTTTTTTCAATTCATCAGGGGCCTGCGGTTTACTGGAACGGTAGATAGCATTTGGTGGTACAATTTGCATGTATCCGTGTGGCGGTTGATACAACCACTGTAATGCAATCGCGTGCCGAGGTCCTTGGAAATAGTGGATCTCAACAGGATGCATGCCTGTCCCTAACCTCATACTTCCCTGCCTACCGATTGTTGCGTGAATTCCGTCGTTATCAACGACGAGTTTGCCATTGATATAGAGTTGTGAACCGTCGTCCGAGTAAAGTTCAAATGTGTATATCCCGGGTACATCAACCCTCAGTTCCGCACGGAAGCGAATTGCGAAATCCTCAACGACGGATTGCATCTCCGGAGTCGGAAATCCCTCGGTGTAGTTTCGTGTCGGAACATTCAAGTCTGCTGTGAGGAAGGTATAGATGGGTATCAAACGTTCAAAATCAGGCATTTGGAAGATCCGGGTTCCGGGGACGAAGACTTGCCCAATTAATCCGTGTCCGGCCATCACTTCCGTTCCGAAGATACCGAGTCCTGTACCCACGCGATTGCGTATCTCGAGCCCAATGTCGGAAACGCCGGTCTCGTGTATAAATCGTGTTCCAACGTTGCTGTTGCGACGCTCTGGCCCGTTGAACCCGATGTTCGTACCGCTGTCACCTTTTCCAGTAGTATGTCTATTAATGACCACAGGACCTCCGAGCGTTTTATCATCTCCGAAACTGGTATTGGAAACAGCACTCGGTTGATCTGTTTGTGATAGGGCGGCATGTGTAACGACATCAGGTACGACATCGGCGTGAACGGGTGCTTTCGGTGCGCTCACACGGGGTGCGGACGTTGACGTAGGAATGGCATCGGAATCTGCTTCAGTATCTGCCACCCGCGGCATCAGAGGGATTCGCGGTGGCAAGACCCGCCGCCTTATCCGTTTTTCGGGATCTGCTGCCAATATCTCCGCCGATATACCTTCTTTCGCCGCATCAAAGTCATTAATGAAAAAGGGAGAAAGCAGAAATATTAATATGATATGGAAAGCGAGCGACAGTAATAAAGCGCGATCAGTGCGTCGACGCATCTTCTGATACTCCAGATGTTTAATAACATGTGCTGCAGGCGGGGCTTCAAACCCAGCCTGCATAGGGGTTTGCGTAGGTCTTATGCACTATTTAGGCAGTGAGGGGTTGTCCGACATGGGAAACTTGTGTTATTTTAACAGGTCAAGGCGTTATTGTCAAACCTAATCCAACTTTTTACACTTTTTACAGAAGCATTGTTGGCAGTTATCAGCCTTCAATAGGTGTAGGTTCATGTATGCAGTCAGCGGTTTGAATCAGGATTTGCAAAATTAATGGAGCAGGAGCTACGCATTTTTCGTCACTGACCTATCATATTATATGACACAAATTATAACTGAAAAGATTACACAATTTCAGGGAAAAATGAAAATCTACATCTTGTGGTCTTGTCTCTCACTGCTCAAAAAACAAAAAAGGCGTGCTTGGAAACACGCCTCTTGAAGATTTCATTGTGTCAATATCATAGCTATTCATCAAGCGGGAAACGGAGTACACCACGACCGAGCGTGCCAACATAAAGCGTGTTAGCATCAACGGTGAAGGCGGTGATCATGCTTGGAGATTCTGGTGTCAGCTGTTTCCATGTGCTTGAATTCTCCTTCAATTCATACACCTGTTGTTCCGTTGCACCATATAGTGTTGTGCCGTCTACCGCAAACTTCTCTATGACGAGTGGCATACCTTCCACATCGGTTACCTTATGCCAGCGCGTCCCATCACTCGAATATGCGACCCCTTTATCTGTTGCTACGTAAACAGTTGCCCCAACGAAGGCAACTGTGTTGTAAGTATCAACGGAAAATGGGAGATCTGCAGTGACATCGTTCCAAGTGTCGCCTTCATCAAACGATTGAAAAAGGTGCCCATCCCGTTTGCCAACGTAAAGGGTTTTACCGAACACTGCAAGTTTGACACTGAGAGATTGAAAAAGGTCAGTCGCCTCAGCGTATTCGCCAGAATAGAGGTTAGAAAGATCGGGGGGTTCGGCTTCATCTTTCAACCCGGTGTCGAACCATTCAGTCATACCAGGTTTCCATCTGAAAAGCCGCTGCTGGTATTCGACATAGTAGGTATCATCACTAACGGCAAAGTCACCATAAAACGACATCATACCAGATGAAGCTGGTTCTTGGAGTGCCTTACTGAGTGCTTCATTTTTTAGCCGCTGAAAATCGATGTTGTTCTTAAGTGCTTCATTTAACTGGTCAGGATCGATATCTTTGAGTGCCTCAATT
>JAJEET010000102.1 GCA_022820835.1 Candidatus Poribacteria bacterium
AAAAGCAGTCGTTTCTAACACAATAGATGCCTAAAAACAGTTTTAGAAGGCAATCCTAACATCTGTTCGGGAGCCCTAACGGGAGAACACTGCCAACTTTTCATAACTTATAATCTGATCAAACTGTCCAAACTATAGTTAATTTTACCAACAAAAATATTGAGAGCGGTTCAATCCTACGATATAATGACATAGCGAATTGACAAGCAAAGAGACATGTTTCGCTTGTGTTTCCGCAGGTTTATCGAAAACTCCTTTTACTGACTGCTGATGGCTGACTGCTAATGATTGACAACTATTTCCCTTGACAAAGATTGGCGAATTCTCGTAAAATATAGAAACTTCCACTGACAAGATAGACCGCAATGTATATGTAGTGTTGTGTTACGCCAAAAATGACAGGTTATATTGACCGAAGATGTTGGGTTTCACTGCGTTCAACCCAACCTACAATCCGTCAAAATTAAAATGACAGAACAGTAGATTGAGGGTTTTCGAGACGAACTATGGAACAGGTACAACAACTTCGCCGAATCACAATATGGGGTGTCGGATTAATCGGCGGCTCGCTCGGACTTGCGCTGAAAAAGAACGGGTTTCAGGGGCAACGCGTCGGACTCGGGCGAAATATCGGTAGACTTGAAACCGCACTCGCGCGTGATGCCGTTGATGTCATCACAACGGATTTGGCTGAAGGGCTGCGAGAAACCGACATCGTCGTACTCTGTCCACCTGTTACCTTGGTACCGATCTTCGTGGAGCGCATCATTGAATCTGTCGGCACACGCCAAAATCGGATCGTCCTGACAGATGTCGGTAGTACAAAATCGGCGATGGTTCGAGCAATTGAGGCGCGGCTACAGGCACACGGAACACAGACCCTCTCTTTTGTTGGTGGACACCCGATGGCTGGTTCCCATGAAACAGGTGTCGGTGCAGCACGCACAACACTCTTTGAAAACGCGACATGTATCCTAACACCGACAGACAAGACCGATCCCGATGCCCTAAAACGTATTGAAAACCTTTGGGAATTTGTTGGTGGCGTACCGCGCCGCCTTTCACCTGAAACCCACGATCTACTTATTGGTGCCGCAAGCCATCTCCCACATCTCATCGCAAGCATACTCACCAACACCGTTGCGAATATAGAAACCGAAGACGGCAAGGCACTGAACCTTACGGCGACCGGCTTTCGGGATGCCACGCGTATCGCAGCAGGTTCACCAGACTTGTGGACCGACATCTTCACACAGAATAGCGATGTCCTTTCATCTCTAATTGACGACATCATAGATAATTTAACGGAATTCAAAACGCTGCTTCAGACTGATAACCTCACTGAAATTGAACGTCTACTTCTGGAAGCACAGGTTACAGTCAAAAAGCGTAGAAAAGAACTTGGAGGCGTATGAACAAGATTGGACCTCAGGTAACGATTGCGATGGATGGACCCGCTGGGTCCGGGAAAAGCACGGTTGCCCGACGTATCGCAGAAAAACTTGGATTGCTCTATCTCGATTCCGGTGCGATGTACCGAGCCGTAACCGTGTTGGCAATACACCATGGGCTCGCCCCAAACAGTCCTGAACTCATTGCTCAAGTGAAGGCGTGCCATATTGAATTCACGGATAACGGCAAAAGGATTTTGCTCAATGACGAAGATGTGTCCATCGAAATCCGTACGCCTCGTGTTAACAGACTCGTTGCAGATGTCGCAAAAATACCAGAGATCCGCAGTGAGATCGTCAGGCATCAACAACGTATCGGTAGTGAAGGGAGTATCGTCGCCGAAGGTCGAGATTTGACGACGATTGTTTTCCCAGATGCCGATTTTAAGTTTTATCTCGATGCCTCCGTGAGAGAACGCGCCAAGCGCAGGCTCGCCGAACTCCAGAAGCAAGATGTAGATACAACACTGGAATCCGTTGAAGCGGAGATTCAAGAGCGTGATAAAAAGGACACGACGCGAGCGCACAGTCCACTCCGCACCGCCGAAGACGCAATTATCGTCGATACAACAGACAAAACAGTCGACGAAGTGGTTGACTATATTATCGCAGCAGTTGGCAAAAGGAAAATCGGTTCAGCGTAAAATTATGTGGTATACCAATAACGGTTTCTGGACACAGCGTCCACTCTACCGGTGGGGACATCGGCTCACTAACATTTTTTGTAAAGCCTTTGGTCGTCTTGAGGCGAGAGGCGTTCACCATATACCAAAGGAAGGCGGCGTGCTGCTCGTTTCAAATCACGTTAGCTTTCTTGACCCTGTGATCGTCGGGTCCGCAGCGAACCGTGAAATCCATTTCATGGCGCGAAGCAACGCATTTGACATCCCCGGCATAGGCAAGCTCATTTCAGTGTACAACGCCTATCCGGTGAATAGAGGGGCACCGGATTTGGGAGCATTACGAAAAACGATCTCGCTGCTGAAAGCCGGTAACGTTGTGCTGATGTTCCCAGAAGGCACCCGCAGCGTCGATGGGACATTAGGCAAGGCGCGCGACGGTGCCTGTTTTATTGCACATAGAGCCGGCGTACCAACGGTTCCCGTCTATCATAGCGGGGCAGAACGGATGTTGCCACGTAATAGCAAACGACTCCGACGCGCAAAATTAACCGTCATGTTTGGTGAACCGCTTAAGTTGACCGCAACAGAATCCGAGACGAAGCGCGAGATGTATCAGGAGATGGGCAATCAGATGATGGAAGCGATTGCAGACTTACGTGACGAACTGCTACGTTGAACAGGCACCAGCAACTTCTTGCTGTAGGAGCGAGTTTTGCTCGCGATATAATATAACTGCTTTTTGTTGTAGGAGCGAGCTGTGCTCGCGATATAATATAACTACCTGCTACCGGGTCGGGTTCGCCAGAATCAGTAGCACATCACCCTCTTGAACCAGATAGGTTTTGCCTTCCGCTCTGAGCAACCCTTTGCTTCGGGCTTCTTGATGGCTGCCACACGCGACTAAATCTTCCCAATTAATTGTCTCTGAACGGATAAAAGCGTCCGCGAAGTCTGTGTGGATACGTCCTGCTGCTTCGACGGCAGTTTGTCCTTCACGCAGCGTCCACGCGCGTGTGTCTGTCTCATTGATTGTAAAGAATGTGATCAATCCCAATAACCGATATGAAGTTTGAACAAACCGATCTAACGCAGATTCAGTCAATCCCATCTCTTCCATAAAGATTTCGGTATCGGCATCATCAAGTTGTGAGAGTTCCAATTCCAATTGCGCAGCGAGCACGATAACCGCGGTTTGCGGTTCCGACTCATATTTCTTGAAGCGTTCGAGAATAGCGTCCGCCTCGTCGAGCTGCGTCTCATCAATATTACAAACTAAAAGCAACGGTTTCTGGGTCAGGAACCCGTACCCGCGTATCAGTTTCTCTTCATTCGGAGATAAGTTTAGGACCCGGAGCGGTTTTCCGGCTTCTAATGTCTGTTGGCACACCTCCAAAATCCGGATTTCGCTCTGCTGCTCCGGTAGTTTCTGGTTCTGATACTGCTTTCGGAGTCGTTCGAGCCTACCTTCAACAATTTGCAGGTCCGCGAGTGCAAATTCTAATGAAATGTTCTCTACATCTCGTTCGCCGTCAACGCTGCCGTCAACGTGGGACACCGCTTCATTTTCAAAAAGCCTGACGACATGTGCAAGCGCATCAACGGTCCGAAGTTCCGCGAGCATCCCGGAATCCAATTCCGCTTGCTCTACGTCGGATTTGGTTACGCCAGCGACATCTACATAGTCAATTGTTGCAGGTGTCATTTTTTTCGATTCAAAAGTCTCGGCTAACCGTTCGAGACGTGCGTCAGGAACATTGGCGGTGCTTAGGTTTATTTGTCCGCGACTCGTGTAGCCGCCGATTTCTGCATTCGATTGCGCTAAGGTGTTAAACACCGTCGTTTTGCCGACCTGTGGTCTACCTACAATACCTATTCTCATTGTTTATCCGCCCTATCCACCTACAGATGACTGACAACCGTTCGCGATAGAAAAAGCTGTTGACAATCTCAAAGGAACTTGTTAATATTAGGAGTAGATATAGAATCTTACCTTGAGGTAAATTTAACGTGAATAACCAGAACGAAAAAAAAAGACAGCGACTCGTTAAAATACTGTCGGTTCTCTTAATCCTTACCGTATGCTTTGCTATTTTGCAGTGGTTTATCATCAGAGAGTTATTCAGTTTCGGTGCCGATATGGTGAAGGATGCGCTGATTCGCCAGGCACCTGAAGGCGTTGAACGGGTGGACATAGATGCGACGTTTGAGCGGGTTAAGTCCGCTGTTATGCGGCTACCGTTCAGTTTTCTCACCGGTAGAATTGACCTCCGCAAGATCAAAGCCGTAGGAAACTATGCGATTGAAGCCAACAGCGATGAAGTGTGGAACGCTGAAGAAATTAACACGCTCCTCCGGATGATGAACGCTTCTGTCGGATTTAAAGGAGGGGCAGAATAGTTTGCGAACCCCGTTTGCGAACGAAAATTAAACAATGCAGATACATCTAACCCCCCCTTATGAAAAGTTTGCCTACGCCTATGACCGGATGATGACGAACGTTAACTATGCGCGTTGGACGGACTATATTGAGTCGCTTTTCGACAAGTATGATTGTAAACCGCGTCGGATCCTGGATTTAGCCTGTGGCACCTGCGCCTTGACCATACGACTCGCCCTAAAAGGCTATGAAATGAGCGGCGTAGATCGCGCAGCCGGTATGCTCGAAATCGCTAAAGACAAAGCGGAATCACACGACGTGAATATCGAACTGCATCAGGGGGACATGCGAGATTTCCAGCTGAACCAGCGATATGATGCGATACTCTGTACGTATGACAGTATCAACTACGCTTACGATGAAACCGAACTCAACAACGTTTTTCAACAGGTTGCTGAGCATTTAGAACCTGACGGACTCTTTATTTTTGATGTGACGACTGAACGCAACATCGTTGAGCATTTTCACAACAAGACGTTCGCTTCAAACCATGAAGACTACACCTATATCTGGAAAAACAATTACCTTTATAACACGAAGATGTGTAGGACACTGCTGACCTTTTTTATCCGTGAAGGCGAATTGTTCAGACGCTATGAGGAGGTCCATCAGCAACGCATCTTTGAAGTGCAAACAGTCAACAATCTACTCAAAGCGGCGGGTTATAAACCGCTGAGTGCCTACGATATGTACACCTTCAACCGCTGGAACCGGTATTCAGATCGGATTAACTTCACAGCACGCCTCATCTGAAACCGACACGATAAGTGTCAATTTAAAAAAAAAACATCCTAAGATTTACAAGGCTTCCGCGATGAGATCGCCAACCTCTTCAGTCGTATAACCCATCCGTCCGGCACCTAAATCTTTAATCTTACCGCTTCCGAGTAGATCGCTAATAGATCTTTCGACCTTTTCTGCCGCGGCTGGGTGTCCGAGATGGTCGAGCATCATTCCTGCAGCACCGATCGCTGCGATCGGATTAATCTCGTTTTTGCCGGTATAGCGCGGTGCAGAACCGTGGATCGGCTCGAACATAGCGACGCTCTCTGGATTCAGGTTTCCGGATGCTGCGATCCCCATACCCCCTTGGATCATCGCACCGAGGTCGGTAATGATGTCGCCGAACATGTTGCACGTTACAACCACGTCAAACCATTCTGGGTTCTTGACCATCCACATCGTCGTGGCATCGACGAACGCATATTCTTTTTTAACGTCAGGATAGTTTTCACCGACTTCGTCAAAAACGCGGCGCCAGAGGTCGTGCGCATAAGTGAGCACATTTGCCTTATCGCAGAGCGTTAAAGTGTTTTCTTTCTTCCGTTTTTGGGTCAACTCGTACGCATAACGGACGCAGCGTTCTACGCCTTTGTAAGTGTTAATCATCTCCTGAATCGCCACTTCATCGCGTGTGCCACGTTTCAGGAACCCACCGATGCCAGCGTATAGTCCTTCGGTGTTTTCGCGAACAATAATGAAATCAATATCTTCGGGACCTTTGTCTTTCAGTGGGGTCGGTACGCCAGGATAGAGCTTAACAGGACGGAGGTTAATGTAGAGATCAAGTTCAAACCGGACCTTTAACAGGATACCTTTCTCTAAAATGCCGGGCTTAACATCGGGGTGTCCGATGGCACCGAGGTAGATTGCGTCTAACCCACGGAGCTCTTCTAATACTGAATCCGGTAGTACCTCACCGGTTGCAAGATACCGATCACCACCGACATCGTATTCGACTGTTTCATATTGAATGCCTGCTTCTGCGGCTGCTGCCCCGAAGACCTTCATCGCTTCACGCGTCACCTCGGGGCCAATCCCATCGCCTGGGATGAGACCGATTTTATACATAAGATTTGGCTCCTAACATATCATATTTTGAATTTTGGACTCCTTAATTTTATCACATCTACGCTCATATTGCAAATTTAGGACTTACGATTATCATTAGAACTTACGCAGCCCCTTTGCAGGCGGGGTTTTAAACGCTGAAGAAACACCCCCACAAAAACCCTGCAGTGTGTAAATGGAAAAATGCGTAAGTCCTGTATCATGTAAGTTAACGTGAGTTTGATAAAAGTGGGATGTTGGGTTTCGCTACCGCTATTTATGCGGAAAGTGCCTTGAAAAGCGGCATATTTGTCGAAATTATGAGGTTTTTAATGTGTATTTACCGCTCAACCCAACCTACAGATTTATTTTCAAGTTCACGTTAAGTTATTATTTAGACTGTTTTATCGGGATCGATTTTTTTGAAAGATTACCTTGCATAAAACTATTTCTGTATGCTATCATAGTAAACATGGAGCGCACGAACGGCGTTACAACAAAAAACATCCTAAATATCACAAAGTCGAGCGCGTCTCGTATCGCTCTGGCAGAGAGCAGGACACCGGATGCCGTCCAAAAGCTGTGCCAAAATTATTGGACCTGGCACTTTGACGAGTCGCTATCAGATGCCGCACGGTTACTGCTAAGCACAGACCTCGGTTGGGAGGCGATGCCGCAGCTGACAACGCCACCTGTCGGAGAAGTTATCTCGCCAATCGGTTATGCACTTGCACACGAAAATACAGAAATCCGTGATGCAGCGTTACAAGCGTTAGATGTGAGTGTCAATATTCCGACTGGGATAGCCTATATCGGTGAAGCGTCTACACCATTGGAGATAGACGCATTTCAGATCGGTGTCTATCCTGTGACCAACGCGCAGTACCAACGGTTCGTCCAAAACACCGGACACGCACCGCCTCAAGATTGGATAGACGGTATCTATCCAGCAAATAGAGGCGACCATCCAGTCGTCTGGGTCACCTGTGAGGATGCAGAGGCGTACGCCAGTTACGCCGGTGGTAGGTTACCGACGTTTCCTGAGTGGCAATACGCCGCACGTGGTGCTGATGATAGGCTCTTTCCGTGGGGATATGAGATTGACAAACCGCGGTGCAACACCGCAGAACTCGGCGCAGGCACGACGACACCCGTTGTTGGTTTCAGGGACGGTGTTAGCCCTTTCGGATGCTACGACATCGTAGGCAATGTCTGGGAGTGGACAGACACACCTTACGACGACGATGGAAATTTCCGCGTCGCATGTGGTGGGGCATGGTACTACAACCACGACTATAGTACTTGCACAAGTTACGATTTTTTTAGCAAAGGATACGCGGAATTTGTGATCGGGTTCCGCATTGTGCATGCGTCATAAAAGGGAAAACGGATGAAAGATAGAAAAACCGATGAAGGAAACGCCTTAACGCCTGATGATTCCGCCATCTCTTCAAATGATGTCCAAAAAGAACTCATCCAACGCGGGCGTGTTGATATTCACACGCATCAGACCGCAGCGAGACACCTGAAAAACGGTGCCGATGCCTTGAACGATCGAAATTACGCAAAAGCAATTGAAGAATTTGAGCGTGTTCTCCAACATAATCGTGAATCGGCGGAAGCGCACTTTCATCTCGGTTTAGCGCATTTTATGCTCGGTGAATATGAAAAAGCGATAGATGCTTACAAAATGGCGGTCGCCTGCGAACCGAGTGAAGCAACAGCACACCTCAATCTCGCTGCGACTTACCGGCTGCTCAAACGCTACGACGAGGCAGTTGACGTTTACACACGCGCGATCCGTTTTATACCGAATCATCCAGAGTTACATTCCGAACTCGGATCCGTCTACACATTCCAAGGTAAGCGACGTGAGGCGATCAACGCGTACAAAAACGCAATGCGGATTAAGTTGAAACTTACTGCTAAGACTTCGTAATGGCACTGGGGAGAAAAACATGTTTGTTTCAGACGAAGATTTGATGATGAAATGTCGTAAAGGCGATATAGGCGCGTTTGAACTACTTGTGCGGCGGTATCAGAACCCATTAATTAATTACATTCACCGCTTCATCAACGATTATCACCGCGCTGAAGACCTTTCACAAGAGACGTTCCTACGTGTCTTCAAGAGTGCGAGCCGATATAAACCGACAGCGTCTTTCAAAAGTTGGCTCTACACAATCGCCACAAATTTGTGCAGAAATGAGATTCGGAACCGTTCACGTCGGAACACCTGTTTCCTTGAAGAACTCGTTGAAGAAGGAGAGGATGTTTACCATACCGAGATCATGCAAGACACCCGCTATCTGCCAGATGTCCTGCTTGAAAAAAAGGAACAGAGACAAATTATCCGAAAGACGCTTGCGCAATTACCAGATAATCAGCGCGTTGCACTGACGCTCGTCACATATCAAGACCTACGGTATGAAGAGGTGGCGGAAATCCTCGGATGTTCCGTCGGTGCTGTAAAAGCATTGATTCACCGCGCGCGACAAAAAATGAAAAAACTGCTTATTAAAGCCGGAATAGGAGAGGAAAAAGTCGATGAGAAAATATAAACAGACCGAATTCCCAAAGGCACACAATTTGAAATGTGAGCCAAACCTCGCAAATCCAGACGAACTCTCTGCTTACATCGATAAAGAGTTGCCTACATGGAAACGCCATCTCGTCCGACAACACCTCAAAAAGTGCCCTATCTGTGCCAGTCATCTACAACGATTGATACACACCGACAACTTCCTTCGACATGCCGGAGATGTGGAAGCTTCTGATGACTTCTTAACGGGTGTAATGGCACGTGTCTCTGAAGTTGCACAGCATCAGCGGCAGCAAGAGTCCCTCTGGACACGTATTTGCCAGGTCATTGAAATCTCACTCGGGTGGATGCCTAACCTATCAGCGTTGATGGGTAAACTGCGCTACAATATTCGCACTCGCAGTCCAGTTTATATCTCCATACTAACCTTTGCCGTCTTTACGATGGTCGGGGTAACGCTTTATCAACCTTCTGGTGATAAGTTTGGAGAAGAATTGCGTGAACTTAATAGCGAGAAAGTAATCTCTCTGGAGGTTATTCAGCATGAACGCCCTAAACGCTTACTGACAACATATCTCCACCGAAAGTAATATCCCTTTAAGGAATGACCTTCTCTGTTTGCCGAGGCACTGATGCCTCGGCTCCTCCATAACCGCTTATGGTCGGAGTCCCAAAATGAAATCAGCAACCGGTTTGTATAGAAAATGGAAAACGAATTCAGTAACCCGCAAAGCGTTATTCATTTCGCTGGTGTTCCATCTATTCTTTCTCTGTACAACATTTTATATTGTTGTACAGAACCAGCCAATAGTGCCTAACAGATCAAGTCTAACAGCAGAACTCATTTCAGTCGAGCACGCTGCCCGACCGAAGCCTCTGCGAAAAAAACTGTCGCCGCGTCTTCACGTGCCTGTGCACGATCTTACAGATGTTAGTACTGGCGAATCGCCACCCTCTTTAGCATCACCTGTTGCTGTTCCATCTGAGACCCCGCGCCAGGCTTTGGGGCGCAGCTTACAAGACGAAGTTCAAAAAGAGACACCCTCGCCGTCTCTTGACCTCTCAACGCAAAATTGGGGGGATGTTAGCACGGCTGCTCGGACGCTTCGTGAGGTAGATGGAAATCTATCAAAAACGGAAGCCGCAAGTCCAGCAGGTGATACCGCCTTCGGTGCGAAACGTTCGGGCCCACCCAGGGTTCAACGCACCCCGAAGATTCCGACCCTTAAAATAGTGGAAGCGGAAGAAGAGGGTATATCGCCAGCAGTGTTGGAAGAGATAGAAAAAAAACGGAAAGTACTACCGAAAATCGCGTTTCCGATGCTGATGAAAAAACTTGCACAAGAGATCGTCGAAACGAGTGAAGGCGGTCCAATTGATGTCGTCTTCGTGATTGATGCCAGCGGTAGTATGGGAGACAATATCAGATCTGTCATTGAGCATCTCACGGAGATGGTGGATGTCTACAAAGCCTCCAAAATAGATTACGCGCTCGGTGTGACAGAATTCACGACAGACGGGGACGGAAATAAAATCAAAGTCGTTCAATTGACAAGGAGTTTCACAGAATACAGACGCACCCTTCAAGACATCTCTGTTCGTGGAGATGAAAACGCCTTGGATGCTATTGTGCAGACGGTTAAGGAGCTCCGATTCCGTCCTACGTCGAAAAGGCATTTTATTTTGGTTACCGACGAACCGCTGACAAGCAGCGAGGGGATGACACTCGCTAACGCCATCGCGTACTGCCGGGAGTTTGGTGTCTATGTAAACGTCCTCGGTCTCCCACTTGATGAGCATCAGTTGTTAGCCACGCAAACGGGTGGTAAGTGGCATCTCATCCCTAAAGAACCACCACCGCAAATGGCACAACGGAGCAATAGAACACTGACAACGAGAAACAAAGCCGTGTCGCTACGCAATGCGAAATGGGAAGATGTCGCAAAAGTCGGCGATGCAGCATTGGGATTCGGTGGCAGCATCCCCGTCGATATTGTTCTCTTTATTGATAGTAGCAAGAGTATGGAAGATAAACTCCCCAGTTTTTTGCAGCAACTTGAAATCCTCGTTCGGGACTGGGATAACGCCTTCATAGACTATCAGATAGGCGTTGTACGTTTTCGGTCACGCGCCTCGGTGAACATGATAAATGTCTACAACCCGCCGCAAACGCTCAAACAGATCCAGAAAATCGTGGAATTACCGTGCCAAGACGATGAAACGTTACTTGATGCTGTGGCAGAAGGAATGCGACGGGTCAAACTCCGTCCGAACGCGCAACCTTATTTCATTTTGGTCACAGATGAACCCGCAGAAGGTGAATACTCACCGCTCGCCATTACACAAATGTTAGAACAAAAGAATGTCCTCGTCAACGTCGTTGGCACTTATGACGACTTTCAGCAGCAGGTGGCAGACAAGACCGGTGGCGTTTGGGTCCCTATCCCCGAAGGACAGACGACAAATAATTCATACTGGTAAAGGATCAAGATTGAGAATTGCAGTCCTCGTATCAGGGAGCGGAACGAACCTCCAAACCTTGATTGAAAAACTCCATCAAGACGCAACAAGCGGAATTGAAATTGCAGTCGTAATTAGCGATCGACAGAAGGCTTATGCACTCACACGGGCCGAACGCGCCAGCATACCGACACACGTCGTTAAAACTCAATATTTCGCGACTCGTGTCGATTTTGATGCCGAAATTTCGAGGCTCATTGAACACTATGACGCAGAACTCGTTGTTCTCGCGGGGTTTATGAAGCTGTTTCAACCGCCTTTCGTCCGAAAATACAAAAACCGTATTATCAATGTTCATCCGACACTTTTGCCAGCATTCCCAGGGGCGCACCCTGTCGCGGATACGTTAGCGTATGGCGTAAAATTCACAGGTGTCACTGTCCACTTCGTTGATGAAGGCGTAGACACCGGTCCTATTATCGCACAGTCAGTTGTCCCGGTCCTGGATACCGACGACGATGAATCTTTACACAACCGGATTCAGGTTGAAGAACACAAACTCTACCCGCAAGTGATCAAATGGTACGCCGAAGGCAAACTAAAAATCAAAGGACGAAAAGTAATCGTAAAGTAGTAGAGATCGCCGGTGTGTATCGTTATACTTTTCAATATATCTAAGGCACAGCCATCAGTAAACGGACAATTTAGTAGAAGTTGTTTTACTGAAAGCCGATAGCCGAAAGCCAATAGCCAAGATGTTAGCAATCTCAACATTGTGGAACGCTTTGAAACAGCAGGACGGTGCAGCCCTGTTCGATGAACTCAAAAACCTCGGTTTTGAAACACTCGAACTCAGCAGACATCTCACACCGGATCAGATTGAGCAGCTGAAGCCGTCCCTCCGTGAAAATCCGCCCTGCTCCATCCATAACTTTTGTCCTATTTTACCCGGAACATCGCAAGCGGATGCTGAAAAGGACATACTCCAGCTTTCGAGTCTCAATACAGACGAGCGAAAGGAGGCGATCCGACGCACTGTCCGAACGATGGAACTCGCACTTGATTTGGAAATTCCGATCGTTGTCCTCCACCTCGGCGAAGTTGATACGTATGATCGGTCGTATCTAATGACGGATCTGTACACGTATGGCGAACGCGAGTTTGAAGCCTTCAGCCAAAAAGTGACAGAAGCAACCGAATGGCGGAAACGCAAGGCGCAGAAACACCAAGATGCTGTCTTACGGAGTCTGGATGAATTAAACGAACACGCACTACGGATGGAACTCTGTATCGCGATTGAGAATCGTCCACAGTACTATCAAATCCCGAATTTTGATGAGGTCGGACTGCTCTTCGCAGAATTTTACGGGAGTCCGATGCGGTATTGGCACGATGTCGCACACGCAGCACGGCAGGAAAAACTCGGTCTCTGTTGGGCAGACAGATGGCTTACGGATTATGCCGAGCATCTCATCGGCGTAAATCTACACGACCTTCAAGGGCTTGAGGCGTATCATCCGCCAGGTACTGGAGACCTTGCGTGGGACGAAATCTTCAAGCAACTGCCTTCGGACATCTTAAAGGTGATGGAAATTCGTCCGTGTGAGGCGGAACCCGTTATAGAGGCACGCGAATTGTGTGAATCCTTATCACAACCGCCTGAAGAACCTGATGTCTAAAACAAAACCAAGTACCACCTACTTTTTTTCACAATCTGAACATGAGATCCTCAGATATCTCAGTGCGTATATGGTCGGGGTACCACGCGATGCAATGTTGGAAGTACCCATTATCACTATTGATGCGTTTGTTAAACAGTTGCCGAAGACATTGCGGAGACAGCTCCGTTTCGGTTTACATCTATTCCAATGGGGGCCATCTCTCTTTATCGGGAAGACGCGTCAATTTACGCAGCTCGACCCGCGTGATGCGGAGCGATATATAGGGACTTGGGCAAATAGCCGTTTCAGGATTCGGCGAAAACTCTTTCGAGGGTTGCGAGACATCGCTTTTCTCGGTTATTACAGTTCGCGTTAAGGCAACTATACGCGAGAATTGTGCCTTTTCCAGAAAATTGAAAATTTTTCTGTTGACAAAATTTCGCTAATTTTCAATAATTAGATGCAAGTTATGTATGCAACAAGTTTGATACTAAGATATATCCCGCTCAGAAGATTGCGCTTCAAGCATATAGAAACGAAATCTGCAAGGAGGTATTAAATGATTCGAGGATTGATTTGCACAGGTAGTATTCTTCTACTATTGTGCGTACTATTACCGATTATGCCTGCGGACGCGCAGCGCGATGAAGCAACCGTCGCAGGGAACTGGACATTTGACGACGGTACTGCCAAAGACAGTTCAAAAAAAGGACTCAACGGGAACTTTGCTGGAAAGCCAAAATCCGTTGATGGTATTGTTGGAAAAGCTTTGGATTTCAACGGTGAAGATGATGGTATAAAGATTCCAGATTCCGCGGACATAAACACCGGCGGTCCCTATACCGACCGAACAATCGCTGCATACTTCAACTGCGATGATGTCGGAATTGACAGTCGGAAACAGGTAATTTTTGAAGAGGGTGGACGCACACGCGGTTTAGTCATTTATGTGTTCGACGGCAGCGTTTATGTTGGGGGTTGGAATCGTGCCGAATATAATTGGAACGGTGAATGGCTTTCTGCGGAAGTTAAGTCGAAACGTTGGTACCACGTCGGCTTGGTCATTCGCAACGCATCCGGTAAAGTGGAAAAGGACAAGTTCGAGATGTGGCTCGATGGCAAATTAGTCGATAAGGCGGATGGCGGTCAACTCCATGCCCACGGCGACGACATCGGGATCGGATTTACCAACCAAAACGCTGTTTATCACGATGAAGGCGGCAGTGGAACTAATATTGATTGGTTTGAAGGCCTACTTGACGAGGTCGTCGTTTACGGTTCTGCTTTCGACCAAGGTGATTTTAGTAAAGCCGCCCAAGGGTTAAGCGTTGAACCGCAAGGTAAATTCACAACGACTTGGGCAACTCTGAAAACCCAACGAACACAGAAGTAACCTCAATATCAGAATTACGTTATTCAACAATAACAATCTCAAGACTTACGCAATTTTGACTTTAGTCCGTTATGTTAGATGAGATTTTTCGGAAAACACAACGTTCTGGGGACACAAACTAACAGTTTATGCTACAAAAGAGCAGCATGCGTAAGTCCTGAATCTATAAAGGAGATATGTCACAATGGCAAAATATCGTTTTATTTTTATTTTTAGTCTCTTACTCATGTTTGTAGCCGTAATCTCTTACGCTGCGAAAGATGAAGCGGCACTTGAAGGGGAATGGAATTTTGACAACGGCGATGCCGCAGACAGCTCCGGCAAAGGCTTAAATGGAAACATCGTCGGGGACCCAGAAGTTGTTGACGGCATTGTTGGCTCCGCACTGCTTTTTGACGGTGTCGATGATGGTGTCAAACTCCCGGATTCCGTAGGTATCAATACGCTTGCACAACCTGACTTCTACACCGATCGGACGATCGCTGCCTATTTTAACTGCACTGATGTCTATGTCACCGAACAGAAGCAGACGATCTTTGAAGAAGGCGGACGGACACGCGGTCTTGTGATCAACGTCTTTGATGGACAGGTTTATGTCGCTGGTTGGAACCGCGCTGAATATCAGTGGCCTGGTGCCTTTCCTTCTGCACCAGTAGAGTCGGGTGTATGGTATCACGTTGGATTGGTTATTCGAGAGGCCACAAACGCAGTTGAACCCGGTAAATTTGAGATGTGGCTTAACGGTGAACTTATCGCAAGCGAAGACGGTGGTGCACTCTACGGACACGGCGACGACATCGGGATCGCCCATGTCAACGCTAACGCTGTTTTCCACGATGAGGACGGTTCAGGCACTAACATCCACTACTTCGGTGGTATCATAGATGAAGTCGTCGTCTACAATTCCGCTTTCGATGCAGCCGATTTTGCAGAGTATGCAACACCCGTCGTAAGCGTTGAACCACAAGACAAATTTACCACGACGTGGGCAAGCATCAAAGCACAAAGAACACGCCAATAGAAGTTATTCAGGATTTACACAATCGCATGCAGGCGGGGTTTGTAACCCCGCCTTCAATACCTGTTTGTTGTAGGGTGAGGCATCCACGCTTCAGCCCTACATTGCTTTTAAAGGACAGAGATATGCTCGGGGCGATTATCGGAGATATTGTCGGTTCAATCTACGAACCGAAGGATCGCCGCATCAAAAACCTGCCAAATCTGCACCTCGGTTGCCAAAGTGGCATCCGTTCCTGCCACAATTGACAAGTAGACCTCTTCTCTGCGTTAAAATTACGTACCCACTATTGTTCGCTATACGTTTCCGACTGCCCGTAAATCCTCTCAAACTCAGTAACGCCCATAATTTAAATAAACAACACCGGCAAAAGCAGAGATGGCATGAAATTTGCTTATTGTTAAGTGTCATTCGTACAATCAATTTACGACATAAAATAGACACAACAGTGGAGGTACATCATGAGATTTGATAGACTCACAATTAAAGCACAAGAAGCACTGGAAACAGCACAGAACCTAGCTACGGATGCCCAAAGTCCGGAACTCAACGTCGAACACCTGATGTTGGCACTCCTCCATCAACCTGACGGGATTGTCATACCAATTTTCCAGAAGTTGGGTGTTGATACCGTTGAAATTACATCCGCAGTGGAAAATGCCGTTGAGAAGGCACCAAAAGTGCAAGGTGCTGCTTCTCAAATGCGCATTTCCAACGCCTTACAATCCGTTTTGGACGCTGGGTTCAAAGAGGCGACAGTCCTCAAAGACGAATATGTCAGTACGGAGCATCTCCTCATAGCGTGCACTGAAGCGAAACAGACCGAGGTCAGTAAAATCCTTCAGGAGTCTGGTATAACAAAAGATAAGGTTCTCAAGGCACTCGTCGATATCCGTGGGAACCAGCGGATAACAGATCAAAACCCAGAGGATAAGTACCAAGCACTCACCCGATTTGGTAGGGATCTCACCCAAGAGGCGATTTCAGGTAAACTCGACCCCGTTATCGGACGCGATGACGAAATCCGCCGCGTCATGCAGGTGCTCTCCCGCAGACGGAAAAACAACCCTGTCTTGATCGGTGAACCTGGTGTTGGAAAAACAGCGATAGTCGAAGGGTTAGCACAACGTATCGCTGATGGAGATGTTCCTGAAAGCCTTAGAGATAAACGGCTCATCGCTCTCGATCTCGGTGCCCTGATTGCAGGCAGTAAATACCGTGGCGAATTTGAAGATCGACTGAAAGCCGTTCTTGCCGATGTCGAGCAGGCAGAAGGACAGGTCGTCCTCTTTATTGACGAACTCCATACCATTGTTGGCGCGGGGGCCGCAGAAGGTGCTGTGGATGCGTCTAACATGCTCAAACCGGCATTGGCACGAGGTGAACTGCGGTGTATTGGCGCGACAACGCTTGACGAATATCGCAAGCATATTGAGAAGGACGCCGCCTTAGAGCGCCGATTCCAGCCGGTACAGGTTGAAGAACCGTCCGTTGAACACACAATCGCTATCCTGCGAGGTTTGAAGGAACGTTATGAGACGCATCACGGCGTACAAATCCAAGACAACGCCATCGTTGCCGCTGCGACCCTTTCAAAACGTTATATTTCTGAACGGTTCCTCCCAGATAAAGCCGTTGACTTAATAGACGAGGCTGCATCGCGCCTGCGGATTGAGATTGATAGCGTCCCAGAAGAAATAGACGAAGTTGAACGCCGCATCATTCAACTCCAGATCGAGCAACAAGCATTGGGGAAAGAGGAAGACAGCGCATCACAACAACGTCTCGAAAACCTGACTGCTGAGCTTGCGGAACTCGAAGAACAAGCAAATTCACTCAAAGCGAGATGGAAGAACGAAAAAGCAAATTTGACGCAGATCGGCGGATTGATGGAACAGATTGAGGTACTCCGCACCGAATCCGATCAAGCCAAGCGCGCAGGCAATCTCGCCAGAGCCTCAGAACTGGAGTACGGCAAGATACCGGAACTCGAATCGCAACTCAAAACTGTGCAGGATGCGATAGAAAAGAATACGCAAGGCACACAGATGCTCAAAGAGCAGGTAAGTGCGGAAGACATCGCCGAAATCGTGGCGAAGTGGACCGGCATCCCTGTTTATCGGCTTATGGAAGGTGAGACCCAGAAACTCGTCAATATGGAAGAACGGCTGCGCGAACAGGTGATCGGACAAGAGCAAGCAGTGGGTGCTGTCTCTAATGCTATCCGTCGTGCGCGCGTCGGACTCGGTGACCCCGATCGACCGCTCGGTTCTTTCCTTTTCATGGGACCCACCGGTGTTGGTAAAACGCATCTTGCCAAGTCGCTCGCTGAATTCCTTTTCGACGATGCCAACGCTATCACACGGATTGATATGAGCGAATACATGGAAAAGCACACCGTTTCCCGATTAATCGGGGCACCCCCCGGTTACGTCGGATACGATGAAGGCGGACAATTGACGGAGGCAGTTCGACGGCATCCGTATTGCGTCATTCTCCTTGACGAGGTGGAAAAGGCGCATCCAGAGGTGTTCAACGTTCTACTTCAGATGCTCGACGATGGCAGAATGACCGATGGGCAAGGACGCACTGTCGATTTCAAGAACGCGGTCGTTATTATGACCTCTAACATCGGTAGCCAGTGGATTAGCGACGCACTTTTAGACAAGAAAGAAATCCGTCGGAAGGTGATGGAAGCTGTACAATCGCATTTCCCGCCGGAGTTCCTGAACCGTATCGACGATTTGATTATTTTCGATCGACTCGATATTGAAGCGTTGAAACAGATCGTCACACTGGAGTTGACGCAGCTGAGCCAACGTTTCGCTGAAAAAGAGATGACCCTAACGCTCTCTGAATCTGCCAACGAGGCGTTGGTAACACGCGGCTTTGATCCGGTCTACGGGGCGCGACCGCTTCGTCGGACAATCCAACGCGATATCCTCAACCCATTAGCGATCCAGATTCTGGAGGGCACTTTCCAAGACGGCGACGCAATCGCTGTAGACTTTGAAGATGAGGAATTCATCTTCCAAAAGGCGTGATTATAGTACGATAACAACCTATTTTTTTACTTGTGTTTTTAAGCGGGCAGGTTTATACTGAAGGAAAGCCTATAGACTCGAACAGAAAGAGGGAATAGAACGTGCGAGTACTGATTATGTCTGATATGGAAGGGGTCAGTGGTATTGTCGTGTGGGAGCAGGTGAACGGTGGCGCGGCGATGTTTGAAGAGGGACGACACCTCTATACGGAAGAGATAAACGCCGCAGTGCGCGGGGCGAAAGCGGCAGGGGCGACGGAAGTCGTTGTCGTGGATTGCCACGGTGCAGGACAGGAGTGGACCTTTAATTCGCTCATCCCGGATAAGATTCACCCGGATTGCGAATGGGTCGCACATCACGGCTGGGGACGCTACGACGATATGTGGAAACAGGGTTGCGATGCCTGCTTACTTATCGGTATGCATGCCCGGAACGGCACACCTGATGGTGTTCTGTGCCATACCATTTCGAGTGTTCAATACCGGAACCTGTGGTTCAATGACGATTTGGTCGGTGAAACTGGCGTGAACGCTGCGCTCAACGGTGCTTACGGTGTACCAATCGCGCTTGTTACAGGCGACGCGGCAGTCTGCCGAGAAGCCAAAGAACTCCTCGGCGATCAACTACCAACAGTCGCTGTGAAAAAAGGATTAAGTCGATTTAGCGCAAGACAACTGCCACCCGTTCGCGCACGTCAATTGATTGAAGATGCAACAAAAGCGACACTCACGGATTTCACACGCGTTAAACCCTACGTCCCAGATACACCGACGACAATCAAGATTGAACTCGCAAGCGTGGAAAAACTCGCTGAATTTAAGGGACGATCGGGGATCGAGATCACTGGTCCTGTCACCGTTGAAAGCCGGGCAAAAGATTGGCTGACGGCGTGGAATCAGTTTTGGCCTTACGTCTAACCGATTTTGTTGGGTTTCTCTTCGTTCAACCCAACCTACAGGATTTTGTTGGGTTTCTCTTCGTTCAACCCAACCTACGGGATTTTGTTGGGTTTCTCTTCGTTCAACCCAACCTACAAGTTACGATTTAAGATTCGTCAAGAACGTCAAGCGGATCGCCAGCAGCGTCTTTGCGTTCTAAGATTTCGACTTCGTAACCGTCGGGATCGGTAATGAATGCCATCTTCATGCCACCGGACGTGAACTGCTTGCGCCATTCGTCGGGCCAAATCTCCAATCCGGCTTTTTCTAATCCGTCGCAAAATTCGACAATATCGGGGACACCGATAGCGAAATGCATTAGGTCTTCTTGGACCTGAAGCTCGAAATCGGGTGAGTAGGTCAACTCTAACGTATGGGCGTTGCCCGGAAGTTCGAGATGTACGATCTGGTTGCCTGCCGGAGATTTATCGCTCCGACTGAGGACTTTAAACCCTAAGTGATCGCAATACCAATTGATAGAACCGTCAAGGTCGCTGACGCGAACCCGTGTATGTAAAAAAACTGCCATGTGAGTCTCCTTTTTAAGAACAAGACTTATGCATTTTCCATGATAACTTACCTATCACGCACTGCAAGGTTTTTGCTGGGGTGTTTGTTGGGGGTTTGAAACCCCGCCTGCCAGGGGGCTGCGTAAGTCCTAAAGAATTATGGAGACATAATAACATACTCGGTAGATTTTGGCAAGGGTATTACTCTAATAGTAGTTATTTTTCGTTGAAAATTGATATAATCGTGTGTATAATAAACCTTAAACAACAAAGGAAGGAGAACCCCGTGGCACATACCTATACTGCGCTCATCCAGCAACGCGGAGAGTGGTGGGTCGGGCGTATCCAGGAAATTCCGAGCGTGAATTGCCAAGAAAAAACGCGCGATGAATTGCTGGATACACTGAAAATAACGCTCGGCGAAATACTCGAAATCAACCGCGAGGAAGCCATTAGCCTCGTCGAAAATGGCTATCAGGCAGTTGCGATCCAAATATGAAGCGAAGAGCGTTAATTAAACATCTCAAGAAGCACGGTTGTTTTTTGATTCGTGAAGGGAAAAGGCACGCCGTATGGGGGAACTCTGTGATGAATACGAAAACTCCTGTGCCTCGTCATACTGAAATTGATAATCAATTGGCTAAAGAAATCTGTAAACAGTTAGCGATCCCAACGCTATAAGTTGCCTAAATGTGCTCCGTGTACTTGTGATGCCACCCCACACGTTAACGTATGGAGAAACTACGGAATAATTAAGATGACCCGAAAAACTGACAGACCCAACGTACTCTTTATCATGTCCGACCAGCACCGATATGATTATCTCGAAACCGCTGAGAATGCGCCGACCGCACTCAGGACACCTAATCTGCGACGATTAGCAGAAGCCGGTGTAAGTTTTCCAAACTGCACAGTCAATGCGCCCGTTTGTGCCCCCTCACGGATCGCACTGGCATCCGGTTTGCAACCGTCTCGCGTGGGAGCGGTGGATAATGGCAGTTTTTTGCCTGCCACTGTGCCGACCTACTACCAACAGCTCCGTGACCACGGCTATCGTGTCGGATGTGTCGGAAAACTTGACCTCGCCAAACCGGACGGTTACAACGGACGCTACGGCGACCGACCCCGCACATATAGTTGGGGTTTCACGCATCCTGAGGAGTGTGAGGGCAAGATGCACGCCGGAAGTTCGCCGACACCTATCGGTCCTTATACGCACTATCTTGAGGAAAAAGGTATGCTCAAGGCGTTTCACGAGGATTATCGGAAACGGAGTCGTGGCAGCTGGATTAAAAACGGTTCACACGATTCTGTCCTCTCAACAGAAGATTTCGCGGATACTTACATCGGCAGGCGCGCAACGGAATTTATCGAGACCATTCCGGATGACTTCCCGTGGCACATGTTCGTCAGTTTCGTCGGACCCCATGACCCCTTCGATCCTCCGACTGAATACGGCGAGAAATATCGGAACGCAGAGATGCTTCCAGCTATTGTTGACAATATGGAAGGAAAACCTGAATGGGTGAAGCGACGCGTCGTCGATATCAGTCCTGAAGAGATTACTGTAACACGACAACAATACTGCGCCGCGACGGAACTCATTGATGACCAGATCGGCGAGATGCTTCGCGCACTCGAACAGCGAGGGATGCTTGACAATACCTATATCATCTATTCGAGCGACCACGGCGAAATGCTCGGTGATCACGGACTCTATACCAAGAGCGTCGCTTATGAAGCCTCGCTGCGAGTACCACTTATCGTCGCTGGACCCGGCATCCCCAAAAATCAGATTTCAGACGGTTTGGTTGAACTCATTGACCTGAACCCGACAATCTGTGACTTCGCAGGGGTGCCGGTGTTACCTCGGATTGACGCACGCTCTATTGCGCCGCTGCTCCGTGGTGAAACTCAAACGCATCGATCCGAAACCGTCAGCGCACTCCGAAGCTTCCGGTGTATCCGCACAGCGACCCATAAACTCATCGAAAACTACAATGACGTTACCGAATTATACGATTTGGAAAATGACCCTGACGAACTGCGCAATATTGCGCAGTCGGAACGCCAAATTGCTGGTACGCTCAAGGGACGTTTAGGCAGACGATTCCGGGCGGAGTTAGGCAAAGATTGAAGTAATTACGATGGATACCCACCTCGCCTACGATGCAGCGCGCGCATACGACCACATCACACAACTCGCTACCCCGAGATTGGTGGACAGCGCGGGTGAGGCGGAAGTGCAAGACTATATCGTTACGCAATTTACGGAATTGGGATTCGATGTTTCATGGGAACCCTTCTCGTTTACAAAATTCCCCGCCGAAGTTTTGCCGCGTATCATTTCT
The DNA here is from genome assembly GCA_022820835.1 of Candidatus Poribacteria bacterium. Classification (GTDB taxonomy): domain Bacteria; phylum Poribacteria; class WGA-4E; order WGA-4E; family WGA-3G; genus WGA-3G. The sequence continues at coordinate 22,258 of JAJEET010000102.1, forward strand.
GCGCTCTTTATACCCATCGTTTTGTCTGTGCCGTGGATCGGGGACCGGTTCCCGATACCCGTCTGTCTCCTCTGTCTATTTAGTCTCTTCATAGCACTGTTCTTTACACAGTGGCAGAGACGATTTGAAGGGTTGTATAATGTCGGTAGAAGACTCCGCACGGAGAACATCATCGCAACGAATAGTCAGAAAAAAAATGGCAATACGCCGACTTTACTTTTTGTTGCACACTACGACTCCAAATCACAGACATTACCGATCGCAGCGCGCGCTGTGTCTTACGGTATGGCAATCATCGGTCTTGTAGCATTAACGGTTGTGTCGGTCATTAATCTCGGCACTGTGGGGGCTGGGTTACCCAACTCCTACGATTACATCGTCTGGTCCGTTGCTGGAATCACGGTTTTATGCTTGTTGTTATTACAAGCCAATACGACGCTGAACCGTTCTCCCGGCGCGTTCGATAACGCTTCCGGTGTCGGTGTTATGCTTGAAGTGGCGCGCGCGGTGATGGCACTTGACGTGAAAAAATCGATAACGTTCCTCGCCACTGGTGCAGAAGAGTATGGTATGTGCGGCGCATTGCGTTATATCCAAGTGCACGCCGATGAATACGATAGAGAGAACACCTACGTTATTAATTTAGATGGCCTCGGGGTTGGTAACGGCGTTAGCATCGTTACACGCTATGGGATACCACCGGTTCATACAACGCGGGGGTTAATGGACCTTTTTCGCATATCTGGAGAATCACTCGGGGTTCGGGTCTCGGAGCGTTACCTGCCAGTCGGGGTCGGGTTGGACAGTATTCCGATTGCCAGTCGCGGGTTTGAAACGGTTACGTTGACGGCTAAAGGTGTCGGTCGGGTCGCGTTGAAAATCCATTCAAAACGAGATCGGATTGATCTACTCAATATGGAGCGTCTACAACAGGTGGGTGAGTTAATTGTCGATGTCATCAAACGCGTATAAAAAACCGATGTCGGTTACCGGTGTGATCCTCGCAGGCGGGACGAGTCGGCGGATGGGTCAGAATAAGGCGTTGATACAACTCGGAGACGATTCGCTTATTGGGCATGTTATCCGTTGCATCCGTCCCTTTACGGACGAACTGCTTCTTATTACGAACACACCGAATGAATACGCGCATCTCGGCCTGCCGATGTACAGCGATATTGTTCCAGACGCTGGCGCGTTGGGTGGTATCTATACCGGCTTGATGACCGCTTCGCATGACGCTGCGCTCTGCGTTGCGTGCGATAGTCCGTTTTTAGTACCGAAACTGCTTACTTATCTCATCTCCGTTTTGGACGATTACGATGCTGTGATGCCTTGGACATGCCGAGAAAATCCCGCCAACCGCAATCTTGATCAGATAACCCTCCAAACATTGTGTGCCGTCTATTCTAAACGCTGTCTACCTATCATCGAGTTGATGCTGCACGAATCTGAGTTGCGCGTCCACGCACTACAAGAACGCGCATCTATAAAGAGTGTTTCACCTGAAGTCTGGCAGGCTTTTGACCCTGATGGTATCTCTTTTTTTAACATCAACACCCCTGAGGATCTTGAGCGGGCAGAACGCTTCTACAGACCGCCGATGTAGCAGGCGATAAAGAAGAGTGCGAAGTAGTATATGATCGGATGGACCTCTGCCCTACGTCCGGTTACCAACTTAAGAAACGCTAACGAAACAAGCCCGAAGCCGATGCCATCTGTAATGCTGAAAGAGAGCGGCATGATCAGCATTGTAAGGAATGCAGGAATCGATTCGGTGATGTCTTCCCAATCAATCTGGCTGATGTTCCGGAGCATCAAGCCGCCGACAACGATAAGCGCGGGGCCAATAATCGGGTTAATGGGGTAGCTGCCGCCGACGAGTTGGACCAGCGGTTGGAAAAAGAGCGCGAGCAACATGAGTATCCCAGTGAAGGCAGCGGTGAGCCCAGTGCGTCCGCCTTCAGCGATACCTGTTGCACTTTCGATGTAGCATGTTACAGTGGATGTTCCGAGACAGGCACCCCCGACAGTGCTGGCTGCGTCGGTCATAAGTGCGCGTCGCGCTTTGGCGAGTTTTCCGGCTTCCATGAGTTGCGCTCTATATCCGATCGCTGTGAGTGTGCCGATACTATCAAACATGTCAATCGCGAAGAACACAAAGAGAACTGGAATCAATTCCAGTTTGGCGAAGATGTTAGGGAACCGTAATTTAAATAAGGTCGGTTCAATGGATGGCGGCATCTTAGCGATTCCGTCAAAATTGGTGACCCCGACGATAAGGCTCGCAGCGGCTGCTGCCAAGATACCCATCAAGATCGCGCCTTTCACTTTCCGTGCAAGGAGTGCAAGCATTACAGCGATGCCGAAAATAGAGAGTAGCACGTTTTTGTCATCAAGCGCACCGAGCGTTACAAATGTATTGGGATCTTTTGCAATGATACCACTCATCTGCAGCCCGATGAACGCAATGAACAACCCGATCCCAATTGCAATCGCGTTTTGGAGCGACGTGGGAATCGCGTTCATAATGGCTTCACGGATGCCGACAAACGAGAGTATAAGGAACAGCAGCCCTGCTATGAAAATGATGCCTAATCCTTCTTGCCACGGTAAGCCTGAACTGGGGTTGCATATCTCGAATGCAAAATAGGCATTAAGCCCCATGCCGGGCGCTAAAACAACTGGGTAATTCGTTAGAAACGCCATGAGGAATGTTGCGAGTGCACTGGATATGCAGGTCGCAACCATGACAGCACCATGATTCATGCCGGCGGCTGAAAGAAAATTGGGTTGCACGAAGATTATGTACGAAATCGTCATAAAATTTGTGAGACCCGCGACCAGTTCACGTCTTATAGAAGTGTCGTGGTCTTTCAACGCAAATAGTTTCTCTAACATTTTTCCTCCTTGTTTCAGTTAGTGTCGTATATGCAGTGATGTTGGTATCGCGAGCCCAGCTCGCTCCTACCAAAGGATCGCGAGCCCAGCTCGCTCCTACCAGAGGATCGCGAGCCCAGCTCGCTCCTACTATGGAAAATTTGGTTGGAGGACACCATAAGGCAGCTGCTCGCCTTTCAATCCAGCGAGTAAATTCTCCATCGCCATTGTCGCCATTTTCATCCGGGTTTGGACAGTCGCACTGCCGAGATGCGGTGCGATGAGGATGTTATCTAAACTGAGTAATGGATGATCGGTATTAATTGGTTCCGGTTCGGTTACGTCAACGGCGGCACCAGCAATCTGTCCGTTTTTGAGCGCGTCATAGAGCGCGTAGTGGTCAACGACAGGGCCTCTGGCGACATTGACTAAAATAGCGGTATTTTTCATGAGTGAGAGTTCAGCTTTGCCGATGAGGTGCGTTGTCTCTTCGGTCAACGGAACATGGAGCGACACGAAATCAGAGGCACGCAGAAGGTCTTCAATAGACGTATATTCTACACCGAGTTCCTCTTCCCAATCGGGACGACGTTCACGATTATTGTAGAGAACCCGCATGTCAAACGCTTTGGCACGCTTAGCAACGGCGTACCCGATTCTACCCATGCCTATGATCCCTAACGTCGCGTGATGCACATCGGTACCCCAAAGGATATTTGGGTCGTAGTACTTCCACTGCTTTGACACTTGGACGTGGTTATAGGCAGGAACAATGTTTCGTGCCGCAGCGAGCAGGAGTGCCATCGTCATATCGGCTGTGGTCCCGCTCAGGACGCCGGGGGTATGCCCGACGGCGATGCCGCGTTCTCGACACGCTTCAACATGGACGTGATCATAACCGACCCCGACAACGGAGATCGCTTTCAGGTTCGGGGCAGTAGCAATCATTTCTGGAGAGACCGGCTCGTGTCCGTAGGTCATTAACCCGTCAAGCGGCGGAATCTTTTCGGCGATAGGTGGCAAGATCGCGCTCGTGTGCCACATGTCAATATCGCATTCTTCCGCTAATTTCTCGACAATCTCTTCCGGAATCGGACGTGTGATAAAAATTTTAAACTTTGACAATGCGCTCCTCCTTGTGTCGTACGTCACGCCAAATTTGAAGGCTACAAAGATCGCGAGCACAACTCGCTCCTACCACAAGATAATATACAAAAGATCGCGAGCACAACTCGCTCCTACCACAAGATAATATACAAAAGATCGCGAGCACAACTCGCTCCTACCACAAGATAATATACAAAAG
>JAJEET010000163.1 GCA_022820835.1 Candidatus Poribacteria bacterium
TGCCCTAAAGACAACAGTGGCACCAGAGCACCTTCTACCAGATGGAGGAGAACTACTCGGGTGGTTACAGTCGCGCGCACCTTCTACATACCTCGGGAATACACTATATCGAGATCGGGCGAAAACGGCAGCCGCTTCACCAGACCTTTACTACGCTTACGGATTTCAACGGCAAGCAGAGGCGGAATACCAAGCCCCTCAATTCGGTTCAAAGCCGTTGATTCTACTCGAAATCTTTGATATGGGAACGCCGGAAAACGCCTACGGTATTTATAAATTTTATACCTATCCACGTATGAAATTTGAATGGGTCGGTGCTAAGGCGATGCTCTCAGGGGGCTATCTCCGCTTCGCAAAAGGGAAGTACTTTATTCAGATTGAAGGCTACGAATTCGCAACCGGTATCCGTGAGGGGATGATCGCACTCGCGAAAGCCGTAGCAGCAGAGATTAAAGACCCGCCACCAGAATCGAGTATGCTCACGCACCTACCTAACAACAACAAGATATATGGAAGCACGAAATTATTTCGGTCAAATTGGACATTAAGACAAATCTACAGCACATTACCTACTAATGTCCCACAACTGACAGATGCAGCAGTCGGAATCTCTGCACACTACAAAAATAGCCCAGACCCAAAGGATTGGACAGAGGCACAGATCGTTTTTATCATCCGTTTCCGAGACACCGACACAGCAAAATCTACCTACGCCTCTTACCGAAACACTGTAAAAGCACTCATAAGTGAATCCGTTGACATCGAAAAAAGTATGGATGGCACAATTCTTATCAATGAAACTGCTATCAACACAGAACAATAGAGGAGTTTTCTCATGCGAGGCGATTTTGAAGCCTATCTTAACGATTCATTTCGTGACGAAAACGGCAAACTTGATTTGGGGGCGTTGTTGGCATTAGAGGACGAAGCCGACATGGATGTCGCTGTTATTATGCCGAATACCCAACCGCTTCCAGAAAACAGTGAACTTGCCGAGGCGATCCGCGGTAATCCACGCGCCCTCGGTTGCGCGCTTGTCCACCCCACAGAACCGGAACCTGTTGATCAGGTCAAGTTGGCTGCTGAAAACTGGGGAATGCGTGGAATCAAACTGATGCCTGCTGTTCACAACTACAATGTAGATGATCCTATCGTGCGTCCCGTCGTTGAAGCCGCCCGCAACTATGGACTTATCATCTCGATTCACTCCGGACCTAACAATTGTCATCCAAACCGTATCGGCACCGTCGCCAGTTGGGTACCAGAAACGCCTGTTATCATGGATCACATGGGATTTCCAGACGATTTAAACGCGGGTATCTCTGTCGCAAAAGCGAACAAGAATGTCTCGCTCGGGACCACTATCTTACGGTTCCATCGTCGTTGGGGAACAGACCCAGACACCGTTGTTCCAACTGAGGTAAAAAAAGCGGTCGATGAACTCGGGCCCGAACAGATTGTCTTCGGTTCTAATTTGCCGGAATACCGACCTATTCAGGTTATTAATGCCCTTAAACGGTTAGAACTCGGAGATGATGCCGAAGCACTAATTTTCGGCGAGAATCTCGCACGTATCTACGGACTTTAAAGCGCATCTGAATCAGAATTTATCGGATTAAAGGATTTCCAAGATGAAGAAAACACCGCTTTACCAGGTCCATAAAACCCTCAACGCCAAATTTACCGAATTCGGCGGATGGGAGATGCCGATCCAATACACCAGTATTGTTAAGGAACATCTCGCTGTGCGAACAACTGTCGGCTTGTTTGACCTGTCGCACATGGGTGAATTCGAGATTCGCGGACGTGGCGCGAACGAGTTAGTACAAAAACTCAGTACCAACAATGTCGGACGTTTAACGGATGGACGGGTTTTGTATACGCTCTTTTGTAATGAAGCAGGCGGAATCGTTGACGACCTCCTTATTTACCGGTATACGGATAACCACTATATGCTCGTCGTCAACGCCGCGAACATTGAAAAAGACTTGGCATGGGTTCAGAGTCACAACGACACGGACGCAGAAATAAAAGACCAGAGCGACGAAACGGTTCTCATCGCACTACAAGGTCCAAAATCAATAGACATTTTAAACCCTTTCGTTCCCGAACTGGATGTCTCTGAGATTTCCTTTTTTCGGTTTATAGTGGGTGAAGTGGCTGGGATACCTACCGTAATTTCACGCACCGGATATACGGGCGAAATCGGTTTTGAGTTATATGTTCAGGCAAACAGCGGCGAAGACTTATGGAATGCGCTCTATCCTGCCGTGATAGAGGCAGAAGGACAGCCTATAGGACTCGGCGCGCGCGATACGCTGCGTCTTGAAGCCGGACTCCGACTCTACGGTGTAGATATGAACGCCGACACAACCCCTTTTGAAGTTGGACTCAGTCAATTCGTCAAATCCAAAAACCGCCAATTTATCGGCAAAAAGGCACTCCTTACACAAAAAAAGAAGGGCATTGCAAAAAAGACGGTAGGTTTTCAGATGCTCGATCGTGCTGTTGCCCGTTGCGGATATGCCATCTATCAAAATGGAAACCTTATTGGTGAAGTAACGAGTGGAGCACCTTCTCCAAGCCTGAAATGCAATATCGGTTTCGCCATTGTAACCTCACAAACAATAACTGAAGATGATAAAATCGAAATAGAAATTCGGGATAGGATGCATCCTGCCAAAATTGTAACTGTACCTTTTATCTAATATCGACAATCAAACGGAGAAAACCATGGATACCATAAACGACTTTGAATTCAAGCAGAGAAAGTATATGCCAGTCTTTCCAAAAGCGAACGGTAAAACGACTGTTTATATTGAAGGTTATCCGTGTGAAGATGACGAACCTATGTCCGCAACCGATTTTCACGGCGAACAAATCGCAGGACTTTACGAACAGTTCAAGCGATACTTCGCAATTAATGAGCTCGTTCACATCGGCATTGACAGTTTTATCTATTATAGTGAAGGCGACATCAGAAAATGTGTCGCGCCTGATATTCACATCGTCTTCGGGGTCGCGAAATATCCTTTACGCCGCAGTTTCTATACGTGGGCAGAAGGTGCAGCACCCGTTGCTGTCTTCGAGTTCCTCTCTGACGCAACAGCACGTCAAGATCGGAATGAAAAAGTCGGCGTGTATCTAAACGATATAGGTGTCCAAGAGTATTTTATCCATCAACCGGAGCTGAAGAAACCTGCGGAGTTTCGTGGGTGGCGGTTGGATCCATCAGGTGGTATTGTTGAGATGGAACCGGATGCGGAAGGTGGTCTGTTCAGCGAAGCGTTAAATCTCTACTTTCGCTGGGAGGAACAACACCATACGCACGTTAGGCTGTTGCGTCCGTACCTACCAGATGGCACGCCGATTACAACATCTCTGGAGGAGCATCATCTCAGAGAGGCAGCACAAGCACGCACCGAAGAAGAAATACAACGCCGACAAGATGCTGAAAAGTTCGCAGCAGCTGAAGTACAACGGAGAAAAGACGCTGAATCAGAATTGGAAAAACTCCGGACACAACTTGCGAACCTTCAACGTCAATAGCGGGCTGTCCACCTTTATTTTTTTCGGAATTTGATCGTAGGGGTGAGGTCGCCTCGCCCTATAGCCAAATTACATAACCGTAATTTTAGATTGGATGGAACAATAGTTCAGGTAAAAATAGTAGGCACATGCCGTGTGCCCTAACCCGTTGGATAAATAGAATGAAACATTACACAAGATTTTTGTTATCTGTTTTCGCTCTGGGGTTATTTCTTTCACTCTCTAATACCGCAGTTTACGCACAGGAAACTTCCGAAAAAGCCAAACAGCCAATGGAAATCGACATAATATCGGATAAGGCAAAAGAATCTATAACTTACTTAGTCGGTGGTAACTTTTCAATAGTAGGTAAAGGGAAAATTAGATGATTCCAGATAATTTAAAATACAACGAAAGCCATGAATGGGCAAAGCAAGAAGATGACATCGTCATTATCGGTATCAGCGACTATGCCCAATCCGAAATTCAAGACATCGTCTATGTTGAATTGCCAGAAGTCGGCACGGAACTCACACAGAAAACCGAATTCGGCGTAATAGAATCTGTCAAAGCTGCGTTCGATCTTTATGCACCCGTCAGTGGCGAAGTGATTGAGGTCAACGAATCGTTACTTGACGCGCCAGAACAGGTCAATGAGTCTCCTTACGATGACGGATGGTTTCTCAAGATTAGAATGACAGACCCAAGCGAACTTGACGCACTTCTTGATGCTGACAGCTATCAAGCGCATATTGAGGCAGAGCATGCTTGATATAGAAAACAAAACTTCCACCTTCGCAGATCGGCACATCGGACCTCGTTCTGAAGATATTGAACGGATGTTGACAACGCTCGGTTATTCCTCAATGGAAGGTTTCATTGAAGATGTCGTACCAGCCGATATTCGCTCATCGTCAACCTTCAATCTAAATGGAAATGTGAACGGACTTTCGGAATCGGAAGTGCTTGCCGTCCTGAAAGATATCGCTTCCCAAAATCAGGTCTTCCGTTCGTTTATAGGAATGGGGTACTATAACTGCCTTGTCCCGTCAGTTATCCAACGGAACATTCTGGAGAATCCGGGTTGGTATACCCAATACACACCCTATCAAGCCGAAATTTCACAAGGTCGCTTAGAAGCGTTGCTAAACTTCCAAACAATGGTTATAGATTTAACCGGTCTCCCTATTGCAAACGCATCGCTTCTTGATGAGGCTACAGCTGCCGCCGAAGCCATGACGATGTGCTTAGGAAAATCAACGCAGAAGGAATGGCACAACTTCTTTGTTTCAGAAACATGCCACCCGCAAACAATTGCCGTTTTACAAACACGTGCCGAACCCCTCGGTATTAAATTGCACATCGGAGATCACAGAAAAACGCATTTTGATACACCGATCTTAGGTGCAATCGTTCAATATCCAGCAACAGATGGTGCAATCTACGATTACCATCAATTCGCCGAACAAGTGTATGCCGCTGGAGGTTTGTTCGTTACTGCCACAGATCTACTATCACTCCTGTTATTGAAACCGCCTGGCGAATTTGGCGCAGATATTGTCATAGGAAACTCACAACGGTTCGGTGTTCCGCTCGGCTATGGCGGACCTCATGCGGCCTTCCTTGCAACGCGTGAAGAACTTAAACGGAATATCCCCGGACGAATCGCTGGTGTTTCCCTCGATGTCAACGGTGAAACCGCCATCCGATTGGCACTCCAGACACGCGAGCAGCATATACGACGTGAAAAGGCGACAAGCAACATCTGCACCGCACAAGTACTGCTCGCTGTTATGGCTGGAATGTACGCAGTCTATCACGGACCCAACGGACTCAAACGAATCGCTGAGCGTGTACACGCACACACTTGCACACTACGAAACGGACTCGAAGCACTCGGATATGACACTGGCGAATCCCCGTGCTTTGATACGATTTCTGTTAACGTTCCAGCGGAAGCAACAGAAAGATTACTTGCTTCTGCACGCGCGAGACAGATAAACCTACGAGCAATTGATTCAACGCACATCGGCATCTCATTGGATGAAACAGTAACATCAGACGATGTTGAAGAACTTCAGCAGATTTTCGCGGAAAATAGTGCGGAAAACACAAAGCATCCTTCCGTTCTGCCGCCCATCCAGTCTTCCACTTCCATCCCTATAGAATTGCAACGCGAAAGTTCTTATCTGACACATCCTGTTTTCAATAGTTACTATTCTGAGACCGAGATGCTCCGCTATATCCATAGGCTACAAACCAAAGACCTTTCCCTTGTGAACGCGATGATACCACTCGGTTCCTGTACCATGAAACTCAACGCTACGACGGAGATGATACCCGTAACATGGCGTGAGTTTGGTGAACTCCACCCGTTTGTTCCACAAGAACAAGCAGAAGGCTATCGGCATCTATTCCTACAACTCGAAACATGGTTAGCCGAGATAACCGGTTATAGCGGAATCTCATTGCAGCCGAACGCAGGTTCACAAGGCGAATACGCGGGATTGTTAGTCATTCGCAAATACCACCAGAGTCGTGGTGAGTCGCACCGCAATGTCTGTTTAATTCCAACATCCGCACACGGCACCAACCCCGCAAGTGCTGTCATGGCAGGCATGCAGGTCGTTGTTGTTGCTTGTGATCCAGATGGAAATATTGATCTTGATGACCTTCAAATCAAAGCAGACATGCACCGCCACGATCTTGCCGCCGCCATGATCACGTATCCATCAACACACGGTGTTTTTGAAGAGAAAATTCGCGAAATTTGCGATATTGTCCACCAATCCGGTGGACAGGTCTACATGGACGGTGCGAACCTGAACGCACTTGTCGGCATCGCACAGCCAGCGGACATCGGCGCAGACGTTTGCCACTTAAATCTCCACAAAACTTTTTGTATCCCTCACGGCGGCGGCGGACCAGGTATGGGACCGATTGGTGTCAAAGCACATCTCACAGATTTCTTGCCGACACACCCAGTCGTCACCGTCGGTGGTCAAGAGGGTATCGGTGCCGTATCCGCAGCACCGTGGGGAAGTCCTGGAATTCTACCGATCTCTTGGGCGTATATCGCTATGATGGGAGCAGACGGACTCACGTCCGCCACAGAAGTTGCGATCCTCAACGCCAACTATATTGCAAAAAAACTCGCACCTCACTACCCTGTACTTTACACCGGCAAACAAGGGTTAGTCGCTCACGAATGTATTATTGATTTACGCGCCTTCAAAAAGCGTGCTGACTTAGAGGTAACAGATATCGCAAAACGGTTGATGGATTACGGGTTCCACGCCCCGACGGTCTCTTGGCCGGTACCCGGCACAATGATGATTGAACCCACAGAAAGCGAGTCGAAAGCGGAATTAGACCGGTTCTGTGATGCCCTTATCTCAATTCGTGAAGAGATCGCCGAAGTCGAGACAGGCACTGCTAACCTTGAAGACAACGTTTTGAAAAACGCCCCGCACACGGTGGAGATGGTCACGCAATCCGACTGGTGTCATCCGTACTCACGCGAAAAAGCCGCGTTTCCGGAACCGTGGGTACGTAATACTAAGTTTTGGCCCGCTGTGGCACGTATCAACGAAGTTTATGGGGACAGGAACCTGATGTGTGCCTGTCCACCGCTTGATGAATACTAAAAAAAATGAAAGCAATAATAATAGGCGCAGGAGAAGTTGGGTTTCATACGGCTAAACTCCTCACAGTTGAACATAACGATGTTGTACTCATAGACGAATCCGAAGCCGCGTGTGATCGGGTAAATGAACAATTGGACTTACAAACCTTACGCGGATCGGGCGCATCACCCCAGCTCCTCAAAACCGCTGGTATTGAAGAAGCCGGACTCCTCATCGCCGTTACGAACAGCGATGAAATTAATATACTCGCATGCCAAATTGCTGATAAGTACAACGTTCAAACAAAAATCGCACGTGTCTCAAATCCTGACTATTTCTCTACAGAAAGTGGATTAACCGCTGAGGACTTTGGTATCGACCTACTGATTAATCCAGAGCGGCTATGTGTTGAGGAATTCGTCAGGCTTTTACAAGTCCCCGAAGCACGCGAGATCGTCGAATTTGAGGATGGTAGGATACAACTTGTCTCCTTTCGGGTTAAGCAATCAAACCCATTAATTGGAAAATCGCTCGAAGAATTAGATGCAAACGGACTGATTAACGGCACACGTTTTCCGGCTATCAGTCGGCGAGGCCCCTCCCAAAACGGAAAATCTGCCAATAACGGAGATAGACACATCATTATTCCGAAAGGAAACGATGTTTTACAACAAGGCGACGATGTTTTTGTTATTGGCAGCGCGATTGACGTTGAACAGTTGCTACGGATTAGCGGGATCAGGTTCAATGAGCAACTTGCCAGTGTCATCATCTTCGGCGCAAGTCCCATCGGTATCGAACTCGCTCGCGTACTTGAAGAAATGGATACCAATGTTAAACTCATTGAAGCCGACGAGACCAAAGCTGAACGCGCATCTCAGGGACTAAGACGAACGACCGTCTTACACGGTAATTATCTCAAATTCAGGCTACTTGAAGAGGCAGGTATAACTGACGCTAACGGATTCGTTTCTGTGACTGGCGATGATGAAGACGATATTATGGCATGTATGACGGCAAAAGAACACGGGGCACAACAGGTACTCGCACTCATCCAACAGCCGAGCTATCTCCCATTGTTAGCACGCATCCCACGGCTTGATAGCGCAGTCAGTCGACATCTCACTGTCGTTAGTAATATCCTCCGACTTATCAGACACGGAAACATAATTTCTGTGGCTTCGCTCCACGGAATTGATGCCGAAGTTATTGAAATCGCCGCCGGTATCAACGCAAAAATCGTTCATAAAGAACTCTCACATTTCAAAACAAAATTCCCAGAAAACGCTTTTATCTGTGCGATCTTTCGCCGAGAAAAACTCATTATCCCGACAGGGACATCTGTTATCCAACCCGCGGACCGCGTCATTGTTTTTAGCATGCCTGAAGCAATTCCGATTGTCGAAGACCTATTCGCAGAACGAAGAACCTAAATGGTTATCAGTACTCAGTACGCTACGCTTTCGGTTATCAGTTAAAGAGATCCCTTGTGGCAGCAGCAGGAAAGGTCACCGCCACAATGCGCTAACTCAAAACTGAGTACTGTTAACTGAAAACTACAATAAAATATGAGTCTTAAACTAATCATTTACACCCTCGGTAATTTGCTGATCTGTCTTGCCGGTACAATGCTATTTCCACTGGGTGTAGCTATCTATTATCGGATGAGCATCGGAGAGGCACACAACGATTTAGTGGCGTTCGTTATCTCGGCGGCAATAACGCTGATGACTGGTTTAATCCTTCGCTACAGCCTGCGCGCACGACAGGAGGAACTCGGTATCCGTGAAGGTTTTGCAGTCGTCGCTCTGGCATGGGTGACAGTCGCACTCTTTGGGGCACTTCCATATCAGTTAGCAGGCGTATTTCACATTGATGGACGTTCACCGTGGACAGCATTTTCTTTCTCCTATTTTGAATCCATGGCAGGTTTTTCAACGACCGGTGCCACAGTACTAACAGAAATTGAACACCTTTCACACGCTATGCTCTTCTGGCGCAGTTTCACACACTGGCTCGGTGGCATGGGTATCGTCGTCCTCGCTGTCGCTATTCTTCCTATGCTCGGTATCGGTGGTATGCAGCTCTTCCGCGCCGAAGCACCCGGACCACAGACCGATCGACTCACCCCACGCATCGCACAAACAGCAAAACTTCTCTGGGGGGTTTACGTCCTATTCTCTATTCTCGAAGTTATACTCCTAATGTTTGGGAAAATGACGCTCTTTGACGCTCTCTGCCATACCTTTGGAACTATGGCAACTGGCGGATTTTCGACAAAAAACGCCAGCATCGCGCATTACAATAGCGTCTACATTGACATGGTCATCTGTGTCTTTATGTTCCTCGCAGGCACTAATTTCGCACTCCACTATCGGGCACTCCGAGGCGACGTTAAAGCCTACTTTCAAGATACAGAATTCAAGTTCTATTGCACTGTTATCGCCGTCGGCATCACCCTAATCTCGTGGAATACGATTAGATTTCATGTCAATGGAGAAATCCCTTATGACTCAATGTGGACATCATTACGGTACGCAACTTTTCAAGTGCTGTCTATCATTACAACCACTGGATACGGGACAGCTGATTTCGAGCAATGGCCCGCACTCTCCCAATTTATTTTAATAACACTTATGTTTTACGGCGGATGTGCTGGCTCTACCGGTGGCGGCATGAAGCAGGTACGGTTCCTACTCCTTATTAAACAGAGCGGTGCTGAAATTAAGCGACTCATCTTTCCACACGCGGTACTCCCTATTCGTGTCAATGATCAGGTCGTCCCGCGGGACGTGATGACCAATATCCTCGGTTTCTTCTTCTTTTTTATTGGAATCTTCGCCATCGTAACCTGCATCATGACAACCTTAGGACTTGACCTCATCAGTGCCGCAGGCGCGACAATCGCTACCATGGGCAACATCGGTCCCGGGCTCGGCAGTGTAGGACCGTCTGACAACTACGCACATATCCACACCACAGGAAAATTTGTCCTCTCTTTCTGCATGCTACTCGGACGCTTAGAACTCTACACAGTACTTATTCTGTTTTCACCGAATTTCTGGAAGGGATAGAGAAACTTTTATGACAATGAACACCGATAAACTCCGCAGGGAATACAGTCCACATAAAGGACACCTACTTGAGGAAAACGCTTCACCCGATCCGTTTACACAATTTGAACAATGGTTCGCGGAGGCTATTGATGCTAAACTGGATTTACCCGATGCAATGACTTTGGCAACCGCTACCAAAGATGGCGTTCCCTCCGCTCGGATGGTCGTCCTGAGAGGATTTGACGAAAGAGGGTTCTGTTTTTACACCGATTATGAGAGCCAGAAAGCGAACGAACTGGCAGAGAACCCGAATGCTGCCTTAGTCTTCTATTGGCGTGAACTCGACCGACAAGTCAGGAGCACTGGTATTGTCGAAAAAATGAGCCCAGAAGAATCCGACACATATTTCGCCAGTCGTCCCGTTGCAAGTCAACTCGCCGTCTGGACAGAACGCCAAAGTCTTGTGATCTCAGGAAGGGAACATCTCACAGAAAATTTCCAACGGGCAGAACAGACGTATGCATCCGACGACATTCCGCGTCCGCCGCATTGGGGCGGGTATCGACTCGTGCCGAATCTGTTTGAATTCTGGCAGGGATGTCCAAGTCGTCTCCACGATCGACTCTGTTATAAACTGCAGCTCAATGGAACATGGAAAATGACCCGTCTATCCCCGTGACTTTATTCTGTTTTGCGAAGCAACTCCCATTGTTAACGTGGGCACACTCGAAACAGTTTTAAAATGGTAATCAAGATAGAGACTATCCTTCAGATTCGCAACTAAGATTATTTGAAATATCAATCTAAAATTAACACTATAGAAAACCGTATAAATTAGATTCGTAGAATTTGTGCTATCTAACATTTTTTATCAAAAAAACTTGACAATGTTTTTGAAATATGAGAAACTATTAACCATATTGGAGAAAAATCTGTTTGTGAGTATAAGTTAACCTTCACCTTGGCGAAACCCACAGTGCTAATTGCGAACCAAAACGCAATTTGCTACTGTTTCATTAAAATGTGTGAGGACAGAATAGATTAAAAACAATGTTAATAGATTATCTTCCGATCTTATTGTTAGGAGGGTTTGCAGTGCTCTTTGCAGCAGGCAACCTCGCCCTAACCCACATCCTTGGACCCAAACGTCCCAATCGCGTCAAACTCTCCGTTTATGAATCCGGTGTACAACCCGTCGGCGATGCAAGACAACGCTTTACCATCCGATTCGATCTCATTGCGATGCTCTTTATCATCTTTGACATTGAGGTGGTCTTCCTCTATCCGTGGGCTGTGGTCTTTAAGAATTTCTCTGAAACAAGCGGTCTATTTATTTTACTTGAAATGCTGGTATTTATCGGCATTCTGCTTCTCGGCTATATCTATGCTTGGAAGAAAGGAGGCTTAACATGGGATTAACCAACACTGATATCCAAAGCGCACAAGGCGCAGAACAAACAGATGGTAACATCATCACGACAACCATTGATAAGGTAATCAACTGGGGCCGAAAGAACTCACTCTGGCCGATGCCATTCGGGACCGCCTGCTGCGCTATTGAGATGATGGCAACCTTGGCTTCCAAGTTTGATCTTTCGCGGTTCGGCTCCGAAGCAATCCGTTTTTCTCCGCGCCAATCCGATCTCCTCATCGTTTCTGGCAGAATTTCTATTAAAATGATGCCTGTACTGAAACGCATCTATGACCAGATGCCAGATCCGAAGTGGGTCATTTCCATGGGTGCCTGCGCTTCCTGCGGCGGTGTCTTTGATACATATACACTCATTCAAGGCGTTGACCAATTTATTCCGGTTGATGTCTACATCCCCGGATGTCCACCGCGACCTGAAGATCTCATTGACGCGGTACTACAAGTACAGCAAAAAATCGCCAGCGGTGCTTCGCCTAAAGGTGTAGAACATCTCCTTGAAACTTAAAAGGAATAGGACTTACGCAGCCCCTTTGCAGGGTTTTTGCTGGGGTGTTTCTTCAGCGTTTCAAACCCCGCCTACAATGTGTAATAAGTAAGTTATCATGGAAAAATGTGTAAGTCCTGAAGCAAAAGAATAGGAACAATAGAGGAACCTATGAACGAAGAGAAAGAAGTCGAAGAACAATCGATACCTCTTGTCCTCGAAAAATTAGAGGAACATCACGCCGACGCACTTCTATCACAGGACGAAATGCGCGGTACCATCGTCGCTGTTGTCCGTAAAGAACAGGTTTACGCAGTTTTGGAATATCTGAAAACTGATCCCGAACTCGCCTATACCTTTCTCGTTGATGTCACCGCAGTCGATAATTCGCAGATGGAATCTGAATTGATGCAGTTTGACTACGCAAGGTTCATGGTCGTCTATCAGCTTTATTCCTATCAGGGACAGTGTCGTGTTCGCGTAAAAGTCCCTGTACATGAAAACGACCTGAGTGTACCTTCTGTTACTGGATTGTGGCGAGGGGCAAACTGGTTGGAACGTGAGACTTATGACATGTTCGGTATCAACTTTGAAGGTCACCCTGATCTCCGTCGGATTTTGACCCCTGACGATTTTCAGGGCCACCCGCTTCAAAAGGATTACCCGCTCCGCGGACGCGGCGAACGCGAAAGCTTTAATTTTGACAAACAGAATGCCTAAAAAAGCGGGCGGCACTCAGTAGATTAGCCGTCAGCCGTCAGCAAAAAGGACTATTGCCTAGCAAATACTTTCTATGCTGATGGTTTCCGACGGTTTCCGACAGCCGATAGCTGATGAGAATTAAAAAGGAGTTATGATATGCAAGGTGGGCAGGAACGCGCCACAGGCGAGAAGATGGTCCTCAACTTCGGTCCGCAACATCCGGCAACACACGGTACACTTCGCATCGTGTTAGAACTTGATGGTGAATCCATTCTAAAGGCAACGCCACATGCTGGTTATCTGCATACCGGGTTCGAGAAACTCGGTGAACACTTGGATTACAACCAGTACATTGTCGTTACAGACCGGATGAACTATCTCTCTCCGTTGTCAAACAATTTCGGGTATGTCCTTGCTGTCGAACAATTGCTCGGTATTGAAGTACCGAAACGGTGTCAATACATCCGTCTTTTAATGGCGGAACTCTCACGCGTCGCGGATCATTTGCTATGGTTGGGAACAGCTGCACTCGACTTAGGGGCATTCTCGGTATTTCTCTATAGTTTCAGAGAACGTGAGAAATTGTATAGTATCTTTGAAAAAACTACTGGCGCACGGTTAACTACCAGCTACACACGCGTCGGCGGTGTTCTCCGCGACCTATATGATGGTTGCGAAGAAGATGTTCGACAATTCGTCAGCAACTTCCCGAAGGCGCTCAAGGAAAC
Organism: Candidatus Poribacteria bacterium; assembly: GCA_022820835.1. Lineage (GTDB taxonomy): Bacteria > Poribacteria > WGA-4E > WGA-4E > WGA-3G > WGA-3G. The sequence continues at coordinate 13,557 of JAJEET010000163.1, forward strand.
GCATACACTCCTGACCCGAAACCGGATATGGATGGATCGCACCAAAGGGGTCGGTGCCATTTCTCCTGATGATGCCATTGACTACGGCTTAACAGGTCCTTGTCTGCGTGCCACCGGCGTAGCACATGACATACGTAAGGTTGAACCGTATTCCAGTTACGACGAAGTAACCTTCGATGTACCCGTTGGAACGAACGGCGATGTCTACGACCGTTACCTCGTTCGGATGGAAGAGATGATTCAGAGTTGCGGTATTATTACCCAAGTATTAGACAACATGCCCGACGGACCCGTCAACGTCGAAGATAACAAGATTACAATGCCGAATAAATCCGACGCTTATGGACATATTGAAGGGCTAATCCATCACTTTAAAATCGTTATGGACGGACACGGTGTCCAATTGCCGAAAGGCGAACATTATTGCGCAACCGAATCGCCAAACGGCGAACTCGGCTTTTATATAGTCAGTGACGGCAGCGGAACCGCTTATCGTATCCGTATCCGTCCACCGAGTTTCTTCCACTTCCAAGCACTGCCACACATGTTAGAGGGTGGAATGGTCTCCGATACCGTGGCTGTCTTGGGAAGCCTGAACGTCATCGCCGGAGAATTGGATCGGTAACTTTGTCAGAAAGTATTATCTGTTTTAGGAGAATTCAATGGAACTCAAAGGTATTATGCTTTTCGTCAAAGACATGAAGACTGTGATCGCTTTTTATAGGGATGTCATCGGATTAGTGCCAGACGAAGACCAGCCGTTCCCAGAAAACCGGTTTTTCCGTTTTAATGCAGGTGCCTGCACGTTGTGTCTCCATAGTGCCAGCAAACCCAACGAAGGGAGACAAAAACTGATGTTTCACGTTGAAAGCGTGAGTGCCATTCATCAGCACATAAAATCGAAAGGGAAACGGTTACGGAAACTTGAAAATGAAGATGGGCGTGCCATTTTCGATATCCGCGATCCAGAAGGCAACCGTATTCAGTTCTATGGAAACTATTAATAAAACGTTACACTTTCCGTCATTTTTTTCCAGCGGAAAAATGATAAAATAAGCATGAACCCTTACGGCTATTGAGTTTTAGACCGATGACCTCTGCAGCCAAATGTTACACCAGTGTAACATTTTATGAAAAAGAAACTATTAGAAACCCAATTTGCACTTTGTATCAAAAACGACGGTTGTGGAGACATAGAGAAGCGAAAATTCTACCAAATTCTGCCTGATGAAGAAGCGGCTCGTGAAGGGTATCTCCGCGTTGTTGATGAATCTCAGGAAGACTACTTATATCCTGAATCTTATTTTGTTTTTGTTGAACTGCCCCCCAAGGCACAAGAAGCATTCGTGGCGGCAGTCTAATGGGAGGGCTTTGATAACCTTAACATATCTCTTCTGAGTCTAAGATCGCAAGCCCAAAACGAGGTGGAGGGTTTTGTTTGGGTATTTCTGCGGATTTCTTTAGCTCTTAAGCGAAAAGCCTCAAAGCAAAAACCACATCCTTTAACCGCAAGGAAAATTGAAAATATGTCAGACGAACTTGTTCAAATTGAAACGCCTTTCACGTTTAACGAAAAAAATCAGCGTGAATTCGACGAGCTAATAGAGCGATACCCGATTAAGGAGGCAGCGATGCTGCCAACGCTCCATATCGCACAACGGCAGGCAGGCTATATAACACCCGCTGTCATGAAGTATGTCGCAGAGCAACTTGAAGTCACCGTGATGAAGGTCAAGGATGTCGTTACGTTCTATCCGATGTTCTTTGAAGAACCGGTAGGCGAGTACGTCATTCGGGTGTGCCACACGCTGCCCTGTGCCTTACGCGATTGTAAAGTAGTTCTCGACCATCTCAAAGCAAAACTCGAAACGGATATCGCTTCCGAAACAAATCTCGCGAAAGGTACAACGGCTGACGGTAAATTCACACTCATGAAAGTGGAATGCCTTGCCTCGTGCGATGTCGCTCCTGTTATCATGATTAACGACGATCTCTATAAGAATTTAACTCCGGAAAAAGTTGATGAAATTTTAGAGACGCTTGCAGGCTAAAACGTGCTATACTAAAGTATTACTAAACTTTGTACAGTTTCTGTCCAAAGCACACGCTGTTTCCACTGCATTTTTCGTGTTTTCTTAGCGTTATACCTACAAACGCAACTCACAGAAAAATAAACGCAGAAGCAGCGATACGCAGCCCCGTAGGGGCGGTATGTCTATAGAACGGCATCCCTCGCGAAACTAAGCCCCGTAGGGGCGACATGTTTATTGTGTAAAATTTGTCCAAGCTTTGGTAAAGTATTCACATCGGAATAAATATGTATAAAAAGACGATTATTATTGCCACACTAATTTTCGGAATAAGTTTTTTATCCCTAAATACTTTTGCGCAAAATTGTTCGCAGTTAGGTATACCTAAAAAGGCTCTAACCCGAATATGTACGCAAGATTATGGAACTGCTATTGATATAGATTTTTCTCCCGATGATACAATGCTTGCTGCTTTATTTCGTAGTTATATCCTAATTTTAGATGTTCCGAATAGAGAAATCAAAAAAGCCATAAAATTGAATTCATGGTCTCGTACTATACAATTTTCTTCAGATGGTAAAAGTGTCCTTTGTGGTGATGCCATATATGATTTAGATGAAGGCAAACCAAAATTATTGCTTTCGGATAGTGCTGGTTATAATAGTTATGTCATTTTTTCACCCGATGAAAAAACTATAGTCGGTGCGGGCAAAAAAGGACTTCGATTTTGGAGTATCGATTTAAAAGAAAAGGAAAAGGAATCTGAAAATATACAAGATTTAAATGTGCTCCCTACTACTATTGATCAGAATAACGAACCTGAAGATGATCCTATTATATCAGTTAGCCATGTAGCTACATCAGAAGAAACGATGCCTGACATTCAAGGAATAGATTATTCTCCAGATGGCACTGAAATCGCTGTAGCTTGTAAATTTGGTGTTTGGATTTATGACCCTATATTAAATGAAGAAGTAACTTTACTTGACAGAAATATGGGAGGACATGAAGGACAAATTAGTGCAGTTAGGTATTCTCCAAAAGGCAATATTTTAGTTAGTGGTGGTGGTGGGCCTGTTCGTTTATGGGAGATAAAAAATAAAAGATTAAAATCTAAGCTTCCTGATCCCAAAATTAGAGGACGGGGCAGGGAGGGCAGCCCAGCAAGTTTTATTAATAATACTAATATCGTAGCAATTCCTTTCGGTGCACATATTAATTTTTATGATATGTCTACAGGAAAATATAAATATTCTTTAGGGGAAACTGTTGATTGGATATATTCACCCGTGGCAATTTCTCAAAATAATAAATATGTCGTTAGTTCAAGTGGCGATACGCTTTTATTCTGGGATATTGCATCATATCCATCTGTTACTATTTCTCCAGATACTATAAGCTCTTTAGAAGTTGATCAAGAATTATCTTTTGATATTAATATTACAAACGCCGAAAACATATCTGGATATCAAATTCTATTAGATTATGATAGAGAGAAACTTGAATATATTGAGACGCAATATGCGGATTTTTTACAAGATCAATTAATTCTTCAAAGTAAAGTTTCAGGAAATACAGTTTATTTAGGCTCTCTCTCTTCTTCAAATTCAGAAACTGATGGAAGTGGAAGATTATTAACGGTCAAATTTAAAGCGAAAGTAGCCGAAGATTCCGTAATAGAATTGAACAATGTGGTTTTATCTGATAGTAAGGGATCTAAATTTTATGCTTGGATTAATGATGTAGAAATATTACCGCCTGCTGATTGTGATTTTCTTAATATAAAAGATGTAAATAAAGATTGCCAAATTAATATACAGGATTTAGTATTGGTAGCAACGAGGCTCGGATCAGGATCACCAGAAGAATATGATGTTAATGATGACGGTATAATAAATATTATTGATCTAATATTAGTCGCAGGTTCTCTTGGAAATATTAATGGTGCTCCTTCTATTCGAGAAAATTATCAAATAGCGCAATGGATAGAAGAAGCTAAACGAATAAATTCAGATGATCCTATTTTTCAAAAAGGGATTCTGGCATTAGAACGATTACTCAGAAAACCTATTGAAATTGAAACAAAATTGTTATCTAATTATCCCAATCCTTTCAATCCTGAAACTTGGATACCATATCAGTTATCTGAACCTTCAGACATTACCTTATCTATCCATTCTATAGATGGAAACCTAATAAGAACGTTATCATTAGGGTATAAGCAACAAGGTTTATATCATGATCGTAACAAAGCGATATATTGGGATGATAAAAATGAAGTAGGGGAAGCAGTAAGTAGTGGAATATATTTTTATACACTAATAACTAAAAATTCCACGCAAACAAAGAAAATGTTAATTTTGAAATAAGATAAGACAATTTGTAGAGGAGTATGTATGGTTGAAGAAAAACGGATTCTCTACGAGCATCTGGATGTGCCTGATATTAACACGTTCGATGTCTTTCGGCAATATGACGGCTACAAACGTTTTGAAAAGGCTATCGCGGAATATCAACCAGATGACATCGCCAAAATGGTGATGGATTCCGGGTTGAAAGGCAGAGGCGGTGCCGGATTTTCTACCGGTTTGAAATGGAGTTTCGTGCCAAGAGATATAAAACCGTGCTACCTCTGCTGCAACGCTGATGAAAGTGAGCCAGGTACGTTCAGTAACCGCTACGTCTTGGAAAAGAATCCACACCTATTGATTGAAGGTATCCTAATCTGTTGCTACGCAATGGGTATTGAGACGACTTATGTCTATATCCGTGGTGAATTTACGCTCGGTAAAAGGATGTTAGATGCTGCCATCAAGGAGGCTTACGAGAAAGGCTACCTCGGCAAAGATGTCCGGGGTACCGGGCTTAATATTGACATCTACACACATCCCGGAGCCGGTGCCTATATCTGTGGCGAAGAGACTGGACTCATTGAATCGCTTGAAGGCAAGCGCGGGCAACCTCGCAACAAACCGCCATTCCCTGCGGTTGAAGGCGTGTTCATGAAACCAACGGTCGTACAGAATGTTGAGACGTTGTGCAACTTGCCCTTCATTGTCGGTAACGGTGTCGAATGGTACACCAAAATGGGACCGACGTATGCCGATACACGGAATGATCCGCCAACACCGGATCCCAACACAGGCACGAAACTCTACTGCATCAGCGGCGATGTCAACGAACCGGGTGTTTATGAACTTGAACTCGGCTTGACCTGTTCAGAACTCATTGAGGTCGCAGGCGGACTGCGCGGCGAAGAGGTGAAAGCAGTCATTCCTGGTGGGAGTTCCGCACCGATTTTGACACACTACGAATTAGATACACGACTCGATTTTACTTCACTCACGCTCGCTAAATCTATGCTCGGTTCTGGCGGGATCATCGTGATGAACGAAACACGGAATATCGTTGACTGCCTGCTCAATATCATGAAGTTCTACGCACATGAATCCTGCGGACAGTGCACGCCATGTCGCTGGGGAACACCATGGGTCCGCGATATTGTTCAGCGTATTGCTGATGGAGGCGGCAGACCAGATACTATCACACGACCCAAATTCGGTGTCACTGAAAGTGGTAGATGGGGCGATACCGGTGAAACAGAAGAAATCTACGAAGACCTCGATCTCCTGGAAAGTGTCGCCAATAACATCGCAAATGTGGATACGATGACATGGAATACAATCTGCGTCTTTGGTATCGCAGTTTCCTGGCCCGCCGTGAGTTATATGCGCAAATTCCGACCCGAATTTGAAGCCGCTATCCGAGAAGGTAAACTAGTTACGCTACCTGTTGCCGAGGCGACAGTACCACCAGAGGAAAATTACGCGTATCAACAGCGGTTTATTCCGAAAGAGTTCGCTGACCTGTAAGGCTCGCCGCTTAGTAACAAAGGGCGTAACTCGTAATGAAATGGAGAGCGGGTTCGAGAAAAGAACGTGAGAAGGAGTAACCAGTAACCAGTGGCCAGTACCCAGTTAAGAGGCGTGCGGATAACACAATATCTCTTTTCTGTTAACTGTTAACTGGAAACTGGAAACTTCAAAAAGGAAAATTAAAAATATGGCACTTGTTAAACTGAATGACCTTGAGATAGAGGTAGAAGACGGAACGAACATAGTTGAGGCAGCGAGGCAACACGGGATTGAGGTGCCTCATTACTGTTATCATCCAGGCTTGAGTCGTCCAGCAAACTGTAGGATGTGCCTTGTTGAGACTTTCACTTCACCCGCAGGATCGGAGATGCCAGATCGACAATTGGCAACGGGCTGCACGACTACAGTCCGAACGGCGCCTCCTGATAGGAAACTTGACGGAAAGTACGACTTCATCGTCCGGACGGATAGTCCGCGCGTCAAAAAGGCGCGAGAGGATGTACTCGAATTTCTGCTCGTACATCATCCGCTAGATTGTCCCGTCTGCGATCAGGCAGGCGAATGCGACTTGCAAGACTACAGTTATCGACATGGACATGATAAAAGCCGCTACCTTGAAGTTAAGAATGTGCCACCCAAGAAAGATCTCGGGCCGGATGTCCTACTCTACTCCACAAGGTGTGTTGTTTGCACTCGCTGTATCCGATTTGCACAAGAGGTATCTGGAACCGGTGAATTAGGTTTAATTAATCGAGGCTCCCACGACGAAATCGATATTCCGAGAAGCCATGAAGGCACGCCATTGCAACTGCTGGACAACAAACTTGCAGGGAATGTCGTCGATATTTGTCCCGTCGGCGCACTCATTAGCAAGGATTTCTTGTTCAAGTCGCGTCCGTGGTTCTTAGAAAAAGCAAACAGTGTCTGCACCGGATGTAGTGTCGGTTGCAATATCACTGTAGAATATAAAGCCGATGGCGTATACCGAATCAAACCGCGCTTCCACGAGGACATCAACCAACACTGGATATGTGACGACGGCCGCCTCGGTTACCACTATGTGAACAGTGATGATCGACTCCAACTCCCGCTGAAACGCGTTGAGAACGAACTCGCTCCTACACATTGGGCAGATGCATTATCGGTCATTACGGAACAGTTATCGGAGACGGAAGCCGATGACATCGTTGTTATCGGTTCCGCGCAAGCCACAAATGAAGATAACTACGTTTTGCAACAGTTCGCACACGACGTGCTTCAGACAACACAGCTAGGACTCTTTGGGCATCCGCTCGGTGAAGAACACAAGTTCCCACAGTTTACAATCGAAGCGGACAAGAATCCGAACACAGCAGGTGCCAGGACGATACTCGGTTCCGCAAATGGGAACGTCGTTTTAGAAGGCGACGCACTCTGGGAAAAGGTCTCAGGTGCGAAAATTGTCTATCTCGTTAGCGGTGGACCGGAACGTCCACTTGAAGATGCTGAAAAAGCAGCATTAGAAAATGTAGACTTCCTCATCGTGCAAGACGTTTTGCAATCAGAGGCCACGCAATTAGCAGATGTGGTATTACCCGGAACAACTTTCGTTGAAAAAGACGGCACGATTACCAATTCAACTGGATGGGTCCAACGGATTCGCAAGACGATTGACCCACCCGGTGAAGCACGCGTCGATTGGGAGATTACGCAGCAGCTCGCCAAGCAGTTGGGTGGTGAAATGAACTATCGCTTTGCTGGTGAAATCGCAATCGCCATTGCCGAAAACGTATCAGGTTACGCAGACGCAACGCATCAAAATATTGGAGACGCAGGGATTAAGTTAGCAGAATAGCCATCAGCAATCAGTCGATGGAATGGAAGGATGGAAGCATAGGAGGATTGGTGCCAAACCTTTCTCTTTTCCAGCCTTCTAACCAAGTAAGGAAAAGTAAAGATATGGAAAATATGCCTCTTCTTGTTTTAATCCTCAGTTCAATCGTCAAAATCCTCATCATTGTGCACCTGTTGCTTGTCGGCGTGATGATAATGATCTGGGCGGAACGCCGGGTGAGCGGATGGATGCAGGATCGGTTGGGACCGAACCGTGTCGGACCGCAAGGACTGCTCCAGCCCGTCGCAGATGGACTTAAGTTCATGTTCAAAGAGGATCTCATCCCGAATCACGTGGATAAGCCGCTGTACGTGCTTGCCCCCGCAATGCTGTTAATTCCAGCATTTGTTGCGGTGGCAGTCGTGCCGTTTGGGAGTTCTATTACGGCATTTGGGTATCCAATACCGCTCCAGATTGCAGACATCAACATCGGTATCCTGTATATCTTGGCAATAACATCTCTCGGTGTGTACGGCGTTGTGCTCGGGGCGTGGGCATCGAATAACAAGTATTCACTTTTGGGCGGTCTACGTTCATCAGCACAGATGATTAGTTACGAATTGACACTCGGATTGGGAATCATCGGTATCCTGATGCTAACGGGTAACACACTCAGCCTTCGGACAATAGCGATAGAACAAGGCGCATATCCATGGCAATGGAACTTCTTAATCCACTTTCCAGCCTTTCTCGCATTTACAACTGCAATGTTTGCAGAGACGAACCGCTTACCGTTTGACCTTGCAGAAGCCGAGCAAGAACTCGTCGCGGGGTATCACACCGAATACAGTAGCATGAAATTCGCGATGTTCTTCATGGCGGAGTATATGAATATGATTGTCGGTTCTGCCGTGACGGTGACGCTCTTCTTAGGCGGATGGCACTTCTTCGGTTTGGAAAACGTCGGCGGTCCCGTATGGAGTGGACTTATCTCGTTTGGTATCTTCTTCATCAAAACAGCGATTTTCCTGTTCGGATTTATCTGGGTACGGTGGACGCTTCCGCGGTTCCGATACGATCAATTGATGAACTTCGGTTGGAAATTCCTTTTACCCATCGCATTGACCTCAATCGTCGTAACCGGGATTCTATGGATAACGACAAATTCACGTCTAGTGGTAGGTATCGGTAACGCGATTTCGGCATTTATTGTTGTGTCTATCGTGGCTGGGTTGCTCGTAATGACGACACCTAAACCGGCAATACAAGAGAGCGACAGTGGGTTCGCACCGACGGCTCTTGACACAGTAGAGTAGGAGGGTGCTTAATGAACGCAGAACAGATTCTATTTATTCTCTTTGGTGCAGTCTCGCTAATTGGTGCGGTATCTGTAATTTCATTTCGACATCCAATTTATAGTGCACTTTCGCTTGTTGTAACGTTTTTCGCACAAGCAGGTCTTTTTATTTTACTCGGTGCACATTTCGTCGCAGCAGTGCAAGTCATCGTTTACGCCGGTGCGATCATGGTCTTGTTCCTTTTTGTGATTATGCTTCTGAACCTCGGAACGCTTTCGGCGAAAGGTGCCATCGGACCAAAACTCAAAGGTTTTGCTGTCATCTTAGGCATCCTCCTCGCTATTGAAGGGATCTATATTGCTGTGAATTCCGCCAACGACACCGCAGTCGCAGCAGCGGAAACGGCTACCGGAACTACGACGACTTACCAGATCGGGGAACTCCTGTTCAGCAAATACCTGCTACCTTTCGAGGTCACATCGCTTATTTTGCTGGCGGCATTGATCGGCGTTATCGTCTTGGTAAAACGCGAAAGTCAAGAAGAAAACTAAGGAGTAGTTATTGGTGACCGGTTATCGGTGATGAGTTAAGAGGTGCCTTGGTTAAATCACAACCCACTTTAACTGACAACTGACAACTGACAACTGACAACTGACAACTATTTATGCCATTAGAATACTATCTCGTTTTGAGTGCACTCTTATTTACAATCGGTGTCATTGGTGTTCTCGTCCGTAGGAATGCCATCATTATCTTTATGTGTATTGAACTGATGTTGAACGCTGCGAATCTCGCCTTTGTAGCGATCAGTCGTAGTCTCGGAGAAGCAAACGGGCAAGCCGGACAAGTGTTCGTCATCTTCGTAATGGCTGTCGCTGCCGCGGAAGTCGCCATTGGACTCGCAATTATCGTCAGTGTTTTCAAACATCGGCAAACGATTAACGTAGACGAGGTTAATTCGTTGAAAGGTTAAGCAAAATTGGTTATCGGTTGAAGAGGACTCTGATTTGATAAATCCACTTCTTAACCGAAGAACAAAACCGTAGTCTGAAACGAAGTGGAAGTGTTTTTGTTTGGGTGTTTTTTAGATTTAAGCATGGCCCCTTGAAACGACAAACCCATTTGATTAACCGCAAGGAAAATTAAAAATATGTCAAAAGAACTAATTGTTGTTCTGTTAGCTGCACCACTCGTTGGGTTCCTGATTAACGGGTTATTCGGAAAGTGGCTGAAAGGTAACGAGAAACTCAGCGGAGGGATAGGCGCGTTTGCAGTCCTCGTGTCCTTAGTCTGTTCGATTATCGTTTTTCTCAGGTTGAACGGTGGTGCCGCCCCACTTGAGGCAAAACTTTATGATTGGATTATAGGCGATTTCGGCGACGACTCCTTCGCCTTCAATATCGGATTTCATGTGGATGCACTCACAGCAGTCATGCTACTCGTAATTACGGGTGTTGGTTTCCTTATCCACGTCTATTCCATCGGCTACATGCACGGGGATGAAGGCTATACACGCTATTTCGCTTATCTGAACCTATTTGTCTTTGCAATGCTGATCCTCGTCCTCGGCAACAACTACCTGATGATGTTTGTCGGTTGGGAAGGTGTTGGACTTTGCTCGTATCTGCTGATTGGATTTTGGTATGATAAACAGTCGGCGACAGATGCTGGAAAAAAAGCATTTATCGTGAACCGAATTGGTGATTTCGGTTTCCTGCTTGGGATGTTTACATTATTCGCAGCGTTTAATACCTTAGATTTTACAGCGATATTTGATGAAGCCAAAGCTGGTACTTTTGAGCAAATTTTCGGGGCAAATACGCTCGTGATCGCGACATTGCTTCTCTTTGTTGGTGCGATAGGTAAATCGGCACAGATTCCACTCTATGTTTGGCTTCCCGATGCGATGGAGGGTCCTACACCTGTTAGTGCCTTAATCCACGCAGCTACAATGGTAACCGCAGGCGTGTATATGATAGCACGTTCCGCTGTGCTTTATGAAATAGCACATACTGGACAGGTCGTCGCATGGATCGGAGTCTTGACAGCGTTCTTCGCCGCAACGATCGCACTCACACAGAACGACATCAAACGTATCCTCGCCTATTCCACCGTAAGCCAACTCGGATATATGTTCGTCGGTGTCGGTGTCGGTGCCTACGCATCAGGTATTTTCCACTTGGTAACGCACGCCTTCTTTAAAGGGTTGATGTTCCTGACCGCTGGCAGTGTGATGCACGCCATGGCAAACGAACTGGATATGCGGAAAATGGGCGGCTTGCGGAGCAAGATGCCGATTACACATGCGACATTCTTGGTTGGGGCATTGGCAATTGCAGGGGCCCCATTCTTAAGCGGATTCTGGAGTAAGGATGAAATTCTGCACAGTGCCTGGGGAAGCTCACCCCTAATTTACGGGATCGGATTGGTTACAGCATTCCTGACAGCATTCTATATGTTCCGTCTCATCTTTGTAACGTTTTACGGTGAGTCTCGCGTTGAACCCGAAGTCGCTTCACATCTGCACGAATCGCCACCCGTCATGTGGGTACCGCTTGCGATCCTCGCAATCCCTTCTGCATTAATCGGTCTGTTGTTAGGCTGGGGTGGACATGACAGTTGGTTCCACCACTTCACGAAGTCAGTCTTTCCAGAAGCACACCACGACGCATCGGGCAATGTCCTCCTATTTATGGGAATTTCATTGGTTATCGGTTTAGCAGGTATTGCGTTCGCATGGAGGCGTTATAGCAAACGCGCACCGGCTGACGAACCTACCACCGGAATACACAGACTCCTTGCGAACAAGTACTACATTGATGAGGTCTATAACGCACTTATCGTGCAGCCGATAAAAAACGGTTCTCATTTCCTCTTATGGAAACTCGTCGATAACGGAATTATTGATGGCATTGTCAACGGTGTCGCCGCGATTGTCCGATTCGTCGGTGGGCTGTTGCGACGTTTCCAAACAGGTGTCGTCCAAGCATACATCGTCTCAATGGTGCTCGGCATTGTGATATTCCTTGCGTATTACCTATTTTTTTCCTAAGCTACTGGACGGTGAACATTCGTGCGACATGATTTTCTCTCGTTGATGGAGGAATAAAATGAGTCAGAAGACTTTTCGACCGAGAGATATACTCAACAAAGAGGTTGCTGGTATCTGTGGTGTCGCACGGATGGCAGATAAAGCACGGGCTGCCCATACTGGGGAAAACGGCAGGAGGTGGCTCTGGAATAAGTTGTTCAGACCCTAATCTATTTTTGCAAGAGAGAGATCAAACGGTAAGAGAGAGATCAAACGGTAAATAATCCCTTTTGATGAGCGTAAAAATTTTCTAAGGAGGGTTCCTTGTTACTTTCAACAGTCATCTTTTTACCACTGCTCGGTGTGATAGCAATTGCGTTGCTCAGAGGGCTCGGCGCGTCTGCCATTAAAGGCATCGCGCTCGCCATTGGGCTAATCACGTTTATTATTTCACTGTGGCTTTACACTGGGTTTAACGCAGACACTGCCACATTCCAACTTGGTGGTACACCGATAGAGTGGATTCCAGGAGGCGTAAGTTACCACATCGGCATTGACGGGATTTCGTTGTGGTTGGTATTGCTGACGACATTCTTAACACCGGTCTGTATTCTCGCCGCATGGAATTCGGTCGAGAAAGGGTTGAGCGGCTTTATGATGTCGCTTCTCGCACTCGAAACTGGGATGCTGGGTGTCTTCTGTTCCCTGGACCTGTTCCTTTTTTTCGTATTTTGGGAGTCGATGTTGATACCGATGTATTTCCTCATCGGAATTTGGGGCGGAGAACGGCGCATTTATGCCACCGTGAAGTTCGTCCTCTATACAATGGCAGGCAGTGCACTGATGCTCGTCGGCATTTTAGCACTCTATTTCCAAAACGATAACAGTTTTGATCTCACAACACTCAGCGGGCCGTTTGAACATTCTGATCTACTGTTCCTTGCATTCTTCGTAGCGTTTGCTATTAAGGTGCCACTCTTCCCGTTCCATACATGGCTCCCAGATGCACACGTTGAGGCACCAACCGTCGGAAGTGTTATCCTTGCGGGTGTCCTACTCAAAATGGGTACGTATGGGATCATCCGATTTTGTCTGCCGCTCTTTCCAGACGCAGCAGAAAAATTTACACCGCTGATCGTACCCCTCGCAGTCATCGGTATCATCTACGGTGCGCTGGTCGCGATGGTACAGCCAGACCTGAAAAAACTTGTGGCGTATTCAAGTGTCAGTCACCTCGGTTTTGTCGTGTTAGGACTTTTCTCAAAAGACCCAGCAGGGCTTGAAGGAAGCGTGTTGCAAATGATTAATCACGGCTTAAGCACGGGCGCGTTATTCCTCTTGGTCGGGATGATTTATGAACGCAGACACAGCAGGATGATCGTCGATTTCGGCGGCTTGTCAAAACGGATGCCGATCTTCGCTACGATTTTTATGATTGTGACACTCTCATCAATCGGGCTGCCCGGATTAAATGGGTTCGTCGGTGAATTTATGATACTCTTCGGCAGCTTCGTTGGGGGTGCTTTCTCTAAGGTCTACGTCGTCTTCGCAACTGCAGGTGTGATCCTCGCAGCCGTCTACATGCTGTGGATGTTCCAGCGCGTGATGTTCGGAACACTCGATAAAACAAATGAAAATTTGCCTGACCTGAACGCACGAGAAATCGTCGTCATGCTGCCGCTATTGCTTTTCATTATCTGGATCGGTGTTTACCCTAAACCTTTCCTGAACAAAATGGAGAAATCGGTAGGTCTCGTCGTGACAAAGGTACAGGCTGCACCTGCAATGGGACAACTGGAGAAGGGTGTACCAGTAGGTACAAAACTTGCACTACGCGAAATACAGTATGAAAAGAGTGAAAAGGAGGCAGAGCAGTAGGAGCGATCCCCGAATCGCGACTCTCGATTTTAAATGAAGCTTAAACTTACAACTTGTCTGATTCTTTGTGTAATTGTAGGGTTAGCATTATCGATTTCAATGGAGGCATTTGGAGCAGATGATCCGTCTGGTGAGGGCGCAGATGGTCACGGCGTACATGGCAAGCACCTGCCTATCTGGAGCATTATCCCGTTTGTCGGTATTTTGCTGTCAATCGCGATTTTCCCACTTGTCTTCGATTCGCACTTTCTTGTCCATCACGGTGGGAAGATGTCGTTGGCATGGGCGTTAATCTTCGCAGTCCCATACCTCATTGCTTTCCAAGGGCAGGCTTTCTACGATATACTTCACATCTATCTGTTAGACTATATCCCGTTCATTATTCTTCTGTGGGGATTGTTCACAGTCGCTGGTGGGATCCTCGTCCGAGGAACGTTGCGTGGCACACCGATACTCAATACATTCCTACTACTAATCGGCACTGTGATTGCATCATGGGTCGGGACGACAGGTGCATCAATGCTCCTAATCCGTCCCTTAATCCGAGCAAACGCATACCGAAAGAATAAGGTTCATCTCATTGTCTTTTTCATCTTTCTCGTAAGTAACATCGGCGGTTCTTTAACGCCGATAGGAGATCCACCTCTGTTCCTCGGGTTCCTCCGCGGCGTGCCATTCTTCTGGACAACCACAGCACTGTTGCCGCACATGCTATTTATTAGCGTTATTTTAATCGTCTTGTTCTTTGTAATAGACACACTGATGTTTAAACGGGAAGGCGGCGTCGTACCAGATGACGGAACCAATGAACCTGTTCGCGTAGAGGGACTTTTCAACCTCGTTTTCTTA
>JAJEET010000157.1 GCA_022820835.1 Candidatus Poribacteria bacterium
CTATTCTCGCGGTTGCAGTACACGAGGGAAATACGGTAATTGCCCCGGTTAATGAAGTTAGCAGGTCTGTCGTGCGCGATAAACTGTTTACAATCGGAGAACTCTTACATATGGATCAATTGCAACCTGATCCAAATCAGGTATCCGTGGCTCACGCTAAAAAGGTAGGCCAGCTTAACCTATTTGATTCTAAGAAAATAAACTCTGCTGAAACTAAGAATGAAGGAATGTATGAATGACAATCAAAATCGGATGTGTTGTTGAGGGAAAAAGTGAGATAACATCCGTGCCAATCTTGATTCGACGTGTAGCAGCCATCCATTATCCTGAATTGGCAACTGTTATTCCACCCCCTACCCGTATTTCCAGGAACAAGGTTTTTAAAACAAGTGAACTTGAACGAGCAGTCAGGTTCACATCTCAGAATATTGGTAGGCAAGGTGCTATATTCATCATTCTTGATAGTGATGATGATTGTCCGGCAGAACATATCGTGAAACGCGCGACCAACCCGCGCTCACAGCACTTTTTGACATTGAACAAGCGCGTCAAGCCGATTCGTTTGATAAGTGCTATCGAGACATTATTCGCCTGCTTGATGAATTGCGAAACATAAACGAAGCAACCAATGAAAATGTATAAAATGGAGTACCCAATATGGAAAATAGACCAAATGTCATCTTTATTTTAACGGACGATCAAGGTCCGTGGGCTGCAGGTTGCTGCGGCAACGATGAGGTACGGACACCGTCCCTCGACCAGTTGGCTTCAGAAGGCACCCGTTTCCCGAATTTCTTTTGTACAAGTCCCGTCTGTTCACCGGCACGCGCGAGCCTCATGACAGGACGTATTCCGTCAGCGCACGGCGTACACGACTGGATCCGCGATGGAAACATGCCGCCCGATCCCGCTCGATACCTCGAAGGTTTAACGTGTTATACGGATGTCTTAGCCGACAATAACTATACTGTCGGATTGAGCGGCAAATGGCACCTCGGCGATAGCTTGACACCACAACACGGGTTCAGTCATTGGTTTGCTCTGCTTACCGGGGGAAGCAAGTATAATGACGCGGATATGATTCGAGATGGTCAGGTAGAGATGCAACCGGGTTACCTCACGGATGTCATCACCGACGACGCGTTGAACTTCATCTCAGCGAACAAAGAGGGACCGTTCTATCTCAGCGTCAACTATAATGCACCGCACACGCCGTTTACAGGACACCCGCAGGATATTGTTGACTCCTATGACGATTGCCCGTTCAAGACATGCCCACAAGAGGCATTGCATCCGTGGGCTGTTCAGGGCGCGGCGGCGCACATGGGTAACCGCGAATCGTTGAAGGGTTATTTCGCAGCGATAACGGCACTCGATTTAAATGTCGGACGAATTCTGGATCGGCTTGCAGCGTTAGGCATCCGCGAAAATACGCTCGTTGTTTTTAGCAGTGATAACGGGTATTCGTGTGGACACCACGGATTTTGGCATAAAGGCAACGGCACATTCCCACTGAATATGTACGAAAACTCTGTCAAAGTCCCGTTCATCGTCAGCCATCCGGGTAGTATTCCAGAAGGACGCGTCAGCGAAGCGATGGTAAGCCAATACGATTTCATGCCGACACTGCTCGACTATCTCGGTCTACCAGACCCGAACGACGATATGTCGCCGGGTAGGAGTTTTGTTCCCGCGCTTTCTGGAGAGACGAACGACGCGAAAGACGAGATCGTTATTTACGATGAATACGGTCCCGTCCGTATGATCCGGACGCAAGAGTGGAAATATGTACATAGGTATCCCTACGGTCCGCATGAGTTGTATGATCTTGTGAACGACCCAGGTGAGCGGAAAAACCTGATAGATGACAAGTCTCAGAATGCGCGTATCGCTGATATGCGCCAACAGATGGGAGCATGGTTTGAACGGTACGTTCTGCCAGAATTGGACGGTGCGAGATGTTCTGTTACAGGTGGCGGGCAAGCAGCAAAAATCGGAGATGGAAATTACGGTGAAAATTCCTTCCATCCAAGATACGCGCCGCCTCGACGAAATGTGTAGACAACACATCTTCATCTGAATCAGATACGCTGAATTCTATACGGGCATTTAGCGTCAGTTTAATAACATCAAATGGAGGGATGCATGTCAGGTCAGGTGAAAAACCGGAGCCCGAATATTTCGCGCAGGCGTTTTTTGAAGAACGTAGGCACTGGTACTGTTGCTGCAGCAGTTACGCCAGCGGTCTTTATCGGTGCAGAGAAAACAGGAGGAAATCAAATGCCAAACCGACCTAATGTCATTTTTATTCTGACGGATGACCAAGGCCCCTGGGCTGCGGGTTGTTGCGGTAATGATGAAGTCCGCACCCCTTTTATTGACCAACTTGCCTCAGAGGGGACACGTTTTCCTAATTTTTTCTGCACGACTCCCGTATGTTCCCCTGCACGTGCCAGCCTGATGACTGGACGCATCCCTTCGGCACACGGCGTACACGATTTTTGCCGGGACGGCAGCATGCCACCCAATGCTGAACGTTATCTTGAAGGTTTGACCTGCTATACCGATGTACTCGCTGACAATGGCTACACTGTCGGGTTAAGTGGTAAATGGCACCTCGGTGATAGTCTAACACCACAACACGGGTTTAGTCACTGGTTCGCTATGCCTTTAGGTGGGAGCAAATACAACAACGCTAATATGATTAGAGATGGACAAGTAGAGATACAACCCGGTTACCTTACAGATGTCATTACTGATAACGCATTAGATTTCATTTCAGCGAATAGCAAAGGTCCGTTTTATCTCAGCGTCAATTATAACGCACCACATACCCCGTTTAACGGGCATCCGCAAGATATTGTGGATTCTTATGATGATTGCCCGTTCAAGACGTGTCCGCAGGAAGCATTGCACCCGTGGGCGGGACGAGGAACAGCCGCACACATGGGCAATCGCGAGTCGTTGAAAGGTTATTTTGCAGCAATAACAGCACTTGATCTAAACGTCGGACGAATTCTGGATCGGCTTTCGGCGTTAGGCATCGGCGAAAATACGCTTATCGTTTTCAGTAGCGATAATGGCTATTCCTGTGGACATCACGGATTTTGGCACAAAGGCAACGGCACGTTCCCACTGAATATGTATGAGAATTCGGTTAAAGTGCCTTTTATCATGAGCCACCCCGGTAAGGTACCAGAGGGACGCGTCAGCGAAGCAATGGTGAGTCAATACGATTTCATGCCGACACTTCTCGATTATCTCGGTTTACCGGATCCGAATGACGATATGTCACCTGGCAGAAGTTTTGTTCCAGCACTTACGAGAAAAACAAACGATGCCCAAGATGAAGTCGTTGTATTCGATGAATACGGTCCCGTCCGTATGATCCGAACACAAGAGTGGAAATATGTTCACCGCTATCCTTACGGACCCCACGAGTTGTACGACTTAGTGAAAGACCCAAGAGAACGGAAAAATCTAATAGACGACAAATCTCAGAAAGCATTGATAAGCGATATGCGGCGACAGATGGGCGCGTGGTTTGAACGGTACGTAGACCCACGATTAGATGGCACAAGATGTGCGGTTACCGGCAGAGGACAAAAGGCAAAAATTGGAGATGGAATGTATGGTGAAGATGCCTTCAATCCAAGACAGGCACCCCTTCGAGGGAACGCTTAGGAAATTGATCTTCGTCTTTCTATGCTATTTCGTTTCCAGTTTCTACGTTGACATCAGAGCAGACTTCGTGTATGCTATGTAATAAGCAACCAAAACCACAAGGACGCAGATTTTTCCGTCCGTTAAGGGAGAATACCATGACGGCTATTGCTGTGCAAACCCAACTGACACCTGAGGAATACCTCGCTTGGGAACGCAAAGCCCCCTTCAAAAATGAATATCTCAGCGGACAGATACTCGCGATGTCTGGGGCAAGTCTCGCGCATAATCTCATCACAGGAAATATATTTAATGGCCTTTACAATCAATTGATGGAACGCGAGTGCATCACCTTTACCGGCGAAATGCGTGTGAAGGCAAGACCCATAACATCTTACTTCTATCCGGATGTTGCTGTCGTCTGTGATGAACCGCGCTTTGAAGATGATGTGTTCGACACACTCCTCAACCCAACTGTTGTGGTAGAGGTGCTTTCTCGCTCAACTGCGGCTTATGACAAGGGCGAGAAATTCGAGGCTTATAAGCAGATCACGTCCTTGCAAGAATATATCCTTGTTTCGCAAGAAAGGGTAAACGTTGAACGTCATTTTCGCTTAGGAATGCAGTGGAAAGTTCTCGAATTTCAGGAACTTGCGGACGTACTGCCACTGGATTCAATTCGCTGCGAACTGTCTTTGGGGCACATCTATAGACGGGTGAAATTTACAGATATCCGCTGATCCTACCTTAGACGCACTTGGAAGTCCTGTTTCTAACTTTAGGCGTTTTAGGAGACGTTATACAACTGGCAAGTTTTTGCAGATTCCCGATGGTTATTGTTGAAAGGAATGAAATGGCGAGAGCATTTGCCCCCGGCAACATATCGTGTGTTTTCAAGGTTATTCGGCACACCGATCCGGCGCGTATGCACTCGCTCGGCATGGGTTTCACTGTTAAAGAAGGTGTAGAGGCTACCGTTTCTGAGTATCATGAGACGGCAGTGCTGTTTAATAGAGAACATATCAACTTTCCGACGGTCTGCGCTGTTGTTAATCGACTCATCCAAAACAGCGGTATCGTCGGTGTGAAGGTAGACCTTAGTTCTCCATTGCCGCTCGGTTGTGGTTTTGGACTCAGTGGTGCCGCATCGCTCGCGACAGCTTACGCGCTCAATGAACTCCTGTCGGCAGACAGAGATAAAGAAGCACTTGCGATGATCGCACACGTCGCAGAGGTTGAAAACCGGACGGGTTTAGGTGATGTCTGTTCACAATACCATGGGGGTTGCCTCGTTAAGCTTAAAGAGGGGTCACCTTTAACCGCTGACAGGCTACCGATTGCTGAACAGCCCATCTATTACCGTTACTTCGGACCGATTCAGACAAGCGAGGTACTCGGAAACAGAAAACAGACAATGCGTATCAATCACGCTGCGGACGTGGCACTGAACGTCTTGCAAACGCTTACCGAGGCGAAACCGAGTGATGACCTCTTCAATGCATGTTGTGCCGTTTCAAAACAGTTTTCGGTGGAGAGCGGGTTGCTCAGCGATGCACGGGTCATAGATACAATTGCACGCATTGAAGCAGAAGGCGGCGTGGCATCAATGATTATGTTAGGAAACGGCGTTTTTAGTACGCACCCTTTTGAGAACTCAGTAGAGACAAAACTCGTTCATAATCCAGCACGTCTTATCTCGTAAGAGCAAGACGATATCGTTCTTCGGTTGAGCAAACAACAATGAGAATCGTGCTTCTCCTATTACTTTTTTCGGTATCTGTTGTTTTCGGTATAGCGGAAGCTGCAGATGTGAGTTTCGGATTTAATGGTCGTTACAAAACAGGCACGTGGGCACCATTACGAATCACAGTCCAAGGTTGGGATCGACCAACACCATTTATTGGGGATTTAGTCGTCGATGTCCGAAGTTTTTCTTCAGACGCACCTACTGAACGGTACACCTCTGAGCTGCATCTCCGCGCCACTAAAGAAAAGCAGAAAAATTTCTATGTTTATTGCCCGAAAAATGCGACACAACTCGTCGTTCAACTTGTGCCGAGAACATCCTCGAACAACACAGGGTTGGGGAATACGCAGCCGAGTGTGATACAGGAGGTTCCGTTACCGATACCGCTTTCACGTAAAGACTATTTCGTATTGGTATTAGCACAAAGCGGTGATAAACTCAAACGATTTATTGACAAAAAACAGTTAGCTAATTCCGATGGCGCGCAGGTATACGTCGAATACCTTCAGAATTCGACCTTACTGCCACAGGATTGGATAGGCTACAGTGCAGTTGATGTTCTGGTAATCCGTAAGACGGTCTTGACAGAGAGGCGTATTTCTAAAACACAACAGAAAGCATTATTGGATTGGGTGCAGCGCGGCGGCACGCTCATTCTGTCCGGGGGTAACAACTTTAATGCCCTACAAGACAGTTTCGTGGCATCTTTCCTTCCGGTTGAATTGAAAAGTCTAAAGAAAACGGATAGACTCCCGGACACGGTGCATGAACAACTCGGTTTTCAAGCGCGAGATAATAAAGGCACTGTATTTGAATACATCCAATTTTCTCCGAAAGCCGGATGTGAAACGTTGATCGGTACAGAAGAACATATCTACGTTGCGAAACGGAAATTTGGAGATGGACAGATTATCTGCCTCGCGTTTGATTACAATGCCCCACCATTTTCGGAACAGCAGGTAGGCGAAACATTCTGGCACGGGTTACTCAGTAATTATGGGAAATCGGCGCGACACTTTATAGACCGATATGCACTTGTACTCCAACACGAAGAAAAAATTCACGAGGAATTCCTCTCAAATTCTGCCCAAACTGGTGTACATCAAATACGACTCGTAAAATTGCTGTTTGTTGCCTTACCCATCTACCTACTTAGTTTTGGTGGTTTATTGTTCTATTTTGCGAATTCAAAACAGAAGGCACGCACCTATTGGATAGGCGGATGTGTATTGGTTCTACTGTCGGTAAGCACAATTACAGTCGCGCGAAATGTATTACCGAACAGCATTACAGCAGATCGGTTGTCAATTTTATCAGTTTACCCTGAGCGGCAGCGTGCACACTTATCAAGTTATGTCTCCGTTAGGGCAGCAGCGCGGGCTGAAACATCTATCAGCTATACGAAAGGCAGTTTTATTCGTCATCAGGAAGTTGAAGACTCACGCGTCGAACATCGCCAAACAATACGGACACTCTTTCAGGATTCACAAGTTCAACTACGCGAGCTGCATGTGGATCCGTGGTATCCGACGACGTATGTGAAGGAAGTATTTTTGGATGTCTCGGAGCTCCCACGTACCCTTGAAAATGCCTGGTATGTTACAGGTAGAGAGATGACCTACTTAGGAGACGTTGCACTTGATGCCGACCCCGATCTTTCAACTGCATCACTTCAACAGCAAATCACTCCGCAGACACAGATACCACCTGATATAGAACTGAACGGCAAGCGGAAATGGTTTGCCCGAATTCTACGGCAGGAATATGTGCTACGTCATCTGGCGGAAGAGGCGGATGCAAGCCTGCCACCCTATTTGATAGGATGGACTTCACAAGGCTTTACAAATGTGAGCATAGATGGAAACGTGAAGACGGATGATGAAACTTTAGTAATCTTTCGTCCGACACCTAGTCTTTAGAGAACAGTATAAATCAAAAACAGATGCTCTTTAGGTGGTTTCTACCAAGAGGAAAAACATGGATGTGCTATCGCTCGGTATTTATGTCGTCGATGTGCTTGGACGACCGATAGATCAGTTCCCTGAAAAAGGGAAATTAGCACTCTTTGATGAACTCGAAATCCATACCGGGGGTTGTGCCAATAACACAGCACTCGCGCTCGCGCGCTTGGGGATATCTGTCGGTGCAATGGGTAAAATTGGTACTGACACTTTCGGCGATCTGATACTGAAAACGCTTTCAGATAACGGTGTTAACGTTACTGGTATGCGTCAGGCCTCCGACGATAGCACCTCATTTACATTTGTCGCGGTCGCCTCCGACGGAGAACGGACTTTTTATCACTATATCGGTGCGAATGGGGCGCTCTGTGAAGGAGACCTTGATTGGGAACTCATTAAATCCGCCAAAATATTGCATATCGCCGGTGCACTTGTCATGCCAAGTTTTGACGGTACACCGATGGCAAACGTCCTCCGAGAAGCGAAGGCACACGGCATAACCACCTCACTCGACACAGTGTACGACGCAACCGGAAAATGGATGGAGACCTTAGAGCCATGTTTGCGACACGTAGACATCTTTATGCCAAGTATTGTTGAAGCGCGACATCTCACCGGTTTATCTGAGTGCCATGAAATCGTCCAATTTTTGCGAAATAACTACGACATTGATACCATTGCCATTAAGATGGGTGAAAACGGTAGTTATGTCTCTACACCAGAAACAGAGCTTTCTGTCCCTGCTTATCCCGTCAACGTTGTCGATGGAACAGGTGCGGGAGATGCGTATGTCGCCGGTTTTCTTGCCGGTACTATTATGGGTTGGGACCTGAATGCCACTGCAGAATTGGCATCGGCAACGGGTGCAGCATGTGTCACAGCCATGGGGACCACCGCAGGCATCCAGAATCTTGAAGAGACCCTAAAAATAAAGGAGTTAACAGTAACCAGTAACCAGTAACCAGTTAAGAGGCACTCGGATAAACTTTAACCAAGAACTCGCGCCTATTTTTAAATATCGGAAATCGGGTCCTTGGTTAAATTCTCTTTTCTGGTAACTCGTAACTGGAAACTGGTAACTGTTAAAAGATTAAATGATCGTTCAAACAGAAAATCTATCCAAATGGTACGGCGAAGTCATGGGCGTGAATGACGTAACACTGGCAATTTACCCCGGAATAACGGGACTACTGGGTCCAAATGGTGCGGGAAAAACCAGTTTAATCAAACTGATGACGGGACAACTCAAACCGAACCAAGGCACCGTCAAAGTGCTAAACCAAGGTGTATGGAACAACCCTGAGTTGACGCGGCGGGTCGGCTACTGCCCCGATATAGAACTCGCATACCAATTCATGAGCGGACTTGAGTTCGTCACGTTTTTCGCTACGTTAAGTGGATACGACACATCAGAGGCGGAATCCCGAACTCTACAAGCATTGGAAACGGTGGACATGTTACAGGCAAAGGATAGACCTATCGGGTCTTATAGTAAGGGGATGCGGCAACGTATCAAACTTGCACAAGCGTTAGTGCATGAACCAGAACTCCTATTTCTTGACGAACCACTCACCGGGTTAGACCCGAACGGCAGGCGACATGTCCTTGCCTTGCTAAAAGACCTCGCCGACAAAGGTATTAGCATCATCGTTTCGAGCCATATTCTCTATGAGATTGAAGCACTAACAGAGACAATTCTGCTCATTCATCAAGGACGTATCCTTGCCGAAGGCACCATCTCCGACATTCGCGAACTCATTGACGAACATCCACATAAAGTTTACTTGAGTACCGACGAACCGCGTCGTTTAGCGCAGGTCTGCCTCCCTTTTCCGGATATCCTGAGTGTTACCTTCGTCAACAATGGTGAAGTTGTGGACGAATCAGAAACAGACGCAGCAGGCGATATTATCATCGAAACCGCTAAGCCTGATGCTTTTTACGCTCGTCTCCCTGAATTGCTTATCAAAAACGAGTTGAACGTTTCGCAACTCTACTCTCCTGATGACAACCTATCTTCGGTGTTTAAATACTTGGTCGGGTAGTTTGCCGTCCGTTCCATCCAGCAGGGACGATTTCCCAACCGCATCCGTTAAGAAAACCCAGTAGCAATTTTGGTTAAAATTGTGACCTATTACACCCTATCGTCCATTGATAAGAAATTAATTACTTCCCATCTATCCCTCTGTGAGAATTAAGTAACCATCGGCTGCCAACTCGCGTCATTATATATTGATAGCATGTAAAATACTTCATGCGTTCTCTGTTTAAGCAATTTACTACTTTCTGAGGTCCCTGATGAAAAATAAAGATGTAGAATTAATAAATCGGATTCTGTCAGGTGATGATACTGCCTTTGCGAGTTTAGTTAAAAAACACGAAAAGCAGGTGCACGCGCTCGCTTGGCGGAAAATAGGTGATTTCCATATCGCTGAAGAGATTACGCAGGACACTTTCCTTAAAGTCTATCAGAAACTTTCTACATTGAAAGACCCGAATCAGTTTTCAGGATGGCTCTATGTAATTGCCACCAACCTATGCCGCGCCTGGATTCGCAAGAAACGTTTGGAAACTGAACCGCTTGAGGATACAGAGATTGCGTCTATAGACGAAACATATTTCCGATATGTTGCAGAAGAGCGGACGAAAGTTACAGTAGAAGCACAACGCGAAGTGGTTAAAAAGCTGCTTGCGAAGCTAAAAGAGAGTGAACGCACGGTGATGACGCTCTATTACTTTGGTGAAATGACGTGTGAAGAAATCAGCCGATTTTTAGGTGTATCTACCAGCGCGATTAAGCTCCGGCTTCACAGAGCTCGGCAACGTCTAAAAAAGGAGGAACCCATGATCCGAGAAGCACTTAACAATTTCCAATTGTCCCCTAATTTCACCGATAGTATTATGCGAGAAGTTGCACGTATCAAACCGACTGCCCCATCAGGCGGCAAACCGTTGGCACCGTGGGTGATAGGCGGGGTATCCAGTGCTTTTGTAATCCTGCTAATGCTTGGCATAGGCAACCAATACTTAGCCCGTTTCCAGCAGCCCTATAGTTTAGATGCCTCTTCTGAAACGGTGGTTGAACTGATTGATGCGCCCATTGTTCAGGATATTCAAGCGAAACCGGATGTCCGAAATCAGTTCGGAGCGAATTCTGCTGATCGCGGGAGAGGTAACGGTGCTGGACAGGAGTCGAATCAGGTTTTGTCCGATAACGGAAATTACACACAATGGGATTTACCCCCAGAAGCCGTCGCGCGTCTCGGTAAAGGCGAGATATCTGGTCATCTCACGTATTCACCGGATGGCACACGCTTGGCGGTAACCAGCTACACCGGAATTTGGATTTATGACGCACAGACGGGTGAAGAATTAGATTTTCTTAAATCTCACGGTTCAGGTGTCGAGTGGCGTACGAACAAAGAAATTGATCTACTCAGAGAACAAGGACATTCAGGGCGTGTGATGAGCGTGAGTTTCAGTCCCGATGGAAAAACACTCGCAAGTAGCGGGAACACGATTGTCCTATGGGATGTTCCGACAGGAAAACAAAAAACAGTTCTTACAGGGCATGAACATCCACACGATGTGTGGAGCGTGAGGAGCGTGAGTTTCAGTCCCGATGGAAAAACACTCGTTAGCGGTGTCAACGTTATCGGCACTAAGGACAGTACGGTGCGACTGTGGGACGTTGCTACAGGAAAGCAGGTCTCAGAATTTACTGGACACAAGGGCGGTATCTTTAGTACAAGATTCAGTCCTGTTAACAATAATACACTCATTAGTGGAAGTGAAGAGGATTTGTGGCTATGGAATGTTGCCCTCGAAACATACGAGAAATTCAATGTAGATGTCATTGCTTTTAAAGTCGAACCTAATGGCGAAAAAGTTTTTGAGGTACCCTATGTTTTTAGCACAGGGTTTAGTCCCGATGGAAAAACAATCGCAAGCGGACACAGAGATGGGACAGTCCGGCTATGGGACGTTGCGACAAGAAAACACAAAGCAACTCTCATAGGACATACACATTTTGTGTGGGCGGTGGCTTTCAGTCCGGATGGAAAAACAATCGCAAGTGGGAGTTGGGACGAAACAGTGCGCCTATGGGATATTGCTACCGGAAAACACAAAGCAACTCTCACAGGACATACACATAATGTTAAAGGGCTGGCATATTCTGTTGATGGAAGTACAATCGCTAGCAGCAGTTGGAATGAAGTGAGACTGTGGGACGCAACCACAGGAAAACACAAGGCAACTTTAAAAGAACATCCGGCTCGTCTTTATTCGGTTGCATATTCCTCAGATGGTAGCACCATCGCTAATGGTAGCGCAGATGGCACAGTGCATTTATGGGACGTAACGAGAAAAAAACACAAAATAACACTGAAAGGACACACCGCCCCTGTTAGAAGCATAAGTTTTGATCCGAGTGGTGCCATACTTGCAAGTGGTGGTGCTGACAATATGATATATCTGTGGGATATTACCACAGGGACAAAGAAAAAAACGCTCAACGGTCATACGAACAGTGTCACGAGTGTTGCCTTTGATCCGAATGGGGACATACTCGCGAGCGCGAGCGGAGCGGAGGTATGGTTATGGGATGTTGAAACGGGACAACATAAAACGACCCTCACAGCACATAGCGATGTGGTCTATAGTGTCCGGTTTAGTCCTGATGGCAAAACAATCGCCACTGGAGGGGCAGACAAATCGGTACGACTTTGGGATGTTAAAACAGGACTGGAAAAAATAGCACTCACTGAACATTCAACAGCCGTTGGCTCTATAGACTTTAGTCCTGATGGCAAAACAATCGCAAGCACTAACGGATTCGAGTGGTGGCTTTGGGATATTGAAACAAGACAACTAAAAACAAAAGGGTACCATGGTTCTATCCGAAGTGTGAGATTTAGTCCTGATGGCAAAATACTCGCCACCGGAGGGGCAGACCATGTCTTGCGACTGTGGGAGCCAACCACAGGACAATCAAAAGCCATATACCGCGGACATACCGGCAGTGTTGAAAGCGTGAGTTTTAGTCCGGATGGTAAAACGCTTGCAACTGGAAGTGAAGATGGAACGGTCCTGCTTTGGAGCCTCAAAAAATTTTAATTCAAGCTTCTTTGTTAATGCCCCATATTGTCCAATTTGAAATAAGGATTGCCCATTTTTGTGCAGGTTAGAACCCTGGCATTCAGAAACCTGACACAAGCAGCGATTTCAGACATCAGCATATAAATGCCGAGCGTGTTCAAATCATGAACAATTCTCGGCATTTTTTATGAAATAGTCGCCCATTGCGTGCGTGGAAGGCAATGCAGAGTGATGCCATCGGCGTTTACTTATAATTGGCATCATATTTGCTATGATGCTAACAGAGGATTTGCTGTCAGAAATCGAGTCAGACAGGAGGGGAACCTATGAAAAGGACGCAATTTCAGAAAGCTTTGGAAAGACCTATCAAAATTATTTCATACCCTACGCGCTTTCTTGCTGAAACTTTGATAGAAAGATTAATTTTACTGCTCTTCGTAGTCTCAATCTTTTTTTTACCGGATGCTTTTGCTCAAAGTTATACACAGTGGGATTTGCCTGAAGGGGCTAAGGCACGTCTTGGTAAGGGATACGCAGGCGATCTAAAGTTTTCCGATGATGGCAATCGTCTGATGGTTGAGAACACTGTCGGGGTTTGGGTCTACGATGCACATAGCGGTGTGGAACTGGATTTAATCACAGGAAATTTATCAGACAGTCTCGCTTTGAGTCCTGATAACAGTACCGTTGCCGGTTGGGGACCAGACGACAAGGTATACCTGTGGAACATAGCCGATAGCGAAAACAAAGTAACACTTGAAGGAAATACCTCAAGAGTCCGCAGAATGACTTTCAGCCCAGATGGTCGCACAGTTGCTGGTGGGACTTTGGATGACGAGGTAATTCTATGGGACGTTGCCTCTGGTGTGCGCATAGCAACGCTCATTGGACACACAGGCTCAATAACTTCGCTCGCTTTTAGTCCAGACAGTACAACGCTCGCGAGCGGTAGTTGGGACGAGACGGTACGTATGTGGGATGCTGCCACGGGCACGCACAAAATTACGCTCACCAAACACACTGATGGTGTCTTTAATGTTGCGTTCAGTCCAGATGGTCACACATTGGCGAGCGCAAGCTCCAATGAAGATAAGATACACTTATGGGATGCAGTCAATGGAGCATACAAAGCAACCATTGCTACGGATGCCTCTTGTATCGCTTTCAGTTCTGACAGTAGCACTCTGGCAAGTGGGAACTGGAGAGGCGAATTGTACTTGTGGGATGTTGTCAGTGGAACGTATAAATCGGAGTTCATTGGGCATTCTCTACGGGGTATTAATTCGATTACATTCAGTCCAGATGGCAAAACACTCGCAAGTGCAGGTTACGACAAACTATATCTATGGGATGTTGAAACGGGCGCGCGCAAATTATCAATTACCGGTCATACAGATGGCGTCAACTCAATTGCATTCAGCCCGGATGGCAATACGCTTGCAAGCGGGAGTCGGGAACAGATTCGTCTGTGGGATGTCAGCACAAGGACACACGCAGCGACGCTGTTTGTAGAAGATTGGACAACTAACGCCAGTTTGGCTTTCAGTCCAGATGGCAATACGCTCGCGAGTGAGGGTAGTTCCGGGATCCATCTGTGGAACGTTAGCAGCCGCACACACCGCGCAATCGTCAGAGCAGATGGGCATAAAATAAGTGGTTATGTCAGATACAGATCAATTGCTTTCAGCCCGGATGGTAGATTTCTTGCCCGTAACTCAAGTAATGGCGCGCTGCTATGGTACGCCGGACGGACCTATAAAACGGCACTCACTGGCCATACAGATGATGGCACTTCAATCGCCTTCAGTTACGATAGTCGAACGCTTGCAAGTGGTAGTGTGGACACTATGGTGCGTCTGTGGGATGTTGATACCAATGCCCACAAAGCAACCTTCGCGGGACATACAGACAGTGTTGTGAGTGTTGCGTTTAGTCCGGATGGTAACCTCCTTGCAAGCGGCAGCGATGACAACACCATAATTCTATGGGATGTTGAGACCGGGAAACCGAAAACCACCTTCGTTGCACATACGGATGGTGTCAATGACGTAGTGTTCAGTCCGGATGGCAATACGCTTGCGAGTTGTGGCTATCGGTATGATGCCACTGTCAAACTTTGGGATGTTGAGACGGGTGCGCTTAAAAGGACCTTCCTTGGACACACGGAAGGTATTACTGAAATTGCGTTCAGTCCGGATGGTCAAACCCTCGCGAGTAGTGGTTGGGATGACCTCATATTTTTATGGGATTTGGCACCAGAAGTATCCGTTGGGACAGAAACTGCACAACCTGCTGAGGATGCAAATCGTGATGGTGTGGTAGACCTCCAAGATTTGGTTTTCGTTGCCTCACAATTTGGACAGCCTGGCGCAGAAAACGCTGCGGATATCAACGAAGACGGTATTGTTGACATAGCGGATATCTTGCTGGTCGCTGGTGCACTTGAGACCGGCAATGGTGCCCCATCTGCGTATTCGCGGTCAATAGAATTGCTTGCCGCTGCGGAGGTGGAACGGTGGTTAAAACAAGCACAGCACGTTAATGACAAAGCACCTATTTTCCAAAAAGGTATCGCTGTTCTTGAAAGCCTCTTGGCTGCGCTGACTCCGAAAGAGACGGTGCTTCTGCCGAACTACCCGAACCCGTTTAATCCTGAGACGTGGATCCCGTATCAGTTGGCAGCGGATGCGGATGTGACAATCCGCATTTATGCTGCGAGTGGGGAATTGGTAAGGACGTTGGCGTTGGGATATCAATCTGCAGGCACCTATCAAAGTCGTAGCCAAGCGGCGTATTGGGATGGTAAAAATGAACTTGGAGAACCTGTGGCAAGCGGACTCTATTTCTACACGCTGTCTGCCGAGAGGTTCACGGCGACGCGCCGGATGGTCATACGGAAATAAAAAAATAGTTTTGACCAACAACTCGTGCCTTAGTAAAAGTATCTGTAGACGAATTGTTGATCAAAGTTATCGGTTGTCAGTTAAGAGACGGATTTGGATCCACCACAGTCCTCTTTAACGGATAACTAATGACCAATAACCATTGCATGGGAGGCTGAAGCAATGAAAAGGATGCAATTTTCGATTTTAATGCTATTTCTCATTTCAATGTTCTTTCCTCTGGATACGTTTGCTCAGGATTATACACAATGGAGTTTACCTGAGGGTGTCAAAAAGAGACTAGGGAAGGGTAGCCTATACGGTACCAGTAATATAGTGTTTTCACCGGATAGCAGCCTGCTTGCCGTTGCGAGTTCTATCGGTGTCTGGATTTACGATGGATATACCGGTAAAGAGCTGAATCTACTCACGAGGCATACGGGAGGCATTTCAAGTGTCGCGTTCAGTCCAGATGGAAAAACGCTTGTAAGTAGCAGCTCAGCAGAGTTTTACCTGTGGGATGTTGCCACAGGCGAACATAAAGCCACTTTTACCGGACATACAGCTAACATTACGAGTGTCGCATTCAGTCCGGATGGTAAAACGCTGGCAACTGGTGGAGATGAGAAGGAAGGGCTGATCAAGCTTTGGAATGTTGCTACCGGTACGCTCAAATCAACACTCACAGGACATACGGACGGCATCTCAAGCGTTGTATTCAGTCCGGATGGGGAAATACTCGCAAGTAGTGGAAAGTGGTCAGACGAAACAGTGAAGCTTTGGGATGTTGCCACTGGCACCCTCAAAACGACACTCATAGGACATACGAGCGGCATTATGGATATCGCGTTTAGCCCTGACGGGAACACACTTGCCAGTGGTGGTGATTGGTTGGACTACACAGTGCGGCTCTGGGATGTTAACAGTGGCGCGTTGAAAGCAACGCTTATCGGACACATGGGCGAGATTAAGAGCGTAACGTTCAGCCCGGATGGCAAAACCCTTGCGAGTGGTAGTGATGACGGAACGGTGTGTTTATGGGATGTTAACAGTGCCACTTACAAAACGACGCTCTTAGCACACAGCCAAAGTGTCGTGAGTGTAGCGTTCAGCCCGGATGGCAAAACATTCGTAAGCGGGAGTTGGGACGGCACATTGATATTATGGGATGCAGTGAGTCTCAAGCGCAGCACGACAATTACTGGACATACGGCGGATTTCTTAAGCATAGCGTTCAGTCCAGATGGTCGAACGATTGTGAGTGGGAGTTGGGATCGAACCGTACGACTGTGGGATACCACTACTGGGACCAACAGTGCCACTCTCACTGGACATATAGGTCCCATCGAATCCGTAGCGTTCAGTCCGGATGGTCGAACGGTTGCCAGTTGCAGTGGTATAGATGTCATCAATGGTTGGTTCGGAGATGATTACACGATAAGGTTATGGGACGCTGTTACTGGCAGACATAAAATGACACTTATTGGACATAAGGAGCGTGTTTATAATATCGCGTTTAGCCCGGATGGTCGTCTGCTTGCCAGTTGCGACGGGCGGCGGGATACAAAGGTGTATTTGTGGGATACAGCCACCGGGAATCCGATAGCAACACTGAGCGGTCATAGGGACTTTGTATTCCGTGTCGTGTTTAGCTCAGATGGGAACACACTCGCCAGTGGTGGTGATTCGGAAATATACTTGTGGGACATTTCCAGCAGACAGCAGAAAATGCGTTTGACTGGGTATACGGGACGTATCTGGGCTCTTGCATTCAGTCCAGATGGGAAGACGCTCGCAAGTGGCGGAGCAGGTTCGGAGGTGCATTTGTGGGATGTTGCCTCAGGCGCGCATAAGATTGCCCTCACAGGACATACAGGCAATATCAATAGTGTGGCGTTCAGTCCGGATGGTAAAACCCTCGCAAGTAGTGGAAATTGGAAAGACAGAACAGTGCGCTTGTGGGATCCTATCAGTGGGGATCACAAATCGACGTTCATAGGATATGCCAGTGGCAATCAGAGCCTTACTTTCAGTCCGGATGGGAAGACACTCGCTGTTGCTGATATGGGTGGGACAATACTCCTATGGAAGCTTGAAACTATAGAGGAACTGCCGTTGTTGGAAGCGGATGTGAATGGTGATGGTGTCGAAGATGTTCACGATTTGGTGCTTGTTGCGGCGAACTTCGGACAGACGGGTCCAAACGCTGCAGATGTCAATGGCGATGGCGTTGTTGACATCGCGGATCTTATCAAAGTCGCTGCTGCTTTGGATAACGCGGCAGCTGCGCCCCCCGCTGCGATGCTTAAGATAAAAAATATGCAACAGTGGCTTAGGCAAGCGCAGCAATTAGATGCGACAGATGCAACGTTACAGAGAGGTATTCACTTCCTTGAACAGCTGCTGGGGACGTTAGCACCGACAGAGACGGCATTGTTGCCGAACTATCCGAACCCATTCAATCCAGAGACGTGGATACCGTATCAATTGGCAGAGCCTGCGAATGTAACGCTGCGTATCCATTCCGCCGATGGGACATGGGTTCGTACGCTGGCATTAGGACATCAACCTGCTGGTATTTATCAACAACGGAACCGTGCGGCGTATTGGGATGGCAAAAATGAACTCGGTGAGCGTGTTGCGAGTGGTGTCTATTTCTATACGTTGAGAGCAGGGAATTTCGCGGCAACGCGAAAGATGTTAATACGGAAATAGTTATCAGTTTTCAGTACGATTTTTTCTACGAAAAAATCTTTCAGTTTTCAGAAAGAGACATCTGGAACTATCACAACCCTCTTTACTGATAACTGATAACTGAAAGGCGTACTCGCCGTACTGATAACTATTCCCGTCCTAACTTCACCAGCGCGTTGATATCTGGTTCATCCGAGAGTTCTGCGAAACTTCCATTACGGATAGCACGTCGGATGCCACGCATGAGACTCAGATAAAAATGCAAGTTGTGCAGTGTGTGCAGTTGCGAACCGAGAATCTCATTTTCGATGTGTAAATGCCGGAGATATGTCCGTGTGAAGTTTTGACAGGTGTAACACGTGCATTCTGGATCCAACGGGCTGAAATCTCGTCTGTATTTCGAGTTGCGGATTCGGACGATACCCGATGTTGTAAATAGGGACCCGTTGCGTGCATTCCGAGTCGGCATGACACAATCGAACATGTCAATCCCACACCGAACACCGTAGACCAAATCTTCAGGTGTGCCGACTCCCATCAGATAGCGTGGTTTTTCTGCTGGTAGCAGCGGTGCGGTGTATGCGAGTGTCTCATACATCAGATCCTTCTCCTCGCCGACACTTAACCCACCGATAGCATACCCTGGAAAACCGATGGATACCGTGCCGTCCACACTCGCTTGACGCAGATCCCGTTCCATACCGCCTTGCACAATCCCGAAGAGCAGTTGATCTGGATTCCGATGCGCCGCTTTACACCGTGCTGCCCACCGTAACGTCATTTCCATCGAATTCTTTAAATACGCATAATCGTTTGGCAGCGCAGGACACTCGTCAAACGCCATAATAATGTCAGCACCGAGGGCATTCTGGATTTCGATGGAACGTTCGGGAGAGATAAAGTGTTCAGTGCCATCTATCGTAGAACGGAACGCCACACCTTCCTCAGTAATTGTGCGCAGCGCACCGAGACTGAAAACCTGAAACCCACCACTATCTGTTAGAATAGGGTGCTGCCATCCCATAAACGCGTGTAAACCACCTGCGTCTTGGACAATCTCGTGTCCGGGACGTAGGTAGAGATGATAGGTATTCGCGAGAATGATTTCTGCGTGAATCTGTTCGGATAGCATCTGCGGGGTGCAAGCCTTCACAGTCCCGCGCGTCCCGACAGGCATAAATATAGGCGTATTCACAACGCCGTGTGCTGTCTGAAGTTTACCGACCCGGGCTGAGGTGGTCTTATCTTGATAAACAAGTGTATAGGGGGATTCTATCATCTTGGAGGAATAGCCGTCAGCGGATTAGCCATCAGCAGTCAGCAATCAGTGGTCAGCAAAGAAAACTCTTATTGTGAGGCAGTTATGTAACATTCGCGTCTTTGCTGAAGGTTCCGACAGTTTCCGATAGTTTCCGAAAGCCATCTTAAACAGGTCTCAGGATCTATCTTTCTCATTGGGACCCCATGCTGTTAAGCAACTCTATTTGCAGGCGCGTAAACTCAACAAACCGTGTATAGCGTTGTGGGATCGAGGTGTTTATTGCCTGCTCCTTTTGACGCGTCACTTCTTTATATAACCGCATTACCTCTTCGTCTCGATCGAACGGTTCGGTTATATCTAAGGACTGTGCCCCTATGTAAACCCATATCCCGAAGGTGAGCACGATCATAAGCAACCCGACAACAATGTAAGGTCTAAAAATATTGCCAAGTCTTTTCATCTTAATCCTCCTCCTATCAATGGATAATCTTCGCGTTGAGGACCGGACTATCTTGTACAAACGGTTTGCCGTTGATTGTGGCTGAACCTCGGAATCTGAATTGATAGGTCTTATCTTCTAAGGAACCGATAGCCTTCAGTGGTACTTTGACCTCAGTTTCATTCACCGGAATCGTAATAGTTTCCGTGGTGAAACCCTCTGGCACATCAATTGGTGTGAGTGTGACAACATCCGTAAAACCGCCTTGTCGGACGATTGTTAAAGTCAGTATAGCTTCCTTTGTCACTGCCGGTGCTTCGCTGTCCGTCTTTTCGGTATCCGCGTTTGGGTTCCCTGCAATCGCTACAGTATCTCCTTGTGGGACTGGGGTCGCGTCGCCATTCGCAGCCACAGTTGCTGGGAAAACGATGCTAAAACGCAAAGGCTCTACTGTTACAATAAAGGGGGCTTCAAGAATTGTCAGCGGAATAGCGGGGGTCGATTGGCTCACCGTCTCTCTGTCAACGCTCGCCGTGCCAACAACAGAAATATAGTTGATGCCCGGCACCGGTACGACAGAGAACTGTTCTCTCCGCTCAAAGCTGCCGGCTCTCACCGAGAGAACTGCCTCGTTTTTACCTGCGGCAATATTGACAGCTGCTGCGGTTACACGAGGGGGCAACCCGACGACCGAAAGCCTGATGGGACCTGTGAAGTCGTCGCGCCTATTTGCTGTCACATGGAGGTTGACTGTTTTATTATGCACAACACTCGCGTTAATCTCAGCAAGCGTCAACGTGAATTCCGGTGCTTCCATCACGGTCAAGAGCATCGGTGCAGCCGTCCGTTCCACCTGACGACTCCCGACAGCACTGATACCTGCTACCGAGAACGGCATCAGCCCAAGCGGTGCATCCCACGGTGCAGTTACCGTAATGACAGCCTGATTTTTCCCGGCTTCAATGACAGCGGGACTCACGTCAAATGTTTTTGGCAGTGTAGGACAGTGTAAACGGATAGGACCGCTGAGTCTATCAAGACGGCTAACGTTGACCTGTATTGTGAAGGTGCCACCGCGACTGACGCGCGGGCTATCCAAGCCAGACGGACGATTCTGGCTGTCAAGCACGACTGCACTGAGGGTAAAGTTCGGTTCCAGCGGACGGACATTCAAGCGATATGAATAAGCATCTCCGCCTTGGTTGTTCAGGTCTCGGATAGCGATAGAATATTTCCCTGCTTGCGTGAAATTCTGTTCAATACGTGCGTCGCTGCGGCGCGCATCGTCGTTGACTGCCAAGACCTGGTCGTTCTCAGGAGCGTAAAGTGTGAGAAGCGCGTCCAACTGCGATGAGAGCCTAAGTGCCTCGACCTCAAAGACGAGAAATTGCGGTGTTTTTATCTCAAACGCAAATCGGTCAACATCCCCCTGTTTATCAATTTTCCCGTTGATCGTTATCGGTGTGTTTACAGCGTTCGCTTTATCAGCCGAATCGTTGGGTTCACTTTCCGCCATTTCTGCCAAATTTCCGATAGCAAATGGGTGCGGATTACTCGTCAATCCAGAAGGTGTCTTAACGCGTAGTGATTGCTGCCCCGTCGGCGTTTCAGCATCTATCGAGACCTGTATAGCATTCACAGTCTCAAGGTTCGCACCCGTAACAGCTATCGTATTATCAGTTCCACGTTGTCCGCCGAGCGGAAAAATTGTCTCAAGATACGGTAACTCACCGATACTTAAACGATAACGAAATCCACCGCCGCCTTTGTAGCGGATATCCCGAAGATGTAGTGTGTATTTCCCTGCTGCCAGTGCGGTGTAATCGAGGACGGAATCCAATCCGCTGCCCTGTCCGCTGTTCGCCACTTCAGCACCGTTAGGGTCCCGAAGAACGAGATATGAATCCAACGGAGACCCGATGCGCTGTGCCGTCACTTCACAGATAAGTCGTGCGTTCTTCTTCAGATCAAAACTGAAAATGTCCTCATCATCAATGGATGCGATCACACCGTTGACTGTGACAGGCAACTCCAACCAATTTGACATTTCAGTCTTTTCAGTCGTCTCGTTTTCATTGACTTCCGGTAGGTTACCGATAACGAAGTTTTGTGCGTTGGAAACACCATAAGGTGTGATGATTCGGAGTTGTTGGACACCTAACGGTGCATCGGGGGCAATTGTCAAAGAGGCAACTAACCGCACGTCGGTCGGGACCTGTCCAGAGACACCGGTGCCGTTAAATAGGACTGCTGCTTGCTGGGTCTCTTGTCTGATTTCCGCAGTGATGCCGCTCCCGCTGAACCACACGGCTGTTGCTGTGTCAAGATTCTTACCCGTGAGGGTCACTTCTACGTTTTGCCCCTGTTGCGCGCCCTGTGCGGAGACGCTCGATAGTGTAGGTACAACCTGCGCGTGTGCGAAGCCAATTGTCAGGAAAAAGATCACAAAGACGAGAACAGACTGTTTTGTTAAGGGACCAGAAAACGACGAATTAACCCATCTCCTCTGCTGAAATAACACATTAGGCATTGTTAATCACCTCATGTTTGAAAAGTTATAAAGAACACGTAAGTCCATAGGCAACAAACTGGGCTAGATATACGTAAAGGCACGTCGATATTCAAACTCACTTGACCGAACCGCAAGGAAAAATAAAAAAAATGGATGCGGAATACGCTTTCGCTGGCGCAGCAACTCGGAGATTCGCTAACTCGCCCCACTCATATTCCACGTGGTAATTGGCTAAGGTATATTCAATCGGAGCGATGAAGCCTTTGATGGAAACTTTGGTATCACCATCAATATTAAGCGCGATTTTGTTGCAGGCTGGCTTCATATCTTCCTCAGGACTTTGGAATCTCTTGAGCCAGCGAGTACGCAGTTAACAGTTGTCAGTACGGCGAGTACGCCTTTCAGTTTTGACCAACAACTCGTGCCTTAGTAAAAGTATCGGACTCGAGTTGTTGGTCAAAGTTAAGAGATGTTAGAATTATCACAACCCTCTTTTAACTGATAACTGATAACTGATAACTGAAAGGAATCGTACCCGATTCCGTACTGATGACACAATGGACAAAGGCACGAATTGATGGTCAACACGGAAGATCAGTGCTATGGTCCATAGTTAAAAGATTCCTACAATCGGTTCGCCTTTGACTAACTCGCGGGGTTGATCTAAATGATTGTAGACGATCGTATGCGGATCAATACCAAGCGTATGGTAGACCGTAGCGAGGATGTCGCGCGGATGCACCGGATTTTCAAGTGGTGTTGAACCTGTTTCATCAGATTTCCCGTAAACCTGTCCACCTCGGACCCCTGCGCCTGCGATCAATCCTGTGTAGCAATAGGGCCAGTGATCGCGTCCATCTGGTGCGTTGCTGTTTCCGGAGGTGCTTATCCCCATCCGTGGGGAACGCCCGAATTCACCAATCGCCAAGACAAGCGTTTCCTCTAAGAGTCCGCGTTGATCCAAGTCTTCGAGCAGTGAAGAGACGGCACTATCTAACTTCGGACAGTGAAGGTTTTTCAGCGGACCGAAGTTGGTTGCGTGCGTATCCCATGCGGTCGTGTTCGGATTACCGTTTGCGACAGAGGGCCAGTTCACCTGAACGAAACGTGTTCCTGCTTCGACTAACCGTCGAGCAAGGAGTGTGCTCTGTCCGAAAGTATGTCTACCGTAGCGATCGCGAACTTCATCGGGTTCTTGCGAAAGATCGAAAGCGTTACGAGCGCGTTGCGATAGGATGAGGTTGTACGCCTTCTCATAATACTCGTTCAAGGCATAGGAATCCGCTACCTTGTCAATTTCGGGCATCCCGGCGTTAATCGTTTCGAGGAGATCTTTCCGGCGTTTCAGACGCACGGGCGGCACCTCTGGACGTAAACTTAAATCGTCGAGGTTAATCTCCTGATTCGGGTCTTGGAAGAGGAAGTACGGGTCGTAGGCTCTACCCAGGAAGCCGGCGTTTCCACCTTTGCCGATGATGTTACTCTCTTGCATCGGACGTGGGAGTTGAACAGCAGCGAGCATCGGTTCATCTGGTGGTCTGTAGTTGGCGATATGTGCTGCGGCGTTCGGGTGGTCAGCGGGTGAAGGCGGATCAAGTTGCCCTGACGGTGCGACTTTGTCTGGTGTTTCACCGGTAACCATCTGATACATCGCAGCGGTATGATTGAAAAGCCCTGCCGGTGTGTAACTTACGGAGCGAATCAAGCAGGCTTTGTCCATCTGCTGCGCCAAAAGCGGCATGGTTTCGGACAATTGGATGCCTTGTACATTGGTCGGAATCGGTTTAAACTCACCTCGAATGTTCGAGGGAGCTCCCGGTTTCGGGTCCCAGATGTCGAGATGGCTTGGGCCGCCTTGTAGGAATAGGAGTATGACCGAGTTGGCTTTCCCCCACCCGTTTAGCGATTTTGCGGGGTCAACTGCCGTATTCGCGTTCGCTTGGAGTGACAATACCTGTGGCAGACTAATGCCGAGCATCGCCGCACCACCGACACGTAGAAATTCACGACGTGAGAACCCGTCACATAAGCGTCCGGGTAATTGTGGTAACGATAACATCTATTGTGTCCTCCGTTTTTTAGTAATAACAATTTAGCGATTGAATAAGAAGGCGGGACTGTTGATTAACGCCCATAGTAAATCTTGTACGCCTTCTTCTCTCGATTCAGCGTTCGCGATATATTCAACCGCTACAGCATATTCGTTCTTCTCTGGTAACCGAGAAAGAGTTGCAAGATATAGTTCTTCAACGAGAACTCGGTCATCTTGATTCGTTTTAATGAGTTTTGCGACACGCCCTTTTGGATCAATAAGTGCCTCTGCGACCGTGGGTCCGTTAATGAGGTTCATTGCGTGTGCGAGACTGACCTCGGTTGTGCGTTCACACTCACAAGAGGTCTCGCGTTCGGGTCTGCCAAAGAGTTTCAAAAATCCGTCATCTTTGACCTTACTATCCGGTAATTGGGCTGCGCGGAAGTCTTTGGGTACCTCTTGGAACCGTGGTCTGCTTCCTGTCGCAACACCGATAGCATCTAATAACTGTTCAGCCGTTAAACGTCTTGCCACGGCGTGTGAGAAGTTAATCGTGTCAGACTTGTTCCACTGATTCGTCTTGATGCTCTGCTGATATGCTCGCGAACGTGTGATTGTCTTCATGATATGCTTCATGTCAAACCCACTGTCCACGAAATCTTTCGTCAATGCATCAAGCAGTTCAGGGTTACTCGGCGGATTACTCGTTCGGATGTCGTCAACGGGTTCAATAATCCCGCGCCCCATGAAGTAGCTCCAGATACGGTTTACGCCTGCGCGTGCGAACATTGGGTTATCCTTCGAGGTAAGCCATGTTGCGAGCGTCTGTTGCTTATTACTGACTTGTGCGGTAACTTCACCAAACGGAACAGACGGGTTAACTACTGCTAATGTTCGCGGGTGTTGTACGGCTTGAGGCGTGTAACTTGCGTAGACGATCTCATCACCGGGGAGCTGCCCTGGTTTTAATTTGACATCAGCGAAAAATGCGCCGAGTTCATAATACTGATTTTGCGTCCACTTCTCAAACGGGTGATCGTGGCACTTGTTGCAAGAGAATCGGACTCCTAAGAAGAGCTGCGTCGTGTTCTCCACAGCAGCCGTATATTCACGTGAGACCCGAAAATAGTTTGCAGCAGGATTCTGATATGTGCTTCCGTTTGCGGTGATTAGATTCCGCACGAATTCGTCGTAGGGACGGTTCTGTGCGATAGCCTGATGAATCCACTGTCGGAAGAGCCAGACACCGCGTTCACCGAGAAATTTACGGTTAGACTGCAACAGGTCTGCCCATTTATGCGTCCAATGGTCAACAAACTCAGGCGTTTCGACGAGTGCGTCAATAAGTTTTTCGCGTTTGGTTTTAGAATCCGTGGTATCAGTAAGGAAGCTGCGAGCCTGCTCAGGTGTCGGGGGTAAGCCTGTGAGATCAAAATAGATACGGCGTACGAACTCTTCATCGGTGCAGAGATCAGATGGCAGGATTTTCATCCGTTTCAACTTATTGTGTACGTATGTATCAATGTAGTTGTATTCAGGCGTTTCAACCCACTCGTACCCGCTCCTGTCGCCCATAACAATAATACCGTTGGTGCTGTATGCGCCTTCATATCGTGTAAGGATAGCGGTTTCGCCGCGGCGTTCAGCAGTTACCACACCATCATCTGTAATTTTTGCGACTTCGTTGACGCTGCTCGTAAATTTTGCTTCACGGGTGACATCTCGTGTTGTACCATCGGGATAGTGCGCGATTACTATCAGTTGCTGCGCCATCCCTGGCATAGCGAGTTCAGCCGAATCCGGCATGACTTCTAACCTTTCGACCCGCTGCGTCGTTTCGACATCAGAATTCGCGCCTTCCACTATCCATTGGCGGATGAGTTCATAATCGCGTGATTTCGGTACAATAACCTGTCCACCTTTGTGTGGTACTTCAGATGTCGGCTTCAGGAGCATTAGGCTCTGTTCCGGGAACGCTCGGTTGAAACGTCTGCCGGATATATCCTCAATCAGGAGTTCATAATCAAAATCGGGGTCATAACCGCGGAGTGAGAGTTTGAATCCATTTTTTCCCTTCGCTGCCCCGTGGCATGTGCCGTTATTACATCCAGCGTGGCTGAGGAGCGGCATGACATCTCGCACGAAACTGACGGGTTGCGCTTCAACGCTATTGACGGTAACCGGCAATTCAGTTCTCATACCTTTAACAGTAACAACAATATTTGTTGTGCCGACGGATTCAGGGAAAATATAACCATCTTCATGTACCTTTACCGTGGTATCTGCAGGTTTCAGCACTGCCCACGGTGTTACATCCACCCATGTACCATCTTTCGTCTTACCGGACACAAGTACACGTCTACCGTCGCGTGCATGCTCTAATGTCAGCGCTTCTGGATGGACCTTCAATTCCGTTAAAGCGACGCTTGCAATCCATTCCTCTGCTGTCGGAATTTTAGTACTCTCGGGCTGCGCCATCTCACTCCGCGCTGTTAATTGGAACGCGAAGCAGACAGAGAATGCAACAAGGAGCACTGTTACAAAGTTAGACCTGGGTTTCATCAAAAATTCGGCGTAGGTACCTCCGACTATAGTTGACGGAGTAGACACCGACCTCCTTATTAAATCTTCTGTTGTTTTTCGATGAGGTGTTCACTCAGTTTTTCTCACGCCTCATACACTATTTATTATCAATTCTGCGCCAAAATCTACGTAAGATCCCAGAGTAGGACGGAGTTGTCTTCACTGCCACTTGCGAGTACATTCCCATCAGATGCATATAGGACATTCCTGACACTCCTTGTGTGTCCAGCGAGTGCACCTTTAGGTTCGCCTGTTTCTGCGTCCCACAGCCGCACTGTCTCGTCGCGCCCGCCGCTCGCGATCGTGTTGCCATCTGGGGAATATGCGACGCTCCAGACGTAGCCGACATGTCCTGTAAGCGTTGTCATTAAGCTGTTTTCAAACGTATTCCACAACCGAATTGTCCCGTCAATACTGCCACTTGCAAGTGTGCTTCCATCTGGGGCATACGCGACGGAGTTGACGATATCTTTATGTCCTGTGAGCGTGGTTTTGTGCCTACCAGTCGCAGCATCCCAGAGGACGAGGGTGTCATCTCCACTTCCGGCAGTGAGCGTGCTGCCATCTGGGGAATACACAAGACCTCTAACGGAACTTGTATGTCCTTCAAGGACGTTTTTTGCGTCTCCGGTGTTCGCGTCCCACAGACGTACGGTGCCATCGGGACCTCCACTTGCAACTGTGGTCCCGTCTGGTGAATAGACGACGCTTCTCACAGCATCCGTATGTCCTTTGAGCGTGGCTGTTGGTGCGCCGCCGGCAGCATCCCACAGAATGATTGTGTTATCTACCCCGCCACTTGCGACAGCCGTGCCATCCGGTGAAAAGGCGACACACCTGACATACTCCTTATGCTCCACGAGGAGATTAAGTCCTAAACCACTATCTACATCGTATATCCAAACGCCGATGTCGCAGGCAACTGCAAGTTGCGCTCCATCAGGTGAGAAGGCGATATCTCCAGTTAGATTTCCTTGATCAAGTCGTGCTTTGACCCCTTTAGGTAAATTCAATTGTGCATCCATATTTTAAAGTATCCAATGCGTAAATTATTCCTTTCAAGTATAGCATGCAAGCCAAAACCTGCGATAATTACTGTTTATTTTACGATTTATATAATTGCGTACATGTGACGTGTTAAAGTGACGTTTTAAACGTCACAGTGACGTGCATAAGTCAAGTGGGCAGTGAAGAAATGACGTTTTTTCCAAATTTCTTAATGTTATTCGTTTCACTTGAGAGACTTTAGGGCTACTTCTGACCTTTCAATTCTCCCCACACTATCGGCAACTTATGACCAGCGGTAACATCTGCGAATTCGGATTCGCTTGCCAACCAGTTAATCACATTTTCTGTAAGTTTCTCTATATGATCAATACTCTCGTTGTTCTTATGGAAATTCGGGAGT
Organism: Candidatus Poribacteria bacterium; assembly: GCA_022820835.1. Taxonomy (GTDB): domain Bacteria; phylum Poribacteria; class WGA-4E; order WGA-4E; family WGA-3G; genus WGA-3G. Next base: position 28,283 of record JAJEET010000157.1, read on the forward strand.
CGCCAGTTCATATTGAAGACTTTACCGTCGCCGGCTTCCCAGTAGCCGAACGCTGCAATCCTATCCGTGTAATCGGTACCGCCCTCCCAAGCATGCGCAAGCGTCGTAAAATTCTTCCAAATCGTGTCGAAATAGTCACCACTGACTGGATATCCGGTTGAGTTGACCTGAATCCAATCCTCGACTTTCGGTGCTTTTCCATCAACATTTTCAAGTCCGTCTACCAATCCGAGTTCCAGCGTCTCTTTGAGGACGATAATACCGACCCTACTTCCATCGTTCTCAACGGGTCCAAATTTCCGTGGTTCTGCGTTCTCTAATCCTAACGGCGTAGCATAGCGAATCGCTGCGCCTGTCAGCAGGACTGCGCCGCCGCTTTCAGCGTAGTCTAAGAAGGCATTAATTTCTGCGTCGGATAACCCGCCTGGATCGGCATCACCATCGTGCCACCAGACGACACCGAACTGCTTGAATGTGGCACTCTTCAAATCCGCCTTAGCGAGTTGCTTAGTTTTGAACGTCTTTTCCGCGAACTCTAATGCTGGTGCGGTAAAATCGCCTTTGTCGCCGAGATAGACGAACCCGACTTCGACCGCTGCGTTACCAATACTTATACCAAAACAGAGAAGAAATGTCAAATAAATTACGATTTTCCGTTCCATGCTTGTTCCCTCCGATTTTCTATAGTCTATAGATAGTATCATGCAATCACGTTTTTGTCAAAGCGTTTAGTAGCAAAGCGTATGTAAACATCTTGTCAATTGTCGTCTAAATCAAGGATTTCGCGGGTCGGAAAATACTTTGCACAGGCTAATATCCTATGCCACAGGGCCGTCCTTATAGATAATCAAGCGTCAAAAATTTTACATATCCAAATTCGTATGTTTTTGCCTATAAAGGCAAGTCTGGGTTATTGTGGCATTCATGAAGCCGTTGACTTGCGGCTTTTACGAAGTCGGGTTGAATCTCGAATCCGATGAAATCCCGCTGATGCCGCTTACAGACCACCGGACAAGTGCCGACACCAACAAATGGATCGAGGACCAGATCTCCTGGTGATGAACTCGCCAATACGATTCGCTCGATTAACTTCTCCGGTTTCTGGATCGTATTAAGTGCCTTCCGACTGACCAATTCCTTCGACTTATAAGTTAACTGTTTTATATCGCCCCAGACATCTCCGGGATTTTTCCCTTTCGGATTGTATTTCGTTCTTCCAAACTTCCCATTCGTCACAGATGGCACATTTTCACACCGAAGCCGATGCTCTAACTCAACAAGTTGCGAAATCCTGATCGCATCAAGGTTATAGCACTTCGGTCTTTCACCTTTGACGAAATAGCAGATGATGTCGTAGTTGTTGGTGTAACTGATTCTACCTTGTGCAAGCCGACTCGGTTGATACCACACAATCTTTGAGCGGAGATTCAGGAATTTGCGATAATCTATAAAGTCGATACAATCCGGTTTGCCGAACAGATAGAGTGCGCAGCCCTCTTTCAGTTTCTGTGCAAACTTTTCAATGAGCGCGAGGTTAAATTCCTGAATTGAGGGTATTTGGTCCCATGGTTCATTTGTTACACCATACGGTCCATCACACACAATTAGATCTACCGATGCATCTTCTATTTTATTCAATAGTGTAAACGTGTTGCCACAATAGATGGTGTTGCGTTCAAGCATAATACGGCAAAGCGTCCTATCAGTTTACATCGGTCCGACGCGTTGCGGTCCTATGTCCATAGCGAACATGGATGCGTCAAAATTCCGTTTTAACAGATCCATCTTGATGCCTTGTTTGTCGGGTGCGTGCCAGAGATTGTCAAACTCGTCTGGGTCTTCAATTAGGTCGTAGAGTTCTCCCTCCTCATGTCCATGGTAGACTGCCAATTTATAACGTTTATCGCGATACATTGTTGCATAAGAGTGATTGCGACCATTGACAGCATCATAGTACTCACATCGAACGAAATCGCGGTGATGGTTTGGATCCGCTTCACCTCGGAGGATAGGCAGTAGCGAACGTCCGTGCATGCCTTCAGGCGGTGTTAATCCTGCTAATTCCAAGAGTGTCGGCGTCTTGTCAATGAGTTCAACGAGCGCATCGCTCTTGAGGCCGCTTACAAACTGATCCTGCCATACGAAGATCAGCGGCACCCTGACTAAACCTTCGTAAAAACGGCACCCTTTCTGAATGAGTCCGTGGTCGCCGAGCGTTTCGCCGTGGTCGCTGGTAAAGATGACAACCGTGTTTTCCCGTTGCCCTGTCTCGTCAAGCGTTTCGAGAATCCTACCGAGCTGCTCATCAATGAGTTGGATCATGGCGTAATAGGCGGCTTTGAGCGTCTTGGCATCTCTGGTGCCGACTGGATTCGTCTCTCGGTGCGATGTCCGTGCTGTCTGTCCGTTGGCAGGAACGAGCGCGGAACCGGGCAAGATCGGATTCCGGATATCTAATTCATCTGGTGTTCGGACTTTGGATTGAAAATCGACGGCTTGTAATCGGGTCTGCTGTTCAAGGTCGCTGTCTCGGAAAAGTGGCTCAGGCATCTCCACTGGATTGAGTTGTTCTCTGTGTGTCTGCGGTGGATTGAACGGTGGATGCGGATCGTAGATGTTGACGCTCGCGAGCCACGGACAATTGCGTTCCTCACGAATGAACGCAATTGTCTTTTCCGCACACCATGTCGTTTGATGCAATTCTGCGGGTACACCCTCTGGATTCCGGTTCAATTCGCCGAGGATGTATCCCTTTGAACGGACCCAATCAGCGTAATCGTGTCCTTGTTCCCAATCGTCTCGTGGCGCATGGCTGTATTGCCAGTAGCGGTATCCGTCGTCTGCGCGCGGTTCTATTCGACGGTAAGCACTTGCGAGATGAAGTTTGCCAATAAGCCCGCAATCATAGCCGATGTCAGCGAGGGTGCGTGTCACAAGTGGATACACGCTTGGGAAAAAATCGTTTCCGTTGCGATTTGCGTGTGTTGCGTTCGGGTACATACCCGTGAGAAAACTCGCACGACTCGGTGTGCAAATAGGACTTTGACAATAGGCGTGTGTGAACGCGACCCCATCGGCTACAAGGCTATCAATGTTCGGTGTTGACAGGTATGGATTCCCCAATGCCCCGATTGTGTCGTAGCGTTGCTGATCAGTGCAAACCCAGAGAATATTGGGAGCTGTAGCATCCATCGGTCAACCTCTTCGTGTGTACTATTGAGCCGTTGCGCTAAATCCGGTCTCTTTAACGATGTTGGCGAGGTCTTCAGCAGTCGCGGTATTTTTTCGGACTTTAATGATTGCTTGATCGGGCAAAGAGACTTCAACACTGATAACACTTTGGTGTTGTGAAAGTGCATCCTGCACTTTTGTAACGCACGCCCCTCACGTCATCCCTGTTACAACGAGCGAGACATCCGCGCTTGCAGTTGCTTCAATCGGCACGGACATAAAGGCGTTGATCAGTTTTCCGGAGGCGGCATCAAATACTCGGATCTTCCCGTCGAAACCGCCTGCGGCGACCTGTGTGCCGTTCGGATGGAACGAGACAGCGAAAACGGCTACGGCATCCGCCTGCGTCGTTAGGACCCGTTTTCCGTCTGCTACGTTATAGATCCGCACCTCACCTGCGGCACTACCGATAGCGATACGCGTGCCATCCGCCGAGAATGCGACGGCTTCAATCGACCCTGCTTGCGCTTCAAACGCGCGAATGAGGTTAAAATCGGTGTTGCCGACATCCCTTCGGATTTCACGGAAGATTTTGTAGAGCCTCGGTATCCGGTCTTCACCGCCGCTTATTACCTGTTCGGCAGCTGGATGCCGTGCGATGGTGTTGATCTCTCCGTAACCTTTGTTACTGGAGTTAATGTCATCGACGAAAGAGCCAGTATTCACCTCAACCAATTTGAGGGCGGTATCACGTCCGGCACTCACGAAATGTGAGCCGTCCGTAGAAAAGACGGTACCGAAGACCCAATCGCTATGGTTATCAAATTTGACAAGTTCTTTTTCGTCCTCAACGGATAGGACGCGCACTGTTTGATCTGAGCATCCGAAAGCGACGCGACTGGCATCAGGTGAGAAAGAGAGTCCATAAATTGTATCGTAGCTGGAGCGTATGGCTTTGATGAGCGTGTTGGTTGCGGTATCCCAGAGTTGTACTTCGCCGAATTGTGCGGGGGATCCGCCAGCCACCCCTAAAATTTTGCCATCCGCCGAATAGGTAAGCGACTGTATTCGGCGTGCCTTGCCTACGAGTCGCGCTTTGAGTTCAAAATCCACTGGGTCATACAACAAAACTTCATGGAAACCAGAGATGGCAAGCGTACTACCGTCAGGCGAATAGGCGACAGCAGAAACGACAGGTGGGACTGTGTAAGTTGGGTAGTTTCCTTCACCCATATCATCAACTTCGGCGGGTGTATCGTCATGTGCGCCTTCAAGGATCCACCGCCGAAAAAGTTTGACCTCTTCAGCGGAGAGCGGTTCCATGTTTTGTGGCATCGCGGGTTCATCGCCAGAGATGAGTTCAATAAGGAGACTGTCGTCGGGTTTGCCCGGGATGATTGTTGTATCACCCGCCATCCCGCCTTGTTTGAGATCGGTATAGGTTGTGACAATCAAGCCGCCGTTTGGATCACCTGGGTGATGGCATCCCTGGCAACTCCGTTTGAGGATCGGGACGATTTGTGAGTGGTAACTCACGGGTGTGTCTCCAGCATGGTTGTCTGCTGCTACCAGCGGGAGCAACATCACAGAACAGAGCATGTACACGATTAGATGGACTGTAAACTTTGATCTCAATATGTTCATATCCGTCAGAAACCCTCCCATTTACCAAGGTGAGGTATTATAGTTCGCCGTGTAAAAATGTTGCACTTGACATATTTTCTTCATAATTATATCACATTTTTATAATGTAATTCAAGAAAAAATCGGATTCAACCCTAGAGAACGTTATTTTTCACTAACGTGAACTTGAAAATAAATCTGTAGGTTGGGTTGAGCGGTAAATACACACTAAAAACCGTATAATTTGGACAAATATGCCGCTTTTCAAGGCACTTTCTGCATAAATAGCGGTAGCGAAACCCAACATCCCACTTTTATCAAACTCACGTTTCACTAAGTTCTGTAACAGCGGAAACAGGCGTAAAATCCCTATACCCTTTCAGAACGCAACCCAAACAGAGGAAAAATTGTCCCCCGTTTGCGAAAATAAAAAAGAAATTTGCTTCTCTACATTATATATGTTACCATATATATACTAATTTAATTATATTAACTAATCAAAAATATAAAAATAACCCGTCACCCACACAAAGGCGGACAAAACGTAGACTCGGTTAAAACGAAAACCCTCTTGCCTAACGACTCACAGCCACCACAAACCCAAATCGAAAATGTTACACTTTTCGCCTTTTTTTCAATTACGAACCCATAACACAATCGCCTTTGAACCCTTACATCGACTAAGCTTATCGCAATGGCACATCCATACCCAATGTTACAAAAGTATGACGCAGATTTTTGCGTACAAAAAAAATTAAAGTGCCTTTATGACAAAAATCACAACAGCAGATTTTTGCGTACAAAAAAAATTAAAGTGCCTCTATGACAAAAATCACAGCTTCGTTCAACCACAATAGACCTCTAAAAACAGCTTTACAAGGCAATCCTAACATCTGTTCGGGAACCTTAACGGGAAAACACTCCCAACTTTTCATAACTTCTAATGTGATCAAATTGTCCAAACTACTGCACACTATAGTGCTGATATCAACACAGACCTAAAAAACGCTGATTTTCATTGACACATTCTGAAAAATACGATATACTTGTTTCGTTGTTTTGTTCTTATGTAACAGACACATTTTTTACCAAAATTTCACGCCAAAAAAGGAGATAATTTTTTCAATGAAAACGGACTTAGGACGGAACCTGCAAATTTTCAGTGTCGGAAGCCTTGTACTTTTACTACTTCTCGGTTTTGCTGGAATTACGCAACCTATGAGTGTAACGCCGTATGAAGTTGACACCGCACATTCAATGATACTTTTTCGTGCAAAACATAATGGCGTTACTTACAATTACGGCAGATTCAACGAATTCAAGGGCATGATCGCGATGGGCTCAAAGGATGCAGGCGGTCATACTGAGGGGTACATGGTGGAATTTGAGGTTAAAGCAGCGAGCGTTGATACCGGCAACGAAAAACGCGACCAACATCTCAGAAGTTCCGATTTCTTCAGTGCGAAACAGTTTCCTGTGATTACCTTCAAAAGCACGAAAGTCAAAGCGAAGGAAGGAAAAGAAGATGTGCTGGAGGTCACAGGCGATCTTGAATTACACGGTGTAAAAAAATCAATCACAGTGGATGTCGAAATTACGGGACGTGCGACAGGTAGAGACGGCGAATCTCTCATCGGATTTGAGAGTATCTTTACGATTAAGCGGAGTGAATTCGGGATGACTTACGGAATGGGAGGTATCAGCGACGACATCCGACTTATCGTCAGTATTGAGGCGAAACACAAATAGGTGCGCGTTGCCGATGCGCTACGAACGCATTTGCTCTGAAAAACTTTCGTTGGTGAGGTTGCTTAGCGGAAACGCCTAAGCAAAACACCTCGCCAATAGGGATATCAGCGATGTCAATATTCAAGCAGCTTGCCCTCGGTTTACTCCTACCGGCTATTGTTGGTGGTGGGGTCTTCATATTCTCAAAAATCCTTACCTCTAAAAGAGAACGCGAGCAGACCGTTGAAGGGGACGGTTTGTCTTTGGGATGGCTTGTCGGCATCGCGCTGAGTGTCGGTTATATTGTCGGTTACATCGGTTTAGAAGGAATTCCGCCGTTTCCACCACGAGAAGGTGTGCATTGGCTCTGCTATCTCGCGCTTATTGGACTTATCTTAGGTGTCTTTTGGCATCTCGCGCGATTCGGACGCTTGATTGCACAGGTAGTCGTATCCATCGTTATACCGCGCCTGCTTTTGAGTTCAATGTTTAAGTACAATTGGGGACAGGTTGAAGGCATCATCTGGTGGGTATGCCTCGCCGTTGTGATCTTCATCTTTTGGAACAGAGTCCAACAGAGCTTCACCCTATTACCATCGGGTGGTTGGAGTCCGTTTGTCTACTTCGGACTCTCTGGTGGAACTGCGTTAATTCTTGCGGTCTCTGGCAGTCTACGCTTAGCACAGCACGCTGGTATTCTGACAGCACCTTTTGCAGCGATCTGGATTATCACGCTTTTTCTACAGTCTGACGACAAAGTACCTGTGTTTCCAATCAGTGCCTCCCCAGTCATAGGACTTACGTTAGCAGGCATCTGGATGAACGGCTATTTTTATGAAGAAGTTCCGGTAATGAGTGCTGTGCTGCTATTGCTCTCGTTATTCTTAACACCCGTTGGACGAATAGGAGCAATTCAGAGGTTGGGCGGCAGACGTTCCGCTTTTGTTCAGGTAGCAGCTATTGCGTTGCCGGTTCTTATCGCAATAGGTATTGCGCTCGCGCTTTCCGGACTCTTCGGCGAAAACAGTGGCTATTAGATACGAACAAATCAATGGGTGGATATGTCTAAATAGTTGGAGTTTTCTGCCCGATTTCGTGCAATCGGGTGTGATATATGCCCAATTTTGTGCGATTTTACTATATACTTTGCCAACAAAACCGCTAATAGAATGGCACAGAATTTGCTATATGCTATACGTTAGGTGTGAATCTCAATTTGATAGTAAAGTGCACAATAGCGAGGTTCATGAAGTTTCAGAAAATATTTCGGTAACAAACGGGCAATAAATTGCCCTACTACAAACGGGTGGGCTCGTCGTGCGATTCTGCGGCGTACACGCCCAAATGCGAAGTGCATTATCGCACGTTCCGACATTACCGAATTAATAAATTAAACTTCATCAAACCTCGCCTGCAGTAGGGTTGTTGAAGTGAGGTTACAAATCTCGCTTGCAGTGTGGATGCGGAGAAGGATTTTCAAAAGACAACAATGACCGGAGGTAAAGATGAACTTCATACGGACTCTGAATTTTGGCGTACTTTTTAAGCCGACACTCGTTGTTAGGAGCCTTGCCATAGGTTTTCTGCTCGGTGTCCTGTTCCTTTTTAACGGCTGTGTCAAGATGGAGGCGACGCGGAAAGCGGATTGGGAGACACATTTCACGGATCTCCACTTTGTCAACCACAGACAGGGCTGGATTGTCGGCGAAGGTGGTCTGATAATTCACACTGCGGACGGCGGAAAAACATGGACACAGCAGGAAGTTGATACAACAAGTCCAGGATTTCGTATGCCTGATGCCTCGTTGGATTTCAAAGCAGTTTATTTTACAAACGCGGACTACGGTTGGGCAGTCGGCGATGAAGGGTTAATAGCAACAACTGACGATGGCGGTAGACACTGGACACTGCAAAAGAGTGGTACCTCCGCGATGCTCCTCGATGTGTATTTTGCGAACTCAAAAGAGGGTTGGATTGTTGGCGAAGACTCGGATGTTCTCTACACTCAAAACGGTGGAAAAGAGTGGAAACGCTTCGAGTACGTTAGCGAATTTATGCTTAACGGAGTCTGGTTCGTTAATGATTCAAAAGGATGGGTTGTCGGGACGCACGATAGAATTTTTCACACGCAGAACGGTGGCGAAGCGTGGCGAGAACAGAGCAACCGCTTTGAAGGTGAACGCGATCGCATGATTAATGACAACAAGCAGGTCTTTTTCGTTAGCGACAACGAAGGTTGGATCGTTGGCAGCGACGGTTCTATCTTCCATACGACAAATAGCGGTATCAATTGGACGCGTCAAGACAGCCGTATCCCGCTGATTAATGGACACGTCCGAGATACTATCAATAGCATCCACTTCACAGATGAAAATTACGGGATCGCCGTGGCGGATGTCGGTTTCATCACACGGACACAAGACGGTGGCGACAATTGGCAATTGATGGAGAGCGGGACCGAGAACAATTTGACGGGTATCCAGTTTACGACACCGACAGAGGCGTGGGCAGTTGGATGGTTTGGTACAATTCTGCACACAACGGATGCGGGTGCGACATGGGAAATGACAAGCGGTACGACAGCGAACGATTTGCAGAATGTCCAGTTTACGGATGCCAACCGTGCAATTGCAGTTGGTAGACGCGGCACGATGGCGATGAGCAACGATGGTGGACAGACATGGACTGAACTTGAAACGGATATCTGGGACGGTATCTGGAACATCTATTTCGCGACGGATAAACACGGTTGGGCAGTCGGTGATCGCGGTCTGATCGTCCACACCAACGATGGCGGTACGAATTGGGAACGTCAGCGTGGACCTTCTTCATTCTCACTCCGTGCTGTTCACTTTGTGAGTCCTGAAGTCGGTTGGATCGTCGGGGACCTCGGTAGTATCATACATACGATTGATGGCGGTAAAACGTGGCTGCCACAAACAGCGACAGGCGATTTTCTCTCTTTGATGCTGAAGGGTGTGTTCTTTCTTGATGAGAAGAGGGGTTGGGCGATCGGATGGCCCGGTGTCTGCCTCGCGACAGAAGACGGTGGTTTGACTTGGAGGCAACAGACCACCGGTACCTTCAACGAGCTTTACGGGGTCTATTTTGCAGACGAAAATACGGGATGGATTGTTGGGCAGTTCGGAGAGATCCTACACACAAAAGACGGTGGACAGAGATGGAATTTCCAACGTAGCGGTACACAAGAGAATCTGAATAAACTCTATTTTGCGGACGCGCAGCACGGTTTAGTCGTGGGCGATAACGGCGTGATGCTGACCACTATCAATGGTGGAAAAAAGTGGGAAATGCAGGAGAGCGGTACCGAAAACGATCTGTACGGTCTTGCGCTCTCACCTGATGGTGTTGTCGCTGTTGGTAAGGGTGGTATCGCGATGCGATACTCAATTGAAGAGGCGCAATTACCTGCTAAATTACCGCCGGTTGCAGAGGAACCCGAAGTTGTCGCGGAAGTTGAGGTACAAGTTGAACCTGTTGTCTATCATTGGGACATTATCCGTCAAGCGGCATGGCGTACCAATTTCTCGGATACGCATTTCGTAGACACGGAAAACGGATGGGCAGTCGGGTCAGACGGTGCCATCGCCCAGACAACAGACGGTGGGCAAACGTGGCTCCCACAACACAGCGGTGTCAGTGAAAATTTGCGTGAAGTGGACTTCGTTGACGCGAAACACGGTAGAGTGCTCGGTTCTGGTGTCTTACTCCAGACTGAAGACGGCGGCGAAACGTGGAAACCGATTCTTCAATCAGCGAAGCAGAACTTGCCACGCGTCAGCACGATGCATTTCCTTAACGCTAACGAGGGATGGCTCGGTGCCTCAATTGGTCAAGTCCTGCATACGACGGATGCCGGAAAGACGTGGAAAATCCAAAAAACTGGCACGACAATGGCGAGCATCACGGACATACATTTCATCAACAGTCAGGTAGGTTGGGCAGTGACACCGCAACGTCGAGATGGTGGGTTCATTCTGCATACTGTTGACGGTGGTGACTATTGGAAGATTCAGGCAAAGACGAATCAAGTGGGTGTCGCTGTCCACTTTGCCGATGAAAACAACGGTTGGGTGGTTCTCGGTAACGGGAACTCTTTGTTGACTGAAGATGGCGGCGAAACTTGGAAATTGCGAACCACGTCCCAAAGCGCGCGTGGTTTGCAGCGAGTTACCTTCCGTTCTGATACGTACGCTTGGGGACTCGGCGGTGGCGGTGCCTATATCACCGAAGACCAAGGCGTAACTTGGAAATCCGTTCCTGTTCGTACAGGCGACAATACAGAAGACAATCTGTTCGCTATGTTTATGGAACAGGCTAATCCGGAGTTCTCTGAAGAACCTGAAACGGAAATGGAAGAGGAGACAGAAGAAGAGGCAACAGAGGGACCGACATTAACATACGATGAAACACCAGAAGAAATTCAAAATCGGGTTCGAGCGCAGAGACAACGTCCAGGGCGTCTTGCCCCTGAAGGCGAACTCCCACCGAATGCAGAAAGTGTGAACCGTCCGCCGCCAACACAACAACCGCCGCCACCTCCTGAACCTCGAAGGCGTAGACGCGGCGGAGGTCGTCGAATTGCGAGCGTGTACTTCCTTGATGCGGAACACGCATGGGCAGTCGGTAGTGCCGGTAGTATCTATCGCTCCGCAGACGGTGGTGAGACATGGGAACGTCAACTCGGTGAACAGCAGACTAACAATTTCCGAGAGGTGCTATTCTACGACGACAAAAACGGTTGGATAGCAGGCGACGGTGGTGTGCTGTGGGAAACCCAAGACGGTGGACAGACATGGGAGACGATTTCGAGTCGGACGCGTCAACGGTTCATCGGTGTCCACTTCGCAAGCTTAGAACCGAAATGGGGTTGGGCGATGCAACGTGACGGCACCGTGTTGTATACAACAGACGGCGATACATGGACAGCAGGTGACACACCTGAACGTCCGCCGTTTATGGAAGGCGATCCACCGGGTAATTTTTCACTGAGCGATGTCGCTTTTGGCAAGTTCTCTGAAGGTTGGGCAGTCGGTCAATTTGGGGATATTATCCACAACAAAGACGGCGGTCCGACATGGACACCACAGCGAACGACTGCGAACGACAGGCTCCTGAGTGTGGATATGAAATTCGCGCCGCTCGGTTGGGCGGTCGGACAAGGTGGTGTCGTCCAACGGACTATCAACGGTGGCGAATATTGGAAGATGCATGAAACTGGAGTCACCTACGATCTCAACGCTGTTTTCTTCATCACAAAACGGAAGGGATGGGCGGCTGGTGAGTCCGGTATCGTGTTAAGGACGATCGACGGTGGTTTTACGTGGGAACCTAAACTAACCGGCATTCCGCAAGACCTCCACGGTGTCGTTGCGATTTCCGAACAGGAGGTGTACGCGGTCGGCAATGAAGGGACGATTGTCCATTCGAGCGATGGCGGTGAGACGTGGGAACAGGAGCACACCGACATCGACAATAACCTGTATGTTATCACGCGTTCCAAAGATGGTAAAGCGTTGTGGGTTGTTGGACAATGGGGTGTTGTGCTGCGTCGGAAGTTAGAGACACCGGAGCAGATGTCAATGCGGTAACATGGATTGAAAGTGAAAAACTTGACGTGTCCAACAAGAGATGCTATACTTTACGCACAATGAACGATTTTAACTTTATTGACCTCTTTGCTGGTATCGGTGGGATTCGCATTCCGTTTGAAAAGCTAGGCGGAACGTGTATGTTTAGTGCTGAATGGGATAAATATGCCCAACAGACCTACGCACATAACTTTGGCGAGACACCTGCTGGTGACATCACCAAGATTGACGAATCCGATATCCCGGATCACGATATTTTATTAGCAGGTTTTCCATGCCAACCCTTTAGCATTATTGGGGATAAACAGGGTTTTGAAGACACGCGCGGCACCCTGTTTTTTGACATCGTTCGGATTTTGAAGAAGAAGCAGCCGAGGGCGTTTCTCCTTGAAAATGTCAAGCAGTTGCTTACACATGACAAGGGACAAACCTTCGCGGTTATACAAGAACAATTGTCACGATTGGGCTATACCACCTATCACGAGGTGTTGAATGCTCTGGACTTCGGACTGCCACAAAAGCGGGAACGGATTTTCATTGTTGGATTTCGCGAACCGATAGCGTTTGCGTTTCCGAAGCCTATAGGTGCATATAAACCGCTCTCAGAGGTATTAGAACCTGACGAAATGGTTGAACCGAGTCTGTTTGCATCAGAACGCATCCAAAAGTCCCGACGTGAAAAGTGCAAAGGCACACCGTTTTTTCCATCCATTTGGCATGAAAACAAGGGCGGCAATATTTCAGTTTTGCCCTTTTCGTGTGCGCTAAGAGCCGGTGCCTCCTATAACTATCTTTTGGTGAACGGTATTCGGCGGCTCTCGCGTAGGGAAATGCTGCGTCTACAAGGGTTTCCTGAAGACTTCGAGATTATAGGCAACACGATGCAGATTAGAAAACAGACTGGAAACAGTGTCGCTGTGCCTGTTGTCCACGCTATCGCAGAAAAAATGCTGCAGGCATTACGACAACGTAAGCCAATGATACGCCTCGAGGAACAATTGCTTCTTTTTGAAAACAGAATCAATGCTTATACCCATTCCGCAGATCGAATAATTATCGTCTGTAAGGAATCTGAGAAAGATATTCTTGTATCCGTCCTACAACAATTTGGCAGTGCCAATCGAATCCAGAGCATAATAACCGAGGATGAGCTCGATGAATGGTACGAGAAAGCCTTGCGCGGACAATCGTCTGAGCTAATTGGCACTAAGATATTGCAAAAAATCGCAAATGAAATAAAAGTTGAATCCCCTTCAACTACCTCAGAATTTGACGATTTTTTCAAAGAGCGTGGCTATGACCAGTTATCACCTATTGATTTTTGGTAACCTTAGATTTGGTAATTAGAAAGTTAAAAAATGAGATTAAAATCCAGTAAGGCATTCCTTATTTCAGTTCTCTTGCATCTCGGTATTGGGGTGCTTGGTCTTTTCTATTGGTTTGGCACGGCACCGATGCGTGAGGATTCAAGTATCAATGCGCTGTTTGTCAGGGAAGAGAAGCCGAAAGTCAGACGCGTAACGCCGCCGAAGCGTGCACAACTTGTCCAGAAAAGGACACGCGCTACAAGCCAGCAACGCCTCAAAATCCTCACAAGTAACGCACCTGTCAGCGACCGAGGTGTGGTTTCTGCAGCGGATCCCGCGCCGTTCCAGCAGTTTGAGAGCGAAACTCTCGGTGAACCTATCGGACCGACGGCAACAGCAGTTGATTTCAACGATGTCCCGCGCGTCCAAAAGGTCATTGAAAGTCCGTTTGTCAAAAAGGAAAAGGTTGAAACCCGCTATAAGAGCCGGTTAGTGAAGTTTATTGAAGCGCAAGAGGGACCCCAGCGGATTGTCTATTGCGTGGACCTGTCGACCAGTATGCAAAATCTTCCACCATACAAACTTAAGAAGGTCATAGATCTCATGCGTGACTCGCTGACCTTCCTTGAACCACACGACAGTTTCAATATCGTGGCATTCAGCACGGAATTGGTCGTTTATCAGGAAAACTTTGTTCCTGTGAGTGATGAAACAGTCGCTGCGTCGTCGAACCATCTCGCCGACATCCAATCCCACATCCACACAAAAGGGACAGATCACGATATGCTAACGGCATTGACAGAAATCGCTAAAACGGGTCCGACGCTTGTCGTCCTCTTTAGCGATGGCATTCCTACGACTATCGAGGGACCGGATCCGACGCTTGTTGGTCAATACGCCACAGGTAATGGTCGCATCTTCGCTATGGGTACCGGGATGTCTCCAAATTTTCCGGGTGCCGTCATGTTGAAACGCCTTGCCACTGTGAGCCAGGGAGATTTGTGGCTGGTTGATCGAGGCAGATAAATGGAAAACAGGATGCCTGATGCCAGCCTTGTACGTGCTGAAGATATTGCGCAAGGTCTGTATCCACATCAAATAGAGGGTATTGCCTTCCTGCTGGGTCGTCGTCGTGCGCTGCTTGCCGATGATATGGGACTCGGCAAAACGCGTCAGTCCATTATTGCGATGGTTGAGGCGGAGGCTGAAGGTCCTTATCTTGTGATCTGTCCTGCCTCTATCAAACGCAACTGGACGCGCGAAATTGAAATCGTTTTTCCAGATGCCGAACCTGCCATTGTTGGTACCGCGCCACTCCCACCTATAGATTACCGTGGTTGGATTATTGTCAACTATGAACTCCTGGGTAAAAACCTTGACCAACTCCTTGAATTTGACTGGAAAGGCGTTGTTTTTGACGAAGCACATTATCTAAAAAATTACCAGAGTCAGCGAAGTCGAAACGCCTCAAAACTGGTTAAGGAGATAAAACGTGACCTTGTTGTTCATGCGCTAACAGGGACGCCAATGACAAGCCGTCCTCGCGACCTTTTTCCGCTGTTGCAGATTCTGGATCATCCGCTCGGCAAGAGTTTCTTCAGTTTTGCCAAACGTTATTGTGAGGCGTATCAAGGCGATTTCGGGTTGGTGGCAGATGGTGCGAGCAACATCGAGGAATTGACAGTGCAACTACACGGTGTCATGCTGCGCCGTACAAAAGATGAAGTGTTAGACCTTCCACCTAAGATACGAACCTGGATGGACGTTGAACTGCACCCTTACGCCATCGAGCACTTTAATCGGTTGGTACAAAACTTCATATCCAAATTTGACGCGCCTGAAGCTATTGATGGGACACCAGAATCCGTGGGGCTATCATCAGACCACCGCAATGAATTAGATGATTCAATAGACACTACAGATTTAGGAACTGGCATGGGTAGGCTCACCCAAGTGCGTCGAGCGATTGCATTTGTCAAATGCCGTCACACCATTAAATTCGTGGAAAATGCGCTGGAACAAGGCGAAAAGGTAATTATTTTTACATCCTTCCTGAATACAATGCAGCGTTTCCAAAGGCATTTCAAGGATCGAGCGGTTTATGTTTCGGGTGAAGTTCCTGTTCACGAGCGACAGAATAGGGTTGACCGCTTTCAAAATGATGACGATCTCAAACTTTTCATAGCCAACATGCATATAGCAGGTGTTGGTATCAATCTCACTGCGGCGCGCCAGATCGTTTTTAACGATTTAGATTGGGTGCCTGCTAACCACTGGCAAGCAGAAGATCGCGCGTATCGCATCGGTCAGACAGGGACCGTTAATGTCACCTATATGATTGCGACTGGAACTGTTGATTCGTTCGTGAAGACAGTCTTAGAAACAAAAGCAGCGTTGATGGATTCCATTGTTGAAGGATCAATTTTGATACCGGGAGGAGAGGCGACCCTTCAGTTAGATGTTCTCAGTGAGCTCAAGCGTATGATGAATGCGTTGTCTGTCCAAACGACTGAACTCGAAGAATCCGAAATCCATGATGTGCTTCAGAAAGCAGGGGACGCGTATCTTGAAGAGAACGCAGCACATCTCCATGAAGCGACGCGCGCGCGGCTGCGTCCGTATTCCGAAGAAGCTATCCGCACGTTAGCACAAGTCCTTACGGGTCCCGAACGGAGCATCTATCACGCTGAGAGTTCATCACAGAAAGGCAAGTTTTATACGCTGGAGGTTATTGGTGTTGATGTAACGTGTGACTGTCCGGGTTTTACGCACCGTGGCAGTTGCCGACATGTTCGTCCACTGAAATCTGCCCTCGTTGCTGACAAACCGTTGCCGAAAGGGTATAAGCAAGTTTCACCGAAAAAGTGATAGGACTTAGTAATTTCTAATAAACAATTCTTTTCCTTTCGCAGCACTATCCTTCCGATAATTGTTCATACCATATTGGAGTGTCCATTCTTGAATTTCGGCAAAATCAAAGAGCTCCCTGATAGTAGATGAATCATCATAGGTAATCAGCCATCTGTGTGGACACTTCTTCATATTCTCAGCGAATTGTGCGTGGTCAAAGGTGGTATGCAGTTCGCCTCTCACTCCGTATAGTTTCGAGCCAGCTGCTTTCCAATAGGGCGGGTCCAGAAAAATGAACACATCGTCGCCGTCTTGGAAAAGTGTGTTCGTGTAATCTGTGTTTGTGATTTTGACACCGGAAAGATGGGGTGAGATATTTTTGACGCGTTCTATGGACGATTCCGTGAAACGTTTCTCGTAAGCGGATTGTGAGTATCCACCAGAATCCACGACACCGGAGAAGGTAATGCGATTGAGGACGAAGAATCGCACCGCGCGTTGAAACTCACAGAGTAGGGCCCGATTTTGGTTTAGTTGATCTTTTACCTGTGTTAGTTCCTCAAACAAGGCGCGCCCGTCTACAGTAGTTGTGTACGTCTCTGTCAGGACCTCAACCAAGTTTGAGCCATTATCTCTTACCTGTTTCCAGAAACAGTAGAGATCGTAGTTGAGGTCGTTGATCCAGTAGGACTTGATATGCTCTTGAAAGAGGCTCCGAAGTGCAAAAAAGACAGACCCTCCACCGACGAAAGGCTCACGAAATTCGGATATATTCACGGGAATAAGGGGTAGAATCTGTTTTAGAGCTCTGGATTTACCCCCTGGGTACCGCAGTGGACTTTTTGCTATTTTAGCCATGATGACCTGTTATCCATATTTCTAATTTGTTATTTTCACGTGCTTCTTGGTTAAGCGAAATCAGCCTTTTTTGATATGTTTGTGTCAAGCGATTTTCTGCACAAAAATCAAAAATATCCTCTGTAGCACAAGGCAAAAACAGGCTGCCAACGAGATTACCCGTTAGTTTTAGTCGGGTCGTGAACTCGACGTTTCTTCTCCGATCAACTGCGACTTCTTCCATATTTGCAAAAAGAATCAGTTTGAACAGCCCGTCCTTTATATCATTTTCAGATGGAAGTTGTCCTCTGCTACTATTCTTGGATTCTTGTATCACTAATGCGTCGTCTTCCCAATAAACTTCATCGGCTGTTAGATAATACTGCCCACCAAGATAGTTTGAAATACGGAAAACGCTTTTAGCATTTTTTTCGAGGGATTCAAGGAGGTGTGTCGTTACAGATTCTCTATGAGCAGCCTCGTACGAGCGCGGGAGGGTTGCTTCCTTAAAGCATGTTAGACTGAAACAACCATCCGCCTTAAATTTCTCAAGAGTCTGCAAGTGATTCTTTGGACTGTGAACGGCGACATTTTTCTCTTGAGATATTTTCTTGTATCCAGCAACGGCACTCAGATAAATTGGCTCAAAATCCTTTTCAAAATGCGTTGTGTTCCAATGTAACGCTGTCATCTGATACCGACTTACTTCAAGCAATTTTTCATGCACGGCTTCAGCATTCAGGATCTGATCGGTAATTCGGTCTGTTGTACCAGATTTTTTCTCAGCATCCTCGTACCACGCCAAGATGATATAGATGTTTAGGAGATTCATCCATGAAAACGTGATGAAGTTAATCCGGTCATTGTTTTGTGTTCCTGCTCCTTCGTCTTTGATAATCGGAATAATCGTGACCTTTTTTGTGTTAAGATGATATGTGTTATAAATCCGAGCAAATGGGTAAGAACGTGTTCGTTTCGGCGAAACCCATTTTGAAAATGCCAGATTATTTTCTGCTCTCCCTAAATTAATCAGTCCGTACGCTTGCGCTTGGTTTACATTAAATTGTGTTATATCGTACACCTTTAGTGTATCTGGACCGAGACACGGTGTGTATCTTACATCTCTAACAAAACCTTCAAGGGAGAGATTTGTCATTGAATACTTCCTTAGGGAAAAATTATGGGTGTTTAACTCAGAACACATCTGCTATTTAAAGTATAACATGCCTCGCTTTAATTTTCAAATATTCATCTTTTCGTTATTCTAATTTTCTGCTTGACTTCTGGCTGGAAATCTCTTAAAATGAGGTAAGCCAAATCTGAACAGAGAGAGGAAAGCAGAGATATGCCACAAGACACAAATCAACCGAATGTTATTGTTTTTTTCACTGATCAACAGCGGTGGGACACCTCCGGTTTGCACGGTAACCCACTTGATCTGACCCCGAACTTTGACCGAATGGCACAGCACGGGACACATGTCCGGCGTTCGTTTACGTGCCAACCTGTTTGCGGACCCGCGCGTTCATGCCTCCAAACGGGGTTATATGCGACTCGCACGGGCTGCTTCCGAAACGGTATTCCGCTGTCTCCGAACCTCAAGACGCTTGCACACCATTTCGGCGAAGCAGGCTACGCCACCGGATATATCGGTAAGTGGCACCTCTATAGCGGGGGTGGTACTGGACCGGGCCCTGTGCCTGCGGAGCATCGCGGCGGGTATGATTACTGGTTAGCGTCCAATGTCCTCGAATTCACCTCCGATGCGTATCAGACGACCCTCTATGATAACGACAATAAACCGGTCGACCTTCCGGGTTATCGCGTAGACGCGCTCACCGACGCGGTTATCCGCTATGTCGATGGGCATCAAAACGAGCCTTTTTACCTCTTTACGTCATACATCGAGCCGCACCACCAGAACCATTTGGACGATTACCCTCCACCGGACGGCTATCGAGAACGGTATACCGGGAAGTGGATACCGCCGGATCTCGCCGCGCTCGGTGGTTCGACACACCAGCATTTAGGCGGTTACTACGGTATGGTGAAAAGGTTGGACGAAGCACTCGGTCGTCTTCTGGATGCACTCAAGAGTCTACATTTGCTCGACAATACGATCATCCTGTTTACCTCCGATCATGGGTGCCATTTCAAGACCCGTAACAGCGAATACAAACGTTCGTGCCATGAGAGTTCTATCCGTGTGCCGACTGCGTTCCACGGTGCTGAGTTCATGGGTGGCGGACAGATTCAAGACCTTGTCAGTCTTGTAGATCTCCCACCAACGCTGCTTGATGCAGCAGGTTTGGAAGTGCCTGCGGAGATGCAAGGTCGGTCGATTATGCCGTTGGTGCGTGGGGAAACAGAGGACTGGCCAGAGGAGGTCTTCGTTCAGATTAGCGAGGCACAGGTCGGACGCGCAGTTCGGACGCAACGCTGGAAATACGGTGTGGATGCACCGAATAGGGGCGGCGGTAAAGACGCTGGTTCAGATCGGTATGTGGAACAGTATCTTTATGATCTTCAGGCAGATCCATACGAGTTGCGGAATCTTGTTGGACTTCAATCGCATGAACCGGTTGCTGAGGTGATGCGTGAACGGCTCATTCGGCGGATGTTAGAGGCGGGTGAAGAGGCTCCGACGATTGAACCGGCACCGACACAACGGAGCGGACAGCGGAGTGTAACTGAAGCGGAGGCGAGAAATTAGCATTGTATAAGTATGCCGCCCTTACAGGGCTATATTCTTCTCTGTCATAGGTACCCACAACCTGAAGGTTGGGGCTTGTGCTTCATAGCGACCGCGGTTTTCTCAGAGAGTCCACCGTCTTATTATCGCTCCACAATAGCTGCCAAGCCAGCTATGCACCGAAGTGCCTGATCTTATGCGACATGTGATTTTTCAACGGGTGCGGTTTTGACACCTGCTACCCTATACATGCAACGGATACCCGAAGGGCTTTGTCAATATAGAGGTGTGCGGGCTTTTACGTGATTGTCTCAATCAACGAGCGTTCCGACAACGCATCAATCACAACCTATGCCGAACACTGTTATATTAGACGATTTGTTTTGAAAAAAGTTTAGGTTATTTGGACTATCAACCCCTGTGCCGTCTACATCCCGCAAGCTAAAGCATGGGGATTTGACGGAAGAGTGTTAACGCTTTTCTATAAATATACCGTCCTTACAGGACTAAAGTAGCATTTGAAGCACCCCAGGTTTCCGCGTAAAATCCGGTGTAGTTGCAAATCACATTTGCTGGGTCTGGGAATCAGAATTTCGGAAAGCGTGTACGGAGTAGAAAGGTTTAAAATCAAAAAATGAAAATTACAGATGTAAAAACCCTTGTCATGGGGACGAGTTGGCGGAACTTAACGTTTGTCAAAGTTGAAACCGACGAAGGATTGACCGGCATTAGCGAGGTGCGGATGAACAACCGTACGGATGCGCTTGTTGCCTATATTGACGGTGCGAAGAAGCGGCATGTTATTGGTAGCGATCCGTTCAATACAGAAGACCTTTACCAACGACTCTTTCGGGATGACTATGGTCGTGCTGGTGAAATTGTCGCAACCGGCATTAGCATTATTGAGATCGCGTGTTGGGATATTATCGGCAAAGCATTGAACCAACCCGTCTACCGATTGCTCGGTGGTGCCTGTCGCGATAAGATTAAGGCGTATGCGAACGGTTGGTATCGCGTTGAACGCGCACCGGAAGAGTTCCACGCTGCAGCGAAAAGGGTGCTTGAAAAAGGGTATCGGGCACTGAAGTTTGATCCGTTCGGTGCAGGCTATTACGAACTTTCTTATGAGGAGAAGTTGAAGTCTGTCGGACTTGTTGAAGCGGTGCGTGATGCTGTTGGTCCCGATGTTGAGATCCTCGTTGAGATGCACGGTCGGTTTAGTCCGTATACGGCGATTGAAATTGCCGCCGAATTGGAAAAGTTCCAACCGAGTTGGGTTGAGGAGCCTGTGCCGCCGGACAACATCGCCGCGCTTGCCAAAGCGGCTGACAAGATTAACCTTCCTGTCGCCACGGGTGAACGACTCCACAATAAGTATGAGTATCGTGAGTTAATTAACCTACAAGCAGCGGATATCTTACAGCCAGACATTACGCAGACGGGTGGCTTCTTGGAAACCAAGAAAATCGCAGCGATGGGGGATATGTGCTATATGACCGTTGCACCGCATAACGTTGGGGGCCCTGTTTCCACAGCAACCGCCTTGCATTTCGCGGCTTGCACGACGAACTTTAAGATTCAAGAACATTTTAACGATTTCTCTGAAGCATGGGTTAAAGAGGCCGCGACGGGATGCCCGGAAGTGATTAACGGTTACTTCAGTTTGCCTGATGGACCTGGACTCGGTATGGAACTCAATGAGGATCTCATTGCTGAACACCCGTATCGGGAAGGTTCGTTCAATCTTTGGGAAGACGACTGGCACAAGCGCGAGTATTAGTCAGAACTGTGATTGAGAGATTTGTGTGGAAAACTTGAATTTCGGAAGCATTGTATGGTACCCTTTCAAACAGAAACATTGAAAACAAAAAACATGACCACGCAATACTTTTGAAATATTCCCTGATTCAGCAGTTCTGAGGAGAAAGAACATGAGACATACAACAGAAATTGAACTCGCAAACCTGGAAGACGTGGCTTTGGCAAACAGAGGTATCATCGCCCGCGAAGAGGTTCGCCGTATCACTATTGAAGATGCCCTCGTGGATACAGGGGCGACACGACTCTGTTTACCGAAACCTATCATCGAACAACTCGGTTTGACCCCGTTCGGCAATGCAAAGGCGCGAACCGCGGCTGGTATCGTAGACCGGATTATTTATTCGGAAGTCCGGTTTACGATATTAGCACGGGAAGGATCTCTTCCAGTAACCGACCTGCCAGCGGATGCCCCCGTCCTTGTTGGACACATGGTCTTAGAACAATTGGACCTCTGCTTAGACATCAGAAAAGGTCTCATCTATAATCCAGATCATGGTGACGACTGGATTGAAGATGCATGGTAAAAAGCGACCTGCCTTTTTAAAACACAAAGGAGCCTATTTACACACAGATGAGTTTTCACTATAAAGACGGGTATCTTTACTGCGAAAAATTGAGAGTAAAAGACATCCAGGAACAGGTACCCTACAGTCCGTTTTATCTCTACAGCCTCGCGCAGTTAGAGGCGAACTACGCCGCATATCAGAAAGCCCTTGAGGGGATCGACTCGATTATCGGCTATGCGATTAAGGCGAATAATAACCTCACGTTACTCAAACGTCTCAGCGAACTCGGTAGTGGTGCGGTTCTCGTCAGCGGAAATGAACTGCGGATGTCGCTTGCGGCGGGATTTGATTTGAAACGGACAATTCTAAACGGGAACGGTAAGACGCTTGACGAGTTGCGTCTTGCTGTTGAACACGATGTGCTGATTAATATTGACAGCGAATTTGACTTGAAACACATTCAACAGACAGCGAAAGCCCTTGACACACCTGCGAATGTGCTTATCCGCATCAACCCGGATGTGGATCCAGAGGTGCATCCGTATGTTTCGACCGGCATGAAAAATTCCAAGTTCGGCATTCGGAATGAACGGCTTAATTGGTTTTTAGATGAAATTCGTAAAGATAATTTGTTGAATTTAGTGGGTGTCCACTGCCATCTGGGTTCGACAATCAAGAAGGTGCGTATCTTCCGAGATGCAACTGAAGTGATGGTTGGCTTCATCCGTGCGATTGAAGCGGAAGGTTTTCCGTTGCGTTATCTGAACATCGGCGGCGGTTTGGGTATTGACTACGAGCGTACGGGTGAAGAGATTCCGACTCCATCCGACCTTATTGATTCCATCCTCGATCTGTTACCTGAAAACATCACACTCATTATTGAGCCGGGTCGCTCGCTTGTCGGCAATACCTCTGTCTTTGTCAATCGCGTTATTGGTGTGAAGACCAATGGTAACAAGCATTTCATTGTCACGGATGGCAGTATGTCAGAACTTATTCGTCCAAGTCTCTACGATACCTATCAACACATCGAGTTTATCGAACCTGTAAAAGGCAAGTCTGAAACGTATGATGTCGTCGGTCCTGTTTGTGAATCCGCAGATTTCTTGGGCAAAGCGCGTTCGTTCCCGACCCCTCATGAGGGTGCTGGACTTGTCGTTTGCGATGCGGGTGCGTATTGCCACGCCATGAGCTCTAACTATAATCTTAAGATGACCCCGCCGGAATATCTTGTTGATGGTGATAATCTTACCTGTATCCGTCGCGTTGAGACGTTGGAGGATTATCTGCGGGTTTTTGAGGTATAGATAACACGTAGAAGGCGTAGGGTGTTGCTTCTGAACGGATTACTACGTACTGCTTGTGTCAGGCGGGGTTCCAAACCCCGCCTGCCGATGTGTTCGCGTAAGTCCGATGCCGATGTGTTCGCGTAAGTCCTACTAAAAATGGTATTACAATCGCTCCTGTAAGAACTTGATGCCGGTTTCCAGATTGATTTCATGCTCACCTTGAAAATGATCCAGTACTAATCTATCCCTTCGTCCTGATGCATCGTAGATTTTTTCTACCTGTCTGAATGCCTGTAACGCATCTGCCTCAATAAAACACATATCGTCCGAGCCGATTTGCGCCATACACGACCGTGGTGCGATAAGCCCTGCTACCTCGGCGATGTCGCCTGCTTTCCGAAGTCCGAACATGAACTGTGAACCACAGGTATTCCCACGACCCCGATCATTCAATGCATCCGTTAACGTGCTGAGATAACAGACGATGACCGCTGCCTTGACGCGTTGATCCAAAGCGGAGATGTAGGTTGTCATGGTGCCACCGAAGGAACACCCCATACACCCCAACCGATGACTGTCAACTTCGGGACGCGATTGGAGGTAATCTAAGCATCGCTGTCCATCGGAGATGTTGAGCCGTAGGAGTTGGTATCCGAAGTATCCGAAGGCGAGATAGGCGACGTTGCATCCGTCACGACTCGGTCGTCGGACCCATTCATCACGGTCCTTTCGCTCACCGAAACACCGCCAATCCGGTGCGAGTGTTACAAACCCACGCTTTGTCAACTCAACTGCGTACTGTTTTTGATAGTCGTCTACAATTCCAACTGCGCCATCTTTACCGATCCCGTGTCCGTGTGCACAGAGTACGGCGGGGGCGGGATTCTCTGCGTTTGCGCCGTCTGGCGTTAAGATGTATGCTGAGATTGAAGAAAACGGGTCGGGGTTAAAGATAATTTTTTCTCGCGTGTAGCCGTCAAGTTGTGTGTGTTCCAAGACTTCCACCTCCAACGGCAACGGTTTTGGTGCTGGTCCGAGGTCTTTAAGGAGATTTTGCCGGAATCTCGTCTGCCATTCTTCCCAGTCGCGCTTGTTTGTGCCGTCAAAATGGAGGGGTGGTGTTGCTCTTAGAAGTTGTTCAACGCCTTGCTCTGCTGTCAAAAAACGTTGTACTGCCATAACTGCGTCTCCTTTGGTTAGTTATACTATATCGCCTAAGATTTCCACTTCCTTATCTATACCGGAAAAGAAATTAAAAGTCAAGTGTTATTGCTTTTTAAGGGGTAGTCAGCAATATAGCCCGTAGGTTGGGTTGAATGGAACTGGAAAGGCAGAGAAGCGTTTGTTGGCAACAAAACGCTTTACTTTCGCTGTGTTTTTCGGTATAATAGGTAAAAATAGGAAGAGAGAAGCGGAGGGTGCCTCCAACTTAATGGAGAAAAATTTTATGGAACTTTACGAAGCCGTCAGTCCACTGGATTTCAGATACTATGGCGGCGATCCAGATTTTATGAAACGGTTGCTGCCTTATGTCTCTGAAGCGGGATACGTTACGTCCCAGGCGAAGGTAGAGGCGGCGTTGGTACGGACTTTGGCAAACTACGGTATCTGCTCATCAGCGATCGCCGATGAAGTGGAAGCGGCAGTGGATTTGGTAACAGCGGAAGAAGTATACGAGGAGCAGTCGCGGATTCGACACAACATCCGCTCACTTGTTAATGTCATCCGTCGAAAGATTAGTCCAGAAGCGCGTCCGTATGTGCATCTGTTCGCCACTTCAGCGGACATTTTGGATACTGCGACCGCGTTGCGGTTCAAGG
The DNA here is from genome assembly GCA_022820835.1 of Candidatus Poribacteria bacterium. GTDB lineage: Bacteria > Poribacteria > WGA-4E > WGA-4E > WGA-3G > WGA-3G. Next base: position 53,539 of record JAJEET010000157.1, read on the forward strand.
CGTTGACTGAAAATGTTATTATTCCTGATCTAATTGCGCTGGTGCAGCAACTTATCACGTTGGCACGTGAAAATGCTGAGACAGTACAAATCGGTAGGACACACGGACAACACGCCGAACCGACAACATTTGGTTATTCCTTAGCACTTTATATCAGCCGTCTCGGCACTCGGATTGAGAAGATTCATGAGGCGGGTCAAAATCTGCGAGGTCAATTTTCAGGTGCGGTTGGTGCGTTTAATGGACTGACACTGATTCATGAACATCCCGAACAGATTGAAGCAGATTTTCTTGCACTGCTGGGTTTACGACCATCCGATACGCATACCTCAACACAGTGTGTTGAACCGGAATTTATCTCGGATTTGGCATATCAGGTTACGGCAGCGTATACTGTGCTTGCGAACTTTGCCGATGATATGCGGCACCTCTACCGTACCGAAATCGCCGAAGTGGGTCGGAAATACAACCCGCAGCTGGTGGGTTCATCAACGATGCCGCACAAAGTGAACCCGGAGGCATACGAGAACATCAAAAGTCTGTGGAAGGCGTTTGTGCCACGTATGCAGACCGTCTTTATGGATAGTATTTTAGAGCATCAACGCGACCTGACGAATTCGGCATCCAGTCGCTTTTTGACGGAATTATTCACGGCGTTTGATTATGCGATTTATCGACTTCGACGCGCGTTGGACGAGATGGATGTCAAGGCAGACAACATGCGACGCAATCTTGGACTCAGCGCGGAGGATACGATTGCGGAACCGATCTACCTGTTAATGGCATACTACGGATTTCCGGATGCGTACGATCACACCCGAAAATTAATAGGGCAAGTACATCAGACGGGAAAGAGTTTAACGACGCTATTGTGGGAAGATAAGACGTTCCAACCTTTCTTGGAAAAGTTGACGGAACCGCAGCGTGCTGCACTACGAGATCCAACAAATTATATCGGTGCTTCGGTTCGACGGACGCACGCGACATGCGACGAATGGGAGAAACGGATTTTTAATTTACCTTGTGGTTAAACTTCGTGCGTTTAGATGTTTGTGTGCGTTCCATAAATCCGCACTCCACTTCGTTACGTGCTACAGTTGCTGAAACTTTTTAGAGTGGACTTTTAATTTACCTTGCGGTTAAACTTCGTGCGTTTAGATGTTTGTGCGTTCCATAAATCCGCACTCCACTTCGTTACGTGCTACAGTTGCTGAAACTTTTTAGAGTGAGGTAAAAAAATGTTTGATATCACCTATTTAGGACGGCGATGTTTCCGTTTCATTCAACGCTATCCACGTACATCTACCATCGTTAGTTTATCACTGGTTTTCTGTATCGGTATTTGGATTGGTATTTGGGTGGGTCGGACAAGTCCATCTTGGCTTGGAAATACAATAACTGATACTATCCGGTCTCACATCAAGCCGGAACAGAGCGATGTAACAAAATCGGTTGCTCACGGAATTGTGCATCGACAGATATTAGACAATGGTGTGCTGACGAACATCCTTGCGGTATCACCGGATGCTGCGGATATCCGCCCGTACCGTGCGCTGAGTGCGGGTATCGGAACAGAATCGTTGGTATCGCTTGCGCGTCGGCACAAGGCATTCGCTGCGATCAATGGCGGTTTTTTTGAAATGTCAGGCACGTTTCGTGGAGAGTCTGTCGGTGCGCTGAAAATTGATGGCGAATGGATGAGTGAACCGGAACAGGGTAGAGCCGTCATCGGATTTAGAACAGTTGACGGAAAAATTGAGTCGTACATTGATAGAATTGCCTTACTGCTGAAACTCGTCTTGCCGAACGGGGAGACGTTACCAATTGACGGTATGAATCGGAGTCGTGGTAGGAACGAAATAATTGTTTACCGCCCACATTTCCATGCAGTAACGTTGACAACACCCGATGGTGTAGAGGTTGCTGTAAGAGACGGAATAGTAACCAGTATCTACAATAAACAAGGAAACTCACGCATCCCAGCAGACGGTTATATCCTATCCGCAAGTGGTAGGAAACGTGCGGATCTATTGGAGCGCATCAAGCAAGGCGATGTTGTCGAGATTCGTGAGAGGGTAATCCCTGAACGTGTCGGTGATAGTAATTTATGGGCAAGTTTCGAGCACATTATCGGTGGCGGTCCGTTGCTTTTACGAGATGGTGTTGCCTCTCTGACGCAAGCGTACGAGCGTGAGGGTTTTGATCAAGCGTTTCACAGTTTTTGGCATCCGCGCACAGCAATTGGTAAAAAAGCAGATGGTACGCTCTTCTTTGTAACAATAACGGCAGCAGAGGCAGGAGTGCGACGCGGTGTTATATTACCCCGACTCTCGGAACTGTTTCTGGAATGGGGTGCAACGGATGCGCTTAATCTCGATGGTGGTAATTCATCAATGTTGGTTATTCAAAATGAAGTTGTGAGTGTCAATAAGGTGGATGCTGCTGCGAAGCCTGGCGCGAAGGATCAATCACAACGGGTTTCGCGTGGCAGACCGAGTCCAGGATCCGTGGATCGGCCACGACAGGCTTCGCGGGGTAGACCGAGTCCAGGATCTATGAATAGACCACAACAAGCTTCGCGGGGTAAACCGACTCCAGAAGGGGTGCGAGCGGCGCGGAACATGAAGCCTGCTGTCGGGAATCGTCGAATTCGTCCGATGCCGCAGCAACAGGGACGCGCAATTGCAGATGCTATCTTGATTTTTTCCAAATCTTAGTGTATAATGTAAGAGAAGATCAGAAATTGACTAAAAATTTGAGGCAAAACTGAGACCATGCCTCCAGCATGATGTACACACTCGAAAAAAAAGAGGTCGGAATAGGAGGAAAAAAACTGTGTTAAAGAATAGTGAAATCCTGGAATCTATTGGAGCGAACCGAACACCTGATGTAGCATCAAAATCAAATCTCCTATCGAGGCGATCCTTTTTCAAAGGTTCTGTTGGACTTGCTGCCTCCGCTATTGCCGCGGGTGGTCTAATCCTGCCCGCCCAGGGACAATTTGGCGGCGGGTTCCGAGAATATATCCCGTACGATGCGACTCGCGATATTCATTACGGTACACGATACGGGGTGATTGAGCACCACTACCCTGAGATGAATCCGACTGGCGAGAAGTTCACTTTTGTGCGACTCAAGTACCCGGGTGGCGATTGGTACACAAATATTGTTAACTATTATCGCTGGCAATCGGATCTGAAATTCACAGAGATTCTGGCGGCGAATACGACAATTGACGTTGAGGTGCGTGAACACCCGCAATATGTCGATATAGATGATGAAGGGCTCTTTGCGTATCCGTTCCTCTTTATGACGGGCCACCGCGGGATACGGCTTTCCAACGCACAGGTGCGTAAACTGCGAGATTATTTTGAGCGTGGTGGTTTCCTTCACGTTGAAGATTGTGATGCGCGCTTGAATGGTGGCCGCGGTGGTTTGCGCCCGCACGTGCATGAGATGCTACGCAAAGTTTTCCCGGAAAAGAAGTTGGAACGTTTAGATATAAGTCATCCGATTTATCACACGCTTTATGACCATGATGAGTACCTCGGCGGCGATAAATTTATTCCGGGTATCTGCGATCACGATGAAGCGATTATGAACGGCGATCGCGTGATGGTTTATTTTTGTCCGAGCGATCTGAATTGTGCGTGGGAAGGTAGGGATTGCAGTCCGAGGCGCGAGGAGCAGAGAGTCTGGGCATTTGAACAAGGGATGAACGTTGTCGCTTATGCGCTGTCACGATAACGACTAAAAAACGAGGGAAAAATTATGAAAAAACATTTTAGACTGTCTTGTAAGTTACACCCAAAACGGACGTTGTTCTGTCTCGTGCCGTTGCTCATTTTTCTTGCTTTGCATGCAAATGGGCAAGAACTCTTCTCAGATGCTGTGGGCCCCGTTACAGTTCAAGAAGTGACCGCGACAACACCATGGACAGTGCCCTATATCACATGGGGTGGCGAAGCGGCACTTTTCCACGCGAACGGTGGGGTGACGACTCGTCCGGGTACCATCATGGCAGAACTCGGTATGAATCTGAAGTTAGTGCCGGGTGATAATTTCGAGCAACAGGTCCGCGACTATCTTTCGGGCAAAACGCCATTCCTACGGGGTACGTTCAGAATGATTGCCCAGGCAAGCGAAGTTATAGGCAAGGATGTCCGTACAAAACCGGTTATCTTTGGACAATTGACTTGGTCAGCAGGTGACCATTTCGTTGGTCGTTCTAACATCCGTAAAATCTCTGATCTCCGTGGTAAAAAGATCGCCATACAAAAGGGTGGTCCACACGTAGGCATGCTCTATGATATGTTAAAGACTGCGCGTCTCTCAAAGTCACAGGTAGAAATTGTCTGGGTGGATGAGTTAACCGGCGCGAAAGGACCTGCCGAACGTTTCCGAAACGACGCGACGATCGCTGGATGCTTTGTCATAACGCCGGATATGATTGGATTGACAGGCGGTCCTGAAAACACGGGTACAGGTGCTGAAGGGACAGTCAAAGATGCCCGGGTCGTTGTTAGTACTGCGACGCTTTCTCGTTCTATTGCTGATGTCTATGCTTGTCGCAAAGATTTCTATGATGATTATAAACCGTTTGTAGAACGCTTTTTCGCCGGTTATTTAAAAGGTGCCGAAGAGGTCGTGACTCTGAAGAAAGCCTACGAAAAGGGTGGATCGCAAAAATACACGCAGCTCCTGACGACGATGCAGAACATCTACGGCAAAGAGGTGCTGCCCACGCTTGAAGAGGATGCGCACGGCTTAATTGCAGATTGTACGTTCGTTGGGCAACCCGGCAATATATCCTTCTTCAACGATCCGAGCAACACGATTACTGGGTTTGAAGGCTTCAACAAAGCCGGATTGGATATGGCAACAAATTGGGGTTTTGCGAAACAGAGATATGCCATGATTCCGTCCGATTTAGATTTTAATTCATCAATCTTTAAGAATCTTCTAACGACGACCGTAACGGCTCCGACACAGTTGAAACAGACGCGTTTCAAAAAAGAGACCGTTCGTGCAGAGATTGAATCGTTCAATGAAGATGCTGTGTTAGACGAAAAGACGCTGATCTCGTTCACAATTCAATTTGATGCGAACCAAGACTCTTTTAGTGATGCCCAGTACCGCGAAGAATTTGATAGGGTTGTTGAATTGGCTTCAAAATTCGGGAATGCTGCGATTGCGATAAAAGGACACAGTGACCCCTCTCGAACCCTGAGTGTATTAGTTAAAACCGGACTCAGTACAGGTATTCTGAGACGGACAGGTACGCGCGGAAACTACAAATATTTTATGGACGGCAAAACGTTTAGTTTAGAAGACACTGCCAACTTAATCCGTCTCATCCAACAGAAGAAGTTTGATGATGGCACTAATATCGAGAGTCCGTATCAGGTAATGCGAGCTGCTTTGAAGCTTTCTGAGCAGCGGGGTCAAGCGGTTAAAGATGCGATTATCGCTTATGCGCGTCGTAAAAACGCCCGCATTGATCCAGAACAGATTGTGCCGGTAGGTGTTGGGATTAAAGAGCCTGTAATAGCAAAGCCGACGAGTCCGGAGGAAGCGGCAGAAAATCGGCGTGTTGAATTCGCACTGATTAAAGTTTCAGCGGAAGCGGTCGCAGTGTCGGACTTCGATTTTTAGCAGGAATAGCAGTCAGCCATCAGCCATCGGAAACTGTCAGTAAAAGAAGTTCGTTTTGATGGATCCAATAGCTGATGGTTCCATGACATAGATAGGGTACCTTATGAAATATATTATGGCAGCCGGATCCGGCACACGATTTATTTTTTTCGTGAGTCTGTTCGTTTTTGGTCTCCAGATTTGCAGTGCTGACGATGATATTCATAAGGATAACATCGTCGTGATTCTTGATGCCTCCGGCTCAATGCAGGAAAAGTTTAGTAGCGACCAGACGAAGTCGAAGATGGAAGCAGCGAAGGCGGCACTACTGGAAGTCCTCTCGAAAGTTCCAGACGGTACACAGATCGGATTACTGGTGTTTAGCGGTGCCAATATCCAAAACGAATGGGTGTATGCGTTGGGACCGAAGGACACACAAAGATTGACAGCAGCGATTCAGTTACCACAACCGGGTGGTAATACACCGCTGGGGCGATATATCCGAATCGGTGCGAACCGTCTTCTTGAACAGCGCGAAAAACAGTATAACTACGGAAACTATCGGCTATTAATTGTTACAGACGGCGAGGCTTCGGATGCCGACAAAGTCAGACATTACACTCCTGAAATCCTTAATCGGCAAATCCGCGTTGACGTGATTGGTGTCGATATGACGACCAATCACATGTTGGCAAATTTTGTAGATAGTTACCGCAAGGCAGACAATCCGGGTGAGTTGGTGGCGGCAGTCTCTGAGATTCTTGCGGAAACAGCCGATACGGGTACAGATGTCAGTGGTGAAGATGCATTTGAATACATTGCCCCGCTTTCAGACGAAATCGCCGCCGATTTAATTCAACGTCTTACAACGCCTCCGAGTAATGCGTCAATCGCTATAAAACCGACGGAGACACGCCCTTCACAACCAACACCACCGAGACAAACACCGGCCCCACAGCGGCAGGATACTGAAAACCGAGGCATGCTATGGTTTATTTTTCTCTTGGTCGTAATAACCGTTGCCGGTTTCTTGGTTTTCAGAAATAGGAAATAGAACTATGGACGCAGGTAAGAAAAAACGGATCATCATCGCAGCAGCAAGTTGGCTGATTATCATTGGTATAATCGGGTTGGTCTACAAATTTGTTGTTGAACCATGGCTCCGCGGTGATCTCGTTAAAGAGACGAGTACACAACGGTATGCCCACACTATCAAAGTTGCGCACGACTCGTTTCCGGGTTATGCGGTGCTGCGTTCTACTGCTGTTCAGAATCTTTTGGATCGTCAAGGGATTAAACTCACGTTCATTGATGATAAAGCCGACTATGTAGGTCGAGCGCGTGCGCTGAAAAGTGGTAAAGTTCAGATGGCGGTGTTCACTATTGATGCTTATCTGAAGGCGGGTAGCGTGATTGGTGAATTTCCGGGTTCAATTGTCCTCGTGATTGATGAATCTAAAGGTGCGGATGCGATCGTTGCGCACAAGCGCGGTGTTCCGCAGATACCGAATTTGAGCAATCCGAGAGCACGTATTGTGCTGACCCCAGATTCTCCGAGTGAAACGCTGGCACGGATTATGATCAACAAGATGAGTCTTCCGAGTTTACCTTCATCGTGGGCAGTGGAAACAAATGGTGCTGAAGATGCCTACAAGAAGCTCAAGTCGGCTGACCCGGATGATCCATATGCCTATGTCCTTTGGGAACCGTATGTAACAAAAGCACTCACTATTGATGGTGTGCATCTGCTGCTGGACAGTTCAAAACTGAAAGGCTATATCGTTGATGTGTTAGTGGTTCAGCGTGGATTTTTGGATTCCCAACGTGAACTCGTCACGCACGTTGTCCAAGCCTATCTTCGTGCCAACTATGATTACAACAACCAACCGAATGGTTTAGCCGCCTTGATCCAGGCGGATGCGAAGCAGTATGGTGACCCGCTTAACCGAAATGAGACGGATAAATTAGTCAAGGGTATCGAGTGGCGTAACACAGTTGAGAATTACGCGCATTTCGGTGTGATTTCCTCGACGGAATCGAAAGGGACAGAACGTCTTGAAACGATGATCGCTAAAATTACGCAGGTGCTGGTGCAGACGAATTCAATCCCTACGGATCCAGTATCAGGAAATTACGAGCAGCTCTTCTTTGAGGGTATTTTGCGCTCACTTCATCACGATAAGTTTCACCCTGGCATGTTGAGTGCAAGTGATAACGATGGATTAGGTGATATTTTCGCTGGTTCAACGCCGATGGAACAGGTACGAGAAGAAGCTGTGCTGAATCCACTTTCTGACACAAACTGGAACACACTTGCACCTGTAGCGGCGATGAAAGTAGATCCGATTCAATTCGGACGTGGAAATGCTCGGATTCTTCCAGGCAGTGAACGCGCGTTGAAAGAACTCGCTGCAAATTTGAAATCGTTTCCGCAGTACTATCTCAGAGTGGTAGGACACACGCGTCAGGAAGGGGATCCGGAGGCGAACCGGGTTCTTGCTTCACAACGTGCTGAGGCTGCGGCGCAAGCATTGAGAAACTTTGGCATCGCAAATCATCGTATCCGCGCGATTGCGAGTACCCGTACCTCTACGCAGATGCGTGGGGCAGCAGCTCAAAGTGTTACATTCGAGCTCCTTGGCAAGCCGTATTGAGGAATAGTTTCCAGTTTCCAGTTTCCAGTTTCCAGTTAAAGAAGGTGTTTTTAATTGGGTATTTCCCTTGATTTAATCACAACGCTCTTGTAACTGGTTCCTGATTACTGGAAACCGATAACTATAAAAGACATTGATTGATCGGAAATTGTTTCGGAGAAAATTCTTACTCCATCTTCTCGGTAACCCTTCCGTTGTCTTCCCTTTTGCTGGTGGGGTCTCCATCGCCTTTGCATCCTGGATACTCAATTTAGAACCGCAAATTCTCTATCTATTCGGCAGTGCTATCCTCAGTACCTTAGTTCCTATCGGTGCTCTGATTAGCAAGTGGGCAACAGGTACAGACGATATAGCGCAACAGGTTCATCGCGAGATTCTTCAGGAAGTGCAGCACGATCAAGAGACGGAGCTCAACACTCTACACGAACAGCTTGAAACCGATGGCGATGCTCGGACAGAAACGATGCTTGGAGAACTCCGTACCTTGCACAAATCGTTTCAGGAGGAAGCTGGTGGCGACGGATGGATGGGTTCACTTCCTATTAGCGTTAGGGCTGACATCACCGACAAAGTTTCAGAACTTTTTACACAAGCTGTGCATTGCCTGAAAGATTCACTTAAGATGCATCAAAAATCAACGGAGACACAACTCGGAACTACCGTCAAAAATGTCCTGCAACAACACCGCGAACAACAGATTAAAGACGTTCAGCAGACGATTATTCAACTTTCACATCTTTATGCCCGGGTACTAACACTCAATCCTGAAAGCGATGAGACTGAACTCACACGGCTGCGCACTGAACTTGATGAGAGTCTCGCTTTTGCGAAACAGGTTGATGCAAAGATACGTGAACTAACACCAGCACAGAATTACGACACGCTTGAAAATAAAGATAAAGAGTAAAGGACGAAATTTATGGAAGTTCGCATACGGCACTACGACAACATTCCCAGTTACTGGGAACCTGTTTTAGAACGTTTAAAGCAACTTGAAGATCTCACACAGCAAATTAAGAAAACAAAAAAGGAACGACAAAACACTTCAAACGAGACACTCCAAACGTTCTATACACAGCACGATGCGTTGCTTGCGGATACACGTTCTTGTTTGCAACACGTGCGATCCGACTGTGATGAGGCGATCTTAGATACCGCGTTTGTTGAGGCTGTCTGGTTGGCTCTCGAACACTATCCATCCCTGGTACATCATCCAGAAATAGAAAATTTAGATACCGCTGGTTCTAAAATCTTTACACTCTTTAAGCCGGATGCCCCAGCATCTATGGAACTGCGCGAGAAACTCAAAAGTGCACTCCAACACGCATTCAATCTGGATTCGGAAACAGTAGGCAGGCTTAATCGGGAACTGTCCCTACGCACGCGTCCACTCCACTATCGGCATCAAATTATGAAGAGTTTAGAGAGACACTTCAACTTGGTGTCAGATAATTCGAAATTGGACGCGGATATTTTACAACTCTTTCAGTACGTTTATCCGGGTGCGCCGTTTGAAGTTGGTGAGGTAAGGTTGGTGAAAACATCTTCCGCGCTCTATTTTTGCCTTCCGACTGAACCAACGGAGAAGGCACAAGAAGCCAAGCAGAATGTGGAAAACAGCACGTCAGAACATTCCAAATCCGATTATGAAAAATTTCTCCGAAAAATTTGGGAAGTAGAACCTTTTGCACACTTCCCAGTGTTCGGAACCTTTAATGCAGAAGATTTGGACCTAACCCTGCGTCAGGGGATCGTCGCTGATACCGAACTGCCTCTGGAGTTGATTACGTCAACATTGACACGGATGATAGGTGTGCTGCCTTTAGCAGAACTTGACAAATACCTAATCCACGATACTTGGGGACACCAGTGGCAGGAAAGTTTACTCGATTTCGAGGTGCCCTACACGGCATTGACATTATTCCAACGCCCGCTCTCTTTAGCGGAAACGGCATCCGTTTTCGGGAAGCAGACTTCATTCGCTGACACATTTTTCAAAACAGAGGCAGGAAAAATGGAACTTGATCCTATCAAACTACAGCAATTTATTGACGCGGAATTATACGAGCGCGGAATTATAGCCTTTACCCCTATTCTTGCAGAATTGTTGGCGGATGTCGTAGAATACAAGTTCTTAGAACTCTATCCTGAACAGGAACATCTACTGCCGAGTTCTTCCTTGCTCAAAGCGTTTCCGAGTAAACTGGATTTGACCCTCGCAGACTTGCGCACCTGTTTTGTACACGCCTCCGAAGTTTTTCAAAATTGGATTACCTCCGCGTCAACACAACAAGACTTACATGCCGAAATCTGTGAGAAACTTGATGTTCCGAACGATGCGTTGAAACATAAGGAACTTTCGGAAATCCTTAGCACTGCGGTTGAACTCTGTAAGGCGCAGCTGCACGCTTTTTACCAGCCAGAATGGGCTTGGGAACGAACCGAAGACGGTTTCTTAAAGCCGAATGCGTTTAGTTTAGCAGCCCTGAATTTTCTACGAATTCACACTGCTCTTATTCACACTTACGAAGAGCTATCAAAGATTGAGACCCGGTATGGTTTCAAAGATATTCTGGTGTTGTCAATGGGTACTTTCTTTGAAAGAAATCCACAACAGAACATCTGGCAGCTTGACAGTTTTTTAACAGAAGCGTTTTTTCCACGTTGGGAAAAATTGAATGCGGTGGAACTGAGTTCTTGAGTGATCGGCAGATACTGTTGTACGCGCTTGATACGATGATTACGGACTCAGGTCACGGATTGCTTCCGCGATGTGAGTGCAGTTTTTCACGCATACGTTCGTAAGCGAGGTTCGCGCCAGCGATGTTACCCGCAGCTGGTCCTATCTGGAGTTGCGCGATAGTGCCGGAACCGAAAAGATCCTGCACCGGTTGGAGTTGTAAATCGTCATCCAGACATGGTAAACCTCGGACGATCGGAATCTGGTATTTTGTGATTAATTCCGCTAAAAATCCGTAACGACGTAGATCAAATTGATATCCCGTTGCCAAAATGACGCGAGACACATTTGTGATGGTGGTTCGCGTCGTTTCAATTTTCAACCTTTGTGCCGATGGAGATTCTTCTGTTGAAACGATGTTATGGATACAGGTTTTAGGATACAGATCAATGTTTGAAGCACTTACTAACGTCTCCATAATATTAGGGGTGATGCTTCCTTCGCCTCTATTTTGCTGAATGATGTCGTAGCGCCGCCTAAAATTGGTCTCGTTTGCGAATTCGGTGAGTGCCTTGGGACCTAACCAGATCGGTGGAAAATCAAATTGCTCCATCTTCAGCTCTTTCCGCGCGATTAACACCACGTGATGCCCCTGCTCGCTGAGACTTTTAGCGAGTGTTCCCGCCGTTAATCCACCTCCAACGATAACAATTTTACCACCAGTGTGTTGCCCATCTTTATTAGAATCGACTGTAAATTGCGATGCGTGTAGAATCGTTTTAGGATATTTGCGTTGCCACTGTGCAAACTCCGGCGGTACATAAGCACAGTCGTCAGCTCCGATGGCGAGGACGACACAACTGCTCCGAAACCCGGTATTGTTCGTTGAGATGAGTCGGAACGGAAATCTGCCCGCGCTTTTGTCCCATCGTAATTTTTCCACCTCAAACTGATGATAGACCTTGTATGCTGCGAGTTCAGTAAGTATCGTCGTGCAGAAATCCCGAAAGAGTTGGGTGGAAGGCTGCGAGTATGGAGGTGCTAACTCATCCTCTCGGTTGTGGTGCTCTGCGTATTCAACAACACCGAGTGCATCCGGTGTAATGTGATGAACAGCTGGAGATCGGAGGAAGGTCATCCCTTGGCGTTCTGTTTTGTGTTTCCATTGTGTAAGCGGGAGTGGATAGCGATCAAGAATTACGAGGCGGTTCGCTGCTGTCGGTATTTCGCGGAGCAGTCGAAGTGCGATAGACACACCGTGTATGCCACCACCGACAATGGTAATGGGGATATTCCGGTGTGCTAAGTAGTTTTCAGTTTTCAGTTGTCGGTTGTCGTTGGGAATGGCTTTCAGCTTTCGGCTTTCGGAAACCGTCAGTAAAAGGGTTTCGGATTCGCCAGACCCTTTTTCTATTAATGGCTGATGGTTGATGGAAACTGATGGCTGATGGCTCGTCATTAGATGAAAAACTTAATCGGTGTTGGGTCCGGGTAGATGGAAACTTTTAAGCGCGAAGGTCTCTGAAAACAACTCTTCGGTTGCCCGGTAGCGGCTGTATCTGTATTGGACGATACCGATAGCGGGTGCGACCCAGTAAATTGCGGGTGGACTAATCAAGAAAATCGAGGGATCGGCACTATCACCGTAAACGATCTCTTCGTGTACGACATACGTCGTATAACTTCCGGCAGGTACAGTAACCTGTACATCCTTCTCTGCGACATAACGCGTGACTTTCACGGGTATACCTACAGTTTTCTCAAAAACGACCCATTGCTTTCCGACTTGCAGCGGAAAATCCCAGAGACGGCGCGGCGGGAAATGTTTCTTGTGTTGGACAATAACGGTAGCGGCAGAGGATGGCACGAAAATATCGAAAGCGGATTCCTCCAATGCTTGTGCGGTCTTTGAGAAGTAGGTCGCAAAGATCGGGAGCGGGAATACATCTAGGAATTCAGCATCTAATCGTAGATAAAAAGCATTTGCGACCAAGTGATCAATAGCCTGCCAGTTGAATTGGTCAGTATCAACGGGGTTAAGTTCGCTGACAGTCATCTGCCGATGCGTTGTTCCACTGATATCGCGTGTTCCTTCAACACGGCGTGTGAATTCCTGATCGGTGTTCACGTTGACATAAGTCCATGCGGAGCCAGTATCTGTCGGGAAGTCAATCGCGTGGAGTCGTCCGGTAGTATTCGGCGGCGGCAGCGTGATTTCGCCGTGCGGGTCAACGAGTCCTTCGTCGCCGCAACTGGAAAGGAGTAGCAGGAGAATGGCTATCAGCCATCGGCTTTCGGAAACCATCAGCAAAACGGCTTTCGGAAACCTTCGGCTGACGGCTTTCAGGAAAGAAAAGAGGCGTTTTATAACGCTTGCGTTTTTGCTGGCAGCTGGCGACTGATGACTAACTGCTAATGACTGATGACCGATGGCTGATGGTTGATGGTTGTTCATTATTTCACCACACAAAATTTGCCGGTGCTTTGGAACCCGTTTCCGTCGGTTGCTCGGAAAAAGTAGAGTCCGGTGCAGACCATTTCACCGCGTGCGTTTGTGCAATCCCATTCGGAAGCGTTATTGAGTACTTTGACCAAACTTCCGAAAGCGTCGTATATTTCAACGGTTAATCCCTTCGGATAGAACGACAGATATTTTCCCTGTGCAACATAGAGTGGATTGGGTGCGACAGTGACAATCCGTTCTGCGCTATTCGCAATATAGTTGAAGGTTTGTCCTTGCCAGATTTGGGTGCCTGTCACACCAGAGGGTGTCTGTCCTCGAATTTTGTAAAGATAGATACCTGTCGGCGGAAATCCGTTAGTGCGAAGCGTTCCGATCCACTTTGTCGCTGTCTCCTGTCTGAGAAAGACGGTATAACCGTCTTTACTGGGACTTTCTACTGTTAGGTTTGGTGCGCTTTGTAGCGGTTGTGTGCTTTGCACTTCAACCTGCCATTCACCAGTGCCGCTCGGTTGCGTCCGAATGAAAAACGCGGGTGCTCCGTTCACTGCGTCAATCTCTGGAACGATACTGTTCGGCACAATACTCGGCGTACCCATAATACCCATTGCGTCAACAGGTACAACGGCGTAATAATAGTGGTATTCGCTATCAATATTGATCGCTTCAAAGACAGTTGTGTCTTCAAATCGGGTTTGCGTGATGTTTACGCGTCCGACGATCTCTATATCGTCTTCAGGGATACCGTTTTCGTCCCGGTCAGCGGCGGCGAGGACTTCATCGGAATTCTGAAAGGGTTGTGGTACATCTGTTTCGCTCTGTAAGAGGTAGCGTTTTCTGACAATCACCACGTCACGAATACCGGTCGGATTGCTAACTTCCCATGTCACGACGGGGCCAGTGTTACCTTGGGAGACGGTAGCGTTGGAAAGTATCCCTGTCGGCGGTGCGCCTGCTGTATAACTGACAGCCCCTCCGAAAGTTCCACCGGGGATTATAACCTGTTCGACATCGGGATGCATATTGATTAGAACGAGCGTAATTTCCTGAATATCTCCGCCGAAATCTTTGAAGGTCATCTGTGCTTCTTGGGAACGTTGATAGGTGAACGCCTCTTTGATTTCAGTTGTGCCATTTTGTTTTCTGACGATAAATTTGGCAGCCCATCCGCGCAGTCCGGTAAATGTGTGTCGATCTAATTCTGACTGAATTTTTTCTCGATCAGTATGCGTTAGGCTCCGCATATCTATTGGTGCGAGGTCTGCGCCATTAATTTTGACTGCGAATTCAGGCATAACACCGGCGGGTCGGAAAACGATGTACCTTGATGCAAAATGCTCAGGCATGGCTTCAGAATCGAAATCTGCGTGGATTGGATAACTGGTATGGACATCGTTTGGATGAATAGCGACTGTTGGGAAGCGATGTGCAAACTTGTAGCCGGGCATATCGGTTGCTGTGTTGGCGCGGTTGTCTGTAAAATAATTCCATACCGTGAAGGTCTTGAACGCTTCAGCGAGTGTGGTCCCGTTATTCGTAAAAACATCGTAGAAGTTTCCCATCTCCCGGTAACTCCCATCAGTTGTATTTCCGTAAAACTGTCGGATAATATCGTATCCGAATCGTTCTGCCATATACAGTGCCCAGATAACAGAACCGTATTCATGGTCCCCGATGCGACTTTCAAGCGAGATGTCTGGTATGCGAAACCAGCGACGAAGTTGATGGGTGTAAAGGTTATATGAATCAGTTTCGTTGGGTTCATCAGGATCGGGTAGCGTGTCGCCATCGTCAATGCGTCCGCCGTCGTAAGTCATGACTTCTATCCAAGTTGCGGATGCTTCCATGAACCATATTGGCATATAGGCGTTGTATCCGAATTGGACACCGTGC
Organism: Candidatus Poribacteria bacterium; assembly: GCA_022820835.1. Classification (GTDB taxonomy): domain Bacteria; phylum Poribacteria; class WGA-4E; order WGA-4E; family WGA-3G; genus WGA-3G. The sequence goes on from JAJEET010000157.1 coordinate 68,861, forward strand.
AGGAATTCGTGGGTGCAGGTTGTTTCAAGATAGCGGATCCCTTCAGTTTTTCCGACATAATCGTAAATCCGTGAATTAATCATGAAATAGGGTGCGACGGTCAATGCTGTAGATAAGACGCGTCCTTCAAACCAGTCCGCCGTCGTGATGCCGAGTGCGGGGAATGTGAAGAGATAGACATCATATTTATGATCGCCGCCGTTCTGTGCTGCCCAAAAGTCAATATAGGGGATCTTGAATCCCATTAGGTCGATTTGAACGTGATAAGCGCGCTCCATTGCATCTGCACAGAGATCGACATAATCCGGGACACCGTTTCGTGGATGAAAATCTTCAAGTGGAGGCGCGTGCGGTCCGACGCGTGTGTAGTGGAGTTTGAAGTGGGGAGTGGTAAATTTTTCAGGTAGTTCTACGTCGCCGAAGAAGCTGCCGGGGAGTCCGGGACGTAGGAAGATCGGCTTGAATTCCTGCCGATACATGGCGGGTAAGTTGTGCCAATTCTTGGCGAGTGTGACAAAACTGTCGGTCGCACATTCTGTGACTTCGCTTCGGGTGTACCGAGGTTTAAGGTTCGTGAACTGCCTTGCGGTTTGGATTGCATGCTGGAGCTCGGCATCTGGCGGGAGTGCGTGTGCAATAGATAAGTATGTTACAGAGAGCGCGATTGTGAAGATCAAGGACAACTTTATATTTTTCATGGGCGCAAGAATTTGACAAAAACCTTTTGTGTGATGAGCGTTTATTACATCGGATTTCGCCAACGTGACGAAACCTGTGATCGTATACCCTACTTAGTATACATGCTAACGGTCGGAAATTCAAGGAGAAAACAAGGATAGATAGCATAAATCGCTAAGCGAAACGGGTAGGTTTTCCGTCAAGGCTGGTGTGGTTGGTTTCTTTCCAATATGCTTCTACGCCTTCTTCACCTTTCTTGGCTGCCCATGCGTTTAGTTGTTCTCTTTCGCCGACATAGTCGTAAATCGGAACAGCCATTCCACATGAGGTTTGCACGAGGTCGATGTTGAGATCAAATATCTGTCTTGCGCCGGGTAGTGGCGTGAATAACGGAAAGAGTAGTTCCCATTCGGGGTCGTCTTTGTGGATGGCTTTTGCGGTGCCGTAGAGTCGGAGGATTAAGGGGTTATCCTCAAATGCGGTCAACATAAGCGTCATGCGTGGATTTTCTTGAACGTGTGCGGCGGTTTCATTTCCGCTGCCTGTTACGTTCAACCAAGCGACGCGGTTTGGAGCGATGACGCGCAAGGAATCCATGCCTTTTGGAGATAGATTAATTCTACTGTCGGCTGTTGCGGTTGCGACAAAAAAGATTTTTTGGTCTTCAATAAATTGCTGCAGTTTGGGTGAAATTTGTTTGTATAATTTTGCCATGATCCGAACTACTCCTAAAACGATTTGAGTGTTGCCCAAATCGTTGCTAATTTGCCTGAGGGTTCAACGGCGTGTGGCTCGGCACCTTCGATGTCACTTACATATTCGCCTTCGTAGAGGCGGACATGATCGATCCAGACATCAACCTTCTCTAATCCCATGATGATGCCGGCGCGTGAACTCACATCATCCACAGGCATTTCAAAGGTGATAAAAAACTCCTTCCACGTTTCGGATAGACCGATTGATCTGCCGGCGTATACATTCCACGGAACCCCTTGATGCATAATACGCATCGTGACGTTTCTCGGTTTTTCGCTCTTTGCCCACAAACTGTAGGTATAAGTGATGTCTTCGAGCAATGTGAAGGGTTGTTGATAAAATTGTATGTGTCCCAAGGCATTGCCGACTTTATTGATTTTGATATAGGCGACGTTTTTGCCGGCAATGGGTTCTGCTTTTTTCGCTTCGGTTTGGAAGAGTGCGTTAGCACTTTCGTGCGTCCAGTGGCGCCATCCCTGAAGGTGGTGGTCGAAATCGCCGTTGTTGAGGATATTTTCCGGAGGTTTCTCAGTGTATACTGGTGTTATGGATCCAAATAGTAGCAAGAGTAGAGATAGATAGATGCGAACATATTGGTTGGCTTGTTTTCTTATAGCTGTATAGGTTTTTTGGGAATATAATTTCATCACAACCTCCTAAATGTCAAGGGTTCGGTTGTTAAGAAGAGAGGGCAGGCTGATAACCTGCCCTTTACGAAGGATTCCGGCGGCGACCTACTTTCCCGCGGGGTCTCCCCCGAAGTATCATCAGCGCTGAAGGGCTTAACTACCGTGTTCGGGATGGGTACGGGTGGGTCCCCTTCGCTATAACCACCGGAAAATTTTTTGCGTAGCTCAGTTGCGGTATATTGGTTGAGCCATTGCAAGAATATTTGACAATTGTATAGGTGTGAGGGGATCGTTAGAGAGAAAAGAAGTTATCAAGCCCTCGACTTATTAGTACCAGTTAGCTGAACCGCTCACACGGTGTACACATCTGGCCTATCAACCTTCTTATCTCGAAGGAGTCTTACCAACTTAACGTTGTGGGATATCTTATCTTGAGCGA
>JAJEET010000045.1 GCA_022820835.1 Candidatus Poribacteria bacterium
AAAAGCAGTCGTTTCTAACACAATAGAGACCCAAAAACAGGTTTACAAGGCAATCCTAACATCTGTTCGGGAGCCCTAACGGGAGAACACTGCCAACTTTTCATAACTTATAATCTGATCAAACTGTCCAAACTATAGTAAATTTTCCTTGCGGATCGTTAAAAAATTACTTTTCGGAGCCGCGTAACATCGCTATTTTGCCGGTGCGTGCTAACTCAAGGATACCGTACGTATTGAAAATATTGATTGCTGCTTTCAATTTACCCTCATCACCTGTAATTTCGAGAACCAAGGAGGCAGGTTTCATATCTATAACCCGCCCGCGGAAAACTTCCGCGACTTGTAGAATCTCGGTGCGTTTTTGAGGATCATCGGTAGCAACCTTGATAAGAACAAGCTCCCGCTCAACATGCGTTCCAGCAGTGGAGAGGTCGGTTACCTCAATAACATCAATGAGTCTGTTTAAATGGTGGTAGATCTGCTCAATAATTTGGGCATCGCCGTGTGTGACAAGGGTTATCTGCGAAATGCTTTTGTCATGCGTTTCGGCGACGTTAAGACTGTCAATATTAAAGCCGCGCCCGCTGAAAAGTCCCGCGACGCGTGCCAGAACACCGAATCGATTTTCGACTAAGACGGAAAAGATGTGTCGTTCTTCTGAATTCATTTTTTAATTTTACCTTGCGGTTCAGTCAAGGGGGTTTGGGCTATCAACGTGTCTTTCCGTATATCCGTCCTCCATTCCATTACGGACTACGTTTTTGATTTAAGGGTTCACTCTTGACCAGAAACGACTGCGTAATATAATGGAGCAGTGCCCAAAGCAGTTAATCATTAAGCTAACCCGCGAATAACATCTCCGAGTCCAGCACCAGCGGGGACCATTGGGAACACGTTTTCCTCTTCATCAACGATAAAGTCGATAACAACGGGACCGTCAGTAATCCCTTTCGCCTTCTGCAGTGCGGGTGCGACATCCTCTGTGTGTTCAACGCGCAAACCTGTGGCACCGAATGCCTGTGCAAGCAACGCGAAATCCGGATTGTCGTGGTAATCGACAGCAGAATAGCGTTTGCCGTGGAACAATTCCTGCCATTGACGTACCATCCCCAAGTACATATTGTTGATGATAAAGACCTTAATCGGCAGTTTCATTGTGACTGCTGGCACCAACTCTTGGATCGTCATGATGTAGGAGCCGTCACCGTTGATATTGACGACGGTTTTGTCCGGACATCCGAGTTGGGCACCGATGGCGGCAGGTAGACTGAAACCCATCGTGCCGAGCCCACCGGAATTGAGCCACTGTCGGGGTTCCGTGAATTTGAAGTACTGCGCCGCCCACATTTGGTGTTGTCCTACGTCCGCGATCACGATAGCGTCACTGTAGTGTTCATAGATCTGCTCAATAACGTATTGCGGCATGACTTTATCGGCTTTCTGATCGTATTCAAACGGATATTTTCGCTTCCACTCCTGAATTTGATTCCGCCACGGATCGATATCTGCCGTACTGACCTGTTTGTTCAACTCCGTCAGTACGTTTTTTGCATCGCCGACGATAGGGACATCCACCGGTACGTTTTTACCGATACAGGACGCGTCGATATCAATATGGATCTTTTTGGCGTTGGGTGCGAATTTACTCAGATCACCTGTAACGCGGTCGTCAAACCTCGCGCCGATAGCAACAATGAGGTCCGCATCGGTGAAGGCGTAATTTGCGCAACAGGAGCCGTGCATTCCGGGCATCTCCATCGCTAACGGGTCCGTCTCAGGGAACGCACCGAGTCCCATCAAGGTAACCGTAATGGGTATCTGTGTTTTATAAGTGAGCTCTCTGAGTTCTTCGCTGGCGTTCGCGAGGACGACACCCCCACCGGCATAAAGCATGGGGCGTTTGGCTTCTTTAATCAATGCCGCCGCTTTCGCAATTTGTGCGGGGTCACCGTGAACCTGCGGTTTGTAGCTGCGGATGTTGACTGTTTCTGGGTACTGAAACAGTGCTTCATTGTTCTGTGCATCTTTAGCGATGTCGATAATTACAGGACCGGGTTTGCCTGTGCTTGCGATATGAAATGCTTCAGCGACAACATCTGCGACCTCTTCACAATCTTTAATGAGATAACTGTGTTTACAGATTGGACGTGTTACGCCGATAACATCGCATTCTTGGAAAGCATCGCTGCCAATAAAGTGTGTGAAGACCTGTCCGGTAATCGCGACCATCGGAATAGAGTCCATGTAAGCGGTAGCGATACCGGTAACGAGATTGGTCGCGCCGGGTCCGGATGTTGCGAGGGCAACACCGACTTTCCCGGTGGCGCGTGCGTAGCCATCAGCGGCGTGTGATGCACCTTGTTCGTGCCGCATCGGGATCAATTTGATTTCGGTCTCGTCGTATAAGGCATCGAAAATCGGCATCGCTGCGCCACCGTTCACACCGAAAATATATTCGACACCTTCCCGTTTGAGACTATCAACCAGGATTTGCGCTCCTTTGAGACGATCAACCTGGATTTGCTCTCCTGAAAGTTCCATGCCAATTTCCTTTTTTTAAATATTAGGTTTTTGACCGTTTTGTCCGTTGTCCAAAACGGGTTTTGGGTTCAAGTTGATGCCCTTTCGTAACTCAATAGCGATTTTTAAAGACACGCTGAGCAACACACTCACATAAATCGGAGCAGAGACCCATTTTCCGACAACGGAGAAAAATGAGCAGAAAGAGATAAAATTAAAAAAACCCTCTCGTTCCATCTTTGGAGACGAGAAGGACATTTAGATTGACCTTACCGTGGTACCACTCCAATTCCCTTTCTCTTACGAGAAAGAGCACTCTTTGGGATGCGATAACGGGCATCACACCGACTCATCCTACAATTCGCGATTCGGAGATCGCTCCTACAATTGTTCAGACGAACAGCTCCAGGGCGACCTTCAGTCGTGGAAACTTGAGGAGACCTCTCAGCCCATGAGTCTCCATCTCTTGCAAGCCCGCTCGACTTACTCCTCCCTTTCAACGCTTTTTGGGGGTATCTATTTATATGTTAATTACGCACGCCGTTGTACGAAGTTTCACGGCGATGCTCAAAAGAATTGTATTTACCCTTTAAGTATAACACATTCAAACGGCGATGTCAAGAAAAATTGATTTACCAAGCGACGATGCGTCGTTAGTTGGTTATTTCGGAGTAGAGGGTAGGTTTGAAACGCTGTTCGTGCCTACCCATACCACAATCCGAAGTTTGTTAGCGGAAGTTAGGCGTTCGCGACGTAGATCTCGTTAACGCGGTTCCAGTTGATAACATTCTTCCAAGCTTCAATGTAATCTGGACGGCGATTCTGGTAGTTGAGATAGTATGCGTGTTCCCAGACATCAATACCGAGAAGTGGGGTATGTCCCTGCATAATCGGGCTGTCCTGATTTGCGGTGGAATAGATTTCCAAACCGTCGTCCCCAAGGACGAGCCATGCCCAACCGGATCCGAAACGTGTGGAGGCTGCAGTCGTGAATGCCTCATTTGCACCTTCAAGTGATCCAAAGGCGGATTTTATCGCGGCTGCGAGCTCCCCACTCGGATCGCCACCGTTACCACTGGGACACATGATGGACCAGAAGAGGGAATGATTGGCGTGTCCGCCACCGTTGTTGATGACAGCTTGACGCTTGTCTTCGGGGACCTGGTCGAGATTCTGGAGGAGTTCGTGAACATCCATATCGGCGAGTGCACCGAGTCCTTCTAAAGCAGCGTTGAGGTTGTTGACATAACCCTGATGGTGTTTGCCGTGATGGATTTCCATTGTATCAGCACCGATGTGAGGTGCCAAAGCATCGTGCGCATAGGGGAGCGCTGGTAATGTGTGTGCCATTTAAAAAATAGCCTCCTGTTTTATTTTCTTATTATACGTTTGCAAGTTGCGCGCTAAGGGGCGTGCAAGCAATGTTATTAAAAAATCAGAAAGAGTATAGCAGATTTGTCAGAAGTGTGCAAGTTTTTTCTCAAGGGTGAGGTTCAAGTTTCGCGAGAAAGAAATAGTGAATGGATAGTTAATCGTCTGACTGGGAGGTTTCAGAGATTGCGCCGACACGGCAGAGCCGTTTATAGTCGCAGTAGCTGCAGGGAGCCGTCTTGTTGCGAGGCGTGATGGGGGCATCGCCTTCGTCTTCGGAGTCTACGAACGTTTCAACACGTGTAATGAGCGGAAAATTGCCTTCAGAGATACTATCAACGTATTGTTGGACGTAGCCACTGACGCGTGAAAGTAAGCCGTCGAAAATCTCATCGTCTACTAACTGACCATTAGTTTTACCACAGGGTCTCCAATCGTTACCGTTATAATTTCTATAAACTTCATTGTTTAAAGATCGCATCCCCATACCGAGTTCAACCTCACACTGGTTAAGCCTAACTTTATAATAGAGACCCGCCGCAGGATTTAATCCGGTTCCCCCTTTACTTTCCAACAATTCTTTTGCAATCTGCAGATAAACTGGGAGTTGAAGGCTCTGCCCGCTAAGTATTTCTGGCATTCTAATCGTGGAGCTGCCGGTTTTATAGTCAACAATAGTAAACACGCCGTTCCCAATATCGATGCGGTCTATCTTACCCGTCATACGCACATCCCCGATGGAAATCGATGTCGTGGGACTGAATTCTGGGTCTCTTTTAAGTTCAGTCCGTCTCGCCTTATCCTCTGGTCCGAAACCGACTTCAAAATAGCGTGGAAGCACTGGAATATCATTTGTACGCTCTGCTTCGAGCCACTTGTACAGTGCCACCCGTAGTTTCTCTACGTCAGCTTCCCAAAAGAGATTATTCTCTCCGATTGGGGGTTCATTCCGTTTGAGACGGTAATCCTCAGAGATGTTATCTAAAATATCATTTAATTGCTGTTTTGCTTCTTCAAAGACATTGCTCGTACATTGTCTTATAGATGGATATTTTTGTTCGCGACGATTGTAGCAAAATGTAAAGATAACTTCGTGGAGCAGTGATCCTCTCTCCAAATTGGATAACCCATCTTCTAATTCGTCATCTTTAGCACCCAGTTTTAAACCTTTATTGGCGAAGTACTGGAACGGACACTTGGCATAAGTTTCTAACTCTGTGACAGAATAGTGTTTGTTGTGGAGGCATTGCAACTGATTTTGGCTTTTCTCAGAAAGTCGTCCTTCTGCTAAAATCCCTTCATAGGCAAGGTGTTCGTGCGTTTGTTCACGGCTCTGTTCGACCTTAACGACATGATCTATAAGTGGGCGCATGTTCGTTAAGTTGTTGGGAAACGGTTTATCGGCGGGTGTCTCTGTTGTCCATATATGTTTACCGTATGCGCTGAGAAAACCGGGTGTACTGCCTTGTGTAGGGTTGGCAGGCTTGATAGTTTCAACGTTCGTAATCGCCTCTAATTGTCTGAGAAACGGGGATGGAATGAGAGCTGCTTCACCTTCACGCTTCGGTATAAGCAGATAGAGTCGCTCGCGAAAAGACTTGAGTACCCGATAGAACAGAAAACGATTATCGCGTAGCAGTTCCTCTTCATCCCGATACGGTACTTCTGGAAGTACTGGATCGGGACGATAATTTGCTGGAAATCTGCTCTCTACAAAATCACCTAAAAAGACGGTATCGAACGCCATACTCCTAAGTTCATCAAGTCGTACAATCTTGACGACTTCGCCTTTTGTTGACGCTTTGTTGCGATAGTTTGTGTGTCTTGCAATGCGTAGAAGTTTGTCAATATATTCACTAAGCGGATATGATCTATCACTTTCCGATATTAAAATGCTACAGAGTTCCGTAACAATCCTCTGAAATTGACGATATGCCTCTACCTCGCCCTCAGCAATTTCGCTATTTTTTCCGAGCATCGGGTTTAGAATGTGCCGAACTACCTCTCCTTTACTGAGTAACTTGTCAACATATTCCCGAAACGCATTTGGGTGGAATCTACTTGTATCTGAAGCCTTTTCGACATCAGAGAAATAGGCATCGCCTATAGGCGTTCGATCCGATGAAAGATGAGAGAAGATTGATTTGACGACTTCTGACTTTGTTATCGGTGCGCGCTCTCCGAGTGAATACGGGATACCGTAGGCGGGAAAGGTTTCGGCAATACGCTGCTGATACTGTCCGATATTGTAGTAGGCGACGCAGATGTCACTGAGTTTGCAATCTCCTTGTAAGACCCGTTTTTGGATTAGAGAGGCAATCTGTTCAACTTCATCAGACCTATCGGCGGGTCTCATCATTTTAATTTCGGGTGTTGTATTCGGCTGTGCTACCGTCTTTGTGCTGTCAGTTTCTGTTCGGAACAGGTTTTCGGCAAAATTTTTGTGTTGATCGGGGTCCCGTTCATAGTCAGGGTCAATAGTGGCTTCCGCGTCTGTAAATTGTGAGACGAGATCGCCGATATTTTTATACAGTGTCCGGTTCTCTCGGACATAGTCGGTACGAAACCACATCTTTATATTAGGCATTTTGGCAATGCGTGTTAATATCTTAGCGTTGGCTTCAGAAAGGACGGTGAACCCTTCAACGACGACAAGGTTAACTCGCGAAAATGCGCTTCGCATAAACTCCGGCTCGAAATTGTTCGCAAGGTATAGGTGTCTCCCCGGTTCATCTATCCAACCGTCTCCCAGTTTAGTTTCATAATCGTCATAGATGCGTGCGAGGTCAGCCTTGGTTGGATTGTCTGCTGCAATGTTCTCGGATGTTTCGCCACGTTCCTTAAGGTGGTTAATTTTCTCTACAACAAGGGAAAGTGTGCTGTCCGGCACAGAAATGTTTGGGGTGGGACGAAATGCCTCATAACGGTAGGTATCAGGATCGTCCGATTGAGGGTTCGCTATTTCGTGCAGCCAGAGGTTCTGGATCCCATGCGAGATGTATGTTTTCACAGGATGCACTTGGTTGTACAACCTCTCAACGAAATCTACAATGGTATACACGCGCAAATTGGGAACGGCGCGATTTGGATGATATCTGACCAATTCGCGCTGGCGTTTCAGACGTGCGGCATCGGTCGGCACAATGACGATGAAAGTGTCCGCCTGATTGTTTTGGATATGTGTTTTAAGGGTATTTTCTATAGCTTGCATCTTGTCGTGATACACGGCGTGTGCCTGTTACCTTACTTGCGTGCCGAGGGGCATCTCTTTTTCAAGGGTTGCAAGAACAACGGAGTCGCCGCTTCCTGCGAGAATCATGCCTTGTGATTCAACCCCACGAATGGTTGCGGGTTCTAAATTCACGACGACGATCACCTGTTTGCCGATGAGTGCGTCTGCGGTGTAATGTTCGGCGATCCCAGCGACGACCTGCCGTTTCTCAGTGCCGAGGTCTACCTGTAATTTGAGGAGCCGGTCAGCCCCTTCAACGGGTTCAGCAGCGAGGACACGTGCGAGGCGTAGGTCAAGTTTCTGGAAATCGGCGAATGAGACCAAGTCAGTCGTTTTCAATTCCTGCTTCTGCTTCGGTTTAGCAGCTGCTTTCGGTTGCGGTTGTTGCGCCTTTTTGGTATCAACGCGCGGGAAGATGGGTTCACCTTTGCTGACAGTTAATCCTACCGGTAAACGTCCCCATTCTGCGACGGTATCAAATTCCGCTAAACCGATCTGTTCCTGAATCTTCTCAGCGGTTTCGGGAATAACAGGTGAAATCAGTACAGAGATGAACCGGAGTGCCTCCAAACTGTTGTAAAGGATCGTGCCCATTCTCGGTTTGGTCTCTGGTTTCGCAAGCGTCCAGACTTGGGTCTGCTGGACGTAACGATTGATACGTCGGATGAACTCCCAAATCGTTTCTAATGCAGCATCAAAAGCGAAGGCTTTTATGTGTTCGTCTAATTTAGCTGCCGTTGCCTGCGCCATCTGTTTGATCTCGTCGTCGAATTCGCCCGGTGTTGTCGGTTCAGGAACTCCGTCAAAGTTCTTGTTGACTAAACCGAGGACGCGATTAAGTAAGTTTCCGAGATCGTTGGCGAGATCAGCGTTGTAGCGTGCGTGCAAACGAGCCGGACGGTAGTCGCCATCGTTGCCGAAACTAAACTCTCGGAGGAGATAATAACGGAATGCATCAATGCCATAAGTAACGATGTCACCATCCATATCAATGAAGATCCCCCGCGTTTTACTCAACGCTTCACCGTCCTTTGTTAACCAACCGTGTGCGACGATCTGTTTCGGAAGCGGTAAGTTCGCAGACATCAGCATTGCGGGCCAAAGCAAGGCATGAAAACGGGAAATGTCTTTCGCCATCATGTGGACATCAGCCGGCCAAAAAGTGTGGTACCGTTCGCCCTCCGTTTCATAATCGAGTGCAGTAATATAGTTACTTAAAGCCTCTATCCAGATATAGATGATATGCTCAGGATCAAAAGGGAACGGAATTCCCCATGATAGGGAAGCGCGAGAAATACTGACATCTTGTAGTCCAGATTCCAGAAAGTTCAATAACTCATTACGCCGAGCTTCAGGATAAACGAAATCTGGATTCTCATGAATATGTGCAAGTAAGCGATCTTGATACTTAGAGAGTCTAAAGAAATAGTTTTCTTCTTCTAACCACTGCAGGGGTATTTTATGAATCGGACAGATTTTTTCGTCTGTTAACTCTTTTTCAGTGATGAACTCTTCACATGAAGCACAATAATACCCTTTGTACGCGCCTTTATAGATATCCCCATTGGCATGAAGCACGTTCAGGAATTTCTGGGCACCGCGTTTGTGCATATCGCTTGTTGTGCGTAGAAAGATGTCATTTGAGATATTCAGGCGTTCCCACAGTTTGATAAAAATCGGTGCCATTTTATCACAGTAGGCTTGTGGAGAAAGACCTTCCTCTATAGCGGCATTATACACATTGACAGCATGTTCATCAACGCCAGTGAGGAAGAAAACTTCATCACCCTTAAGGCGGTGATAACGCGCCAAAGCATCAGCAGCAATCGTGGTATAGGCATGTCCGGCGTGCGGTTCGCCGTTGACGTAATAGATAGGCGTGGTAACGTAAAATGTGCTCATTGTATTTTTTCTTGACTCCGGTTGGATAGAGTTGACTCGTATGCTAAGTATTATACCACGAGGAGCACTGTTTGTCAATTTCAGAATACATGGCACAGCCTAACAGTCTATGCTACAGTGTCGCCCTTTTAATAATCGCGAGTCAAAACTTTAGACGCCGCTCGGTTATTAACTGTCAGTCATTGATGGTTTTTTGTCACTTGAGCAATTTCAAACACATTACCTCCAAAGCTAAGGTAACGTTCGTGTTGGTGTTGTCAATGAGGGATTTGGTGTCAAAGACAATTTGGATGGCTTGTTGTATACGGAGTCGAGAGTAGTGTGGCGCAATGGATTGAAGTTCTGCAATAGAGTGGATGTGTGTAATTAATTCGATGGGCGCGCCTTGTTGTAGAAAGAGTAGGTCGCGATACCATGTGACTAACTCTCCTAAAGTTTCAGGGTTATCTTTAAAGTGTTCTGCAAGTCTGAATGCGGCTAATGGGTCTGTCTCCTTGAGGATTTGTGGTACTTCTTCGGTGTATACCTCGCCTTTTTCGAGGCGCGTGAGTGCTGTCCCGATCGCGCCATCCGCTGCGATTGCGAGTGCTGTCGCTTGTTCTGATGCTACCTCAAACTGTTCGACCAAGACTTTGGCTAATTCTTGTGTCGGCATCGGGTGAAATTGGAGAATTTGGCATCGGGAACGCGTGGTCGGCAGCAATGCTCGCATGTTCGATGTCAAGAGGATTAAAACAGAGGCTGCAGGCGGTTCCTCAAGTGTCTTGAGTAGACAGTTCTCTGCTTCGTCAGTCATGCGCTCCACATCTGTCAAGATGTAGATTTTTCGACTCGCTTCAAGCGGTTCATAGATAATCTGTTTCTGTAGTTCCCGAATTTGTCCAATCTTTAGTGTACTCCCATCGGGTCGTATGAACTGTAGGTCTGGATGGTTCGCGGAATCCATCTTCCGACAAGCGAGACACGTCCCGCATGCCGTAGGGGGATGCGTCTCTTGCTGGCAAAAGATGAGTTGTGCGAAATAATGGGCGACCGTCTCTTTTCCGACCCCTACCGGTCCAACGAATAGGTAGGCACCGGCGATCCGGTCCGATGCCACGGTGTGTTGGAGTTGTTCGACAATCTGCTGGTGTCCGATGATTCGATTTTGCATTTTTCCTCTGAGAGATACTTCTACTGTGATAGATATTTCTGATACTCGGTTAAGATCGCAGCATGAACGGCATCGGGGGACTGTGCTGCGTCTATTAGTTTGACGCGGTCGGGGTCTGCTTTCGCAGCGGATAGGTAGCCTTCACGAACTTTTCTGTGTCGTTCGAGAGGTTCTCTATCCAAACGGTCGCGATGCGTTTCGCCGGTTTGTTGCCTCTGTAAACCGATCTCCGGTGATAGGTCAAGAATAAAGGTGAGGTCTGGAGTCAAACCGCCGGTAGCGACGCGATTTAAGTGATGAATCAGCTCAAGATCAATACCGCCGCGGGACCCTTGGTAAGCGACAGTGGCATCGGTAAACCTGTCGCAGATAACGATTTGATTCGCTTCCAGGGCGGGACGTATCACTTCATCTACGTGTTGTGCGCGTGCCGCGGCCAGCAGCAGTAGTTCCGTCATGATTGTTATACCGTCAGATGTTAAAAAAATATCGCGAATCCGTTCAGCGATGGGCGTTCCACCGGGTTCACGTGTGCGTACAACATCTGGACCGAGAACTGCCGCCAACCGTTGTACCTGTGTGGTTTTGCCTGCGCCTTCTACACCTTCAAAGGTAATAAAAGTTCCACGTTGTGCCATTATTTAATTTTTCCTTGCGAATAAACGACGTGGGTTGGAACATTAATGATCCTTAATCACAATCCGTCCGAGCACTACGTGTCGGACTCGGTTTTTGATGTTGATAGGTAAGGAGCAGATTAGATAAAAAGCACCCACATTGGATTTTTACCGACTGTGTATGTGGTAAGTGGCGACAATTCACCGCTCTGACGGTTGATACGGTAGGTGGCGAGTTTGCCAGACCCTTGACCGCCGACGAAAAGGAAATTGCCCGTCCCGTCAATGTTGAAGACGCGGGGTGTCGGCTCGGTCGGCTGATGCCCGATAACACTGAGTTTGCCGCTCTCTTGGTCAATTGCGAATCCTGCGATGCTGTCGTGTCCGCGATTAGAGACATAGAGGAATTGCCCCTGTGGATCAATGTGGATCTGCGCGCAGGTGTTGTCCTCTTCAAAATCAGCAGGGAGGGTAGATAGGTCTTCTTGTAGGTCTATCAAGCTCCCCGGGTGTTCTTCTTCCCACAGGGTGTATGCCGAAACACTCGATCCATTTTCGTTTGAGAAATAGAGGATCGGTTTGCTCGGATGGAAACAGAAGTGCCGGGGTCCGACTGGGGCACCCGGGTTGAGATTCCCGATTATATTCTCTGTGAGCATGCCTGTTTTTTCATTAAAATGGAACTGATAGATAGCGTTTCGTGGGACAGTGTGCGGTACAAAGGCGTATCGGTTTGAGGCATCGGTTTCGATGCAATGCGCGTGTATATCGGTTTGGACCGTCTGAATCGGATCGCCTTGGACGGTCTTATCGTCTCCGATGGCGTGAACGGTAACCTTACCTGCACCGTAATAGGCGGAGAGCAGAAATTTTCCGGTTTTATCCGGCGCGATATAACAGGTGTCGGCATCGAGTTTGACTGTCCGTAAATGTGAGAGGCGTTTCGTCTCTTCGTCAATGCGGAAGCTTGCGATTTCGCGGCTCGACCGCAGCCCGGCGTATAGGTAGTTGCCACACGGTGAGAGTGCTAAGGGACCGGGCGAACCCGTGACGTTGATGTTTTCCTGAAGTTCGATGCTACCGTTAGAAGCATCAAACGTGTAGATAGCGATTCGGTTTTCGCCTGCTATGGAGAGATAGACATGCGTTTGCATTTTTTATTACGGACCTCCGTGCCGATTAACCTTACAAGTCAATCTGGTTTTTTCAATCTGGTTTTTGATGTGATTCTGTACTTTCCTGAGGTAATTGTATTCTTCCATTTCAGTTTATCATGCCTCTTCAGTTCAACTCGAAATACTTTATACATTGTTGTCAAGGGTATGCCGTCACACCCTGTTCTTCCTAATCATTGTTATCATCCTTTAGTCCACTATATGCCCACTTAAAAGCAAGATACAGGATATAAAGGATACCGTAAATCATCCACACAAATGCAGATGAAATTAATCCATAGACCAGTCTATCAAAGAAAGTGGCAGTTAGGCCACCCCTTATCTGATCGATAATCCAGACACCTACTTGGAAAAGTGAAGCGAGGGTGGAGATTACCCATGTCAGGCGCGTAAAAAACTTTTGCCAGTTTTTCTGCTTCTGCTGATTCATTAGCTAGTTGTCTCTCTTCAGTATGCTGTAACCACGTTCGGCTACCTCACAGGTGGGTTCGCTGTCTATGGCTTTCCACAAGGGAGTATCGTTCTTATACCATTCTTATACCATTTCTATAAATTATTGTCTCATTAGGCAATTCTTATGGTCGTTGTTTTCAGGACACAAACTAACAGTTTATGCTACGAAAAAGAGACATTTTCAATTACAAATGGCATTAGGTTGAGTTCCCGCAGAGACCGTCATTGCTTCAAATGAGGCGTAGATGCTCCGGTTATGAACTTAATTCTTTGCTTGGTGTGAGACTGAAAATACCTGCAGCACCCATACCACCACCGACACACATTGTTACCATGCCGTATCGGTGATGCTGTCTATGCATCTCATTAATCAGACTCACGGTGAGTTTCGTGCCTGTGCAACCGAGCGGATGTCCCAAAGCAACTGCGCCACCGTTGACATTCACTTTTTCGGGGGGCAGTTGTGCCTCTCGAAGGACAGCGAGTGCCTGTACAGCAAAGGCTTCGTTGAGTTCTATGCCATCTATATCACCCAATGTTAATCCTGCTGACGCGAGTGCCTTCGGAATTGCTGGCACCGGTCCGATTCCCATGATTTCAGGGGAGACACCGGCTGTGGCATAACTGACAAAACGTGCCAACGGATCGTAACCTTCTGCTTTCGCTCGTGCCTCGGACATCAGGACGACAGCGGCGGCACCGTCGCTCATCTGAGAGGCGTTGCCAGCCGTCACTGTACCGTCTACGTGAAAAACTGGCTTAAGAGATGCCAGTGCCTCTGGTGAAGTGTCCCGGCGCGGTCCTTCATCCGTATCAAAAACAGAATTCACAGTTTCAGAAGTTCCTTCCGAATTGAAATACGTCTCTTTTACTTTCAAAGGTACAATTTCTTCACAGAATTTGCCCGCATCAATCGCTGCGATCGCCTTTTGGTGGCTCTGATATGCGTAAACGTCCTGATCACTGCGAGAAATACTATATTTTCGTGCCAGATTTTCAGCGGTCAACCCCATGCTGAGGTAAGTATCCGGTGCGTGTTCTATAAGGGCAGGGTTCGGCGAGAGGTTGACACCGAATGGGACCTGACTCATACTCTCTACACCACCCGCGATAACGACTTCTGCACGTCCAGATAGAATCCGTTCGGCACCCATTGCGATTGTTTCTAAACCGGATGCACAGAAACGGTTAATCGTCATGGCAGGCACAGAGACGGGGAATCCTGCCAGCAAACTGGCGATGCGAGCGATATTGTAACCCTGCGGACCTTCATGTGTCGCACACCCAATGATGACATCGTCAATCATTTCCAAATCAAGTTGTGGGAGGCGTTCAACTGCCCCGCGAAGCACAGCGGCGGTGAGTTCATCTGGACGTGTGTGTTTCAACGTGCCTTTTCCTGATTTTCCGACGGCTGTACGTACTGCAGATACGATAACCACGTTTGGCATCGCTTGCATCATTATTTACCCCTCTGTAGTGTCGCTTCTATCCGTGCGTGTGTCTCCTGCTCGCCACAAAGGCTGAGGAAAACCTCGTGCTCCAAGTCGAGCAGATACTGTTCAGGGACGAATTGCGGCGTTGACAGTTTGCCACCGCAGAGGACATAAGCCAATTGATTCGCCAGGTACTGTGTATAATCGTCAATGGTATCCGCTTGTCGAAGTAGATGCGTCTGTAGGTTGAGTCGAGCAATACCCTCCTCACCAAGTACAAATATTTGTTGCGGCTCGGCTGGAGAATACCCTGTTTCGTGCATTGAGAGCACAAGCTGCTTGGCATCGTCAAAATGTGTCTCTTGGTTTGATGAGACAGCATCCGTGCGACGGAGGTACCCCAGCCGCATTGCATCCGTCGTATTTTCTGAAACGGTGGATTCGCGGATGGTATCAAAAGCCTTGCTAACGGACGGAAACAGGTTTTGAATCGGTGCCGGTAGTGTTTGTCCTTCCAAGCATCGGCGTGCCATCTCCTTCGTGCCGCCACCCCCCGGAATCAATCCGACGCGGAGTTCAACGAGACCGAGATTGCTTTCAGTGTAAGCCTGGGCGGCATCCGCACCGAAGACGAGTTCACATCCGCCACCGAGTGCCATACCCGTTGTTGCTGCGACGACCGGCTTTGATGCTGTCCGAAGTCTTGTGCAGACGGTTTGCAGTTTGCGGAGGGTCCCCGAAATCGCATCCCAGTCTTGGTTCTTCGCGCGTTCCAGCAGAAGAATAAGGTCGAGCCCTACTGAAAAATGTTTCGCCTCCGTAGCCACAATCATTCCAGCATAATTCGTTTCCACCTCGTCCAATGCGGCATCAAACATCTCCAGCATTGTATCACCGATGATGTTCAGTTTGCTATGTAGTTCCAGTCGTGCGGCACCGTCTCCGATGTCTATTAAACTGGCATCCGCATTGGAGATGATAGGTTTGGTGTCTGTCGTTTTTAATGTTGACATGTTGATAATTTACCCTCGTAGAACTGTCAAACTAATACTATGTATCAAAATGATAGACGATTTCATCGAATCTGTCCGCCGCGAAAGTAAATAGAAAAACAAGGTTTTCGGTGCCGGTGCAGCGGAGTGAGTGCTTTGCATTAGCCGGTATAAAAACCGACGCACCCGGACTGAGCGATGCCTCGTGGTCGTCTACTGTCACATACCCGTGACCACTGATGACGTAGTATGTCTCTGTAGGGGCATGGTGATGGAGCGGGAGTAAGGTCCCCGGTGTCATCTCTGCTATTCCGGTGGAGAGTTGACTGCTGGGGCCGCGTTCACCCGATATGAGGATTTTCCAACGCACCGGACTTTTGGCAGCAAGGTCAGGATCGTCCCAAGTTTCCCAGTCGAGTTCTGCTTGGTTGAGGATGATAGGTCTCTGTTTGTTCATGAGAGATATTGTAGCAAATTGGGGATGATTTTACAAGACTTTTCCAATAGAATTGAAACGTCCCAAAACAGTAGAAAAAGAAAAAGGGACAAGTGTGTAGACTTGTCCCTATAGGTAGAAAACCGAGTAGGTTCTATCCAGTCACAGCACCTTCGGAGGCGGAAGACACAGCGTTTGCATATTTCGCCATGACACCGCGTGCGTAGCGTGGTTCAGGGGGTGTCCACTTGTCAAATCGTGCTTGGATTTCAGCGTCAGAGAGTTCAACATCGAGTCGGCGTTCCTTGGCATCAATCACGATTTCGTCGCCTTCTTGGAGGATGGCGATGGGACCGCCTTTCGCGGCTTCAGGAGCGACGTGGCAAATCATGAAACCGTGCGTTGCGCCGGAGAACCGACCGTCGGTTAAGAGTGCGACATCTTCGCTTAAACCTGCACCGACGAGTGCTGCCGTTACGCCTAACATCTCACGCATACCGGGACCACCAGTGGGTCCTTCATAACGGATAACCACGACATCGCCGGGTTTGATTTCTC
Source organism: Candidatus Poribacteria bacterium (assembly GCA_022820835.1). GTDB lineage: Bacteria > Poribacteria > WGA-4E > WGA-4E > WGA-3G > WGA-3G. The sequence continues at coordinate 15,846 of JAJEET010000045.1, forward strand.
CGCCTTTTATCGCTGCGAAGGTGTCTTCTTCGCGTTCAAATATTCGTGCGGGACCGCGATGGAGTGTTTTGTCCTGTCCGGCTAACTTGATAACACATCCCTCCGGTGCAAGGTTTCCTCTCAAGATAGCGAACCCACCGGTCGGCTTGAGCGGTGCGTCTACCGGTCTGACGACCTGTTGTCCCTCAGTCTCAACGGCTGCGTTTGCCTCTTCGCCGATGGTTTTACCTGTGACAGTGAGTTCATCGGTATGGAGGAGTCCTGCCTCTGCCATGCGTTTTGCCAAGAACGGAATTCCGCCTGCCTCGTGTAGGTCATTGGCGACAAATTGTCCACCGGGTTTGAGATCAGCGAGGACGGGTGTTCTCTGACTAATTGTATGGAAATCCTCAATTGTTATCGGTACCCCTGCTTCATGTGCGATGGCGAGAAGATGTAGAATACCGTTGGTAGAGCCGGCAGTCGCAGCGACAGAGGTAATCGCGTTCTCAAGCGATTTACGGGTAATAATCTGGCTCGGTCGCCGATCAGCAGCGAGCATATCCATAACGAGTTGTCCGACGCTATATGCCTCGTTGTCCTTCTCTTCTAAGACAGCGGGGACGCTGCCACTTCCCATAGGTGCGATGCCCAACATCTCAACGGCTGTCGCCATGGTATTGGCAGTAAATTGCCCACCACAGGCACCGGGACCGGGACATCCTTTGCTAATCAGGTCATCAAGTTCTTCGACGGTAATCGTGCCTTCCGCGTGCTGTCCGACGGCTTCAAATACGTCTTGGATGGTGACATCGCGTCCCTGAAATTTGCCTGGCATGATTGAACCGCCGTAGAGTGTGAGCGATGGAATGTCCAAACGTGCCAGTGCCATAACGGTTCCGGGAACGGTCTTGTCGCATCCGCAGAGCGCAACGACGGCATCAAACATATTACCGATGGAAACCAACTCAATCGAGTCTGCGATGATCTCTCGGCTGATGAGCGAGGTTTTCATACCTTCGGTACCCATCGTGATACCGTCCGAGATGCTAACCGTATTAAATTCCAGAGGCGTTCCGCCTGCTTCACGGATACCCTCTTTGACTTTAGCGGCAAGTCTTCTTAAGTGGAAGTTACAGGGACCGATCTCGATCCAGGTATTGGCAACCCCGATAATAGGTTTGTCAAGGTCTTCAGGTGTAAGCCCGCCGTCGCCGAACATGAGCATTGTACGTGCGGCGGCGCGGTCAGGCCCGTCGGTAATCGCATAGCTGCGGGGTTTCAACTTATTGGACATCTGTTTGTGTTCTCCTACAAATTGGTAGACAAGCAGAAGGCGGAAGCATAGAAAATTGGTCTTCCTATAACGCCGAGATTTAACAATTATAATTACATTGTAAATTCGTAGACGAGTTCTCCGTCTGGAGCATCTTTGAGTCGTAAAATGATCGTGCCTGCTTCCTGTCGATAAGCCTCCTGATACATTGTCTTGATTGGCGTAAGATCAAAGCGGTAGTTTTGCGTTGGGTATGCTTCGCATGTGTCGTTGTTCGCATCGTGTGCAATAGAAACAGGCAGTTGAACGGGGAACGATTCGAGAAACGCCTCCGAAACGACGAGTGTGAATTGATGTTCTTCGCACCCTCCGCTATAGGACACGCTGATATTTAGCGTGTCCTCTGTGATAGTAGCAGAATTTAAGGCATATTCGTCGGTGCCGAATTGATCCTTTGCATCACCGATAAAGACCGCGCCTGCATAGACGATTTCGTCTGGGTTAACGTCATCCACAGAAATGGATACAGGATCATCGGGGCCCGTCTTCATCTGGTTGTTGAGTTGTTGACACCCGATGCTGAAGATAGACAAGCTCAAGATGTAGATAATGGCAATTTTTAGTTTCATGTTTTTAAATTTTCCTTGCGGTTAATCTGGACTACATACCGAGCCAACTGCTCAGTATGCCGCCGTATTTTGCGATGAGACCGGCGAACACGACAGACACCATAGACATCAACTTAATCAGAATGTTAAGCGAGGGACCAGAGGTATCTTTGAAGGGGTCACCGACGGTGTCACCGACAACGGTGGCTTTGTGTTGCTCAGAACCCTTTTCGCCGTATTCCTCTTTGTGCCTGCCTTCTTCAATAAATTTCTTAGCGTTATCCCATGCGCCACCGGCATTTGCCATCATAATTGCGAGTACGAAGCCGGTTGCTAATCCGCCTGCAAGCAGCCCTAACACGCCGCCGACATCGAAAATCAGCCCGACAGCGACAGGTACGACGATCGCGATAAGCGATGGGAAGATCATTTCGCGTTGCGCGCCAACGGTCGAGATTTCGACGCACCGTGCGTAATCGGGTTTTTCTTCACCCTTCATAATGCCGGGTTTCTCCCGAAATTGGCGACGCACCTCTGCGACCATAGCACCGGCGGCACGTCCGACGGCTTTCATCGTCAACGCGCAGAAGTAGAACGCCATCACTGCGCCGATGAATAGCCCGATAAGCACTTGTGGGTTCATCAGGGTAACATCGTAATAATCCATGAATTGGCTGACAGAGACCTTCACTGTCTCAACTGTGCCTTCACCTTCAATATCGAGTGTCTCTTTACCAGCTAAGTGGATTAATCCGTATCGGATTTCCTCCAAGTAGGCGGCTAAGAGTGCGAGTGCTGTTAGCGCAGCTGAACCGATGGCGAACCCTTTACCGGTAGCGGCTGTCGTATTACCGAGTGCGTCCAACTGATCCGTGCGTTCTCGAACACTTTCATCGAGTTTCGCCATTTCTGCGTTTCCACCGGCGTTGTCTGCGATGGGTCCATAAGCATCCGTGGCAAGTGTTATCCCTAACGTTGCGAGCATCCCGACAGCGGCGATACCGACACCGTAAAGTCCGACCAACGGTTCCTGCATACCACCGGGGAGGTAATAACTGATAGCGACCGCGGAGACGATCGTTAGCACCGGAATTGCCGTTGATTCCATACCGACAGCGATGCCTTCAATAATCACGGTTGCGGGTCCGGTTTGTGCTTGCTTGGCGATTGCACGCGTTGGGGAATAATCGTGGGATGTGAAAATCTCCGTGACCTTACCAATAATCAATCCTGCAACAAGACCCGTGACAATTGCGCCCCATATCTGCCATTTGTTTGGCAGGTCGAGGTAGAGGAGTACTGGGAGCGACAAAACCGCGATGCCTATAGCACTGCCATTGATGCCGAAGTTTAGGGAACCCATCAACTGCTTCATCGTCGCGCCCTCTTTTGTTCGCACCATATAGATGCCCAAAATGGACAGAATCACGCCGATGCCAGCAATAATCATCGGTGCTGAGAGATATTTAAGCTGGTCAATAATAAGATTATTGTGATCATAATCGGGATTTTTGGCAGCAATAGCAGCGGCAGCAGCGACACCGAGTGCCGCTGTTGCGAGGATTGAGCCGGCGTAAGATTCGTAGAGGTCTGCCCCCATGCCTGCGACATCCCCGACGTTATCGCCGACGTTATCCGCGATGGCAGCGGGGTTCCGCGGATCGTCTTCCGGGATGCCTGCCTCAACTTTCCCGACGAGGTCCGCACCGACATCCGCGGCTTTTGTATAGATACCGCCGCCGACACGCGCGAAGAGTGCTTGTGTCGAGGCGCCCATCCCGAAGCTGAGCATAATTACAGTAATCTGTGGGAGTGGGTTGACTTCCAAGAATCCGGGTAATATTTTCGGGAAGAGGTAGTAGAGGATAAGGAACCATCCGGTAATGTCGAGGAGCGCGAATCCGACGACTATCAACCCCATGACAGCACCCGCTCGGAACGAGACCTTTAAACCGGCGTTGAGGCCTTGCATAGCGGCACTCGTCGTGCGTGCGGATGCGTTGGTCGCAGTCTTCATACCGAGAAACCCGCAGAGACCTGAAAAGAACCCGCCTGTTAGAAACGCGAACGGGACGACCTTATTTTGTGCATCAAGGACGAATGCCATGAAGATGAAGATCAGACACAGCACAACGAAGACAATACCGACGACTTTGTATTGTTGCCTGATATATGCCATCGCGCCTTCGCGGACGGATTGCGCAATGTCGCGCATCGTTTCATTGCCCTCGTCCTGTTTCATCACAGAGCGATAGAAATGGTAGGCGAACCCCAAAGCGATGAGTGCGCCGATAGGGGCAATCCACCAGACCGTAGGTATGGCTGGACGAGGGTCTGTTTGGGCAAAAGCCTCGGTGGCTAAACTTAAGATGGATGTAGAGATTAAAAATATTTTCCAATTTAGCCACCGCCTTTTGCAAGTGGTATCAAGCATTGAATACCTCTCTTTTCTGATTCTTTTTATTTTTTACTTAGGCGTTTTCATAGAATTCTACATAATACACGCGACAAGCGGGGTTTCAAACCCCGCCTGCAAACGGTTGCGTAATTTTGTTACTAACGATTCGGGTTCTGCTCGGTTTTCGCCCACTTACAAGCGGTTTCTGTTCCGCGATAATGGGTAGGACCTGCCAAAACCGACTTTATTCAATTTTTCACTTATTTCACTCGATTGTATCCTCCGGCAATTGGTAAGCATACGACTTCCAAACACGAGCAGGCTTGTCTACTGTTCACTGAAAGTCGAAAAGTATTCGAGCGCGTACCCAACAAGGTAGAGTGAACCCGTAATGCAGATGAGGTCTGTTGATGATGCGGACGCTAACGCTTCCGTAATTGCGTCTTCAGGGTTTGGATATGCCGTAATGTTTGGACATATACTGGACCATGTATCTTGTATGACTTCACCAGGCATCACGCGCGGATTATCGAAAACTTGTGTTGTTATAACGGTATTCGCTGTTTTAGAGAGAACATCACCAATTGCTATCAGGTTTTTATCTTTCATCAAACTAACGATAAAAGTTGCTTGATCGTAACGAAAACACTGACGAAGTGTTGAACACAGAACTTGCATTGCGGCGGGTGAGTGCGCGCCGTCCAATACAACGAGCGGTGCTGACCTGACGGTTTGAATGCGTCCCTGCCACTGCACATTTTTGAGTCCTGCATAAACGCTGGCTTTTGGAATAACGGATCCGGTCTGTTTCAGGCATTCAATTGCTGCGATCGCCGTCGTAGCGTTCACATATTGGTGGTCGCCGAGAAGCGGTATCGTCAGCTGCGGATAATTCTCGGTATCCGTCTCCACATCAAACTGTTGTGCGACAGGCACCGCATTGTCATCTTTGACGAGATGACGGATTGATTGGCAATCTGTCCCGTGAGATTTGGCTTCAACGATCAAGACATTCCGTTCGTTAGCGACCCTTTCAATCACAGCTCGTGCGTCGGGATGTTGCGGTGCGAGCGTGAGTGGACACCCGTTTTTAATGATCTCCGCTTTTTCGGCGGCTATCTCGGCATAAGTTTCACCTAATATCGCCGTATGTTCTAAACCGATGGGTGTGATAACAGTCATAACAGGCGAGACGACGTTCGTTGCGTCGAGTCTACCTCCCAAACCGACTTCGATAACGGCAAAGTCTGTCGCTTCGTCAGCGAAATAGGTGAATGCGAGTGCTGTGTATATCTCAAAAAACGAGACAGGTCCGAATTCGGCAGCGGAAACGGCTTCGATTGCGGGTTTAATGCGCTGAATACAGCAAGCAATCTCTGTCTCTGAAATTAGTTTCCCATCAATACGACATCTTTCTCGCGGCGTAATGAGGTGCGGTGATGTAAACAACCCGGTTTTGTAGCCTGCTTGCGTTAGTACGGACGCGATAAGCGCGGCGGTGGACCCTTTTCCTTTACTCCCCGCGATGTGGATAATCTTTAATCTATCGTGTGGATTACCGAGTTGCTTCAACAGCAAGGAAATTCGGTCGAGATTGTAGAGCCGTGCCTGCCTCGAAAAGTCCGGACTTCTTTCAGAGTCAATAAATGTTTCGATGTAGGCGAGTGCCGCTTGGTAGTCCAATTTTTTTCGTTGTTGCTCCGTGTTCTGTCGGACAGTCGTGCCTACCGGTTTAGGTATTCATAAATCGGGAATTGCGAGCAGAGGTCCTTGACCTGCTCCCGAATCTGGCGTTTAATAGCGGATTTTTGTCGATTTTCGAGTGCCTCTGTCATAAAATCAGCGACCATCACCATTTCATCTTCTTTCATCCCACGGGTTGTGATCATCGGTGTCCCAAGTCGGATGCCACTTGTCGTCCTCGGTTTTCTTTTGTCGAAAGGAATCGTATTTTTATTCACAATAATCCCTGCATCTTCAAGATGATCAGCGGCTTGCCGTCCACTTAATTTTTCGTATTTTGAAGTGAGGTCCATGAGCATCAGATGATTATCGGTTCCACCACTGACCAATCGGAATCCATTTTCGATGAGTCTTGCAGCGAGGGCGTTTGCATTTTTAACGATCTGTGCTTGATATGTCTTAAAATCGGGTTCGCTTGCTTCCTTAAATGCGACGGCTCTTGCGGCGATCGTGTGTAGGAAAGGGCCCCCTTGTAGTCCGGGGAACACAGCACGGTCAATTTTGTCAGCGTATTCGTCTTTACACATTATCATTGCGCCGCGAGGGCCGCGTAAGGTTTTGTGTGTTGTCGTCGTAATGACATCGCAATACGGAGCGGGATCGGGATGTACGCCACCAGCGATAAGTCCTGCGATATGTGCTATATCAGCGAGCAGGTATGCGCCGACGGCATCTGCGACTTTTCGCCATGCGGCAAAGTCGAAGTGTCGAGGATAGGCTGTCGCTCCGACGACGATGAGTTTCGGACGATGTTCTGCTGCGAGACGCGCAACTTCTTCCATATCAATCCGTTCGGTTTCAGGGTCAACGCCATAGGCAGCGATATTATAATAGCGTCCTGAGAAGTTGACTTTATCGCCGTGGGTGAGATGTCCGCCGTGGCTGAGCGACATTGCTAAAATGGTGTCTCCCGGTTCAAGCAGTGCGTGATAAACTGCCATGTTTGCTTGGCTGCCGGCGTGCGGTTGGACGTTGACGTGTTCAACGCCGAAGAGTGCTTTTGCGCGTTCAATTGCGAGGGATTCCACCTCGTCCATATACTGACAACCGTTATAGTATCGCTCGCCGGGGTAACCTTCCGCGTATTTATTGGCGAGTATGCTGCCTTGGATTTCCATAACAGCGCGGCTGGCATAATTCTCCGACGGGATGAGCATGAGAGAATCCTGCTGTCGGCTCAGGTCTTTGGCGGCGATCTCAACGATTTGCGGGTCGACTTCACCTAATAATTTGTTCATTTTCCACCGCTTCTATCAAAAAGTGATGTTATTTTCTTAAGGTTTAGATGATAAATTTTAACACAAATTTGCTACAAATTCAAATTTTTCTCATGTTTGTAGATTTCTGAGGGGCGTATCGTAAAACCGTACCGTTCTGAACCGTTTGTCATGTTTGTTGCCTCTGGTCTCAGTTTCTTCATCCGAAATAGAACTCAGTCGTTCATTCGCCATCGTGTGCTGGATTATAGCGATATGTCTCAGTTTCTTCAATGCTCCTTATGCTTTTGACTCTATTTTAACATCTTTTCTCAAGGTTTGTCAAAGAAAGCAGATTGTGGGGTGTGCAAACATTTTGTCAATTTAGTTGCGTTGTACTGCTTACCGTGCTAAACTGATATGCACTATAATTTTTTAAAGAAAGGCATTTATTTGTGTATAAGACCATAGCATTGCAGAAAGCGAAATACCTGTTTGTGCTTGTTGTATTCGTGATTGTATGCGGGTGTGATTCACAGCAAAAACAGCAGGCGAAGCAACCCGGTGCCCAGCAACCCGTATCCTCTGAAGTGATGGAACCCATCAGGCCGCCTCGTCCTGAAGACTGGTGGACATTCATGTACGATTTAGGATTTTCTGGGATGAGTCCTGATGAGACCCTGAAACCTCCGTTGGGTTTGCTGTGGAAATTTAAGACCGGCGGTCAACTCTACGCTTCCCCTGTCATAGCACACGGGATTCTCTATATCGGTTCAACCGATGGGAAGTTATACGCGCTGGATGCGAAAGCGTGGGGAATCAAATGGGTATTTGATGCTGGAGAGGCCATCCGCTATTCCGCTACCGTCTTCGGAGATCGGGTCTATTTTAGTGCTCGGAACAACAAGGTCTACGCGTTGGATGCCAGAACAGGTGAGAAACTGTGGGAGTTCAAATCGAAAAATTGGATGGATGCGCCACCGATTGTTGCGGATAACACGGTTTATGTCGGTGCGTTCCCGTCAAAAATCTATCTGTTGAACGCGGGTACCGGTACGCTTGAATCGGTGCGCGAGCGGACGGTTCATATCCGTGGCATCGAATACGGGTGCTCAAACGGCGTGTTCCGTCCAGTTTTTCCGCAACATAACGCTTCGTTATGGAGAGATTACACAAACGGGAGCGAGAGCTATCCTGTGACAGCAAACGGGACCGTCTATATCGGTGCACGCGATGGCAAACTTCACGCTTTTGATGTGGCATCAAAGACACAGACTTGGGTGTACCAACTCGGCGGTTTTATAGAAGCTGCGCCTGCTATCTCCGACGGTATCCTCTACGCTGCATCTGGCGATGGTACTGTTTATGCGTTTACCAACGCAACGGAAGATGCCCCGACAAAGGATCCCCGACAAATGGGTATTGTCGTGCATGACACAGCACCGGTCTATACGACTAAGGAAGGGATGTCTGTGCTGTTAAATCTCAACGACGGTGTGCGTCTGCCGATCGTGCAAAGTTTGGACGATTGGTATGAGGTTGAACTTCCAAACGGGGCACACGGATGGTTGGATAAATTTGCCTTCGGTGAATTTGCGGAAACTGATGGTATCTTGTTCAATACAACTTTTGGACGTGAACGGGGTCTGCCGGCTGCTGACCCGCGTAGAATGCAATTGATTGAAGGCGGCGAGTTCCCGCACTGGAGTCCGGACGGAAAACTTGTCGCATTTCTGAAAAGGAACAACTTAAGCAGCAGGTATTGGCGTGCAAATGAACTATGGATCATGGACCAAGCGGGACAACAGGCACGGAAACTATACACTGGACAGTTTTACAATCCGTATGTCTCTTGGTCACTCGACAGTAGACTTTTAGCGTTTGAGGTCGATGAGGCGGGCGAACGCTATATCTATACAGTGGACTGGAAGTTCGGACGCGTTAAGCAGTTGGTTCGGGGTGAGGGACCGGCATGGTCGCCGACCTCAAACCGTTTGGTATTTAGACGACGTGACTTCTCTCAAACTGCGGAGATGGATGTCATCTACCGTGTTAATAGTGACGGTAGCGACTTACGTGTTGTTGCGCGTGTGCCAATTGAACGTGTGCAACGTTCCTACACCTATCTCCCTGCTCCGTCTTGGTCACCAGACGGAACGCGCGTCGCTTTCGGTGTGAACAACGCAAAATACGTCGGTGTCCGCATCCAAAATATCGATGGCGAACGGTTAAAAGAGATTCAGACGCAACATCAACAGGTTCACCAACTGAAGTGGTCAGTAGACGGGACACGGTTGGCTTATGTACTGTCGGGGAGTAACCGTCCGGCGGAACGAATCGACAGCCAGTTGCACATATCAGAATCGGTGCAAACCGTAACACAGAGTGAAATCCTGAACCATACATCGCCATCATGGTCGCCGACAGGAAAGCAGTTGGCATATCTGGAACGAGAGGACTGCGAAGGCATCCGCTGGAAGGTCTGGGTTTATGACCTTGAAAGTGGCAAGAAGGTGCCTATTGCGCGCACGGCGATGAAACTGACATCCGTCGTCTGGATGCCAGATGGTGAACATCTCTGCTTATGGCAAACATCGGACTATCTGCGCGATAACGCTTATAAACCGGCACTGACAAGGGCGTGGATCGTGCCTGTTGATTAGGACTTACGCCCACTCACTTGCAGGTGGGGTTCAAACCCCGCCTGACGCACATATTATGTAGAATTTCATAAAAAAACACGTAAGTCCTATCCTAAAATTCGGACCCTTGAATAACTGAATACAATAGCCTAACACTTTCGGTCTTCAAGAGGATACCTGTTTTTTTTCTAAAACGTCAACTCCTCCCTCAAGTAATACGCTGCCAAAAACTTTGCACACCCTATATTAATTTAAAATTTGACCCAAAATGGAATTTTTGATAAAATATATTCTTAACTGATATTTATCGAGGTTCTTTTCGGTTAGTTTTATGGAAATGTGCCATGACTTCAATGAGTGTGTTGTTCTCCTGTGAATTGATCTGCACGCGATTCTATATTCTGTTTATGAACTGCAGGTTTCGCAGCTGTATGCCCTATGCGCATCACATAAAGGAGATGTGTTGATGACAACCAATGTCCTACCAGATATTATTTCACGCTGCCACCGCCGGCGCGAGAAACCACTTAAGCAACGGAAGACGATCGTAACACCGCTGCCTTACAAACGGCTTCCGTACTACTTCACAGCGCATTGCGCGCACAGATATCCTGTGATACTCCAAGACTTGGAAGCCGCAGGTATTTCCTTTATGCCGATAGGGCGAGCCCCTGGATCCGACCGTCCGCCGCGATCTTTTGGGGGTGATCGGTTCTTGAAGCGTCAACAGGCGGCAGACTGGGACACCGTCCAATGGTCAAAGTCGTGGGGGATTCACGTGTATACCGGGATGCCTTCGGCACGCGATGACGCGCCCTGGCACGACATCGACTTTAAATATGAAGCCTTGTGTGCCGCACCTGATGCCGTTCTTGCCTGCGTTCAAGCACTTGTTGACTCTGTTATGAACCCATTATTGACAATATCAAAGTCCGGAGGGTTGCGCTTTTCTTGCAGGGTACCGGGGTACTTGCACCCGGATGCCAAGCAAACACGGTTATATGTTTATAAAGGGACACCGACAGCAGAAAATTCGGAGCAACACGACGCGTATCTTGAAATCTTCGGCGAGAAAGGACACACTTGCTGGGATGCACGCCATGAAATCCTGATTGGCGATCTGTTAGATCCGCCCGTGATTTCCAAAGAGGTCCTCTTTGCGCCTATCGATGCCCTTCGCGCGGTGCTTCACGAACCGGTTCCGCAAAGCCTTCAATACACGGAGAACGCCGCCGAAGTGCCATACTCTCTCGGATCGAATAGGCTTGATCTCGCCAAAGAGGCGTTTTTCAAGCGCGGGTTTGCCTATGTCAGGCAAGCGGATGGATTTCACTATTGGCACCGACAGGCGAGTGAGAGTGACAGCACGGAGGTATCATTATGGGAGAACGAAGAGGGCGTGTGGATACGTGCCGCTACGTCTGATACCGGGCTGCCTACCGAAGCAACACTCATAACAGATGTTTGGGCGGATACTGGCATCCTCCTGCCGCTTCCCTCGACGGGGTTCCCTGTAGACAATAAGGTGCCTGCCGTTCGGGAAGGGAAACTCAGTCCATTGGCAATAAAACGTCCGGATCCGGTATTACAAAAGTCTAAGCCTACCGAAAAGACTTCTGAAACACACGAAGAAATTAGCGTTCAGGTGCAGCGTGCTCTTGATAGGAACGTACGCGTCCTTGGATTTATTTCTCATATAGATTCGGAGAAAGATGGCGAAGTAGAATCCCTACAAACTACCAAAACACAAATATTAGAGAATTCTCGACTGTTTTTGGATCCACGCTACGGGAAAGTCGTGGAACGACTTCTCGAAAGGCATGATGGCACACATCCGCTTTGTATCATCAATGTCCTGAGAGAAAATGCCCTGTTTCTTGAATGCGAATTATCAAAAACCGAATTAGAGGCGTGGGCTGCCAACTGGCGAGGCAGTGCTTTAGGAAACTTTGCCATACTCCTACTCAATGCAGTAGGAATCAGAGACAAATCCCATGCTCATTCTATCAGATGCCTCCGGACAGTGATGCAGATGTTTGAATGGCTGGAAGAAGAACTTATTCAACAGATGTGCCACGTCAATGTACAGGACAGAGCGGTCGCACGAGAGACAATGGATGCAGAGATTTCTTCGGATCCAGACTGGACGTTCTGGCATCAACTCAAACGTTTCTTTGCCCATTACACGAGGGACGCTGATGCCCCGATGCGATGGGAGGACGAAGCGCTACGTTTCTGGGTGCCGCCGGTCCTACATCCAAGCGTCAGGCACCTTTTGGTCACCTCCCCGGCTCTCTACGGCGAGCATCTACGTCGGACGTTCTTGGATGAGGAGACTGAGATTCTTCCCACCCGACCGACAGCGTGGGTTCCCGGAAACAGCGTTTTCCAGATTCGCACCGGTATTTATCCACGGAGGGCAATTTTAGATCTCGCTAACACGTGGGATGTTCTTGGAGTGTCTGAAACGGGGCAGCACCTTTTTTGGAGAATCCAAGCTGAAATTGAACGGGATCCGAATATTAAGCATGGGATTATAACGCATGTTTACACGATTGGACAGCTGAAGGCTATCTCGGAAAACGAGAATGTCTGTTTTTTGACGGATTTCCGAAGGGTGAAAGGATTGGAAACCGCTTTTCAAGAGGCAGAAGTCATCTGGATAGTTGGCGCGCCGGAAGTAGAACAACACGTCATTTTGGAACGTACGCAGATATTGTTCGGAAACGACGAGGAACCCCTCTTCTATGAAATGGAAGCGGAGCCCTACCGCTACAAAGACGAACGCGTCCAGAGCGTTTATGAAAAAACGGTCACCTGTATATTCGCACAGATTATGGAGCTGGCTCAGTTGAACCGTTTGGCAAACAAGAAAGTTATGTTGATCACAGGTTTGCAAATTCCTGAGATTACCGACAGACCCGAAACACTCCTTTTTGACTGGGAAGATTTCGATGTCGCCGGGGGGTTAGATAAACTCGATGAGGTGATAGCGACCCGCCAAGGCTTTGAGACGGAACGCGACAATCTAACACCTGAATCCGGCAGAAAAGAAGTAGAACGTGTATTAGGATGTTCGACAAGGCAGGCGAACCGAGTGTTGCAAAGAATGAGGGGTGGGAAGCCACGTGTTCTTTTCCGCGAGCAAATTCTTGAACTCCTCGCTGACGGAGAGAAAAAAACACCCGAATTCGCGGCAGCGATTCAAGGACATCCAAAAGCGATAAATACAGAACTCACGCGCCTTGTAAATATGGGTGAAATTGTAAAGGTTCGACGAGGGCTTTACAGACTTCCAGAACCTGAGAACGGATAGCACGCACGCTAAAAATCCCTAAATTGACACTTGTGGTGCTTCTAAACTTTCTTTGCGTTCACGTTTCTATAAGTCTTATCCACTTTAAAATGCTGCTTCAAACAGTGCTGCCATATCCGCTTCTGTGCACACTCTCGGATTGAATTTATGGCAGTGATCCAGCATCGCATCCGCTCCGAGTTTTGGGATTTTTGCTCGGTCTAAGCCTGCGTCTCCGAGACCTTTCGGCATATTTAACTCCCTATTGAATGCCCTAATTTTATCAATAGCGGCGTGTGCTGCTTCATCGTTATCCATACTGCTGGTATCTATGCCCAAAACGCGAGCGATCTCGGCGTATTTCTCCGTTGCGTGAGAAAAGTTGAATTCCATGACAGGTGGAAGTAGAATCGCGTTCGCCACGCCGTGTGGGATAGGCGCGTCCGTGGAGAGCTGATGCGCCAGCGAATGGACGGCACCGAGTCCTTTCTGGAACGAAAACGCCGCCATACACGAGCCTAAGAGCATCTCACCGCGTGCGGTTACATCGCCACCATCGTGATAGACCTTTTGGATATTCGCACTCAACATTCTGAGTGCTTGCAACGCAACACCTTCGGCGATCGGATGGTACTTCGTCGCGACATACGCCTCAATACCGTGCGTGATGGCATCCATACCCGTAGCAGCAGTGAGTGCCGGTGGCATACCGAGCGTTATCCCCGGATCCAAGAGCGCGATGTTCGACATGTTAAACGGCGTAACGATTGCGCGCTTCCGCCATCTATCGGTTGTATTTAGCGATGTATCCGTAATAATCGCGCCTTGTGAAACCTCACTGCCGGTGCCTGCGGTTGTTGGCACACATATCAGCGGCGGCATATCGCCTCGGATCCGTTCAATGCCACCGACATCCGCGTAATACGGTTCCAACGGGGGCGCGTGCGTCGTCAAGAGACGGATCGCCTTCGCAGCATCCATCACGCTTCCACCACCGACCGCAATGACGATATCGCAGGCTTCCGATTTGTAGGCTGCTACACCGTCGTTAATACTGAGATCCGTCGGATTCGGTTCGATGTCTAAATAGGTAACGGATGGCAAACCGCTTGCGTGTAAAGCCTCTATCGCTTTGGCAAGGATACCGGCATTCATAACACCTGCGTCGCTCACCAAGAGTGGTCTTTTGCAGCCGAAACTTTTAATGTGTTCGCCTAAGTTTTGGATGGCACCGTCGCCGAATTCAATTCGTGGCGGTAAAAAATAGTTTTGCATCTGCTGTCAATTCCTAAAATTTGACATTTCCGGCATAAAGGTAGCGCGAGGGACTGATACCTCGCGCTATAGGTTATCAAACACGTAGAAAATCTATTTCGTGGATTTGAGGTGTCCCCAAGTTGTGGCGAGCTTGCTTTGAGGATTGACAGCTAAGGGACCATCAGGTCCGTAAACGATGACATCGTCATAATTGGCAACTGTTGACCATGTGGCGAGTCCGATTCTGCCGACCCCGTTTTCAGTGTCATCATCCACTGACGCGACTTCTTCATCGTCAAGGATGACCGTGTAGCTGCCGGGTTTATTGACAATCTTGATGTTGTACCATTCGTCGTCTTCGATGGAGTGGTTGCTATGGGCACCGGCTTTACCACCCCACGACTCAACCTGTGAGCGGGTGTTTCCCCAACCGCCGAGGTTCCACCAGTACTCTAAGGAAGGTTTGAGGTTTGCCATACGTGGTGGGTGGTCTTCCAGAACTAACCCACGCGGTTCCATCAAACCTTGGCATCGGAACATAATCAGGAAACCTTCGGCACCACTGACCTTACTCCCTTTTACTTCAAAGGTATAATCGTTCCATTCATCATCCCAGAATTCATCAGCGACGACGCTCATGCAGTTGACTGAATTTAGAAGTTGGTGGTATTCATCATTTTTGAATTCCCACTCTCCGGAGAGCGGCACCCATTTATCTGCCGATGCTTTTGGATCGTCGAAATTGTCCTCAAAATAGGTTTGCGACATCGCAATCGCAGCAATGCCGAGCGTGATGCCGCAGACAGCGATGAACAAGATACATTTTTTCATAGCGCAATTCTCCTTTTCAGATGTGTTTCGCGTAGCATGGTTTCCTGTTAGGCTGTGTCTCTTTGGTGTCTTCTTCTGTAGCATAGCCTGTTAGGCTGTGCAGATATAGCCTGTTAGTTTATGCTTTTCTCATTTTACCTACTAAACTTCGGACAATTCGTATCACATTTATAGTGACCTCTAAAAATAATGAGACACACTTTGAAAGATGGGCGAGGGGACCTCGCCCCTACGAACAGCCTTCTGTTAAAGGAAAAGGGTCTGATTAATTGTTGGTTTTACTATAGATTGATTTTTCAAAGATCGTGAAAGTCTTCTACGAGTCAGAATTCGCGGTAAAGATAATGAAAGATCACCGACGATCAGAAACACGTTTGCTAACAGTCTACACTACACTGGCACAGGCTAACAGCCTATGCTACAAAAGATTACGTGATACCAACTCATGTTTTAGATTGTGGTAAAAAATCTAATCGACAATAACTCCATTGCCATTTTTCCCATGTATCCACTAAACCTGCCTTAACGGGATTATTGAGAACATAGGTGACAATCCGATGCCATTCGCTTGCGTCCCGAATAACATGATCGTAACTTTCTCCCTGCCAGAATGCACCACTCCGTCCTAACAGAAGATTAGCTTTGCGAGCCGTATATCCCTTAAGAGACTGCATAATAGAGGAAAGTGAATTGTAGCACAAATCTTCCGTTTGTGCTGTATTTTCTGCCGAATTAACAACGTCTGTTTTGGAAGATGGCAGTGGAAGCGGCGCAAATACAACGTGGACATGATTTGCCATAATACAATAGGCATCCAAACGGTACACCTTTCCATCTCGGTAGTGTAGACTATCCGCTATCTCCTTAGCAATCCGATCATCTTTGAGCCATACAGGGCCACTTTCTACACTGTCTAAGGTCTTTTCAAATTTTCGGAACCATTGCCTTCTCCATTCCAAGTATTTATTTTTTTCCTCAAAACGTCTATGTTGCGTTGACGCGTGCTCGGAGTCATTTTGCAACCTGAGAAGCCTTGATTCCTCCTTGTCAAATTGTAATTTTTCCGTTCTCCACTCCGCTAATACATACTGTGGTATAGATCCAGCCAGTTGGAATGTTACAAAGAGAGTTGCCCCAGGTGTCTGTATATGAGGTAAGTTACGACGGTAAAACGATTTAAACTCATTTTGACTCATCCTGCTTGTATCCCTTGTAGTATGGTTTCCTATTAGCCTGTGTTCTTTTGCTGCCTTCTTCTGTAGCACAGGAAACCGTTAGCCTGTGCATATATAACCTGTTAGTTTATGCTTTTTCTGTTCTAATTACTCCCAACCCAAACCCAATGTCTTCGATAAAATAATCAGAATCGACTCGTTTGATTTCGTAAGTTTTCACTGTAGAAACCCCTACGTTGTGGTCAATCATTAGCTGGGCAAGTCGTTTTCCGTCAATGAGAATAATTTTGAAACCTGCAGCATCATAGTCTTTGGCAGCTTTGGTAAAATCAGACGTTGTAATGAAAATTCCTTTGTTAGCACCTTTTCCTGCTAATGCGCCGGCAAAACCGGCAATTTCAGGTGCTCCAACATTGTTTTTCCATCGTTTCGCTTGAACGTAAACAACATCAAGACCGAGTCTATCTTGGTTAATAATACCGTCAATTCCACCGTCACCACTACGTCCCACGGTTTCCGCATCTTCTCGTGAACCCCCATATCCCATTTTAACAAGAAGATCAATAACAAGGTTTTGAAAAAAAGCAGGGGAATTTGCTGAAGTAAATCCTCAGCCACTTTTTCTCTAATCTGTTGATAAATATCTTCGATATCTCCGTCAGAAGGGGATGGAGGTATCTTGCCAGAGAGGAGATAAGGTTTTCCCCTTCCTTCTGGTTGTTGCAATTTTCCCTCCTTTAAGAGTCTTTTAAATTCAGTACCAACTACCTCATAATCGAAAAAGCCAAGATATCGCTCACCCCTTTTTGTCTTTGCTGCTTTTTGTTCATCAGATAACCCAAATTTCTCCGCCAGTTTCTCCGTTGCCTCTTTTATGGTAACTCCATGAGTTGGATAATCCAGTTTAAGAATTTCCTGTTTAACCGCTTCAGAAGTTGGTAGTTCTATTTTCTATTTTTGTTCTGTAGTTGGATCTACTGCCATCCTTTTTTCCGTTTTCATAGGATTTCATCTTCCTTACTAAAGTCTGGACAATTCGGAGGCACAGGCTAACAGCCTATGCTACAATGGTTTCCTAACAGTGTGGGCTCGGAAGTACAGACTAACGGTCTCCTATACCACAGTTACGGATGCACATCTGCCGATGGTAAGATCATTTTTTTTAGGAAATTAGTCCTCGCATAAAATGCTATTGAGTCCATTCCATGTCCTGGCACTATCGCTTTGGGTTGAATGTATACCCCCATTTTACCAGTAACAGCAGAAAA
>JAJEET010000155.1 GCA_022820835.1 Candidatus Poribacteria bacterium
CGATGCGAAACACGGCACTCTCTGTTTTGCGATTCACTGGACATACAAAAATCACGGACGCACTCCAATATTTCGCAGCGAAACCTAAACTCGCAGTTAACATCATAAAATGAGAAACCCTACAATTGAATGACCCTGCGCATGTGGATAAATTAACTTGACACATTTTTGAAAAAAAGTTATAATGTTTTCAAATAGCATCCATAGTGAAGATGTTTTTAACAACACGGCAATTGATTTCGCCTTATACACGTATCAAAAGTCTGGACTTACGCAACCCGCTTTCGCTTTGTAAGCGGCGTTTGTAATCTCGCCTCCAGTTCCTATTATAATGGATACTCACGAAAAAAAATGCGTAGGTACTAACGAGTATTACAGCAAAGTAAAGTAATGTGTGATCTTGGATGCTATAGGCTTGCAACACCGGTTTGCAGGCTATGCAATGAACCTAAAGGAGGAAATTAAATAAATGCAATCGAGATTAACGTGGCTTGTGCTTGTCCTCTTCGCAGTTGGTATTGTGAGTATTGGTATTGTAGGGTGTGGTGCTGATGAAGAAGAACCCGTTGAACAGCCGACAAGCTCTACACCAACGACAAGTACAGATGAAGAACCCGTTGTTGCCTCAAGACCCCCGATCGATTATGCTGCCGAAAAAAAGGCGATTCAAGCAGTCTATACTGAGTTCTATAACGCTTTTAACGACTTCGATATCAAAGCCGTTCAGGAAACCTTTGATACCGGGTCCGTTGAATTTGGTACTATCTTTGCTGGAAACGAACCTGTACCCATAGCCACAGGTTGGCACAATATCAAAGTTAATATCTTAGGGCTGTGGGATGGTATCGGCACAAAAGGTAACAAATGGGGGCAGAACTCGAATCTATCAAGAGTTTGGATCCGCTACAAGGGCAGTTCATTGGAAGCTTGTGCCCTTGGGTATAACTGTTATAAAGGCACTTACCCGGGTGAAACGCATATCTATCTGTTAAAAAAGAAAGATGAATGGGTGATTAATCAACTTGACAGCGTTACGCAGCAAAATATTGCGATCTTCGGCTTAGATAACACAGCGCATCCACGCATTGAAAAATTCTTTGCGAGGTCTTCGAGCGATAAGGAAGATTTGGCAGAATAAATTGTCCGTTGTCGGTTCACGAACTTCACCGAAAACTGCCCGTTTTTGTGCAACTTAGAACATCAGCTGCCCGTTTTTGTGCAGCTTAACCGTTTTGATGCAGGGATTACCCGCAAATTCAGCGTTTTTGTATTGGCATGGAAATTGCATATATCTCTGCATCAACAACCTTTATTTTTTTCGCAGGATACGCAAACTTATACCCCTTGGAGGTAATAACGAATGAGTGCAAAAAGAACCTCTGGTGCCTTCATGACTTCATTGGTAATTCACGGGATCATCATTTTTGTTGCTGGACTCGTATTGGTCACGCAGACTAAACAGTTCAAAGATCTCGTTGGTGCCGAAGTGCTCCAAGCCAAAGAGCCGCCGAAGCCGAAGGTCCGGAAACCCGTCGTCAAGCCGGTTATCAAGCCGACTGTCCCGACACAGAACACCGTCGTTGTCGAACAGGTTCAAGTACAACCTCGTGTAACGACAGCGTTGGTCGCGAAGTCAAGCTTCCAACCGCAGACGGTTCTCGAATTCTCGAATCAGACGGTCAAAGTTGACGCACCGATCAACCCGAACGTGCCGAAAGTCGTTACACCGAACGCGCCTATACCGACAGTTGTGACCCATACAGATCTTCCAGTATCGGATGCTCCCGGTGCCTTGGCGTTCTCCGCCCCTGTCGCAAACGCGCCTTCTGCCGGACCGGCTAACATCGGTCGTGGTGTCGCAGGCAGCGCAGTGCAGGTGAAGGTCGCATTTGAACGCCCACCCGGACTCGCAATGGTCGAAAACGTCGGTGCCGCACGCGACGCACTCAGCGATGTCGTTGAGAATATCACACTCGGTAACGTTGAAGTACCACCCCTGCCGAGAGGCGAACCCGGTGGACGTGTTATCGGTAAAGGGAAAGACATCCGCGGCGTGTTCCGTTTCACACGGATTCGTCATAGTCTCTCTGACTGGTGGGCGGACGCATCTTCTCTCAACGCATTGACGAAGTGGCTCAACGAACGTACGAAAATCAAAACCGACATGAACGTTGAAGGCGGCGCATTGAAACTTACCGATGCCAACCTCTTCAAAACACCCTTCGTCTTCATGACAGGACATGATCCATCACTCGTCCGTTCCCGTAACTTGCTCGGACGGCAGTACGGTGGTGGTAAGATGGATAGCCGTCTCACTGAGACTGAAGCCGCCGGTATGCGCAGCTATCTCGTCGAAAAAGGCGGATTCCTCGTCTTTGATGACTGCGGTGTGAACGCTCCCGCACAGGCAATGATCCGTCTCTTCCTCGCACAGATGCGTTATGTCATGCCAGAGTATCAGATTGAGCGGATCGCCAACGATCACGAAGTTTATGACAACTTCTATGAAATGGGTGGACCGCCTGTCGGATTCGACATCTTCTGGTGGGGTACACGTCCCCCGAAACGGAACTACCTCGAAGGTATCTCCGTCGGCGATAAGTTGTCGGTCATCGTTGTCCGTCGTGACTACATGTGTGCAATGGAGTCCGTCAGTCTCCCGACACGTAGTGTCCACTATTCACCCGGTGTCTATCGTTTCATGACGAACGTCGTGGTGTATGCGTTGACGCACGGTCAGATTTCTGACTACTCCGGTTACGTGCCTGAAGACACGTTAGCGCAGAAAGAACTCCCGACACGCGCACCTGAAGCAGCGAAGGTCGGTGCTTTTGAATAGAGATTTTCGTCTCTAAGCGTGTATCTTATCTAAGGCTGTTGTGTTATCCCCCTCGGACAACACAACAGCCTTAGCCTTTTAAGCCAACTATCGTAAAACTTATTATTATTTCTACACGCGGTGGACGTAGGGGTTGGGTTACCCAACCCCTACAAATGTGTAAGCAATTCCGAACACAACGTCTGATTTTCTCCAACAATATCTCCTTAACGAATTTCATTAGTCTTTTAGAGAAATGTAATCAATTTAGAGATTGATGCTAAATTTTTAGCATTTTTTCTTGACATCATTCTTCGTAAATGCTAAAATATTAGCATATTCCTACATTTCAGATGATGAACACCAACAGAACTTAGCAATTTTCGTCACAAGGTTCGTGATAAGGAGGAATCTATGAAACTTTTAAATCGTCCGATACGCAGCGCACTTTTGCTCTGCTGTCTGTCTGTTTTCGGGGTGCTGTTCTGGACGCGGGGCATCAAAGAAGCGTTCGCGGCAAGTGAAGAAGGAGAGAGGAAAATGCAAAATTTAGCCAAGCAAATCGAAGACCATCAGAAGTCGGGCGATTTCGACAAGGCTTTAGAGATCAGTCAGCGTGCCTTAAAATCCGATCCGGTAGACCTGGCAGCTTATGACGCTCGATGGGGCTTGATAGCCAAAATGTTTTCGGAGGAGGATGCAAAAAAAAGTATTATCCCCGAAATCGAAGCACTGCTGCGGACACATCCAGAAACGCCTGAACTTTTAAACGCTGCTCATTGGGGATATAGGCAGCTTCGCGGTGGCGCACAGAACATCCCCAATAGTTTGTTTGATAAGATGCTGCAATACCGCAAAACCGAACTTCATTTGCTGGCATTATTAGGGTTAGCTGAACGGAGCGAAGGGGCATCTCAAAAGTGGCACTATTACCAACGCACTATTGACGAGTTTACCGCCTCAGATGCCCCAGAATTATCATGGTATCTGTTAGCTTATGAAGAAATGTTATGGTTAGCCGAAGAGGGCCGTTCTCTGGTCAGTG
The DNA here is from genome assembly GCA_022820835.1 of Candidatus Poribacteria bacterium. Classification (GTDB taxonomy): domain Bacteria; phylum Poribacteria; class WGA-4E; order WGA-4E; family WGA-3G; genus WGA-3G. Next base: position 3,864 of record JAJEET010000155.1, read on the forward strand.
ATGACTCGCTTGACGAACTTATTGACCGATACTTGAAAGCACATCTTTTCTATTGTCAGCAAACACAAAGCTGGTTCGGTTGGGCTTATACAATAGCGGTTAAATCTCGGCTAAAGTTTAACATCCGGTTAGATAAAGCCTTGGAAACTTTAGAACGTGCTGAAATCAGATTAACGGAAGAAGAAGAACAGACCTGGATTAAACGCGGAAAGGGGTCTGTAGAAGAAAAACAGAAAGAACTTTCTCGCTTGCGGGCTGAAATTTATCTCCGGCAGGAGCGATGGAAAGAAGCGCATGACGGGCTTCTCGCAAATGCACCCGATTTTTCAGAATCACTGTGGGCGAGGTTCGACGAGAATGTCACCACTTATTTCTGGATGTTGGGATGGTCGGCAGAAAAAATCGGTGAATGGGAAACAGCAAGACGTTATTATGCCAACGCACACTTTGCCCCGAAGCCTCACCCTGAGGCTCAGACTGGATTGGAACGCGTCTATCATCAAATGGCGCGAAGGCAAACCACCGATACGTTTGAAACATTCTTCAAAGATACCGAAGCCGAATACCGGATCCGAGAGGCGGCGGATCTTGAAAAATTCCGTCCAAAATTTATTGCGAACAGACTAAATAAAAAAGCAACGGATTTTCAGTTAGAAACGCTGGACGGGGCAACCTACTCGCTATCAGCGATGGCTGGAAAGGTTGTTTTACTCGATGTCGGAGCATCGTGGTGTGGTCACTGCATCGGGATAATGCCTGAAGTCAAACTCGTCTATAAGCACTTCAGCCAAAACGATGATGTCGTCGTTTTGGGAATCAACGATGGGGAAACTCCTCAAAAAGTCCGGAAGTTTTTAGATGAACATCAGCAGCCATGGCCCGTTCTACTTGACCAGAATCAACAGTTGCGGAAGGCTTATCAGATTAAAGGGCTACCCTTTTTTATCGTGATTGATAAAGCTGGGAATTGGCAATATAATTTTTTAGGTTCACATCTCGTAAACGGTCAGCCCTTAATTTGGATGATTGAAGCACTCCTATCAGATTAGGTGATAATGTAATGTTTCTAACACTCATTCGGCGGGAACTCTTTGACAATCTCATGACGTTCCGATTTGCGGTGGCTGTTGTGATTATGCTGTTGCTCGTGGTCGCGAATACCGCTGCGACGGAGTTGCTGCTGTTGACGCTGTTTGTCGTCGTCCTGCTGGCGGGTGCGTATCTTGCATTTGTGCGTGTTGAAATCTAATTGATCTATACTAAATTTTTAGTAGATCGCTTGACTCACTGTTTTTTTTCGCTAAATATTGGCATAGAATAAAAAGAGGTGACAAGTATGGAAGACTACGGTACCGTCAAATTGAGTTGGCGGGAACGACAAATCATGGATATCGTCTACCAACGTGGGCGCGCTTCTGTTGCCGATGTCCTTGAAGACCTCCCGGATCCGCCAAGTTACTCTACAGTCCGGGCACTGTTGCGAATCTTGGAGGAAAAGGGGTATCTCACCCACAAAAAAGATGGCAAACGTTACATTTATTGTCCGACGCAACCACGCCATCAGGCAGGACGTTTCGCGCTCAAACAGATTTTTCAGACATTTTTTGATAAATCCATTGAGAAAACAGTCATGACACTGGTTTCCGATGCTAACCTCTCGGATGAGGAACTCGACCGTTTAAGCCAACTCATTGAGCAAGCAAAAAAAGGAGACACGCCATCATGATGCAATTCATCGAAACACTCTATGCAGATCCGCTGTTGAAATTTCTCATTGATACGACGCTGAAAAGTTTGGTGATTTTCGCTGTTGTGGGTTTATTCGGATTCTGCCTCCGTCGGAAATCGGCAGCAGTACGCGCCTTTGTCTGGAGCATGGCAATTGTTGGATGCCTCATTGTACCGTTGTGTTCTTTTCTCCTTCCGAAGTGGGAGGTTAATGTCTTACCGCAAGCCCCCGTCAGATATGAAACGTATCAGTTGGCAGAAATATCTCAGACCCCTGTCGCTTCTACTCGAACTGTTGTTGATCCTTCTTCAATAGCACCGAGCGAGGTGGCAGCAAAAACAGAGGCATCAACGCAAGCCACACCTACGCCGGTTCAACCGAAAGTCGAGACCCGTAGGAACGATATGCCGAGCAGAATTCCTTGGACAAATTGGATAGCGATAGTTTGCGGCTGCGTTAGCGCGTTCCTTCTTGCTTGTCTGATTTTTGGAATCGGTGCGGTCTGGTATATATCCACGCGTGCACATGATTTTAACGGCACCATTGACCCACTGCCCGCCACTGGAAATCAAAAGTTCAGTGTTCGTCTCAGCGACAAAATCACAGTCCCAATGGTATGGGGCATATTTCGCCCTGTGATTTTGCTGCCGATTGGGGCAGACAACTGGCAAACGGAGCGGCTTCGTGCTGTCCTCTTCCACGAATTGGCACACATTAAACGACGGGATTGGGGGCTGCAGATGATCGCACAGGTCGTGTGTGCAGTCTACTGGTTTAACCCGCTTGTGTGGTTGGCAGCACGTTGGATGCGAATAGAAGCAGAGCAAGCATGCGATGATCAGGTGCTAAATGCCGGATATCAACCGGCTGACTACGCCCAACACCTGCTTGATGTTGTGCGAGATGTGAAGATTGTTAGTTTTGCTTCTCGTGCGGCTGTGGCAATGGTACGCCCATCAAAGATTGAAGGGCGACTCCGAACCGTTCTCACGCAAAATCTGAATCGGCATCCGATAACGAAGGCTACCGTGGGGTAGGACTGCTCATCCTCATCTGTTTTGCTGTCCCAATAGGTGCGGTCCGTTTGGCACAAGCGGTTAACCCAAACGAAACACCGTCCCAACAGATTCAAGAGGTTTCCAAATCGCAACTGATACCAAGCGAGGATCGTAAGGCAGTACAGGTTGACGAAAATGTTGAAATCTGCAAAGGGCATCTGCTTGAAATTGGTAAAGCAATCCAAGCCTACCAGAAGGAACACGGTGATTTTCCAGAATGGCTCTCGGAACTTTATCCGAAATACTTGCCAGATGAAAATAGCTTGCTATGTCCGGCAGATGAACACAGTGGCAAGCCTTATTTTTTTATCAATACGGACCCGAAAATGCCTGTGAGTTACGACTACCAATTTCACCCCAGATATCGAGACGCAAAAACTGAAGAACGCCTCGTGTATGGAGACGTTTTACCGCTTGTCCGGTGCCGACATCATACGAATCAAATGTTTGAGTGTCTAAACTTGAGTTTCGCTTTTAAAATCTATTGGTCATCCGGCGTATATAAACCCGATGAGATGTATGAAACCACTGAGGAAGCCATTGAAGCCTTGGAAAAAGGACTCCAGCGAGAAATCGACAATCAACAGTTCTTTCACGTCTATCGGACGCTCGTGCATCTCTACATTGAAGTTGGACGCGAAAAAGATGCCGAGCACCTTATTAACCGTTTCAAATCGATTATAAAACCTGATGACCTTTCAGCACATTTCATACTCGGCACGATGCTTGGGATGGCGAATCAGTATGAAGAAGTGCTTAAGGTCTTTGAGAATCTTGAGAAGCGACAACCAAACAACCCCCGCGTTTTTGATGAGCTTGTCCGAATTCATGAAAGACTCGGTAATACCGAACGCGCTAAAGAATATCGGCAAAAGGCGGACCCTATGTCAGGACTGATAGGGAAAGTTGTGCCTAACTTATCCGCAACTGACCTTGACGGCAAACCGATCTCGCTTCAGGACTATCGTGGAAAAGTTGTTTTGCTTGACTTTTGGGGGGTCTGGTGTGGTTTCTGCATTGTTGAAATGCCGAACCTTAAAAGGGTCTACGCTACCTATAAGGATCAGGGATTTGACATCATCGGGGTCAGCCTTGACGATGAGGCATCGGCACTGCGGGACTACATTAAGGAGAACGACATCCAGTGGCGGCAGATTTGTAGCGGTGAAAGGTGGGAGGACGATCCACTTGCACAGCAGTATAATATCACAGGTGTCCCCAGTCAGTGGCTTATTGATAGAGCGGGCAAATTAATCACGCATAAAGCGAGAGGGGAGAAGTTAGAAGAACTCGTCGTCGAAGCACTTAAGGATAAACCCGCAGACCAATAGAGTGTTCCCAAACCTTTCTGACAACAGGAGTGAAAACAGTGATAGACCTTCGGAACGTGCTAAGCACTTCAGCGAATGTTCCAGTACAAGCACATTGGGAGCCGATCGAGAACACAGCGAACAACTTGCATTGGGCAACAGAGGAAAAGTTTAACCGTAACAAAGCACAATGGTCAGAACCGGTGGATATGACGTGGGAACAGTGGCTGAAGTTGTTCAACCCCGGACCGGTGCAGCCATTGAAACACTATAACACAGCGGATTTTCAAGTTTTTCTTCCACCGTCAATCGTCAATGTCGGGGATGTCTGGAACTTGGATCCGGATCGGATTCTCCCGTTTCTGCGTCAGTTTCACCCCGGTGCAACAATGAATCTCAGACATGGTCAGAACGGCGCGAAAGCGTGCTTACGGGCAATTTCGCCTGAATATGCTGACATCGTGTTCCGAATCCATGCGCGGTTCATACTGGACGACTCCATCGGTGCCTACTTTAGACCGGCACAATTTGCTGGACATCTGACTATTAATCGCAACAGCGGAACGATTTATCAATGGACGCTATCGCTTCCGCCCCGCAACAGCAATGTAGATATCGGTGCTTTTAGAACTGCCGATATAGCGTTTGTGCCTCGCATGGAACTTTGCAGTTTATCGGAGACGCAGCCAAAATCGATTGCTTGGGAAGCAGCCATCACTGCAGAAGAAGCTGGACAGAAGTTTCAAAACGCACTCTACAAGTTCACTGAAATTGCGTGGACCCCGATTGAAGATGCGGTTGAACGCGCGAAAGCACTGAATCGACCGATTCATGCGGTGCTTTTGTTCGGTGTACTTGACGATGAATCGTGCTGAGGGTCGGGCAAAGTTTTGAGAGCGGGTCCGCTCTCCTCGCCGAAAATTATCGATCTGCTCAACACGCATTTTGTGAACGTCTGGGTCTTGCTCAGGGATGTGCCTGAGCTACAGGCAGGTGCCAAAGGTGCAGATGCAGCCGCCTTGGCAACGAAACTCCGACAACATTACACCGATTCTGTAGACATTCTGACACTTACTCCCGACTTGGAAGTGCTTGGACATCTGCACAATATGCGTCTGTTTCATCCGTATTATCTGCCTCGCAGTGAACGGATACCTCGATATTTAGAGATGCTAAAGTCGTCTGCTGGTTTGGAAGTTGCGGCACAAAAGCCACGCGAAAATTTCAACGAGGCAACCCTCGAAAAATCTATTGCCGATTTGGAAGCGAAACTTCAGCAATATCCAGATGATGAAAATTTTTTCTATATCTACCGCATACTTATTCGTCTCTATATTGAAAGTGGACGAGAAAAGGATATAGATCAGCTTATTGACCGTTTCAAAATTTTCAACGCTAAAACCCTTCTTGCCGGGATTCATGAAGAATTAGGCAACACCGAACGCGCAATGAAATATCGCAGAAAGGTTACGCCGCCGCTGGAGTTGCTTGGAAAATCTGTTCCCAATTTTTCCGCGACCGATCTGGAGGGAGAACCGATCTCGCTGCAGGCGTATCACGAAAAAGTCGTGTTACTCGATTTCTGGGCAGTCTGGAACAGTTTCTGTGTCGGAGATATACTGAATCTCAAGAAGATTTACGATACTTATAAAGACGAAGGATTTGAGGTCATCGGTGTCAGTCTCGACACTGACGAAGCGAAACTGCGTAACTTTCTTAAAGAAAATCAGATCCCTTGGCGGCAGATTTTCAGTGGGCAAGAACGCCAGTGTCCGCTTGTGCAACAGTCCGACGTTCGTTCTATTCCAACGCGGTGGCTTATTGACAGGGATGGCAAATTGATCGCTCACGAAGCCAGACACAAGCTGATCTCCCGCGAAGGCAGAGAGCCAGATTTAGAGCAGTTAGTCGCAGCAGCAATGGCGGATGAATCTAAGAATCAATAGCGATGTTCTACGGAAAAGGCGCGGTTCAAAACCGCGCCTACATATTTATAGCATAAAGAGTGGATTTGCATTCCGAGTTGTGTTATCATAAAAGCACAAACATTCTAAACTGAGGTGATAAATTGAAACTCGGTGTATCTACTTATTCCTATTGGCATTTCAAACCTGAGCGTGTTCCGATTGAACACGTCATTGAAGAAGCCGCGCGGCTCGAACTCGACGGCGTTGAAATCTTACATCAACAGATGGCATCTGAAGCCAATCCATATCTTCAGAAACTGAAACGGCTCGCTTTCATCAACGGAATTGATCTCTACGCGCTCTCCATCCATCAAGGCTTCGTTTCGCCGGAAGCGGCGACGCGACAGAAAAACATCAATCACACCATCCACTGTATCCGGTTAGCACACGAACTCGGTATCCCGTCAATCCGTCTCAACTCAGGACGATGGGGAACTGTACCCTCCTTCACCGAATTGATGGAATCCGAAGGACAAGAACCGACGCTCCCCGGACACACAGAAGACGAGGCGTTTGAATGGGTTATCGCATCCATCGAAAAATGCCTCCCTGATGCCGAAAAATACGGTGTCGTTCTCGGACTCGAAAACCATTGGGGACTGACTTGCACGCCGGAAGGTGTCAACCGTATCGTCTCCGCCATCGACTCGGAGTGGTTGAAGGTAACAATGGACTGCGGGAATTTCCTCTCGGATCCATATCAAAAACTGGCACAAATTGCAGACGAAGCGGTACTCGTCCACGCCAAAACCTATTACGGTGAAGGCGAATGGTATACGTTGGATCTGGATTACGCGAAAATCGGTGAGATTCTGAAGAGTGTCGGATTCCAAGGATACGTATCCATCGAATTTGAGGGGAAGGCGGATGCACACGTCGGCGTACCACAAAGCGTAGAAATGCTCCGCAATGCCTTGTAGGGGCGAGGTCACATCGCCCTAAGCATCTTCCCATGGTGCCACGTCGCCAACAGGCGGTGGTGCAAGAAAACGGCTCACAACATCAACGGGTCGCCGCGTGTCCGACGATTCGATGACGCGTTCGCATATCTCTATGACGTGCCGTGCCTGCGCGCCATTACACCTCGGATGCCTGTCTGACCGAATCGCATCTGCGAAATCTGCGACCCCTTTACCCCAATCCAATCCGGTAAAGGCTTTCGGTGGCGAGTCTTCATCTTGCCAGCCGCCTTGCGGTGTGAATTTCTTGATGCCGCGTCCATCATCGTGTGCCTGAAGAGAAAATCCGCCTGCTGTGCCGTGGATTTCGTAAGGCGGAATCTGTGAAGTAACCGTAAAACTGTGATAAATGAACCCGTGTGCTCCATTCTCGAATTCAAGCACGGCGAACCCGTGATCCTTCTCATTCACTTCAAATTCAGTGCCTTGCCGCGGACCTTGGGTTAGCGTCCGTTTCGGTACAGCGACCCGTGCGAACCCGTGAACCGTTTTGACCGGTGCAATCATAGTCGTCATTGCTGTTAGTGGATAAGGTGCGACATCTCGGAACGGACCGGCATGCATCAAGAACGCGTCCGCACTCGGATGCCAATGTTCTAACGGCCCCCCGAAGTTTCCAACAGCGGAGATGACATCGCCGATCTCACCGTCGCGAATCCGTTGCCAGACGTTCTGCTGAACATAACCGAGGATCGCCGACGGCGCGCACGCCAGTTTTAGACCCATCGTTTCCGCTGTCTCTACGAGTTCGTTCGCCTCGTCAGTACGGATAGAGATAGGCTTTTCAGAGTAGACGTGTTTCCCTGCCTTCAGTGCTGCCAACGAAATCGGGTAATGCGAAATATGAAGCGTCAAATTCACAATCGCTTCTACATTTGGATCGTTCAGCACTTCTTCCAGCGATTTGTAAACATGTCCACCGTTCCGTTCAGCCAATGCGGATGCACGCGCTTCATCTTGGTCGTAGAAACCGACCAAGTCAATGAGATGCGGGTATGCTTGGCAACGCGGTTGATAGCCACCCGCAGAAATCATGCCGCATCCGACAATCACTGTACGAACTGGGGTTGTATTAGGCATTCAGTGTACTCCTTGTGATGTATTATTTTCTCACGAGTTATGAGATTTAAAGTCTATCAGATTCGTGAATTGCTTGCAAGCCTATATTATTTTTAACAAATCAGAACGTTGCCTAATTCCCGACTTTCTGATATAATATATCAGAACTTGCAATACACAGATTATACCGTATCAGGAGACAAAAAAGATGACAGAGAAAAAACAAAACACGCATCGCCGACTGCCGATTTGCACCCTCGGTGCCGATGGACACGGCAAAACGACATTGAGCGCAGCTATAGCGAAAGTCGTCGCGAGAATCGGGGCAATTCACACGGATGACGATGGCGATTTTCAAGCACAACACCTCATTCATCATCCAATCCGAGAAGGCGTTGGCATCACCTACCGCTCAATCGCTTATGAAACCAGCGGCAAACTCTATACACACATCGACTGCGAAACACACCTTGATGTTATCAAAATGCTCATCAGCGGTTCTCCTGCAATTCAAGGCGCGATTTGGGTCGTGAATGCTGTCGAGGGTGTCACACCGGATTCGCAGGCGCACCTCCGCCTCGCACACCAGATGCACCTCCCGACAGTCCTCCCCTTTCTGAATACAGGCGGCATTTCAAGAGAGGATGAACTGTTAGACATCTGCGGACAGGAGATGCGAGAATTACTCGACGCGTATGGGTGGGAAGAAGAGAACACACCGATAACTGTCGGTGATGCGCTTAAGGCGTTGGAATACAGGGGCAACAGCATCACCTTCGCAGAATGGCAACCGATCGTTGATCTGGTCTTCACCATGAACCGTACAATGCCGGCACCTATAGACACAGAAAACTTACCGGTCATTATGCCGATTCATGAAATCGTCGAAGAAACGAAAGATCGGGTGTCCGTCCGTGGCGAGGTCGTCCAAGGTCATCTCGCTGTCGGTCAAGCGGTAGATATTGTCGGTAAAGGCGACAGGATCAAGACGCGCGTTCTCAGTACAAAGGGGGATGAAGTGTGTGTTGAGTCTGAACCCGATTGGTTATCTGTTGGACAGGTACTTTGTCCGCCGAAAACAATCAAAGCACATTCCGAATTTACAGCACTTGTCTATCTACTGACGCAAGAGGAGAGTGGTACACATATCCCGCTGATTGAGAACGATAGACCGGACATCCGTCTTTGGAGTGTTGATATACCAGCACACCTAAAACTCCCGGAAGGGCTTTCCCTGATTACATCCGGAGGTTATGCGCATGTGACCATTACACTCGACCTCCCCTTAGTGATGGAGGCAGGTACCCGATTTGAGTTGAAAAAGATGGGAGTGCGAATCGGGTTCGGGGTCGTGACTGGCGTGGAATGAATTGAAGCGAACCCCCTAAATCCCCCTTATCAGGGGGACTCGCAGATTTATCCTGCAGCAATCGCCTCTTGTAGTGCGAGATCGCCGGTATACAAAGCGCGTCCTATAATCGCACCACTGGCACCGATCTGCTTCAGATTGGCTACGTCAGAGAGGGATGTCACACCACCCGAAGCAATCACATCCGCTGAGACTGCATCAATAATCGCAGCCGTTCCGTCAACGTTCGGTCCTTTGAGCATACCGTCGCTTTTAATATCAGTATAGATAAGCGTCTGCACGTCTGTCAACTCTTGTGCGAATTCGACGGCAGATTTCTGAGACACCTCCAACCAACCGTCCGTCGCGACCCTTCCGTCCCGCGCATCGATACCGACAGCGATGTGCTCGCCATACTTCGCACACGCCTGCTTCACCAAATCCGGCTGTTTGAGAGCAACTGTCCCTAAAATAGCACGGTCTACGCCTAACGCTAAAACCGATTCCAGTCGTTCCATACTTCGGATACCGCCACCCAGCTGAACAGGTATATCCAGCGCGGCGGCAATCTCGCCCACGATATGAAGGTTCGCCGACTCACCTTGAAACGCGCCGTCTAAGTCCACGAGGTGTAAGTATTCCGCACCTTCGGCTTGCCATCGGCGCGCCATCTCTATAGGCGCGTCCGAGAAAACCGTCTCCTGCGTCGCGATACCCTGCACCAAATTTACACATTTTCCGTCACGAAGATCAATTGCCGGTAATATTTTCATTATTTTTAATTTTCCTTGCGGTTCGTTTAGGCGGGTTGTGGACTGAAGGGTCCGCTCCGTATACCCGCGCTCCATTACGTTACGCGCTACGCGCCATAGTTTATATTTTTTTTATTCTTCTCGGAAAATACCGAGTAATTTCAACTGTACGATTGAGACAATAGCAATAATGAAAAACAGCACCCAACCGATTGTCGCCGCATAGCCGAGACGCATGAACTGGAAACCGTTTTTATAGAGATACATCACGATCGTCGAACCCGCATCCGCAGGTTCACCCCCATTTGTTAAAATGAATGGCAGATCAAAAAGTTGGAGCGAACCTATCATCGACACAACGAAAACAAAGGCGATCACTGGACGCAGTGATGGGAGTGTTACATGGATAAATGCCTGCCACCAATTCGCGCCATCAACCGCTGCCGCCTCATACAACTCCTGTCGGATGCCTTGTAGACCCGCCAAAAAATAGATCATATTAAACCCTGCCCACTGCCAAACACCAGTCAAGATCACCGCGGGCATCACATATTTCTCCTCGTTCAGCCAACCGATCTCCTTGCCGAAGAGAACAAATTCTTGGTTGACCAAGCCGGCACGTTGGTCATAGACGAGATTGAAGATAATCGCAACGAAGACACCGGCAACGAGCACCGGTGCAAAAAAGGCGAGTCTCAGGACATTTTTGCCTTTGACGAACTTGGAGTTGAGCAAAATCGCAAGGAGTAGGGCAATCGGCAATTGAAGTGTGAGCGTGCCTATGGCGAAATATGCCGTATTCCGGAGCGATTTCCAAAAGATCGGATCGCGGAATAGGTCTGTGAAGTTACCGAGACCGACGAATATCCGACTTTGGAACCCGCGCATCTCATACAGACTCATCACGAGAGACGAAATGAGTGGATACCCCATAAAAACGACGAAGAGCAGGTAAAACGGCGCAATAAAGAGATAAGGCGCGATTTTCTGTTGTCGGTTCCAAAACGGGTTCGTTGTTCGTTTGCTTCTCATATTTTTCTAATTATTCGGCTCTTGTGTATCCACATTGGTTTTTGTTAGACCCAGTTCGTAGTAGGGAAACCATTCATTGCCTGTCAAGAATCAGTGCCGTTTGAGAAACTACATATCGCCCCATCTGCCCATATCTTTTGCAATGAGTGTGCGGACCTTCTCAGCGAGCTCTGTCAACGCCTCTCTGGGCGTCTGTTTCTCTGTTACTGCAGCGAAAATCGCATCGTTGAGCAGATCCGCTGCCTCTGACCAATATGGGTTCTGATAACGTGCCGGTAGATCCGGTGCAAGTTCTATAAACAGTTCGCCAAGCGGTTGACCTCCCAAATAGACATCCGGTTCCCTAAAAATGGGAGCGTCCCAAGCGGCTTTGAGCGGTGGAATGATCCGTGTCGTTTCATACCGGTTCACTAAACCCGATCTATCAAAATAGGTAAACTTGAGGAGTTCCCATGCCCGATCAGGGTTTTTGCACTGCTTTGTGATCCCGATCATCGTACCGCCGCGCGTTGTCGTTCGTCTACCCTCCGGTTGCCACGCTGGCATACCGATTGCCTTCCATTTCCCGGACATCTGCGGCACCTGACTTTTCAGAATACCGACATACCAGTCCGGTGCGAGAATAGAGAGGATCTTGCCGTCCTGCATCGCGGCGAAATTGCTCGGATCGCCGTGCCACGTGCCGTACACCGGTGTCGCGATTTCATGTTCGTTGAACAACGCCGTAAAAAATTCCAACGTCTTAATTGCGAGTTCGCTATCTATAATAACATTGCCGTCTTCGTCAAAAAAACCGCCACCTTGCTGGAGGAGCAGGCTAAAGTAGTCGCTCTCTGTGCGTCGATCTAACACAATCGCGTACTGATCAATTTTACCGTCGCCATCAAGATCACGCGTCGCCTTTTTTCCAGCAGCAATGAAGTCGTCCCACGTTTTGACCGCCGTCATCTCGACACCTGCCGCTTTAAAGAGATCATCCCGATAAAGGAGAACAACAGGGTGCAAATCGTGCGGAACCCCGAAAATCCGACCGCGGTACGACCACGGTGTGAATCGACTGACCACCAACTTATCCATCCAACCTTCGCTCTCTAAACGCGGACGCAGATCGACAAATCCGATCTCGTCAATCGCACCTTTGAGGAATCGACCGATGGATGTAATCTCCACTTCAACAAGGTCCGGTGCCCCGAAGTTGGACAGCATCGCAGCAAGGAGTTTGTCGTGCATCGTGCCACCGAAATTGATGAGTCGCACATTCACCGCCGGGTTCTCTGCCTCAAAGAGCGGCACCCGCGCCTGATACTCTTCGTAGTGCGTATTCGCGAAAATCCAAAACTCCAGATCTTCACCCTGTTCCTCAGAATGACCAAAGATGAAAAGCGTGGAGATGAGGAAAAGCACCAGCATGACCATCGGTCCCTTACCGAGTGGAAAACTCTCAGCATCAATAGAGAGACGCAACATAAAAAACTCCAGATACAAAAATAGACTTGACATTTACGGACGTAGCAGTTAAAATTTATCAGAATATACCCTTTTTATCAATCAACTTTTTGGTGCAACACAGAAATCGTGCAGTGTAGCGCACTATTGATACTTCTAAGGCGATTCTCTGTCTGCAAAATTCATAGAAAAGGAGGAAACGCGATATGCCCACTTATGACTATAAGTGTCTCGCGTGTGACACCCAATTTGAGAAATTTCAAAGTATCACGGCACCCCCGATTGAGGAATGTCCGGAGTGTGATGGTAAAGTGAAACGGCTCATCGGCGCAGGTGCAGGACTGATTTTCAAAGGTTCCGGATTCTATATTACCGACTATCGAAGCGAAGGTTACAAGGAATCCGCGAAAAAAGACAAAGACAAAAGCGATTCATCGGATAAAAGCAAATCGTCAGAAAAGAGCAAGAAAAAAGAGAAGAAAACCGAAACGAGTAGCGAATCGAAGAGCACGTCTACCGCCGCAGATTAAACCAATCGTATTATAGGACGCTATTCCCTTCTATCCAAAGAGAGACGTTTTGCACAATCACAGCCACGACCCCCATCATCATGGCGAAGCAAACACGCATAGCCATCAGACGCATCTGCAGCGGAAGTTCAAGTTCGCGGTGCTTGTCACGTTCTGTGTCTTCCTCGGTGAGCTGATCGGTGGTATCTGGTCGGGGAGTCTCGCGTTGCTCAGCGATGCAGCACATGTTATGTCCGATGTCGCCTCGCTGCTTATCAGTTGGTTGGCAATCTACCTCTCCACCCGTCCGGCAACCTCTTCCCGTACCTACGGCTATCATCGCGCTGAGGTCTTCGCTGCTTTTGTGAACGGCATATCCCTCATCGCAATCTCTGGTTGGATCTTCTACGAAGCCTATCATCGGTACACATCGCCAACAGAGATAAAAGTCACCGGTATGTTTATCGTGGCATGTCTCGGTTTTGTGGGAAATCTGCTGATCCTATGGAAACTGCACGGCGAAGGACACGGGAATCTCAACGTCCGAAGCGCGGTGCTCCATGTGATTGGCGATACGCTCTCCTCCGTCGCTGTCCTCGTCGGTGGCGTAATCATCTTTTGGACAGACTGGTACCCGATTGACGCGATCTTGAGTTTCTTTATCGGTGGGATTATTCTTTTCGGTGCCGTGAACATAACCAAAGAGGCGGTGCATATTTTACTCGAAAATTCACCGAAAAACGCGGACGCTCACACCGTCGCCGAACGCCTCTGCAACTTAGAACCTGTCAAAGATGTCCACGACCTACACATCTGGTCGCTGTGTTCCAACTATTCTGCACTGAGCGTGCATGTCGTCGTTGACGAAAACACCACCTTAGAACCTGATCGGATTCTTAAACAGATCAACAGCGAATTACATGAACACTTTGGTATCAGCCATACCACCGTGCAGTTAGAACAGATCGCATGCGAACAGGCAGGTAATCTCCTCTGCAATGCACAACATTCGTAGCAGCTCTCCCACGGTTAACTGTGTGCCGCTTTTAAACGGTGTGCTTTGCGGATTACGGCGGCATCCTTCGCAAACTTCTGCGTTGCCTGAACCAAGCCATCGACGTGTGATACCATGTCCTTTTCCACGTGTACAATACGATCCATCAGGTACGGTTGGTCGCTCTGCTGAATCGCTTTTCGCATAATAGAGAGTAGACGCATATAGATCGTATCGGCTTCGCTACCTTCAATCGCGATTGCAATTTCAAAAGCCTCATCGAGTGAAATATTTCCACTATCGACCTTCTGCTCGTGTACATCCAGCGCATCCGTAATTTGTTGAACTGGGACATCCGACAACTCCGGCACAGGTGAATCAATCCCGAAGGCATTGACGCATATAGAACGTCCAAAATCTACAAGAATATAATGCTGCCACTCTTCCGTACTCATCTGTTCCCAAAACCGTGCGATCCGTTCATCAACGTTACCCAAAAGTAGCGAGAGCGAGGCATAGAGTTTCGCTTGCCGCAGTTCAATATCTTGGCAGAGATTAAAAAGTTCTCCTAATTTCAAAGTTTCTCCTTATTAAAGTAGTAGGCACGCGCTGCCGGGTTTCCGTAACTAAAGCGGCAAAGAAATTGCCTGCCCCGATTGCATACTCCGTGTGACCGCTTCCGTAAACTCCATGTACTTCACACCCGTATCGAAATCGGTATGCGTAATTACTTCGTTGCCACGGATAGCGTTCACGAATTCTTCTTCCACGCGCCATCCGCCAGCCTCTGAATCTGGTATATCAATTTCGCTCAGTTCCGCGTCGTCTTTCTGTCCGCCGTAGAGTTTATTCCCCGAAAAGCGTAAAGTTCCGTCGCTCCCGAAAAGATACACCTCCGGCGCGCCTGCCAGCCCGGCAACACTGGAGACCTGTATATGCAGCTGCGCACCGCATGCGAGGTCGCCAACGACATCAATATGCTCAGGAATCCGGACGGAACGCATCACACCGTCAGCATCGGGACGCATCTTGACAAACGTCTTGCCCATCGCCATAATCCGCGTCGCTTCTCCGACCCACCGCATCAACGCTTCATACCAGATCCCCATACTCATGATATTGAGTCCGCTGAGATCGAAATCTTGCCGCCACTGGAGTGGTGATTCGCTATCGAGAAACGCGCCGCCTGCGCGGGCTTCTATCGCAAGCACATCACCGAGATAGCCTTCAGCGATGAGCCGTTTTATGGTGTTATCGACTCGGAGTGTCATCGGTGAGGGGACAATCTGTGCGATGAGATGTGTCTTCTGACGCGATACCATACGCATGATACGTGCTTCTTTGGCGTTCATCGCCATCCGTGCCTCGCACATCACGTGTTTATTTGCTTGGAGTGCTGCCACCGTCGCCCGGCAGTGCATATAGGGCCATGTCCCGATGACAATCGCATTCGTATCGGGATCCGCGATGACCTCTTGCCAATTGCCGTAGGTTTTCGGGATGCCGAACGCGTCAGCGACCCGTTGTGAAGATTCATGACTCCGATTACAGACCCCGACAATCTCAACGCCATCAATCGCTTGTAGTCCCGGAATATGTTTAGATCTCGTATTCCCACCCGCACCGATAATACCGACTTTAACTGTTTCTTGTGCCACTTATTTTGCTCCTTCCGTTGTTATATCGCATCATCTATCATAGCAGAAGTTTGGGAAAATGTCAAGAAATTTTCAGTTTCCCTGTCACCCTTCAGTTGACATTCATAGAGAAGTGTCGTATAATAGAAATATGTATTGATGTGGTAGAAGCGGAGCAGAGGCAGCAAGCACACAGTCTTAATCTTGTTGGTTTCTATTTCATATTTTCCTCAGCGTTCACCAACAAGAGAATATTTGATGCAGTCAGATGAAGAATATATGAGGCTATATCCTCCGGAACGATAACCTTTTCTGATCCTTGTCCGTGTCTAGACTGATCGTTGCGGATAGTTGGAATGCCAGACTCCAGTGTGCTTCGCAGTGCTGAAAAGTGCGATTGCATGAGCGGGGGAATCAGTCCATTGTCGAATACAATCGCAATGAGACGGTTAGCAGTATCTTTTTTTTTATAGTTCCATCTTCTCTTTTGACAAATTGTTTTCAGACAACTTTCAAATTTGCCAGCCTTAGTCGGTGGTGACTCCGAGCCCGGATTTCACGGACTCTTGCGGTGTGAGCGGATAATCCTCATTCTTAAATCAGACAATCAATTTTAGATAATACCAAGGACAAGCGACTGTTACGCACCGCTATTTGTCAGAAACTATTTTCTTTTTTTTCGTACCGTGATAGTTTCAACGATAGCTGTTGCCTTTCGGCGTTCGGCTTCCTCACGACTTATAAATCTACCTGTCCGAGCATCACGACCAACTTTGAAAGTCGCTACCTGCGATTTCTGCCCTTTTGAAGATGTTGTTTTTCTCCCACCTTCTTTCCCGTACATAACCTTTTCTACGGCACGTTTAGCTTGGCTTCTTGTGAGTTTCCCCCGTTTAGGGGGAAATTTGATAGTCCGCCCTCTTGCCACTTTAACCACCTCCTTGAACTGTTTTACTATGCTAATTCCCTTCACTCTCCAACCATTGTGCGACCAACAAAATATAATCATTAAAAATCAAGTCTTCAACTGTTAGTTGACACTCTTGCGCTGTTTGAGGTAATTTCTCAATAAACTCTTGGTAACGCCTCCAAATGATGCTTCCACTTGGAATTGTCTCACGTCTTGATGCAGTGCGGAGCCAATTCCGGACGCGTGTTATAACTTCCCTGGAACTGTTGTTATGTGCCTGAATATCTTGACCGGAGATATCCGAGATAAATTGTTGATACCGATACTGCTCTCTATCCAGCACGAGACATTTTTTCTTTTTCTGTTCTTCTACCCCAAACCTCTTTGCCCCAAGGAAAATCCCTAATTCCAACGGCATATTAAATCGAGGAAGATTTGAACCCTCGTCTAATTCCGTTCTGGATATATCGTGAATTCCATAACGGCAGTCTGCAATAATGCTGTAAATTTTATCAATCCGAACCTCGCTCGCGTCGTCCTCTTCAAGGGCACAACGTGGGATAAAACCACAATCGTGGACTGCAAACACCATTGCATCAAATAAGGGTTTATAATTTGCATCAAATGGACAATTGATAAAAACATTGTCGTTATAATGGATCGATTGCATGAATTCCTACATCAGTTTCATTTGTGCTACAGAGTTTTCAAACCGAGCAAGTTTTCTGGGTTAGTAGAAAGCACAAAGGGATTATCTATTACAGTTGACATCACACCTTTAGTATAACATAAACATAACAACAAATCCAATATTTTACAAAGCTAAGAAGCCTCCAACTTAACCTTCGACTTCTTCCCACCATGAATACTCGGTTCCTTGCATAACATCTTCCGAAGCAGTGTAAGTCCTTCATGTACATCGGGACGCTCCGATTCCGTAATACCAAGTACCTCTGATAACAACAACCGATCCAATTCATGACGCACCGGGTCCTCATCCATCTGGTTGAACGGCAACATCTTTTGATCCTTCAGTTCTTTAAAAACACGTTCGGCAGTGGTGAGTACTTTATCGGAGAGTTGACGAACATCCAGCGTGGTCATTGATTCCAAGGCAGCTTTTGAACTTCTACCTCGACCTGCTTGTTGTTTCCCGCAAATTAACCAATAACATAATAGACTTATATCGGATAGCGTTCAACTGTGCGAATGATGACATCCGGTCTTCTTTGATTTTCGGCGAGTGGTCTTGTTGTCTGCTCGTCAATATTCCACGTCGCACTCATCGGCATCAGGATTTCGACGAATAGGGTGGTGATAGTGTCTTCGCTGTTGGTGTGTTGTCGGTTCATGTGTTTTCCTTTCATTACCACATTACCGTCCCACCGGTATTAATATCCTGACCTGTCATGTTTGCGGAATCGTCTGAGGCAAGAAAAACCGCCAACGCAGCGGCATCCTCAGACACCGACCCTTTATCGCTATAGCCTTCATCCGCACACCACCTGCCAGCGATGACACGTTTCGGGTATTCCCGTTCATATCTTTCACGCAACGCTTCTTCGTCAAAAGGTTTGTTCATATATTCTGCCCGACCGCGTGCGAGTTCAAGGCTTCTCTCTGTATGCCAACCCGGACAGATAGCGTTGACGGTGATATTATAGCGTCCGACATCCGCAGCGAGTGTCCGTGTGAAACCGATGACCCCCATCTTTGAAGTCGCATACGGTGCCCTGTGCGAAAGCGGCTGTTTCCCTGTCCCAGAACTGAAATTGATGATCTTCCCGTATTTCTTGCGGATCATCTCCGGCAAAACCGCTTTAGAACAGATAAAAAGCGAATCGAGGTTAACCGCAAGCGTGCGCTGCCATTCTTCTAAATGCATATCCCAGATGTCCTTCGTCGGTCCAGCGATGCCGACAACATTCGCGAGGATATCGACGGTGCCGAATTTTTCGATGGTGGCAGCGACCATCTCATTGACTGGCTCCTCTTGTGAAACATCCGTCTCAAAACAGATCACCGCTCCACCTGCAGCTCTAATCTCTGAACCGACTTTTGCCTCTAAATCTTGCACCGGCATCACATCACAGATAGAAACCGCTGCGCCTTCTTTCGCGAACCGTCTGGCGACGGCTTCCGCGTGTCCTCGACCCGCCCCTGTCACAATGGCGACCTTACCTTTTAACCTTCCCATGAAAAACCTTCCTTGTGTGAATAAAAAATAGTCAACGAATCAGAGTAACAGCATAGCAAGAGCAGCCATCGCTGTCAATCAAAAGTACAGAAAAGTTGTCAGTCGTCAATTCTCAACAGATAGAAAAGACTTCTCTTCTTACCGACAACTGACAACCCTTCATCCTTGACAAATTTCCCCGTATTGTATACACTCCATAGCATGGAAACAGCAACAAAACGCCGCACACGCGGCACCATCGTCGGGATTACAGGTGGGATCGCCTGCGGAAAGACCACTGTCTCAGACCTGCTCACCGAAAAAGGTGCGATTCCGATCAACGCAGATGAAATCGGACACCAACTCCTTAAAGCGGACAGTCCCGTTATTGACGAACTGACAGACGCATTCGGCGGCGACATCCTTGAGGCATCAGGGGATGTGAGCCGAAAAAAGCTCGGCGCAATCGTCTTTCAGGATAAAACCGCACGAGAACGTTTAAACGGCATCCTGCATCCGCTGATTATCCAGCGTTCACGCGGACGCGCACGCCAACTCGTCAGGGAAGACCCGACGTGTGTCGTGCTACTCGATGCACCGCTCCTCATCGAAGCCGGTGCTTATGAGACGGTCGATCTGATTGTCGTCGTGACGGCATCACCAGAGACGCAGCTGCGCCGCACACTGGAACGGAGCATTGCGCAAGGGAGACCGCTCACCGAAACCGAGGTTCAGGCACGGATTGACGCACAGATGCCCCTCACAGAGAAAGTCAAGTATGCGGATGTCGTTATAGAGAATGAGGGGACGCTTGAGGATCTCCGTAGACAGGTTGATGAACTCTGGCAGAGAATTCAGGAGCACAAGGTGTAAACAGAAAAACTAACGCCAAAGCAGATTGATCGCGTTTGCCTTAATAACACAGTAAACCGACAACCCCACTTGCAAATCCAGCTGCGCACGTGCTTCGGGTGTGATCTTCACCGAAAGTGGATGCGCTTCAACATGGATGGACACCAATGTGCGTTCACCGACAATATCCATCTTCTGGATGGTGCCGCGCAATATATTCCGGGCACTGATCGGCAAATCTGGTGCAAGCGAGATAATAATATCCTCGGCACGGATAGCCACCGGCAACAGTGTGCCAATATCCGCATCGGTATACGGGATAACGAGCTGTTGGCTACCGATCTCCAAAGAGGTCACCCCGCGCGCCTTATCCGAAAGCATAACAGGGAGCGATAAAATATTCTCAACGCCAGTCAATTGGGCAATAGGCATCGCGGACGGCGCGGTTAACAGATGATGCGGTTCACCGGTGGCGGTAATCTTGCCATCAGAGAGGAGGAAGGCTTCATCAGCAAGTGCCAGGACTTCAGAAAAGGCGTGTGTAACATAGAGAATCGGTATATCAAATGCGTCTTTCACGTGGTGCAGATACGGTATAATCCGTGCTTTGAGTGTGTTGTCAAGCGATGCAAGCGGTTCATCCATCAGGAGCATCCGCGGCTCCATCGCGAGGGCACGTGCGATAGCGACCCGTTGCCGCTGTCCACCTGAAAGCTGCTTCGGGTATCGCTGAAGCAACCCCGAAATCTCAAGAATGTCAATAACAGTTGTAGAATCCGTCGGATTCGGCTGCCCATAGCGGATATTCTGCGCAACGGTGAGATGCGGAAATAGGTAACCCTCCTGAAAAACATAACCGAACCGTCGTTTTTCGGGCGGCAGATTAATACCCATCGCAGACGAATAAAGCATTTCACCACCGAAAACGATCTCGCCAGCATCGGGTGAAACGGTACCACTGATGCAGTTGAGCAGTGTGCTTTTCCCACTGCCGGATGCCCCCAAAAACGCTGACACCTTTTTCACTAATCCACAATCAACGTCTAATACGAAACCGCCAAGACGCTTGCGAAAGTTCAGATGAATTCTAATACCGTTTTCCATAGCAACATTGTTTATTCAAATCCGCCGCCGTCGAATCCACCACCGTCGAATCCACCGCCATCAAATCCACCATCGTCGAATCCGCCGCTATCATCCACGCTATCAAATCCGTCAGACCCCGCATCGTCAGGCGGATTGTCATCATCGTATATTTCGCTGAGCATCAAGCCGGTCAAGAGCAGATCCTCATAACCGTCGTCGGTGGGATCAACAGTATCCGTGTTGTCAGTTTGATCTTTTCTTTTTTTATCTTCGTCCTTTTGGGAACGTCGGTATAGATACCAGACGAGTGCCCCGCACGCGATTAAGCCTAAAAGTATGCACATTTCCATCAAACCCATAATTTTTTCTCCTTATTTATTTCGGTTAACGGAGGGTGAAACGTTCCGTTAACCAGAGCGCAACAAATGCGACGACTGTTGAAATAAACACCAGACGATAAACGGTTGCATCCTCCGCCAATTGTACAGCGTTGAAGATCGCCAACGCGATCGTCTGCGTTTTACCCGGAATGTTCCCCGCCACCATGATAGTGGCACCGAACTCACCGAGGCTTTTAGAAAAACCGAGGATCGTTCCACCGATAATCCCGCGCAACGCGAGCGGAAAAGTGATCGTCCAAAATACTTTCACCGGCGAGGCACCGAGCGTCCGCGCCGCATTTTCAAGTTCGGGTGGCACAGACTCCATCCCCGCCATGATACCACGCACCAACAACGGAAACGAGATTACCGATAGCGCAACCACGACAGCAAACTCCGAAAAAACAAGTTCTATACCAAAAACATCAAATAAAAAACCGCCGACCAAGCCGTGCCGACCCAATAAAACAAGCAACAGATAACCGCTCACCACCGGTGGCAGCACCAAGGGTAACATGACGAGCGTATTCAGAAAAGCCTTCCCCGGAAACGCCCGTTTTACAAGCAACCACCCAACAAACAGCCCCGGCGGAAACATTACAACGAGACTCAATATCGCCGTTTTAATAGATAAGATGAGAGCGGTGACTTCCGCAGGAGTTATCCTCATTTCAGTGCTAAAACGGTAAATCCGTGCTTTTCAAAAATTTTTCTGCTGCCAGCAGCCCGCAGATACGCAACAAATTTTCGTGCTAATGGGCCTCGCTGACTACCTTTCAGGACGACAGCCGGATAGGTAATCGGCGTATACGCATCACTCGGAAACTGATACACCACTTTTATATTCGGTGTGAGCGTGGTATCGGTTTTGTACACGATCGCTGCGTCCACATTTCCGGCGGTTAGATACGCAAGCGTGGCGCGGACATCTGTGCCGAAAATCATTTTCGGTTGTAGCGTCTCCCAGACGCCCGCGTCTGTTAACGCCTCTTTCGCGTAGGTGCCAGCAGGCACTATATCTGGGTGTCCGATGGCGATTCTCGAAATATCCAGGGCAACGAGGTCGTCAAGCGTCTCTACAGAAGTTAAAGCCGTTTCATGAGAGACAAGCACCAACCGGTTCGTCAACAGATCGTGCCGGCTTCCGACATCGATCAACCCGTTAAATTCAAGTTCAACAACCTGGCGCGGACTCGCTGAAATAAACACATCCGCTGACGCACCTTTTTCCAACTGTCGTTGTAACGTTGTGGACGCAGCAAAGTTATAATAAATTTTAATGTGATTTTCTAATGTAAATGCTTCTCCGATTTCAGTGAGCGCATCCGTCAGGCTAATCGCAGCGAAGACACTTAATTCGTTCTGCTGTCTCTCCGTACATCCTGATAGCAGTATGAACGAACATAACAAACAGAAAACAGTAAGAAATTGAAAAATTCGGTGCATTATTCCGCTCTCAACATATCAATCGGATAAATAAAAAATCTTGACGAGTATAGCATATCTGCTAAACTATGTCAAAGGTTTTACGTCTGTCTAATCAACTTTTCTTGCAATCCGTTAGAACCTGTGGTATCCTATTTGTAACATATAATAAACAGTAGAGGAAAAAACTATGAAATTAGGTCTCTGCACCATCGCTTTTCAGGATAAACCGCTGGAAGAGGTAATTGACATCGCAGCGGACTATGGATTTGACGGCATTGAGCTCTGGGGGAAACCGCCACACCTACCAGAGGACTACGACGAAAACTACGCCAAAAATGTTAGAGAGATGGCACAGCGGAAAGGATTAGAAATCTCGGCATTCGGGTCCTATGTCCATCCGTTAATGCATCTACACCAGAAATACTTTGAAGAAGCCTTCAAAATCGCACGCGATTTAGGAACGGACCTTATCCGAATCTGGTCCGGTGGTGGTCCCTCAAGGTCAATCGCACCCGCTGATAAACGTCTGATCTTCTTTCGGCTGGTCAGCATTACACAGTGGGCAAATTTTCGTAATATCCGGATCGGATTGGAAATGCACAACAACCAATATACCGATAGTGCCGCGACCATTTTGGAAACAATTGAAGAGGTTAAACTTCCGGCGTTGAAGACCTACTATCAACCACTTGCACGGTCAGATGCCGATGATCCGCACGATGCCGCTGAAAAACTGGCACCGCACATCGTCAACGTCCACGCACAAAATTTCGATGAAAGCGGAAAAGCATGCCCTATCGCTGATGGCGTAGTGGATTACGCACGGATCGTTGAAATCCTCAGAAATGCCGACTATGACGGCTATTTGGAAGTTGAATTCATCCACGGACACAACAAGTTAGAGGCACTCCAACGCGATCGGGATTATCTTGCAAGTTTAATCCATACAACAGACGGCGACGTCCTGAAAAGTACGGACATCCCCGCTGTCTAAAACGCAACGAAATTTCAGCATGACAGACGCAACAGAAAACATCAGGATTTACGCGAACCCCTTTGCAGGCAGGGTTTGTCCCTGTTTATCGTGTGTTGTGTAGGTAAGGTCTTTGCAGGCGGGGTTTGAAACCCTGCTTATCGTGTGTCGTATAGGAACTCATAAAAAATGCGTAAGTCCTAAAACGTCCAAGGTTTTTCATGCGTTTAGAGGTAGGCATCATCGCATTGGTAGAGGCTGTCTTCGGCGTAGAAGCAGACCGTCGCGCCCAATTTCAATGGCTCCGTAACAAACCGATCCCTGAAAACTTCCGGGAACATTACGATACAGCGATGGCACTCTACGCGGAACTTGATGGCGACTCGGAAGGTACAAGATCAAAAGCCGATGGCTATCTGATTCCTGATGCCTATTTTCCTGAACCGCATCATTTTATCTTCGAGTTTGACGAATTGCAACATTTCACGGAATATCGAGAACGAACCTTTCAGTTCTATCCAGAGGATGTCCCGCTCGCGTTTGCACCGCAGAGATACAAACAATTCTGTCAACAGCACCATATCGCGGCACTTGCAAAGGGACCCGCACGTTTCCGACGACCTACTGCCGATTTCCCGTACGCTAACGGTCGTGCCGCACAACGTGCCTTCTTCGATACGTTCCGTGATTGGCTACCGACCCTACACGGACTGAATCCGACCGTCCGCTTGGCAGAATTTGAAGTCGTACCGATCCTCAACGGAGAATTAACCGACGATCAAGCAAAGGTTTATATGGAACATTTACTTCGCGAACGGCTTAAAAATTTTCGATCGTTATGAAACAATACAAAAGGTAGGAAAAAAAACGCTACATGAGCATGCGAAAGCCTGAAAAGGTGAACATTTCAGAACATCCACTGCTCCAAATAATAGGACAGACACCGCTCGCGAAGATAGACCTCTTCGCAGACGAGTTGCCGAACGTTGACATCTACGCGAAGGTAGAAACCTATAACCCCGGCGGCTCGATTAAAGACCGACCGGTCCTAAGAATGCTCACGGAGGCAATCGCTTCGGGAGAACTCACACACGAAAAGGTTATCCTCGACTCCAGCTCTGGCAACGCGGCGATCGCCTATGCTATGATAGGCGCGACCCTCGGCTACAAAGTTGAACTCGTCATTCCAGACAACGCCAGCGAAGAACGGATAAAACGTATCCAATCACACGGGGCAGATATCATCTATACCGACGCTATCCTCGGTTACGATGAGGCACTACGAGAAGTTGATCGACGCTATGAAACGCAACCTGACCGGTATTTTTTCAACTCGCAATACGACAATGAAAACAACTGGCTGGCGCATTATGAAACCACCGGTGTCGAAATCTGGAACCAAACCGGTGGAAAAGTTACCCACTTCGTGGCAGGTGTAGGGACCGGCGGCACCATTACCGGGGTCGGGCGGCGGCTCAAAACTTACAATCCAGATATCCAAGTCTGTTCTATTTCACCAGAAGTGTTCCCCGGTATCGAGGGACTCAAACCGCTCGGGGACCCAGAGAATATTGTGCCAGCAATTCTGGATGAATCGGTCATTGATTGCCGCATTCCGACGACGATTGAAAACGCTTACGAAATGTGCAGCCGCCTCGCGCGACGCGGCTGGTTCGTTGGGCAATCCTCCGGCGGCTACCTTTATGGCGCATATAAAGTCGCACAAGAAATTCAAGAAGGCGTTATCGTCACCGTCTTTAATGACCTCGGCGAACGCTACTTCAGCACAAGACTCTGGGATTAATAGAAGGAGACCTATGGAAACGACAGTTATTCCGTTTCGCGGCTTACGCTATAACACAACTAAAGTTGAAGGACTCGCAAACGTTATAGCACCGCCGTACGATGTCATCAAACCTGAAGAACAGACCGCCTTGGAGCAGCGTCACCCTGCCAACATCATCCGCTTAATCCTGAGCCAACCGCACGATGATGACACCGCTGATGAAAACCGATACACGCGCGCTGCGACACTGATGAACCGGTGGATAGCGGACGGCACTCTCCAACGCGACGCAACGCCGCGCTATTACATTTACGACCAGTCGTTCAACGCACCGGATGGAAAAGATTATACCCGCCGCGCCATGATCGGACTCGTGAAACTGCAACCTTTTGAAAACCGTGTCGTCTTACCCCACGAAAAGACACACGCCGGACCGAAAATCGACCGACTCAATCTTATGCGTCACTGCCACGCGAACCTCAGCCCTATCTTTCTCCTCTATGCAGATGCCGACGGGCACATCGAGCGGATCATGCAAAGTTTCACCGATGAAAACGCACCCGAAGTCGATTGTGAAGAACAGTTCGGAAGCACACACCGATTGTGGTGTTTAGAAGATGTCGAACGGAACACCGAAATTCAGACACTCTTTTCCCAAAGACCGCTCCTCATCGCCGATGGACATCACCGTTATGAAACCGCACTCGCTTTCCAAGAAGAGATGACACACACCGGATTACAAGGATACGGTTATATGATGGTGAACCTCGTCCGGATGGAATCCCCCGGACTCGCGGTTTTGGCGATCCATCGGCTACTGGATAACCTGAGCCCTGATAGTATTACCCACGCCATTACCAAACTGCCGGAAGTGTTTGATGTTCATGAACTTGACACACAAGCGACACTTATGGCACAATTGGAGGCACAACGTGGAAAATCACCAGCGGTCGGCTTGTATACCGCAGATGATAAATACCGTCTATTGATACCCCGTTCATCGACACCGAGCCAATTAGATGTAACACTTGTTCAAGAAACCCTTATCAAGGAGATGTTCCAAGTTGAGACGTTAGCGGATCATATCAGTTACACCGCTTACGCGGACGATGCTGTTGCGCACGTCAAAGGCGGAGTCGGGCGCGTCGCGCTCCTCATGAATCCGACACCTGTTGAGCAGGTTTTGGAAGTCGCTATGGCGGGTTCTATAATGCCGCAGAAATCTACCTATTTCTATCCGAAGATGGCGACCGGTCTCGTTTTGAACCTGTTGAACCGGTAACGCCGCAAATCGGAGAACTTTTGGAAGTAAAACCGATGCATCACGAACACGAAAGAGATACCTTAGCATTTACGCACCAGATGTACGCTGAGATACCACGTCAATTAGCGTTTCAGGCGACCACTGCTACTGAAGCGGAGGCGTGGCAACACGAATTACGGGCAAAACTGACCGAATTGGTCGGTGGATTTCCGCAGGAACTGCGCGATTTAGAACCGGAGGTCTTGGAGACGCACGAATTCGCGACCTATACCCGTGAGACTGTGCAGTTCACGAGCCGTCCACATTCGACTGTTTTCGGTTATTTTCTCTCCCCGAAGGGGCTCAACGGTGCGACACCAAACGCTACGATCCTCTGCTTAGCCGGACACGGGCGCGGTGTGGATGACATCGTGGGAATCGAAGAAGACGGCAGCATGCGTTCGGAATATGGCGGCTATCAGAACGATTTCGCACTGCAGTGCGTCGCACACGGCTATACCGTGCTTGCTATTGAGCAGTTCGGGTTCGGACATCGACGCGACGCTGCTGCCCGACAGAAAGGCGGTGGCGCGTCTTCGTGCCAACCGAGTGCCGGTGCCGCACTCCTGTTAGGACAAACGATGGTAGGTTGGCGGGTCTATGACGCAATGCGCGCGTTTGACTATCTATCAACCCGTTCCGAAGTTGATATGAACCGCCTCGGTATAATGGGCATCTCTGGCGGCGGCACGACAACCTTCTTCACCGCAGCGATTGACACACGCGTTAAAGCTGCTGTCGTAAGCGGTTATTTCAACACCTTCCGAGATAGCATCCTCAGTTTGAGCCATTGTATAGACAACTACATTCCAAATGTGCTACAATATGCGGAGATGTATGACATCGCTGGCTTGATCGCACCACGCGCGTTATTTGTTGAATCCGGGACCGAAGATACCATCTTTCCAATTGATGCCACCCGGTTTGCTGTCAACGAAGCAAAAGTTATTTTCAACCGCTTTGACGCGGATGACAAATTGGGGTTTGAAGCGTTTGAAGCAGGACACAGTTTCTACGGTGTCGGCGCATTTGCGTTTCTTAAACAGGTTCTATAAAAGGAGGGACGTGTGGCAATTGAACTCTTCTCTATCGGCACCGAGTTGGTGCTTGGGCAGATTCAGGATACCAATGCCCACTGGATTGCACAGCAGATTCTTCAGATCGGTGGCGAGTTACGGCGCGTAACGATGTTACGCGACAACGCCGAAGAAATGTACGAGGCACTGGAGTCCTCCGTCAAGCGCGAGACATCTCTTATCCTCACAACAGGTGGGCTCGGACCGACACCCGACGATATGACCGTCGAAGTCATCGCATCTCTCATCGGTACGAAACCTATCGTGAGCGAGGAAACCGTCGCAGACTTTCGGAAACGCCGCGAGATGTCAGAGAACGATCCGATCAGTGAAGCACTCATGAAAATGGCGATGGTGCCTGAAACCGCTACCGTCTTGCAGAACCCAGCAGGTTGGGCACCGTGTATCAGCGTTGAACATCAAAGTACAACGCTCATGATGATGCCGGGACCCCCACGCGAGATGAAAGCGATCTTTGAAACCTATATACAACCGTTGATTGCTGAACGCTACCGCGCAGAGATTACCACAGCGCGGGTCTATGTCAGTATGTTTGAAGCCGAAGTTTCACCACTCATGCAAAAGGTGATGGAACGCTACCCAGACGTCTATCTAAAGGCGTATGTCTCACTCCGCAACGCGGATACAAATATGATGCCGGTAGACTTAGTCTCGACAAGTGCGGATAAAACAGATGCCGAAATGCAACTGCAACTCGCAGCCGACTATTTCGGTGAACTTGTCGTTGAAACCGGAAAACATTTTAGTCTTGAAGACGAATAATAGAGGCACGTTCCAAGTGTGCCAATGTGTGCGTGTTTTTTATTCACTCTCACGAGAATCATTAGAATCACGCACCTACAAAAAAGGAGATTTATACTGTGAATCGCAGACCCTCTGGAAATAGACGCAAGCCGCGACCGCGAAAAGCGAAGTCGTCGCGCAAAAACCAGAAAACCCAACCTAAACAGCGAACGGATGCTGATGACAATCTTGACGTTAAGTCTGAAACCGAAAAAGAGGAAACGCCGACCACGAAAAGCGATAAAATTGAGGTTGAAGGTACCGTCGTAGAACCTTTACCAAATGCAATGTTTCGAGTCGAACTGGATAATAAACATCAGATCCTTGCACATATCTCCGGCAGAATGCGGAAGTTTTTTATTAAAATTTCGCCGGGTGATAAGGTGACTGTTGAACTATCGCCTTATGATCTCACACGAGGACGTATTACTTATCGGAAACGGTAGTTTTTTAGATAGGTGTATCGGTTCGGTTGATGTCCTCATTTTCCAAGTGTGTCTATGTATGCCGCGCCGACCACTTCCGCAATACTATTGGTGAACTTCCTATGAAACCTGCCGCTTTGGTTTATATCAATAGTGCCGATGAAAAGGAGACCACTCGGCTACTCGATGCTATCGCAGCGAAACGGGAACAGGTGGAGGAACTCACCGTAACAGTCGAGGAGCTCAAGTCGGAAGTTGATGTTTTTCAGCGTCGCTATAACGCGCATATCAGCCAGTATTACCTCGAACTTGATAGGGTTGAACTCGAAGCGCAGGAATATCGGCTCCGACTCCAGTTACGACGAGAAAATGTGAATGAAGCAGAAATAGAGGCACGCGTAGAATCCTGCTTCAAAGCGAGCCGCGCACGTGTTGACGCGTATGAAGAAGTAGATGAATCAGAGTCAACATTGGAAGCAGAGCAACTCCCGGCTTCTAAAGCGAAGCACTTGCAAAATCTCTATCGTAAACTCGCCAAACGGTACCACCCAGATAAAGCCGTTGATGCCGAAGAACAGAATAGACGCGAGCAGCTGATGCCGCTCATCAATCGGGCATATCATGAACAGGATATTCAGACCCTTGAGCGGTTAAGCCTCGGTGAAACAGAACCACATATCGCCGAAAAGACATCTGCTGAAAAACGGGCAGCCTTACAAGCGGAACTCCGAAGCCTCAACCGTGCTACAAGTGATTTGCGTTTAGAAATAAACCGAATCAAGACCGGACGCACCTACCAATTGAAGCAACAGGTAGAAAACGCAAAGAAAGCCGGGAAAGACTTACTCTCTGGACTAGCGAAGGATTTGGAACGAAAAGTCAAAGCGAGCCGCACGCATCTCGAACGCCTGATGAATATGTGGCACCGCACACAGTGATCCCACAACGTCCAAGATAATTTAAGGAACTCAGCATGCAACTTAAAGACAAAGTCGCTATCATCACCGGGGGCGGACGCGGTATCGGCAGAGCCATCGCCATCGCTTATGCAGCCGAAGGGGCGCGCGTCGTCATCGCTGCCCGGAACACCACACAACTTGATGAAGTCATCGCAGAAATTGAGGCAAACGACGGTGAAGTTCTCGCAGTGCCAACCGATGTACGCCTCCGTTCGGAGGTGGAAAACCTCGTTCAGAAAGCCGTTGACCACTTCGGACGGATAGATATCCTCGTCAATAACGCAGGTACCAATCCGAGGGGTCCGTTCTTAGATTCTACAGATGAAGAGTGGGAACTGGGGTGGCAGATTAATGTGATGGGTGTTGTGTACTGCTGTCGTGCCGCCTTAGCGGTTATGAGACAGCAGGGGAGCGGCAATATTATCAACATCGGTTCCGGTATGGGGCAGGTCGGACGCTCGAATCTCAGCGTCTATTGTGCCTCCAAAGCCGCTCTACACGGATTAACGCAGTCGATCGCAGAAGAGGTCTGGGAAGACGGCATCATTGCGAACGTGCTTATCCCCGGTCCCGTGAAAACGGAACTTTCAAAACCGGCTTGGGAAAATTCAGGAACTTTCAGAGCACAAAGCGATCCGTGGAAGCAACCGGAACAGGTTGTCGCATCGGCACTTTTCCTCGCGACGCAACCCCCTGCGACCGGCATGACAGGTCAAATTCTCAGCATCATGCGCCGCAACAGCCCATAGAAGCGTCGTCTTTTAGAGTGGGAATGTAACGCGTCGCCCCTCTTGTGTGGAACGATACGCACCCAACACCATCTCCACTGAAACGCGTCCATCTTCCACCGTAACATCGGGTTCCGTGTCGTTCTTTAGGCAATCAATAAATGGACGCGGCACCTCTGCGAGCCGTTCCCCGTGACCCTTCGGAATTGGAATTCCCAAGTCCTTCCATGACGGTTCATCGCGCGTATACAACTTAACCGCAACGGCATCTGATGGACGCGGGATATTACACGACGGTGCGTCGCCGTAGTTCTGTATGACCACACCTTGGTCGCCATAGATTTCGGTCGTATTTTCACCGGCAAGTGTCACAGAAGTATTCAGCAAAATCGCCATCTCACCCCCCGCGAACCTGTAGACGGCTAATCCCGTGTCGTCCGGTGAAACATCCGTCAAAATATTATCAATTTCGGCGACAACACTCGTCGGTTTACCGAGCATCCAATGGATAAAATCGGTCGCGTGAGAGGCATCGTCCATGAACATCCCCATATTCTTCTCTGGGTCGATATGCCACCGGCTGGGCCCTGTTACAAAAGCCTCGTTGAACAGCACATTGATACAGTGTCGTCGGCGCAGCACACCGATTTTACCGAGCACGCCGCTGTCAATGAGTTCTTTCATCGCTATGTTCGCCGGGTCGCGTCGCATCTGATACCCCATCATAAACTTGACACCCGTCTTTTCTACGACCGCCGCGATTCGATCACAATCTTCTAACGTCAGTGCCATCGGTTTCTGACAGAGGATATGTTTCCCTTCCGATGCTGCCGCCGCTACCATCTCGGCGTGCCCATTCGTTTCGTTGGTCACAATCACAGCGTCAATCCCAGGATGGGTGACGACATCTTCGAGGTGCGGTGAGTAATCCATGCCGTATTGTGTTGCTGCAGCTTCGCCGCGTTCAACGTTGTCGTCCCAACAGGCGACGAGTTGGACATCGTCAAACGTCTGCATCCGACTGCAGTAAGCGTTGGCGTGTCCGTGTGCAAAACTTATGATACCGATACCGACTTTCGGCGCAGCTTGCAAGCCGAAACTTGCTAAAGAAAAGTTTGTTTCCATTCTGTTAAGTTATCCAATTTGTAAGTATCTGTTGTGAATCGAGTTCGGGGTTAAAAATTTGTAAGCCTTCCGCGCGAGCCGCTCGGAGAAGGCGTTGGTCTGAGGCGACGAGTACCAACCTATCGTCTGTACTGCGAAGTGCTGTCGCTGTGTCTAAAGCAGAACGTAAAACCATTGCATCCACACTATTGAGTGAATGCGTTTCAATCAAACGGATTGAATCCCAGACAAGCGGATCTGGAACCGAGATTTTCCTGAAGTTTGATTGATTATTAATGATTTCATGATCTAAGTGTCCAGTA
>JAJEET010000143.1 GCA_022820835.1 Candidatus Poribacteria bacterium
CCTATGCTACAAAAGAGTTCGTTTATTGAAGTATTCTCAATCGGAAATGGTATAACAATAGTTCGTAGGGGCGAGGTCTCCTCGTCCGCCTTTCAAAATGTGCCCTATGAATTATACGTTATTTCCCCTCATAAATCAACCATATAAAATTTTTTACTCTCCTTTTCACCGGTTGCAGACTCTATATAATCGTTTGTCCTATATCTTGTCGTTTCCTAACTACCCCAATACAATTCTCTACCTTTCAATAGGGTGTGTTATCACCACGCGCCACTATAAACGGAGGATTCCACATGCTCGATTATACCCTGAATAATTCACTCGCGACCCAACTCTATCAACCTGAAACACTACATGCCGCATGGCGAAAAGTCCGTGCTAACAAAGGAGGCCCCGGTAGCGACGGCGTTACCATCCAACAGTTTGAAGCAAACCGGACGAAGCACCTCCGGCAACTCTCACGTGAAATTTCGGAGGAACGCTATTACCCACTTCCAGTTCAGAAGTTCACGATGAAAAAATCAAACGGCAGCACACGCGAACTCTCTGTATTGGCACTGAAAGATCGGATTGTGCAACGTGCCGTTTGCGATCTGATCTCACCGATCTACGAAGCCAAATTTCTGGAGTGCAGCTTCGGCTATCGTCCCAATCGCGGCGTGCCGCACGCTGTGGCACAGGTCACCGCTATCCGCGCCGAAGGTTACCAATGGGTCGTCCATGCCGACATTGAGGATTTCTTTGACAGGATGGATACGCACCTCCTGATGCGTTTTCTTCGGGCATCGCTGAAGGAACCGCCGATCATCCGCCTAATTCAGATGTGGTTGGATATGGGAGGCATCTTACAACCGCCTAAACTTCCGACATGGAGCACGCATATCGAAAGCACATTACACCACGTCGGTGAAGGCGTTGAGCAGGTGATTAACCAATTCCTACATCGGACACCTCATAATTATGGACGGGACAACGAATATCAAAACACATTCATAGAAGACGAGTGGGCTGTTGACGAACCCGAAATCGCGGCACACGCTGCGCCATTAGCGCACACCGGAAAGGAGATGCTGACGAACTTAGGACGAGATGGACTGCTCTTGCTCCTTGCGAATGCGAAACGGCTCTGGAAGCCACTTGCTACTAAACAGTTACTTATCGTCGCTCCCTTGGTCGTCGCAGCACTCGCTGCACCGACTGTCGGAAGCATCGTGAAAGCGCGGATGAGCCGCCCGCGGAAAATCGGTGTTATACAAGGGTCACCGCTTTCACCGTTGTTGGCGAATATCTATTTACACCCGTTTGACAAGGCGATGCATCGGGCAGGCGTCCGAATGGTCCGATACGCCGACGATCTGCTCCTCCTCTGTCGAAGTGAAGGCAGAGCGCGGCATGCACTTCAACATGCACAAAAACAACTCGCGACGCTCAAATTAGAATTGAACCCTAAAAAGACGCAAATCGCAGATTTCAACACCGGGATCGAATTCCTTGGGCACATCTTTGACGCGGATGGGTGTTACCAACCCATCCCTGAATCCCGAACAAAAAACTTACAAAATCAGCTCCAGCGGACCTTGAAGCAAGGGGCAGTTCAAGTCAAACGCGCCGGACAACATGCGACCCAGAACGGCAGGAATATTGCCACGCAGCTCAGTGAACGTTTCAAAAAACGCGGCACGGCGAATACCGATGCCGACCTCGTAGGGACGGGGTTTCCCCGCACGAAATCAAAGTGAAATCCAACTTTACGCACCCATTAATTTTAAACTTTACCATAAAAATCAACAAAAAATAGGAGGCAAAAAATGGCAATTCTATACATCACCCAACAAGGCGCGATGCTCCATAAATCTGGTAACCAGATCGTTGTCAAAAAAGAACGCGAGGTCCTACAAGAAATCCCGATTGTCCAACTCGACGAAGTCGTCATCTTCGGCAACGGACACATCACAACACCGACGATGGGATACCTGCTAAACAAAAACATCCCAGTCTCTTTTCTCTCTTCACACGGGAAATACAAAGGCAAACTTCAACCGCCTTATGCGAAGGACACACTTATCCGAAAGCACCAATACGCCGTCGCTGCGGAGCCGGCACAGTGCCTCGAATTAGCGAAATGCTTTGTCCGAGGCAAAATAACGAACGCTATCCGGTTTTCGCAACGGCAACGCACCCAAAATGCAGAGGTGGAATCGGCAACGCGCGCTGCACGTCAGACTTTGGAAAAACTTGAGCGTGCCGAGAACCTGGAATCGCTGCTCGGATACGAAGGCACGGGCGCAGCCGCGCATTATCGGGCGTTCCGACAATTTCTGACACACGATTGGGACTTCACAACCCGGCAGTTCCGACCACCGCCGGACCCGATTAACGCTATGCTTTCACTCGGTTATACGCTCCTACACAACCATGTTTATGCATTCACAAATGTCGTCGGCTTAGACCCATACTGCGGGTATTTTCACCAACCGAAGCACGGGCACGCCGCATTGGCATCAGACCTCATGGAGGAGTTCCGACAGATTATTGTCGATGGGTACGTCCTTTCTCTCGTCAACAACAACCGGATCAAACCCGAAGATTTTCAGCAAACCAACAAGGGAATCCGTTTTACGAAGGACGCACTCGACCGATTCCTCACAGGATACTATGGACGCATGCAACAGACGTTTCAACACCCGACGCGTCATGAGAAAACGACTTACCTCCGTTGTGTTGAACTACAAGTCAGGCACCTCGCACGCGTCATCACCGGCGAAGATCCCGAATACAAACCGTTTCTCCGGCATCCGTAAGGAGACTTTATCGATCTTGCGTGGGAGGGTATTCCTACCTCCTACGCAAAGCATCCTGTAGCATAAATCCAGAACAGACCCCAGTCAAAATTGCGTCTGTCCTGAAAAAACAAAAAAATTTGACATTCCTGTGAGTTTGAGGTATACTTATAACCATATACGCGATGAGTTGATCAAAGACGAACGCGGTATAAATTGCCCAAGAACCCAGACAGTGTATAGCTTTCGAGCCGTTTTTGTAAAAAAATCGCGTAGCGTTCAATGCACACGTAGGTTTGTGGGATTTTGGGGCTAAATTTTGATAAAAAAAATGCCGTGCGCAGCTCGCGTATATTTTAGGGCATCCGAAGCCACGGCCCCACTGGGCTTAAAATGGGGTCTCTTTGGATATGCTTTCCCGTTTGAAGGGAATTGAAACGCTTTAGGTTTCTGACTTTCTTCGCGAACCTTGTCCAATTCTTTGGATATGCTTTCCCGTTTGAAGGGAATTGAAACTCGGATGAATCTCAGGTGAAGGGGTTTGCTGAGCGCCTTTGGATATGCTTTCCCGTTTGAAGGGAATTGAAACTATTTCCGAAAGTGGCTTCCCTTCCATTTTTGCCCAATCTTTGGATATGCTTTCCCGTTTGAAGGGAATTGAAACTTTTGCTCTGGCGTGGGCTTAGAGATATATTCAGCATTGCTTTGGATATGCTTTCCCGTTTGAAGGGAATTGAAACATCATGCCCATCGCGCTTGTAAATGCCTGCCCATGTTTTTGCTTTGGATATGCTTTCCCGTTTGAAGGGAATTGAAACGTCAGCTGCATCTCTGATAAACCTTCTTGTTTCAATCCTTTGGATATGCTTTCCCGTTTGAAGGGAATTGAAACTTTTTCACTTCCGATGCGGTGTAGAATTGTGTTTGATCTCTTTGGATATGCTTTCCCGTTTGAAGGGAATTGAAACTTAAACTCACGCTTATAGTCGGTCTCAATGTCGTAGGTCTTTGGATATGCTTTCCCGTTTGAAGGGAATTGAAACGAATCCTACTCCCACCGCCGCTTTCGTCCACTCAGCCATCCCACCTTTGGATATGCTTTCCCGTTTGAAGGGAATTGAAACTTTTGATGTGAAGGAACCGCAACTCTAACGTTTCATCATCTTTGGATATGCTTTCCCGTTTGAAGGGAATTGAAACTAAGGTTAAGGCTTTCGCCGTTTGTGTTCTTACTATACTTTGGATATGCTTTCCCGTTTGAAGGGAATTGAAACTGACAATTCGCCACATGGAATCGAATCGGATACGCGATCTTTGGATATGCTTTCCCGTTTGAAGGGAATTGAAACCTAATATCTTATCTTCAGTGTAAATAAAATATCGTGGTCTTTGGATATGCTTTCCCGTTTGAAGGGAATTGAAACGATAGCGGACATTTTTATTGATAAAGCCGTTGAGTCCTCTTTGGATATGCTTTCCCGTTTGAAGGGAATTGAAACGAATTTCTCCGATAAAATCTTTTTCAGTTTAGGTAAGATACCTTTGGATATGCTTTCCCGTTTGAAGGGAATTGAAACTTGAATCTGGCTTCAAAACTTTGAATATCAGATACCTTTGGATATGCTTTCCCGTTTGAAGGGAATTGAAACTCCGTAACATACCAACCTGCCCATGCCATCCATTTACCTTTGGATATGCTTTCCCGTTTGAAGGGAATTGAAACATAGACGCATGATTTTTGCAGTTCGTTCCGGGAGTTTGCTTTGGATATGCTTTCCCGTTTGAAGGGAATTGAGTAATGGCTATCGGCTGTCGGCTGTCAGCCTTCAGTAACAAGAGGTTTTTGATTAATAGAAATTCTCTTTGCTGATTGCTGAGGGCTGACGGCTACTCCCGATATGCTTTCCCGTTTGGAGAGAATTGAAACCTATCCGAAAACCGCGTACAAAAAAAATTAAAACCCTTTGGCTACGTTTTCCCGTTTGAAGGGAATGTAGTGGTTGTCAGTTCTCAGTTATCGGTACTCAGTTAAAGAGGTTTATGGATCTACATCTACTGATAACCGACAATCGCTATCTGCAAACGCCTCCACTTGTGCCTTCGCGCTTGAAGGGAATGTAATAGTCGTCAGTTATCAGTCGCCAGTTGTCAGTTCCAAGAGGTGTTAGGTTCACCACAACCCATAGGTGTCAATTTAGGGATTTTCTGTAGCGTCAAAAGGTGCAACATGCCGCCCCTACGGGGCTTGATTCTTTATTTTACTTGACGCTGCTATAAACATACCGTCGCTATGCGACTGAAGAGGTTTCTGAAGACTTCAAGGTCTCCATGTAGGATCCAGTTCGGTTGCATGAAGTTTAAGAATTTAATTCGGCGGGCAGTAAAAGAGGTTCTCTCTTCAATTGGCGAATTATCAATCAGGAGAGGGTTAATAATCTTACTCATCCGTGAAGTCACAATTCAGACGTTAGCTGAAACCTGAAGGTTATTCCGTATAAAATTTCATAGCACCCCACCAAACAATCTTTGCTGTACCCCTCAATAACCCAATGATAGCAAGCGTTTACGCCGTTTCACACTATTCACTCTAAAAGCTTTTTGCTATAACTGAATAATTCTGATTTTTCTAAATTTAACCTTGACTTTTTATCGGAGGTTTGATATATTTTAACTGAGGATGTTTCATAAATAAGGTTGCTCAATATCAGGATAATAACCATCTAAAACATTGTGGGAAGAAATCCTGCAAATGCTCAGTGAAAAGAGAGACCACAACTTTAGAATCAGAACTACAGGCATGAAGAGGTAAACAGATGACATCTATCACAAATCCACAAACTGATGCCGATCTCGGAGCAGAACAAAAAGTTGAGCCAACACATTTTCAGCGCGTCTCAATTCTCGATCCCGTTTTGCAAGAAACCTACACAGCACACCTCGAAAAAGAAGCACTTGGATGGCGCGGATGGATCCCTCAACTTCCTGAAATCGAATGTAAGGCGAAAACGAAAAAAGATCTCATAAACACGCTTACAATCAGACTCCGTGAAGCCCTTCAAGCACGCGAGGACGCTTGGGATAAACAGCTTGAAGCGGATATAGCAGCAGGAAAATTGGAGCATCTACAAGAGGATGCCCGCCGCGCAAAAAAGGCTGGACAACTCATTGACCTATAAAACGACACCCGAATTTTGGAAGTATTATCAGAAACTTCCACGAGATATTCAAAACCGCGCTGACAAACAATTCCAACTTCTAAAGCAAAATCCGAACCATCCGTCACTCATGTTTAAAAAAACGCGACGCGCGAATTATTGGTCCGCAAGAATTAGCGACGACTATCGCGCCCTGGCAATTCAAGACAAACAGGTTTTCACTTGGGTTTGGATCGGAAAACACGACGAATACAACAGCCGGATATGAGACGCGAAAGTTTGAACAGTTTCTATCCAGATGTCATCAGCCATCAGCCGTCAGACAGTTTCCGACTGCTAAAGACTGACAGCTTCTTTCTAACTGACAACCGAGAACTGACAACCCTTAAAGGGGGGATTTTATCATGCAAGCGAATTCACGTTTAAGCGACGACTGCAAACTCACCGACGCACAGATGCGCGATTTTATCGTCAACGGGTATCTCACCGTCAAAACCGATCTGCCGCGTAGCGTTCACGAAACGATCTACCGCAAAACACTCGAATCCACCGAAAAAGAGGGGAATTTAGGGAACAACATCTTACCGCGTGTCCCTGAGCTGCAAGCCGTTTTTGAGGATACCGCTGTCCGTGGCGCATTCACAAGTATCCTCGGTGAGAATTACGTCATGCACTCACATCGGCATCCGCACCAAAATAAACCGCACAGTGATGGACAAGGATTCCACAAGGATAGTTACTGGGGGTATGAGAAGGTGCGACATCACTGCCCGCGCTGGGCAATGGCGTTCTACTATCCACAAGAC
Source organism: Candidatus Poribacteria bacterium (assembly GCA_022820835.1). GTDB lineage: Bacteria > Poribacteria > WGA-4E > WGA-4E > WGA-3G > WGA-3G. The sequence goes on from JAJEET010000143.1 coordinate 6,742, forward strand.
GCACCGCTCGAAATGGGCCCCTCGTCTGTCTTACCGGGGACGCAATACTACAGCACCCGAATCACTGAAGACAGCGATAGCGAATTGGCGATCTGCGGAGAGGCTGGCACCGTAAGCATTATCCATTTCGATATTTGGCACCGCGCCATGGCGAACCAGACGGACAAGACACGCTACATGATGAAGTTCCAGTTCATTCGGATGGAGGCACCAGAAGTGCCCGAATGGAACGTGACGGATCCGCACTGGCAACCGGAAGGCATCAATCCAGCAACCCCAGCGCATCAAGGCACATGGCGACATGTTTGGAACTGGGTCGCAGGAGAAGCCAACGGACGGACCGCAGAAGCGGGCAACGGAAGCCTTTCAGCTCATATCACGGCGTTAGGCAGCGATGACGCTGACGTTCGCGCCAACGCCGCGGATCAACTCGGTCTCTCAGGCGAATCCGCAGCCGACGCAATTCCGCAACTCATTGAGGCGTTGCGTGATAACTACGAGCCTGTCCGATTGAACGCCGCTTATGCCCTCGGCACCATCGGCAAACCGGCAGTACCGCAACTTATTGCGACACTCGGCGACGAAAACGGACCCACGAGACGGATGGCAGCTTATGCACTCGCTGCAGTCGGCGCACCTGCCGTCACTGCCTTGACTGAGGCGTTGCAGCATACCGAGGATGCCGTTCGCATTGAAGCCACTTATGCTTTAGCACAAATTGGCGATTCCGCTGAAGCCGCTGTCCCAGCGTTGGTAGAACACACCAAAGATTCGGCGGATCAAGTCCGGCGTTATCTCGCTGATACTTTCGGCGGTATCGGACCCGCTGCCGCACCGGCTGTCCCCGCTCTCATTGAGATGCTTGAAAACGATGAGGATAAACAGGCGCGCTTTGAAGCCGCATTAGCGTTGGCACAGATCGGACCCGCCTCAAGTGACGCTGTTCCGGCACTGGAAAAAGCACTTCGGGACCCTGATCGTTATGTCCGCGACAACGCTATCCACGCACTGAAGCGCATTGATACACCCGAGGCGGAATCCGCACTCTACGATTATCTGCTCATGGCACGTTGGTGTCCGATTACCAACCGTCAAAGCACACATTAGCAAACTCTAAGTTATAGTTTGGGTTGAGCGGAACCTAAAAAACTCCCGTAGGTTGGGTTGAACGGAACTCAGAAGGTAGATGTGTCTGCCAAATATCCCTGAATCTAATAGTTGCCGAATACACTCAAAAACGTAGTGAAACCCAACTTGAGCACTCAGGAGACCGGAAACCGCTAAGGCGTTGGGTTTCTCTCGGTTTTCTGAGGTGGCATCTATAGGGTGGGCTGAGTCTCGTGTTCCTTTTCAGCGTTTTGGAGTATCCGTTCACCCCAACCTACAGACACTATGGTGACTGACAACCGAGAACTGACAACTGAAAGGTTTTCGCAGAAAACCGTACTGATTAGGATCCCAATATGAACTACGATGTCCTCATCAAAAACGGAACCGTCGTCGATCCGGCACAAGGAATCCACGCACGTAAAGACGTAGCATTCGCCAACGGACGCGTCTCGGCTATCAGCGACGACATCCCGACTTCCGAAGCGCGGGAAGTCCTTGACGCATCAGGATGCTTCGTTACACCCGGTCTTATTGACTTGCACGTCCATGTCTTTTACGGTGTAAGCCATTTCGGGATTGAACCCGACCCTACCTGTTTAGCACGAGGTGCGACAACAGTCGTCGATGCCGGTTCCGCTGGTGCTGACACGTTTCCGGGGTTCCGTAAATACGTCATAGATGTCAGCGATACGCGCCTCCTCGCACAACTGAACATCTCATCACAAGGTATGCTCACACAGGAGATCGGGGAGTTAGAAAACCCTGATTATGCGGATGTCGGCAAAGCGTGCCGGATGATAGAACAGCATCGAGACATTATCTTAGGCATCAAGGTACGGTTAACACGCGAGAGTATCGTCGGTAAGAGGGCGGGGATGCTGCCACTGCACAGGGCGCGCGAAGCCGCTGATGCTGCCGGACTTCCCATAATGGTGCACCCACAGGACGCTTGGTGTGAGTCCATTGATGACATACTCGCACGCATGGGAGAACGCGATATTCTGACACACTGTTTCCATGATATGCCGTGTGGTATCTTAGATGAAAACGGCAAGGTCCGAGATTCCGTCCACGCGGCAATTGCGCGCGGTGTTATCTTCGACGTTGGACACGGCGCAGGTTCTTTCAGCTGGGATGTCGTCCAGACAGCGATGGCACAAGGTGTTGAACCCACAACCATCTCCTCCGACTTGCACATCTATAACGTCAACGGTCCCGTTTACGATCTCGTGAATGTCGTCAACAAATTCCTACATCTCGGTATGTCGCTTGACGACGCGCTGGCGAAGGTCACAAGTATCCCTGCTGAAACCATCTTGATGCCGGGACAGGTCGGGACGTTGGCTGTTGATGCGTGGGGTGATGCAGTTGTGTTTGAACTGCGGGAAGGTGAATTTCAGTTGATAGACGCACACGGTCAAGCGAGAACCGGCAAACAGAAATTAGAACCCATCGTCGTCGTCAAAGGCGGACAAGTGTATAGACAACGGCACTTGGGAAGTTAGCACAATCAGAAAACTCGTAGGTTGGGTTGAACGTAGTGAAACCCAACACTAAGTAGATTCACTCATAGATAAACCACTATTGCCCCATTCTCGTGAGGATGGAGAGGATCAACGACACAACGGCAACCCCACACGAGATGATGATGCCCCCAATTTTCCAACGCTCATTCGTCTCTAATTTTCGATCACGCGTGTTTTCTATAAGACCATCAAGTTTAGTTTCCAACGTCTCGAGTTTACCATCAATCTTGGCCTCTAAAGTGTGTAAATCGCCCGCTTGTTTCGCTTGATTCACTTTCATTTCCGCAAAGTCAGAATTTACGACCTCTAGCTTAGATTCTATCTTGTCCATCCTGTCGTTCACCTCGGAACGGACATCTTTCACCTCGGAACGGACATCTTTCACCTCAGAACGGACATTCTTCAGATCAGTTTCCATCGTTTCGAGTTTTTGTAAAATAAGATCCTCTTTGTTCATTCTTCAGTCTCCCCTTTTCGCAATTGTGGAATGCTCAATCATATATCATATAAGGATTATATCACAATTTTAAAGGCTTGGCAATCTTTTATCACAAAAACCGATATAAGCTTCGTTACGGGTGCGGTTCTCCCGCCTGCGGTCTCTCCTTCGGCGCGTTAGCATCCGCGCCGAAACGGATGTGCAATCCGGCACCCGGTGCATGCGTCTTCCCATAAAGCACGTGCTTCATACACCCAAAAATAACCGTCGTACCGACCAGCACCACTATGCCCCAGATAGATGTCTGTAGAACCCAATTGTTGAACGAAAAGAGACCACCCGTCTGCTTTGTTATCATTTGCGGACCCAGTGCCACCAGCACAGTACAGATAATCGCATTGAGTATAATCGTACCTTCTGTCACCATCCGATGCGGACTGAAATTGACTAAAGCGCGTTCAAAGTTAAATATCACCATCCACCAGAGCAAAACGAGATAGAGGAGTTGTCCTTTTCCTAACCAACTCGTCGGAATAAAGGCGAGCGGCTCCCGGAAATGCGTTGACAACAGCCAGACACAAGCGATCCCGATACCGATATAGAAGAGTTCAAACCACCCTATCCAACCCCTTGAACGGCGGAACCAACCGACAACAGGTACCCCGAAAAATCGTTCCGGCAAACTCTCAACCAAATCCACCCACGTCCCTGCTGCTTTCCGATAATTCACGTACGTCAAGGCAATCAGGACACAAAAGACGGCGAATATTTCTATCCAACGTGGAAAACTCGTACTGACCTCTAAAAGCGGGGCGCGGGTGAGAATAAATCCGAATGCCACCGCAAATCCGAGTCCAAAGAGGAAACCTTGCGTCTGCTCCATTACACTGTGCCAGTTCGTCTGAAGCCCCGTTCGGATGCAGATAAGTTTAAGCAGTTGTCCAAGCGAGAACGCAACGCCACCAGCGAACCCGGTCATCAAGGTCGCAAAAATGACACCACCGAGTTCATATCGCCAGCAGTATCCCAAAACACCGATGACGAGACCGACGCAGCCTGCCCAGTTATCACCGCGCGGTGGGGTCATACGAAGCCGAAACACGTTGACCAATAACAGAAACGCACCGAACCAACAGATACCCATATAGAGGACAAACGTGGTACCCATATCTAAGCCGCCACGGAAGAGAGCGACAATAAGTGCTGAAACGATCGCTACGAGTGCAGCCACCCAGTCCGTATCGAACCAATACAATGGACTTTCATGCCGTTGCATCCGTCTCGGTGTGAAAATCCAGTCGATGATGACTGCCTGAAGCGACCAACCGATGAAGACTGCGGCGATCGGCACGAAGAACAGCGACAGCTGCGTATGTGTTAGAAATGCTGGTAATGCAGTACCGGCTCCCCCCAGAGCCGCCCACAAGAAACCTATGACGAATAGGTTCGCGAACCCGTAAAACACCGTCAACGGGTGCGGAGAATGACTATACCCGACGACCATCATATACGACATACTTCCACCGAACGACCATCCGATCGCACCGAACAGAGCAAAGTAATGTACGTGCCGCCACCAATCCTCGCGTCCCGATAGCAGCACCAGTGCCATCGCTGCGAGCGCACCCGGGAGTGCCGCACCATATTCATGTCCGAAATTACCACGTATTCCCCACCCAACACAAAGCGACAAACCACAGAGAAGTAACATCTGCCACGGAAGAACTGCTGCATCCATATCTATATCCTCCATCTTACGACTGATTTTGTTGCGACTGATTTTGTTGCTTTATTATGTAGGTTTTCGCGTTTAATGTCAATCTTCTAAACTGAAAACCTCTGAACTGTAGAATAGATTTCCTTGACAGTCGGGATTACATCTTGTAAAATTAAAGGTGAGTTCACCATTAAACTGTTTGGAGGGTACTACCACGGAAAACTTTTTGAACCGCTATCAACACTGGTTACTCGCAATACTATCAGCGATTCTGCTGTTTCTCAGCTTTCCGACGCTCAATTTGTTTCCGTTTGCTTGGATCGCGCTTGTGCCGTTATTCGTTGCGCTCACGCGGACAACGAACTGGAAATCCGCTTTCTGGGTCGGCTATTTAACAGGTTTCCTATTCTTCGCAGGTTTGCTCCCCGCGATTGCTCTCCTCTATCCTTACGCGAATATCTTTGCGACTATGGTCGGATACCTGCTCCTTGTCGGTTATACGGGTCTCTATTTCGCAGTATTCGCAGCACTGATGAAGTTTGTCAGGGTGAATTCCGGTATACTCTTCCCGATCGCTTGTGCCTGTATTTGGACAGCACTCGAATGGGTGCGGAGTTGGATGATTACCGGTTTTCCGTGGGGTAGCGTCGGTTATTCCCAATGGAACAACCTGCTCGGTATACAGGTCGCTTCTATTATCGGCGTACACGGTATCAGTTTTGTAATTGTCCTTTTCAACGCCGGTATCGCAACCGTGATTTGCAACTGGCACGAATGGCGACGAGAGCTCCGCGCTGTCGTGCTACCTCTGATTTTAATGATCTTCTGTTTCAGTTACGGAGCCTTACAACTTCGGAATGCTGAACCGGTAAACAGAGACGCTGATGCAAATACAGAAAACCTAAACGTCGCACTCATTCCAGGCAACATCCCGCAGCTTCAGAAATGGAATATAAATCAGTTTCCGAAAATTTTACAACGCTATATCAATTTGACAAATCAAGCGAACCGAGAACACCCCGATCTAATCGTCTGGCCCGAAACGGTGATCCGAAGTGAGGCGTTGACAGGCAAGTGGCCAACCTACTACCACAGATTCTCGCAAATGCTCCGCGATACAGCGACGCCTATACTTCTCGGCACAGCGAATAGAGGAAAAACAGACGACGCAATTGGCAAATTTTCTAAAACCAACGATAAGAGAGGAGAACCCCTATTCAACCGTGTGCTTTCAATATCGCCAGATGGAAAGATACACGCCGATTATGCGAAGATCCATCTTGTACCGTTCGGTGAGTACGTACCGCTCGAACACCTTCTCCCTGATTTCATTCCTGACTTTATTATGTTTGAACCCTTTGCACATGGAAAATCAGTAAACCTTTTACCTGTGTTTATCGTTAAAGATAAAACGGACATTGAGAATAGGGTTCACGCAAACGTAACAGAAGGCACGGAACTATTTAAACCACCTAAAACGCCTCTATCAGAGGGAGTTATGAACCCGTCGCGTCCGTCTAACGAACAGATAGATGTCGGTGTATCCATCTGTTTTGAATCGGTGTTCCCGGATGAATTTCGTAGATCCGTCCAAAAAGGGGCAAGAGTGATGGGAATCTTCACGAACGATGCTTGGTTCGATGGTACTGCCTTTCCCGAACTACATCTGTCGATGGCACCCTTCCGTGCAGTTGAGAACCGAATCGCGGTGTTCCGATGTGCGAACGGTGGATTCACCTGCATTGTAGACAAATACGGGCGGATAACGACCCCTTTGGTTACACCGGATACGACGCAGGAGACACTTGTCGCGTCGGTTCCGCTGAGTCCTACGGAACACAGACAAACTATCTATACCCGCCACGGTGATTGGTTCCCGGTTCTTTGCACGATTATCTGTGTCGGATGGTTCGGCAGTCTATTCGTGATACGGCGGCAGCGTCAAAATTCTTAACTATTAGAAACCTGTTCATAAATCAGGTATCCCCATGCCTGCGGGATTGTACCCCCCACTAAAACCATGCAGGCGGGGTTTGAAACCCCGCTAAGGAGAAATATGATCATAAACGTTAAAAATCAGGCTGAAGCGATGCAAACCCGTCTTTTAGAACTCAGAGGTTATCTTTGACCTGGATGAAAAACGCAAAGAATTAGCAAAACTTGAAGAGGCGACTATTGACCCAGAGTTTTGGAGTAACACACAGCGCGTCCAAGAGATCAATCAACGCATCTCTACCCTCCGCGACGAGGTTACGACCTACGAAGAACTCTACCTAAAAATTGAGGACCTTCAGACGCTTGTTGAACTGGCAGACGAAGAAAACGACAGCAGTCTACAGACCGAAATCGTAGACGGATTAAACAACGTCGCAAGTCGTCTTGAGCAGATGGAACTCCGTCTGATGTTGAAAGGCGAATTCGATGGAAACAATGCTATCCTTAGTATCCACTCCGGCGCAGGCGGCGTTGACGCACAAGATTGGGCAGGAATGTTGATGCGGATGTACCTACGATGGTGCGATGGGCGCGGCTACCAGACCGAAATCGTTGACATTACCGCTGGAGACGAAGCCGGGGTCAAAGGCACAACGATCCTTGTCACAGGCAACCTCGCTTACGGATACCTTCAGGCTGAGACCGGTGTACATAGACTCGTCCGTCTATCCCCTTACGATTTTAACAAGCGTCGGCACACCTCTTTCGCCGCAGTTGATGTTACACCCGAAATCGATGACACCGTGGAAGTGGATATTCAACCCGAAGACCTACGCATTGATACTTACCGAGCAAGTGGTGCCGGTGGACAACACGTCAATGTCACAGACTCCGCAATCCGGATTACACATAAACCGACCGGGATTATTGTCCAGTGCCAGAATGAGCGTTCTCAGCATAAGAACCGCGATATCGCTATGAAGCTGCTACGCTCACGACTCCACGAGAAATATCGTGCTGAGCGGGAAGAGGAACTTGCCAAACAGCGGAGCGAACGTTTAGAGATTAACTTCGGCAGCCAAATCCGTTCCTATGTGTTGCACCCTTACCAACGTGTTAAAGATTTGCGAACGAGCGTCGAAACGGGGAACGTTAACGCTGTATTAGATGGCGCGTTGGACCCATTTATTGATAGCTACCTGAAAATGAAAGCGCAACAGAAGTAATACCAATCCGAAAGTTGATAACTGACCATCCATGTATTTTAGGTTGCTTTACCTTTGCAACTAAAGTATAATTATTAAAAACTTCCCTACTTAAGCTCGAAAGGAAGGAGTTATCCGTGGAAGAGACAAAGGACTTAATGCAGCAACGTCGCGAGAAACTTGACGAAATTCGCCAATTCGGTGTAGAACCGTACCCACATAAGTACGAACCGACGCACACGACATCCGCAATTCACCGAGATTTTGCCGACATTCAAGAGACATCCGATGACACACAGACCGTTCGCATCGCAGGCAGGATCATGACAAAGCGCGATCACGGTAAGAGCAGCTTTGCACATCTTCAGGACAGCGAAGGGCAAATACAGATATATGTCCGACGCGACAAAGTCGGTGCTGATCCCTATAAAATCTATCGACGTTTTGATAGCGGTGATATCGTCGGTGCTGAAGGCACAGTTTTCCGAACACGAACCGGAGAATTGACAATCCTTGTAGATACTGTAGAACTCCTCTCCAAATCTATTCGACCGCTCCCAGAAAAATGGCACGGTTTGCAAGATAAACAGACACGCTATAGACAACGATACGCTGACCTTATCATGAACCCTGAAGTAAAGGACGTTTTTGTTAAAAGAACTCAGATTGTCCAAGCGATTCGCGATATGCTAAACGCTCGAAATTTCATTGAAGTTGAGACCCCTGTCCTGCAACCAATCTACGGAGGTGCGAACGCCCGTCCATTCACGACGTACCATAACACTTTGGAACAGTCGCTCTATCTCCGGATCGCGAATGAACTCTATCTCAAACGCTTGATCGTCGGCGGGTTTGATCGGGTTTATGAATTCTCGCGTGATTTCCGAAACGAAGGTATGGATAGGGACCACAACCCCGAATTTACGATGCTCGAACTCTATCAAGCGTACGCAGACTATATTGAGATAATGGAACTTACCGAAACGCTAATCGCTGAAACTGCGAAGACCGTTCATGGTACAGCAAAGATTACCTATCAGGAGCATGAACTCGATCTCACGCCGCCGTGGGAAAGGTTGAGCATGATTGATGCCGTCCGAAAGTACAGCGGTATTGACCCCGTGCCGTTGCCAGCAGATGAGTTGTATAAGGCAGCGGTTGACGCAGGGGTCGACTTGGCGGGGGACGAAACAAAAGGAAAAATTATCGCAGAACTTTTCGACGAATTTGTGGAACCGAAACTCATTCAACCGACTTTTATAACGGACTATCCGATTGAGGTTTCACCCTTCGCGAAAAAGAAACCCGATAACCCGGAATTCGTTGAACGTTTTGAATTCTTTATCTGTGGGATGGAGGTCGGAAACGCGTTTAGTGAGCTCAACGATCCCGTTGATCAGCGACAACGGTTTCTCGAACAGGCAAACAGTTTAGAGGCAGGCGATGATGAAGCCTTCATGGTCGATGAAGATTATCTACGTGCCTTGGAGTACGGTATGCCACCGACCGGCGGACTCGGTATCGGTATCGACCGACTGACAATGCTGTTGACGAACCAGTATTCCATACGGGATGTCATCCTGTTTCCGCAGATGCGTCCAGAGAATTAAAATGAGAACTGCGCCGCCGCTGCTTACAGAAAGATTGGCATCCGGAAGGGTGCTACAGAAAATCGGGATGCGCTATGAAAATCGTCTCGAAAAATTTGTACCGAAACGAAATCGATGTGAGGATTCAATAGGATACGGGATGCTAAAAGTAGACTACGACGCAATGATGTCAAGGATCCCATAGTTAAAAATATGAAATTTGAATGGTTTGTAGCCTCCCGCTATCTGCGTTCTCGGCGAAAACAGTCCTTTATCTCAATTATTAGCATCATCTCAATCGGTGGTGTCGCGCTCGGTGTCGCAACGGTAATCCTCGTGATTGCTGTCTTGAACGGTGTCGAACACGGACTAAAGGATCGGTTTCTATCGAATGAGGCACACGTCGCCCTACACATATTTGATCACAGTTTTTTTAAAGGGTATCAAGAACGAATCCAACGGATTGAGGCAATTGAAAACGTTGTCGCTGCGTCGCCTGTTATCTGGGCACAGATCGGTATTTTCCCAGAACATAGCAATACCATTCAGGATGCCATCTATATTAAGGGCATTGATCCGGCACAGGAAGATAGAGTTACCGGTTTCTCAACATTCGTCACTGGCTCAACAGACTTCCAAGACTCGGAATTGATTAAAAAAACTGAGTTGTTTAGAGAAGAGACCATTACCGGAGGGATCATCCTTGGTGGACGTTTGGCAACGCGGCTCGGTATCATGGAAGGCGATGTTTTACGGTTACTGATTAAGCTTGTGGACCCAGGACACGGGTCGCTCGTACCAGACTTAGCCAACTTCGTTGTAATTGGGTTCTACGAATCTGAGATGGAGGTATACGATAACAACTTCGGCTTCATCCATATTGATGCCGCGCAAGAATTGTATAACCAAGAGAATCGTGTAAACTTCATTTTTGTCAGGTTAACCGATGCTGAACTGGCACCCCAGATCGCCACAAAAATTGAAGATGCCGCTGATTTTAGCGTCTTAGAGGGGATGCCGAGCACCAGAACCTGGATGGAGGCGCAAGCACCGCTCTTCGCAGCACTACGATTAGAAAAAATCGCTACCGTCTTCATTGAAGTACTGATCATTTTGGTCGCATCCTTTAACATCGCAAGCACGCTCATTATGACAGTAATGGAGAAAACTAAGGACATTGGGACACTACGGACACTCGGCTCGTCACGCGGGAACGTCATGCGAATCTTCATGATTCAGGGCAGCGTTATCGGCACGCTTGGAACAATGATCGGTACTGCATTAGGGTTATCGATCTGTTGGCTCCTGAGTACCAACACCGAGCGACCCTCTTATTGGTATGTACTCGCACTCGTCGTGCCAATTGTTCTACAATTTTTAATAGCATCACAACACGCACTGCGGAACAGAGGCGGATGGAAATTTGCTGTAGGGATCTTATGGCTCATCGGGATAGGTTTCGGACTCTATTGCGCAGTCAGACCGATCTCGCTTGTAGACCTTGGGCTTAGCCAAATCTACCAGATGCATCAGTTACCGATAAAGATTAATTGGTTGTTCGTCATCTTTATCAATCTGCTTTCATTTGCGATCTGCTGGCTTGCGACGCTTTATCCGGCATGGCAAGCAGCAAACCTGAAGCCGGTTGAAGCACTGCAACACGAATAGCGAGAAAGAGGAACCTGTGTTGAATCCGTCAGAAACACTCATTCGTATTATAGATTTACATAAATCCTATTATGATGGTGAATCGGAACTTCCCGTGCTTCGAGGTATCGACTTTGAGATAAAGACATCAGAATTACTCGCAGTCGTTGGGGCATCCGGTGTCGGAAAAAGTACACTGCTCCATATTATGGGAACGTTGGATCGACCGACAGCCGGACAGGTCATATACGGCGATCAAGATGTTTTTACCTTACAGGATAACGAACTCGCTCGCTTTCGTAATAAGGAAGTCGGATTCGTATTTCAATTTCATCATTTGTTGCCGGAGTTTAACGCACTTGAAAACGTCGCTATGGCCGCGTTGATTACGATGCCAAATAATAAAGCGATTTATGATGAAGCAGCGGCACTCCTCGAATATGTCGGGCTGGCAGAACGGCTCTCACACTTTCCGAGCCAACTCTCCGGGGGAGAACGGCAACGCGTCGCAATCGCACGCGCACTGATTAACAAACCGAAAGTTGTACTCGCAGACGAACCGACAGGAAACCTCGACCAGCGGAGCAGCGAAGCCGTACATGAACTTTTATGGGATTTAAACGCTAAATCTGGGCAGACATTTGTTATCGTAACGCACAACTCTGAACTTGCCGAAAAGGTGGATAGAGTCGTTCGACTCGTTGACGGAAAAGTCGTTAGCACAGGACTTGATTTATCAGATTGAGATTATCGGAATAATAAGTGGATCGTACTTATTCGCGCAGCATGGAGGCTAACAGCGCACACTACAGAAAAGTACTTTCCGTGTGGAAGGAAATGTTTATGTTGATCTATGTCGACGGAGAATTTTTACCAAAAGCAGAGGCTAAAATTTCAGTATTCGACCACGGGTTGCTTTATGGCGATGGTGTTTTTGAAGGGATCCGATCCTATAATGGACGTGTCTTTAAACTTGATGAACACCTCGAACGACTATACGACTCTGCAAAATCGATTATGTTACAGATCCCAATCCCGATCGAAACGATGAAAGAGACAGTCTTAGAGACGCTCCGTCGAAATCATCTCACAGAAGCCTATATCCGGTTAATCGTAACTCGCGGTGTCGGCGATCTTGGATTGGACCCAGATAAATGTCCAAAGCCGACTATCATAATTATTGCAGATAAAATCGCTTTGTATCCACAAAAATATTATGAAGAGGGTTTGGAGATCGTAACGTCTGCAGTTCGACGGAATTATGCCGAAGCCATCAATCCGCGCATTAAATCTTTGAACTATCTCAACAACATTTTAGCAAAAATTGAAGGGAAACAGGCGGGAACAGAAGAGGTACTGATGCTTAACGCTGACGGTTATGTCGTTGAATGCAGCGGCGACAATATTTTCTGCCTAAAGAACAACGTGCTTGTCACTCCACCGGTACATATCGGGATTTTGGAAGGCGTAACACGGAACAGTGTGATTGACCTCGCACGCGATGCCCGGATATTGGTGGAGGAGCGCGTCTTTACTCGCCACGATCTCTATATCGCTGACGAATGTTTCCTAACAGGAACCGCTGCGGAAGTTATTCCTGTCGTTAAAATTGACAGACGCGCCATCGGAGACGGACAACCCGGTAAACTTACACAGCAACTTATCGCTGCCTTCCGGCACTACGCGAATAGCTGCGGTACCGAAATCTATGCTAAAGCATAGCACGCTTTCACGACACGAACTCGATAGCCGCACATATAGGAGATATTCTAATATTATGGACGCAATAAAAAATATACTGATTATTACGAGCCTAATCATCGGGTTTGCAGCAACTCTCGTTACGGCTGAAGAACAAGCAGATGTCGTATTCGGACCTCAAGAGACGACGATAGAAGAACAGGCAGAAACGACTACCGAAACTCAGGCATCATCTGATACTGATGACGAGAAGTCAGATGAAACGAAGACAGCTGATACCACGGTGCCATCTGTCAACCCGATGTTCGTTGTCAAAAAAATATCCTTTGAGGGTGTAAAAACTGTCTCCGAAGAAATGCTGCGTACGCTTATCCAGACACAGGTTGGCGATGAAGTGTCGCAAGAATTTCTTACCCAAGACTTGAAAAGCCTTTACAAAGACACGGGTTTCTTCTCCGAAGTTAACGTAGATACACAACCTGCCGAAGGCGGCGGACTCGAGATTATCTATAAAGTCGTCGAAAACCCAAAAATCTCTGGTATTAATATTATCGGGAATGAAAACTTAAGCATTGGGAAATTGAAAAACGAGATTACACTCCGTCCAGATGAAATTTTTAGCGACCGACGACGATGGGAGAGCGAACGCGCCCTGAAAAAAGTCTATCACGACAAAGGATACTACCTTGTCGGTGTCCAAACACACGTTGATGTGAGTGAGGACGAAACGCATACTGTTCAAGTCACCTTCGAGATCAACGAAGGTCCTCGGGTACGCATTACAGAGATCAATTTTATCGGTAACCATCTGCTCACCGCCAACACATTGCGCAAGAAACTCAAAACCCGGACCGGTAAACCTTTCGACCAGATACTCTTTGAGGAAGAAGACCTTGCCTTCAACCTTCGCAATTACTATCAAGACCGAGGGTTCGCACAGATTAAAGTCGTCGGATACGAAAAACGGTTCACTGAAGACAAAACAGGATTGATACTTGACATCACCGTTGACGAAGGTCCCGAATATGTTATCGGAACTTATACACTTGAAGTTGAAGCCGGTGCCAAATCTCTGTTCTCCGAAAAGAAGATACGTGGGATGCTTGACCCGGCAGAGGGTGAAGTGTTCAACCGTGGAAACTTTGACGAATCTATCTCCAAATTACAGCAGGCTTATCTCGATAGAGGGTACCTGCTCTCTGAAGTCGTACCCGTCCCAACCTTTGATGAAAACGACGGATTGGTTAACATTACGCTACAGATCAACGAAGGCGATGTCATCGTCATCGGTAAGGTAATTATCAGCGGACTTGAGAAGACCATGGAGCATGTCGTCAAACGAGAATTGGACTTTTTGGACATCGAAACGGATGAATTGTTAGATGTCAAATCCTTGCGTAAGGCACGGCAACGGTTGTTCCAGATGGGATCTTTCATCCGTGCTGTCGATTTCGTGCCAAGCGACACCGACATAGAGAACCGAAAGGATTTGAGAGTCAATATCGCGGAAACGCCGCGAACCGGAATGCTGAGCCTTGGCGGCGGATACGGAAGCGAAGGCGGCATCTTCGGGACTGCTGAAGTCGGACAGAACAATCTCCTCGGACGGGCATACAGAGTACACCTTAAAGGTGAAATAGGGACGCGTGACCATCACACAGCCGAAATTAGTTTTGGGACACCTTGGATACTTGGCACCCCCACACGCCTCAACGCCCGGTTATATGATAACCGTCGTTTCCGGCGGCACTACGGAACCGTTGGCACACTCCTTAACCGAACGAATGCTAACTATCTATATGATAGATATGTTTGGGGACGACGCGGCGCGTCTGTAACTCTCGGCAGACCCATCGCTTATGATATTGATCTCTCTGTCAGGTTCAGGAACGAACATGTCGAAGTACACAACCCAGATAAACCTTTTAATCGTTCCACCCGCAGTATCCTCTTTGCCGTTGGGCGGGATACTCGCGACTATCGCACCTCTTTATATGACCCAACTGGCGGGGCATCGCATTCGCTCTCTTATGAATATTCCGGTGGTATCTTAGGGGCAGACAACCAATTCCAAAAATACTACGCTGACACCAGTTGGTTCTACAGTGGTTGGTGGAACCATGTGATCGCATTTCACGCACGGGCAGGTTTCATGCAAAGTAAAAGTGCCGATCGAGAATTCCTATATTATGAACGGTTCTTCCTCGGTGGTGTAGACACTATCCGCGGCTACGAAAACTATGAAATCTACCCGGACCCTGATGAAACAGGACATTTCAACCCCTATGGTGGTGACAAAGTACTCTTCGCGAATATTGAGTATCGTATTCCAGTGTCCCCGCAGCTCACTGCTGCACTGTTTTTCGATATAGGACAAGTATGGGATGAAAGTGTTAGAAACCCGTTTACGCAGATTAACCCGAAACGTGGACTCGGGGTCGAGGCGCGACTCAATATGTTCGGCATGCTGGCACGCTTAGGTTGGGGATACGGCTTGGACCGCATCAGCGGTGAACCCGCTGGGAGATTCCACTTTACCATTGGACCAGGATTCTAAAAAGTTCTAAGAACGAAACTTTCGAAATATTCAAAGTTTACCTGAATGTTCATCCAGTCATATATCTCACTAAGGAGGGTGAGGGAATCATACATAAACTCACAAACTCGAATGACTGGCAACACATGTAACGCCTTCAGATGATGAGCCTATTAATTTCTCAGAAGAAAGGATAAAAATATGAAATCACTTCGACGGGGTGCTTCTGAAGCACGCCTAACTCTATTACTAATTATTATTGCCGCTTTCAGTTTTAGTACAGGAAGTATCGGGCAGGAAGCTTTCAAAATCGGGGTCGTCAACACTGAAGAAGTCCTAAAAGGATCAGAAGCAGCGACAAAAGCGACTGAAACGCTCAGAGCAGCAGGGGAACGACTGCAGAAACAATTGCAAGAGAAAGCAGACGCAGTCCGTACCATACAAGAGCAGAAAGCGAAAACTCAGCTGTTCGTTGAAGATGCGCAAACCGCAGATTTAGACAACCAGATCCTCCAACTTCAGCAGGAATACCAGCGGGATCGCGAAATCGGGCAGCAAGCACTCTTAGACAAAGAGAGAGAATTGCTTGAACCGATTTACAAATCCCTTGAAGAATTGATTATTAATGTCGGAAAAACCGAAAACTATGATATTATCCTCGAAAAACGACTCATCACGCTCTATGTCAAAGAAGAATACGATTTGACGAAGAAGTTTATCGAATTGATGAACGAAAACGGCGAAAATGGCGAAAACGGCGAAAACGGCGAAAAATCCGAATAACGCTACACGCCTAAACTCCGAAATCATGAACCTTTCACAACTACGGAGAAAGGATGAGGGTTAGACACTTATGAAACTCAAGGAAATTTGCGAACACCTTGATGGAGAACTCTCCGGAGATGGTGATATTGAAATTACAGGAGTTTCTGGTATTAAAGAAGCGCTGCCAACTCAGATTACTTTTGTTGCTAACCCGAAGTACATCGCTGCTTTAGCCACAACGCAAGCAGGCGCAATTATCATCGGACACGGTGTCCCTGGAAACGGGAAATCGACAATCCGTGTTAAAGACCCCTATTGGGCTTTTCTTCAAGTCTTACAGATGTTCTCAGTCGATAAGAACCGTCAAGCCCTTCCGGGAATCGATGAAACCGCAATTCTCGGCGAGAATGTGAAACTCGGAGAACGGGTCGCCATCCAAGCGTTTACCTATATCGCTGACAATGTCGAAATCGGGGACGACACCGTCATACAACCCTACGTCTATATCGGAGAAGGCACCACAATCGGTGCTGATGGACTCATCTATCCGCACGTTAGCATACGAGAAGAAATCACTATCGGGGATCGTGTGACGATCCATTGCGGTGCGGTTATCGGGAGTGACGGTTTCGGGTTCGCTCCAGTCAACGGACATCACCACAAAATTCCGCAGATCGGCACCGTCGTCATTGAGGACGATGTTGAGATCGGCGCGAACACCACTATTGACAGGGCCACACTCTCTGAGACGCGCATCAAACGCGGCACCAAATTGGATAACCTCGTCCAGATCGCACACAATGTGGTCATCGGAGAAGATTGCTGCCTCGCTGCACAGGTCGGGATTGCAGGGAGTACGACACTCGGAGATCGCGTAAATATCGCAGGACACGGCGGCGCAGCCGGACATTTAACGCTCGGCGAGGACAGCGTCGTTTACGCGAAATCCGCTGTGACGAAGGATATGCCTCCAGGAAGCCGCCTCTCCGGATTCCCCGCACGTCCACATAAACAAGAACTCCGAATTCGCGCCGCGACTCGAAAACTACCAGAACTGCTCCCTGAATTCACAAAACTCCAAAAACGGGTGGCGGAACTCGAAGCAAAAATTCAAGAGCTGGAGGATGCAACATAACGATACCAGACAACCGAAGGTATACCACTTCTTAGATTATGTGGCAGTTCTGCGACCTACGCTACTATTTCCAGTCTGGACACTTCTGCTATTGGGATACCACCATGGACACGCTTCACGATCAGGATCAGAGATACACCAGCCACTCCATTTATGGGTAACCCTTTTCCTATACTCACTGTTGATGGGAGCCGTCTACATTGTCAATCAAATAGCAGATCGGGAGACAGATGCACACAATGACAAACTATATCTCGTCGCACAAGGGTATGTAAAACTTCGGATACTTAAATGGCAAGTAGGGGTGTTGGTGGCATTCTCAATTTTGTTGAGCCTGTTCGTCTTTCCGGAAAATCCAGCATATCTTATTCTCATTTTACTCTCAACCTTGCTCGGATTCGCATACTCTGTACGGCCTGTCCGCCTCAAAGGGATACCAATTGCCGATTTATGTGCAAATGCTCTCGGATACGGGTGCATCGCCTTTCTTATCGGGTGGACGACGGTTACACCGATCGGTGTTGAAGCCGTATACCGCAGCCTTCCATATCTATTTTCTGTCGCCGCCGCTTTTGTAAATACAACGCTCCCTGACGTAAAAGGTGATAGCGTCGGCGGTGATAATACAACCGGTGTATGGCTCGGAAAAAGACGAGCATGTCTGTTAAGTTTAGTGCTGTTAATAGCCGCGATCGTTTCCGCTGTCCTGTTCAGAGATTGGATTGCCGGGGTAACAAGCGTCATCTGCTTACCAGTCTTTCTCTATATGAACTTCTACCCAAAGCAAAATGTTATTATCTGGGCAACACGCATCGGGATCCTGACGCTAAGCCTCTGTGCTGGTGTGCTATTTCCTATCTACCTGCTCTGGTTTGGGGGTATCGTATTTGGCACCCGTTGGTATTATTCATTTCGTTTTGGCATCCGTTACCCGTAACGCATTTATGAATTTGGAGGTTGAGGCAGAGACCCATGAAAACGCTGTTCGCATATCTTGAACTGGCGCGCCCCCTTAACGGAATCATCGCCTTTGTCTCCGCGTGGCTCGGTGGGATGTTCGCGAGCCAAGCTCGGATGGAAGAACTTATGAACATCCGATTGTTGCTGGTCTCAATCTCGGCATTCGCCTTGCTTTCTGCGGGAAACGCAATAAACGACTATTGCGACTATGAGATTGATCGGATTAACCGTCCACGGAGACCCTTGCCATCGGGACGTATCCGCCGCAGAAATGCACTGATATTCGCTATCCTCCTTGTTGTCATCGGTGTCTGGGTAGGGACATTAATTAATAGGAACGCTACGGGGATCGCAATTCTCGTGTTTATCGCGCTTGCGAGTTACGCCTTCTGGCTAAAACGGACACCATTTATCGGGAACTTAGTCGTAAGCGGATTAACCGGTTTAACATTTATCGCGGGAGGGGTCGCAATAGATTCGGTGCGCGGGACGTTGATTCCAGCAATCTTCGCATTCTTGTTTACGACAGCGAGAGAAATCGTCAAAGACCTCGAAGATACCGAAGGGGACCTGAAAAACAACGTAAAAACGCTTGCCATTCTCAACCCGCAACTCGCTGTCCAGGTGGCAATCGGTTTCATGGCATCGGTCGTCCTGTTTAGTCCGATCCCATACATATTCGGTTGGTATTCGTGGCACTATTTGCTGGTCGTTGTCTTCGGCGTTGATCTCGTGCTTATCGCTCTTGCGATACGTCTCTCACGAGATGCATCCAAAGAAAATTGCACTCGCATCCAATGTTGGATGAAGTGGGATATATTCGTTGGACTCGGTGCCATCTACCTCGGAACTTTTTTATGATAAACTACGATGAAGTGATCGCTTTCTTAGAGAAAGAAAACATGGACACAGATGTTGTTGCCCGTTTTAAACAGGCGTATCAAACCTTTTGTGAAACAGGCAAATGGCAGCCCGCGTACGAAGTGCGTGTCGCAGGGTGGCAACAACTCGATGGCGTTATGTTGTTAGAACCGGAGCGGATGCTTGAAAACGATTACCAAGTCCATATCATAGCAACAAACGAGCGCAGTCTACGGGAACTACTATTGGCGTTTCCGAGACGACAAATAGGACTGTTTCATCTCACAGAGAAATGGATAGAAGGCAGAATTCCGGATGTTATAGACGGCGATAGTGTTCGGACGAACGCCGGTTCTTTTTATCGAGGGGTCAAACGCGGTAGCAGGACCAAAGCCGAGCAGCGAACCATCCTGAAACGAAAGGATGCTATTGTTTCATATTCCCGTAAACTTACCTCATTGAAAGGGAAAATTGAACACTCACAATTTATTGCCGAAGGATCGTTGGTTGTAGAGAGAGCAGTAGCAGATGGATTTCCGATTGAATCGCTGCTTTATACGCCTGAATTTGTCGCGACGATTGATGGAAAGGCTTTTCTCAAACGAGCAGTGGAGGAAAATTTATCCGTTTACCAAGTGAGTACGGGGATTATGGGATCAATCACGACGACGCGACCTGTTCCCGCAATTATAGCATCAATTCACCTGAGTTATCCGAACTTCCTTTCAGCGTCTGGTCATCTCAATTTCCACTTCGGTTCGAGGTGTCTGTTGCTCATTGCAGAAGACATCGGGAATCCCGATAATCTTGGGATGACGTTACGGACCGCGGACGCGGCGGGCGTTTCTGCTGTTTTATTAAGTGAAACAGCCGCACATCCGTTTCACAAAAACTGTATCCGTGCCTCACGGGGTGCCGTGGGGCGTCTGCCTTTATTTCAGACACCGAGCATCACTGAAGCGATTGCGGCACTTCGCTCTTCGGGTTGGTGTGTATTAGGTGCCACAGCCAGTGCCGAAAACGACATATTCACGGCTGAGATTTCACACCCGATTGCTATTGTTGTGGGTAATGAGAATACCGGACTCTCCGCTGAGGCACGCGAAAGCTGCACAGCATTGGTACGTATCCCGATGGCATCAGGACAATCGTCGCTCAACGTAGCTGTCGCTGCTGGTGTCCTACTCTATGCGTTTGTACAACGTACAGAATTTGACAAACCGCCTAAAATGTGATACAATTCTATGGGGAAGAAGTATAATTTGTATCCGATATCTGTTATCAATTATCGGTAAAAAGGGGAAAATCGCATTTGAGATCAAATTGGGTTCTTAACCATTTCTACGAGACACTTAAAAAATATAATGCAGGCTATCTCGTCCTAATTGATCCTGAGCAGTGTGAGGTTGAAAAATGTGCCAAACTCGCGCGAGAAATTGAACGTTCAGGGGCAGACGCTATATTACTTGGAGGCAGCTTTTTAACGAACGATTTGGGACCGATTGCGAAAGCACTCAAGCAGGAAACACAACTCCCGATTGTCCTATTCCCAGGAGATTCGATGCACCTTACACCTTATGCGGACGCTATACTCTATATCAGCCTCATCAGCGGACGCAACCCGAACTATCTCATTGGCGAACAGGTCAAAGCAGCCCCCTGGATACAACGACACGCCCTAAAACCAATCCCTACGGGTTATATGCTTATTGAAGGGGGGAGCAGGACCGCTGTTGAGTTCATGAGCGGAACGATCCCGATCCCTCGTGACAAGCCAGATATCGCCGGACCGCACGCATTAGCAGCGGAATATCTCGGCATGCAGATGGTGTATTTAGAGGCTGGGAGCGGCGCAGCACACCCCGTCCCTGACGAAATGATCACCACTGTCAAAAACCAAATTAGTATTCCTGTAATCGTTGGTGGAGGGATCCGTACCCCGAAAATCGCAGCTGAAAAAGTGGCAGCTGGCGCAGATTTCGTCGTGACAGGCAACGTTCTTGAAGAAAATGGATCCCTTGAACTCATGCAGGATTTTGCCAATGCCGTCCACGGCTAAGGCACTATAAATATACAAACGACCTTTTTAAACCACATTTTCAATAAGACAAGAGGATTTTATCATGGCTGAAGTTAAAGAGATACCTATTCAAACAGAAACAGAGGAAAAAACAGAAGCAGAAGCGTCCCCAGAGAACAAGACTACGGATAGTGAAAATGGGGGTGACAAGACACTCGTCACTCGGATGCGAGAAATGGCGGAGTCGTCTCTTGACACGATAAAATCGGAAGTCAAAAAAGTAATTGAAGAACGAATCTCTACCGTTGAAGAGACCGCTACCAACGTTACTTCAGAGGCTAAAAAAGAGGTAGAAGTCATTATCCAAAGGGTTCGAGAACAATTTGAAGTAGAACGCGAAGAGCTCCTGCGTGAAGAGATAGAAAAAGAGGTTGCCGCTGCCGTAGAAAAAGTACATGATGAATATAAAGGCGAACGTGATCTCCTACTCCGCACGGCAGCAGAAGCCGAGAATACCAAAAAACGCCTACAAGCAGATTATCAACGACAACTCAAATTCGCCAACGAAGGTATTCTTGAAGGGATGCTCCCCGTATTAGATAGTTTGGAAGCCGCGATTAAAAGTGTAAACGAGCAGGTAGAAGCGAGTGACGCTCCGACTGAGTTCACAAGTTTCAATGAAGGTGTACAACTCGTCCATAAACAGTTGCTGGATGCTCTTAAAATCCATGGCCTGGTGCCTATTGAAGCCGTCGGTGAGACATTTGACCCGAACCAGCACGAAGCGCTTCTGATTACGCCCTCAGATGACGTGTCGGAAGGGAAGGTAATTGAGGAATTCCGGCGCGGCTACATGCTGCACACACGTGTTTTACGCGCATCGCAAGTTGTTGTTTCACAAGGCCCCCCTGAAGTTGACGAAACCGACACACCTGACGACAATAATGAAAACGCCACCGCTGATGAGGCATAGGAAGGTATAATATGACGCAAAAACGCGATTACTATCAGGTATTGAACGTTGATCGTGATGCCGACGAGAATGAGATTAAGAAGGCTTATCGCAAACTCGCTATCCAATTTCACCCCGATAAAAACCCTAACAATAAAGAAGCCGAAGACAAATTCAAGGAAGCGACTGAGGCTTATGAAGTATTGCGAGACCCAGAGAAACGAAATACCTACGATAGATTCGGACACGCTGGACTTGAGGGAATGACGACCGATTTCAGCGGGTTCGGTGTGAATCTTGATGACCTGTTTGGGGATGTTTTTGGCGACCTGTTAGGGGGGTTCGGCGGAAGGCAACGCGCCCCGAAACGGGGCCGTAGCCTGCAATACAACCTTGAAGTGACACTCGAAGATGTTATCCACGGTAAGCAGGTCTCGATCCAAGTACCACGCATCGAAACATGCTCAACATGCGGCGGCAGTGGCGCGAAACCCGGAACAGATGTCATAACCTGCCCGAGATGCCACGGAAGAGGACAAATCAGTCAATCACAGGGCTTTTTCACGATGGCGCGAACCTGCCCGAGATGCCATGGCGAAGGTGAAATCATACAAGACCCGTGCCCACCTTGTAATGGAAAAGGGGTCGTCCGAAATACACGCGAAATTAAACTCAATATTGATAAAGGGGTCGATTCCGGATTTAAGTATCAATTACGCGGTGAGGGTGAAGCAGGTCTCAACGGTGCTCCACCAGGTGATTTATACGTCGTTATCAACGTCGCACCGCATGAGCGTTTCCATAGAGATGAAAACAATCTCATCACATCCGCCAAAATTTCGTTTATACAAGCGACACTCGGGGCAAAAATCAGCGTACAAGGGATTGATGGACATGAGGAGTTACATATTCCACCCGGCACACAATATGGCGCACAACTCCGTATACCTAACAAAGGTGTTCCTATTTACAAACGCTCTAACATAGGAGACCTCATCGTCGAAATAGAAATCGAGACCCCGACGCACCTCAACAGTGAAGAACGAAGAAAGTTGGAAGAGTTTGCGGCTATGCGCGGTGAATCCGCGAACCAGGAACACGAAGGTTTCTGGGAAAAGTTACTCGGTCGTCATGAAGAGGATGACACCGAATAGCGCTCCCTATCAGCGTCTATCGTTCCGGGAATGGATAGATATGACAAATGGATTGGGCAAGAATCACAGTAACCACCTCACACAACGCATCCGAGGCGGTCGCGAATTGTCTCTTTGAACTGAATGCCACGGGTGTTGAATTCAGTTCGATTGATGACACCACAGTCAACCTTATCGCTTACTACCCGTTAGATGATCGTGTCGGCGCACGGATGCAGAAGCTCCGAGACTTCCTTGCGGAACTTCCAATGTGGGACATCCAACCCGGTCCCGCAACGATTAACTTAAAACACGTCAAATCTGAAAAGTGGGTGGAAGCTTGGAAAGCAGCGTTCCCACCGAAGCGCATCGGAAAACGGATGATTATCGTACCGACATGGCACGAGACATCTCGCGACGAAACCGACATCTTGATACAACTTGACCCGGGAATGGCGTTCGGCACAGGATACCATCCAACGACACGGCTCTCCCTCGCGTTGTTAGAGGATACCGTCAAAACCGATGATCATGTCGCAGATATCGGAACCGGTTCAGGGATTTTATCAATTGCCGCTGTTAAACTCGGCGCGAAACAGGTACACGCGATTGAAATTGATCCGACAGCGATTCCTATCGCCGCTGAGAACTTCCAAACAAACGGTGTAACATCGCAGGTGTTCTTGTCTCAAGGTGATGGACTCAAGCATACAGACGACACATACCATCTCATCATCGGTAACATTTTAACGAAAACCATCCTTCCGATCATCCCGAATTGTCCGTCCCGACTACATCCGGGAGGTAGCGTCATCTTTTCTGGTATCTTGGAGACCGAACTTGAACAGGTTCAATCTGTGTTAGAGGAGAACAACTTTAAAGATCAGCAGACCATCAGCGAGGAAGAGGATAATATCACGTGGGTCGGTGTCAAGGCAAGGGCGAATTGTAGCACAAACTGTTAGTTTGTGTTTCCGTATTGTATCACTTCATAAATTCAGAAATAGTGTTATAAAACAACTAACGCTCTGTCTGCTCTTTTGATAAACCGTGGCAGAGGTTACAATTACCGAGATTAAGGTGTGGCATCGTTGGCGACTCTTCATCACCTATCAAGTGGCACTTCAGACATTCCGCAACTTCATTTATACGATGCACCTCAATATTGGAACGCGCAGGTGCTGCGTTGAAAAAGAGAATAACCATAACTATCGCAAAGATGAGACCGATAACACAGACGATATACATCAGCGTCCTGGCACTGGCTTGTTCTGTTGGCATTGGCTTAAAACGAGGCTCCTTATTTGAAGAAGGGAAATAGGATAGGGATATTATCTGCTGTCAGCGATGAACCGTATTCGCATCCTTCAAACGCCTCTGCGTATTGGATTTGCGATCCCGCTCCTTCACCATACAGTGCTATCAATTGATCCCGATACTTTTCAGCTGTTCCACGAAACCGGTTGCGCAACCGTTCAGCGAGCCACACACGACGATCCGATGCCCCTGTAGGAACCGTATCCAACGTGCCACTGTTATAAGGAAGCCACTCGTAGAACTGTGATACATGGCAGTGAAGCATATCAATCTTCTGCTCTATCACGGCATCAATACCAACGACGACATCCGGCGTGAACGGATACGGCTTCATGAAACCGTCACTCAAATAGACGATAACAGGATTCTTTTGCAGGTGTGGCGTGAGCGCGCAAATGTTTGGGACAGTCACCATATACGCAGCATCTTGCACCAACGTTGACGTGTACCGATGATCCGGATGATAATCGTTCGGACGGTGCGTCATAATTAAGTCTGGACGGAACTCGCGAATCGTGCGGATAATCTTGTAGCGATTCTCTAATGTCGGCATCAGTTCGCCGTCGTGATTATCCAATAAATCATATTCAATTCCGATAACGTCGGCAGCGGCTTGTGCTTCGGCATAGCGTCGCTGTGCCAAGGGACCGCCACCCATTTCATGGTGTCCTGCGTCACCGTTCGTAACGGAGACAAACTTAACATGGTGTCCTTGCTGTACATACAGGGCAGCGACCCCGCCTGCTTTGATATCACAGTCATCGGGATGTGCGCCAAAGACCAATATATTTAATGACATAATGTTGTGTCCATTTTGAAAATGATCCTGTTTGTTAATATTATAGCAGCTTTCATAAGAAAACGTAATTTCAATTTGACTTTTTCTCAATTTTCTATACAATTGGGAAAAGCGTGTTAAAAAGGCAGAGGAAATTCTATTTTATCGATAATATGCTAAGGAAACGTTGGCGCACTCATAGAGGCAGGAACTCTGGAACAACCTTATGAAAAACTCGAAAGTTGAAGTCTACTATAAACCCGAAGTCCCTGATACTGTCGGAGACGGGATTCTTGAGGATATCACCGATCTCGGTATCAGTGGTGTTGATGCTGTCCGTACTGCTACTGTCTATTGGATTGAAGGCACGCTTAATACACAAACCGTTGACCGAATCGGTTCGGAACTCCTTGCAGACCCGATCACACAAACTTACACTTGCGCTAACCAAGATAACGCTTCAAAAGACTGGACGTTGGAAGTCCAATTTAAGCCCGGTGTTACCGACGCAGTTGGCGATAGTACAGTCAAAGGCATCCAAGATTTAGGGATCACAGGTGTCACTACCGTCCGTACCGGGCATAAGTACTGGCTGACTGGTGACCTAAACGCTGAACGGATTGAAACAATAGCGCAGAGACTCCTGATGAACGATGTCATCCAAACGTTTTCTTATCGAGCACCGGTGTCGTAATGGAACACCTAACTCGCGTACACTCGGATCACAGTGCCTAAGTTTACCTGAACCAACACAGCCGTTGCTGCTTGGCGAAGCATGAAACGGAAACCTGTCATCGGACTTACGCGTTTCGGTCTACCCAGCGTGATGTCGCTAAACCCATGTTTCTGCAGCAGCTTCGGTAAAGAGGACGCGGAGAAATAGTACAGATGGTCATGCGGATGGACGTAGGGCCAATCCGCCTTCTGCAAACGGCTCTGTAGGCTCTCGCCATTCGGCACTTCAATGACCAAAGTGCCGGTTTTCGGTTTCAGAACGCGACGCAACTCACTGAGAAACGGATTTAATTCTGAGATATGCTCTAACACATGGTAGAGTGTAATTGCGTCGAAATATGCAGATGGAAAATCCGCGTCAAAGATATACCCACATTGTACATCGAGTTTATAATTCTCTTTAGCAAAGGCACTCCCACTTTTAGATGGATCAATACCGTGTGATTCCCACCCCTGCTCGCGCGCCAGATGTAAAAACGTACCGATACCACATCCGACATCCAACAGTCGCCCTCTGATCGGACATTGTGCCTCCAACTCTGTGAGGCGTTCTGTCATCTGTAACCATTCCATACTACCTGTATGGATACGTTCTACTTTATCCGGTGGATAGTACGTCTCGGTGTATTCAGCCTCAAGCGTCTGACGACGGATCCTCGGATTCACATATCGTAACCGGCACTGCTGGCATATTACCACGGACAGCGAATCTTTATCAAAAAGTGGTGCCGTGTCGTCCGCTTCACAAATTGGGCAGTTAATATGTTCTAACGGGCTCATCAGTTTTATCGTTCCACTAAAAATTAAAACAGTGGTACGCCTTGTGCTTCAACATATACCGAGTAAAGCGACTGGCTGCCTGCCATAAACAGTCTGTTCCGTTTTACACCACCAAAACACAGATTCGCACAGATTTCTGGCAGATGGATATGTCCGATCCGCGTCCCGTCTGGTGCGAAAACGTGTACACCGTCGTAACCGTCTCCAACCCATCCTGCACTTGCCCATAGATTCCCATCAACATCGCACCGGATCCCGTCAGCGATACCCGGTGCCATATCGCAGAACACCTCTTGTTTGCCGAGACGTTCACCGTCAATGACATCATAGACATAAATATTCCGAGGCGTTCCCTCTGTGTGTGTAACCCCTGTATCTACAATATAAAGTTTATCATAATCGGGTGAGAAACAGATACCGTTCGGCTTTTCGAGTTCATCTGTCGCAACGGTCGCCTCACCGGTATCTGGATTGAGGCGATAAACACAGGTCGGCAGCTCAAAATCGGCGATATGTCCTTCGTAGTTGAGCATAATCCCGTAACCGGGATCGGTAAACCAGATATGTCCATCCGAGTGGACAGCAACATCATTCGGGGCATTGAGCGGTTTGCCATCAAAGGTTCCAAGCAGCACGGTAATCGTTCCATCATGTTCCGTTCGGGTGACGCGGCGTGCACCGTGTTCACAACTGATGAGCCGCCCTTGCCGGTCCCGGGTGTGTCCATTACTGTAGTTAGACGGTTGTCGATAGACACTTACTTGCCCGTTAGATTCCTCCCATTTCAGTATCCGGTTGTTCGGAATATCGCTCCAGAGGAGATACCCACCATCCCCGAACCAGACAGGTCCCTCCGACCAGCGCGCACCTGTCCACAACCGTTCAACAACGGAGTTACCAATCTTATATTTCCCAAAACGCGGATCAAGCACCTCAATCGCCGGATCAGGATAACGGACAATTGATCCATCCCATTTTCTTTCCGATGCTGTAGTCATACATCTGCCTCCAAGTTCCCAGTAAATAGTGGTATGTTTTCGATTCTAATAGGACTTACGCAGCCCCCTTGCAGGCGGGGTTTGCAACCCCGCCTATTACGTAACTTCTGAAAAAAAATGCATAAACCCTATCTAAATAGTATATCATAAATTGAGATGTCGTATACAGAAAATCTCAGTTGACCTATTCCGAAGTTTATGGTATTCTCTAAGTCACTTGAGATATTCATAAGATTTACGCAACATAGATGAACGTAAAAAATGGGAGAGCAAAGATGATCCATGTAGGTGTCGGGCATTCACATGACCTCTCCACTGCCGGAGCAGCAGAAGAAGCAACACGTATAGCGATGGGAAACGCTGGCATCGCTAAGGCAGACATTGCTATCGTATTCGCAACGATTAACTATCAGACAGCGTATGAGCAGTTATATCAAGCAGTTCACGACTTCTCAAGTTGTGACGAACTCATCGGATGTAGCGGCATGAGCGTCTTGACTTCAGGGGGTGAGTTTGAAGACGAACCCGCGCTTGTTGTAATGGTCCTACGAAGTGACCAAATCTCTGCAGTCTCGTTTAGCGCAGAAGGCACAGAAACCGAGATAGGACAACAGATTCTACAGAACGTTCAATCTCAACTTCAAGACAATTCGCTACTCATAATCTTTCCAGACATCCGCACTGTCGAACCTGCGGAACTCGTGAACCAGATTGGTAGCGATGGTACGACGCTTCCTGTCGTCGGTGCCGCCGTTTCTGGAGACGCAACGGGGGCACAGATGTACCACTGGAAAGGGACACAAGCAACGGAAGGCGGTGTTACGGGATTCCTGCTAACCGGAAAATTCAGAGCGCAGATCGGTGTGGCACAGGGCTGTCAGCCGATCGGTGAACCCCGTGAAGTCACGAAATCCGAGGGGCGCGTTATCTTTGAATTGGACGGTGAACCGGCACTGGAAAATTTTAAAAACGTTTTGAAACTCCTTACACAAGACGACATTCGACGATCCGGGGGCACGATCTTTATGGGCATTGCCATGGATGATACAAACAGGAACCCGACACGCGGTGATTTCCTCATCCGTAATCTTGTCGGTGTTAATGAGGAGCATGCAGCAATCGCCATATCCGAAGAGGTCAAAGACGGACAACTCGTTCAGTTTCACCTTCGGAACCCGCGTGCCGCCGCGGAAGAGATCCGAACGATTATCGCGCAATTAGCTGAAAAGACCGAGAAACATCCACCCGATTTCGGACTCTATTTTAACTGTCTCGGACGTGGGAAAGGACTCTACGGTACCGCACATCACGACATCAGTGTTATACAAGAGCAGTTCCCCGGATTACCTGTCATCGGATTCTTCGGAAACTCCGAATTCGCGCCTATCGGCGGACAGAACTTCGCACACGCCTATACGGGTGTGTTTGTACTTTGTAGTGGAAACTAAATTCTTCAAGGAGTGGAAAATGAGCAAAGAACTTTTTGTCAGTCGAGAATTTACACCCGTCAACGGATGGACATCCGGGATTGAGGGACCCGCTTGTGACGCGGAAGGCAATCTATATGCCGTCAACTACGAGAGACAACACACCATCGGTAAGGTAACGCCTGATGGTGTCGAAAGCGTGTTCGTCGAACTACCAACCGGTAGTATCGGTAACGGGATCCGATTTAACAGCGAAGGATTCATGTTCATCGCAGACTATACCAATCACAATGTCCTCAAAGTAGATATGGAGACACGGGCGATCAGTGTCCACGCACACGAACCGACAATGAACCAACCTAACGATCTCGCTATCGGTGCGAACGACATCCTCTACGCCAGCGATCCGAATTGGGGTGCCTCAACAGGACAAATTTGGAGAATAGATACAGACGGTCAGGTGACATTGTTGGAAGCGGATATGGGGACCACCAACGGGATTGAGGTGAGTCCAGATGAAAAGGTGTTATATGTCAACGAATCCGCACAACGCAACGTCTGGGCTTACGATCTGTCGCCTGACGGTGAAATTAGCAATAAACGGTTACTGATTCAGTTCCCTGATTTCAATATGGATGGAATGCGCTGCGATGTTGAAGGAAATCTCTATATCACTCGGCATGGCAAAGGTACAGTCGCGAAGCTCTCACCTGAAGGTGAAGTACTATTGGAAGTACAACTAACAGGCAAGCTCTGCTCGAACATCGCTTTCGGCGGTTCTGATGGACGCACCTGCTACGTCACAATGGCAGACCGTGGAAATGTAGAGGTATTTCGCGCGGATCTCCCCGGTAGAAGTTGGCAACTCTTTCAATAAGTTCACGTAGGCTTTATTTAGTATCGGGCGAGGAGACCTCGCCCCTACGGTTTTCGGAACACCCTTGACAACGCTGCTAATTTATGATAACATTATTACATACTATTCTCCATTCAAAACTATCAGAACACTTGATGTTATGGAACAATACGAATCCGTTTTAAAACGACTTGAGAGAACGGCAAAAGAATATACCAACATCGCACCCGAAAATGGTCAGTTCCTCTCTATCCTCATCTGTTCTATTCACGCACAAAATGTGCTTGAGGTCGGAACAAGTAACGGATACTCTGCAATCTATCTCGCGGCAGCGTTGAAGGAAACAGGCGGCAAGCTCATCACACTGGAGTTTGACCCGATGCGTGCAGCCGAAGCAGAGGCACATCTTCAGGAAGTCGGGTTAGACAACATCGTTGATGTCCGCATCGGAAATGCGATCGACGAGATACCCAAATGTGAAGCGACCTTTGATCTTGTGTTCCTTGACGGAGAAAAAAGTGAATACCGACGCTACCTCGAATTGGCGTTCCCTAACATCCGGACCGGCGGTTTAATCGTCGCCGATGATACTGTTACCATGCGCGACGAAATGCCCGACTACATCGAATTTGTCTTTAACACGCCACAACTACACTCCGTCGATATCCCTTTAGACGACGGGATCATTTTGAGCTACAAAACCGGAATGTAGTGTGTTCATATCCACGAACGACATCGAAAAGGATACCCAAAATTACCGTTCAATCTAAACTCTCAGACAAATCCACCCGCTTTAGCGAATCCGTCATCCGTGGTATGACGCAGCTCTGTTTGCGCCATAATGCGATTAACTTATCACAAGGCACACCGGCGTACCAGCCGCCTCCCGAAGTCAAAGCCGCTGCGATTGCGGCAATCCAAGAAGGATACAATCAGTATAGCATCACGTGGGGGGCACCGGCATTCCGCGAGGCAATCGCCCAAAAGATGACCACTTTCAACGGTATCCCAACAGACGCTGACAAAAATGTAACTGTCACCTGCGGTTCAACAGAGGGGATGCTCTCCGCACTCCTCGCGATTATCAACCCCGGCGACGAGATTATCATCTTTGAGCCGTTTTATGAAAATTATGGACCAGATACGATCATCTCTGGCGCAGACCCTGTCTATGTAGCACTGCAGGAGACACCAGCAGCCGATGGCACTCTCCGTTTCACCTACGATCCTACCGAACTCCGAGACGCATTTTCCGCTAACACAAAGGCGATTATCATAAACACGCCGAATAATCCGCTCGGTAAGGTTTTTACACGGGACGAACTTCAAGAAATTGCCGATCTCTGCTGCGAATTCGATGTTCTCGCGATTACCGATGAAATCTACGAGCACATGATCTACGACAAAATACCGCATATCAGCATCGGATCTCTGCCACAGATGCGGGATAGGACGATCACTGTCTCCGGTTTAAGCAAGGCGTATTCAATGACGGGGTGGCGGTTAGGCTACGTTATCGCACCGGGGATATTAACAGATGCGGTCCGTAAGATGCACGATTTCCTCACCGTCGGTGCACCGCATCCGCTGCAACGTGCCGGGGTCGTCGCTCTCAATTTACCACCGAGTTACCATAAAGCATTGGTGGAAAAGTACGATAAGAATCGCAAGTTTCTCGTGGACTCCCTCACAAAAGCCGGGTTCCGTTGTCAGCAACCAGAGGGAGCATATTACATTATGACCGACATCATCGATTTCGGTTTTTCTGACGATACAACGTTTGCACATTGGCTTGTCAAAGAAATAGGTGTCGGTGGCGTACCGGGCTCCAGTTTCTACAGTCGTTCGCATCTCGGTAGAACGAAATTCAGATTCATGTTTAGTATGGCGGACGAGATACTCACCGAAGCCTGTGAACGCTTGATGCAGATCAAAGCGAAAATCTAAATAGGGTCCGTAGCACCAACTGTTAATCTTGTAAATCCTCTAATCCTGTGAATCCTGATTCACACAATGGACACCAATATGGACATCTCACTTGAAAACGAAACACTGAACATCTATAAGAGAGAAATTGAGGCACTCATTCAGCGTGACGAGAAGTATAGCCTCTTGGGTCCCGATGAACTTGATGCGATCGTGCACGCATTTGAATTTACGCTAAAAAACGGTCGCGATAAGGTCAGAGCACAGATGCTTTACGATCTTATTCACGAGAAAAAGGACAGATGATATGTTGTTAGAACGCATCCGCCTTAAGACTTTCGGTTGTTTCCAAGAACAAGATTTTGACCTTCATGACGGTATCAACCTAATTTTCGGTCCTAATTTCAGTGGAAAAAGTACGCTCGTTAACGCTATCTTCTTCACGCTAACCGGGAAACCGATTGTGCCACGTGTGGATGCCTCAGCCATGAAGAACCCTAAAGCCTATAGCGGAACTGCAGGACTCCAATTCACGGTAAATGGAGAACGGTATCAACTCTATCGCGCGACGGGGAAACGTGTCCAACTCCGTAATGAAAAAGAGCGCGCGTGGCATGTCCTTTTCGATGATAAGCGTATCGGAGCAACCGAATTGATGTTACAAGAACGGTTCGGCATCATACATGAGCAACTCGCACTGACAACCTTTCTCCGTGAAGGTGAGATTTTTGAGTTTCTCGCACGCCAATCCGCCACGCGACGCGATATCCTACATACCCTTCTCGGGATCGATAGACTGATAGAGGTACGACAACGGTTCATTGATACACGTCGGATTGCTAAGCGTGAACAAGGCAGAATCCGAGCGCATCAGAATAGTTTGCGCTATAACGCACAGAACGTCAACGAAGCCGAGATCACACGGATTGAAGCAAAGTTAAAAGACTTGGAAGCTGCCTACAGTGCTGAGACTAGCGATTCTGCACTTATCGCTGAGTGGGTACAGCACCAAAACCGTTTGCAAAAACAGTTGGACACACTCACACATCAACAAAACGAAGCACTGAGTGGTTTTGACGATGCCGCACATCTGCGACAGATGACTGCTACGATTGAGAAAGCGATTCAAGATGCCTCCGGATTAGAAACGAAACGGGAGCAACTGATACAACAGATCGGACGACTTGAATCCGAAATTGAAGCGTTGACGACTGTCTGTAATACCCTCCGTAAACTACTTGAGAGCGGCGAACAGCATTGTCCAACCTGTTATCAGAAAGTAGAACGAGAGGTTATTCAACGGATTGTTGACGAGAAAGAAGCAGAGAAAGCAAACCGCACCGAAGAATTAGAAACACACAAGCAATCGTTGGAAACAGAAACCAAGAATTTAGAAAGCCGACGTGGACTTGAACAACGACTTCAAACACTACAAGTTCGTTCGACACAATACAAACAACGCACCCAGGACATTGACAAAATCCAGACGGAGCTTAGCGCACTTTCATCCCGATTAGGTGAGACAGGCATCCAACAGAACAGACAGACCCCATCTGATACCCTCACAACCGTTGACAAAAACCAACTAAAAACCCAAATCGATAGTGAACGTAAACGACTCGACAAACTCAAGCAAAAAGAAGCCGTCCGTTTAGATAGACTCGGCGCACTCCAACGTGCAAATACAGACGCTGCGAAAGTTGAAAAGACGCTCCTGAGCTTAGAACTCGCCTGTTCTGGAATCGAAAAAACCATTGAAGCACTCCAACAGCAGATCCTCAAACCAGCAGAAGACGAGTTGCATCACTGGATCGACAAGATGCAACTCTTTTCGAGTTCTCGCGAGAACGGTGGACAGACGCGTATCGATCTACAACGCGAACATTTGCTGCCGACGCTCAACATAGATGGCGCAGATCGCAGTCTGATGCTGCTCAGCGGTAGCGAGAAGATGTTCCTCTATCTCTGCTTCAAAGTCGCACTCGCCAGAGTCTTGGGAAATCCCGGGTTTTTTGTATTAGACGATCCAACGCTTCATTTAGACGGTGAGCGGAAAATCCTAATGGTAGACTTCATTCGTCAACTCGCCGAAGAATACCAAGTCGTTGTAACGAGTTATGATGAGGATGTCCGTTCAGGGTTAGAAGGCGCACATTTAATTGAAATGACCAGAGAAGCATAGGGAGATGGGAATTTGACTCTATTCTCTCTATACGTATGGCGTTATTGCGGAAGATACCGACGGAATGTGTAGGATTGTTAATCCAATATATCAGTTCCGCATCATGCGAGCATTCAAGCGGCCTGTTAACGGATTAGAGCGGGAATACCTCCCGGAAGATACTCGCGTCTAAAACCGTTTAAGATGTATATCTCCGTTGTCTTCTTGCGTATTACTCCAGACAACCGCCCATTTCCCTTGTCCGACAGAGACCACAAACGGCGGATAGTGTTCACCTTTACGCGTGGATATGGCGACCCCGTCCTTATCCCACAACAGTTTGCCTTCTAAGTCAATGAGCTGTCCGTAGATAGCATCAATACTCTCTTCACCGAAGTCATCTCGATAGTCCAACCACGCCACGAAAAATTGCCCGTTCTCAGTCATTACAATCGACGGTTTGTCCTGATGTCCACCTGCCCTGCAAAGCGGGATACCATCCTGCTCCCAGACCGGTGTGCCATCTTCCCGGACGCGCTGCATATACAAGTCAGAATAGATATCGCGCTCATCCCGCCAGACTGCGATGAACCCGCCACTCCCGTCCGCGACGACCGAGGCGTGCTTCTGGATACCTTCGGCAACGCAGATTGGTACACCCGTTTCCTGCCACAATTTACCGCCATCAGCAGAAATCCGCTGAGCATAGAACTGATCGTTGATGAAGTTTTCGTATACCTGCCATAAAACAATAAGACCCCCTTCACCATCAGGGATCACACGGGGTTCACCTTGCATACCGTCTGCTGGTGAGACAAGAAGCGGTGCATCCCACAACGGTTTGGCATCTAAACGCATCCGATACGCCATAATATGCCACGCGTCGTAACCGACAACGTCCCACCAAACCACATAGAATCCACCGATGCCATCTGCAACCAAAATAGGGTCACTCTGTAGCGATTCCGATGGAAAAACCGGAATGCCGTTAGATTCCCACATCAGTTCGCCTGTGACACGAATCCTTTGAATATAGAGGTCTTGAAATTCGGAATTTCGGCGTTCATCTTCCCAAACAAAGATAGCACCGCCCTCACCATCGCTCAAAATCGCTTGTGTGGATTGATCTGCAGTATTGGTGCAGATAGGAATACCGTCTGTTTGCCACAAAATCTCGCCATCGATCGTTACAGCTTGTGCATAAATGTCCCAATTGCTTCGGTCGCGTCTGTCGTTCCAGACGACAATTGCGTGTTTGTCGTGCCGGATCATCCGTAAGCGGCGCTGATTTCTGTCGGCTGTACAGACGGCTATACCGTTGTGTTTCCAAACCGTTTTTCCGGTGGCATCAACGCGTTGTGCATAGACATCCCAATCCTTCCCAGTCCGATAATCCTCCCACATCACGACCACGCCTCCCACGCCATCATCTACAACCCACGGAAGGAATTGACCGTCTACCGCTGTCGATACAGCAATCTCCGACGATGCTGTGTTGAGCAGGACGAAAGCACCCAGAAACAGGATAGATATTGATATTCTCAAGCGTCTACTTAGTCTGCTTAATTGGAAAAAAGCGTTTTGGGAGTCCATAAGTTCACCAAAGTCCCTTCTGTGTCTAAGACGAGTGCTTCCCAACTTGGGGTGGCGAGTTCAATGTGCGCGATCGCCGCGGTAGGCATCAGTTCTCTTTGTCCGGTAAAGAGGTACACGAGTTGTTCCATCGTCGGATTGTGTCCGATAGCCATGACAATTTGATCTTTCTCTGGCAATGCTTGTAATGTTTCATAGTATACCCCAGGAACAGTATCGTAAAGTGCCTCTAATTTTTTTACTTTTCCCGAATAACCGCACGATTTCGCGACTCGACTCGCCGTCTTTCGCGCGCGTTTAGCTGATGAAGTCAGAATCCGGTCAGGAACCAAACCTATCCGATGTAAGTGGTCCCCCATTCGCGGGGCATCGCGTTTGCCGCGCTTATTGAGTGGACGATCGTGATCGGAAAGTTCTGGATAGTTCCAACTCGATTTTGCATGTCGCATGATGAGAAGCGTTTTCATTGTTTCTCCTTATGTGGTTTTTACGATTTTCTCATATCATATCATAATTGGGTGTGCCTGTCAATTAGGCGCGTTTGACTTTCTGAAAATTTTGTCTTGCATTTACACGGCTTTTGTGATAATATTTTTATGTCAACATTTTTATGGACACATCCGTTAAAGTATTTATAGGGACCTGAAAAAATAGTAAGACACACTTAGAAAGATGGGCGAGGATATCTCACCCCTACGAAACGTATTCTGCTAAAGGAAAGGTGTTTACTTAATTGTTGATTTTACTATAAATTACACTTTAACGCTGGAGGCTATAACACATGTTGTCCAAAATCAATAGAATACTCACAATCCTGCTGATTGCCACACTATTTGGGGGTATCAGTGGTTGTTACATCGATGCTAATGACGATAGGGATAATGAACCTCCCGCCGTGCCACGTGGGGTCAGAACAACGACTGGCGACGAGGAAGTTATCATTGAATGGTATCCTAACGGCGAATTTGATCTCGCAGGCTATCAGGTGTGGCGCGGACGAAACGGCATTGATTTTGATAATCTTGCAGAAGTTTCAGAAAACACATCCCGTTATATAGATACAAGTGTCCGAAACGGCGAAACCTATTACTACGCCGTCTCTGCTTATGACATCCACGGGAATGAAAGCGAACTCAGTCCTGAAGATGCTTGGGACACCCCGCGTCCAGAAGGGCGAAATGTCACCCTTGATAACTACGAGTTCTTTCCCGATAGAAGCGGCTTTGATTTTTCGCGACCGGAAAAAGGGAGTGTTCCCTGGAACATCCCAACAACCGATATATACTTTGGATTTGATACTGAAATCAATGTTACCTACCTCTATTCGGATAATGATACGCTCATGCAAGATTTAGGGTATCACGAGGACTTTGATTCCGTTGATGTCGCTCCGGTAGACGGGTATATCACACTTTTTGTTGAGTTGATTAAGGGGCATATCTATGCCCTCAACACACCTGATGGAAATTTCGCGAAAATTCGGGTACGCGAAGTTGATGAGGAGGCAGTCGTTTTTGATTGGGCATACCAGACAGATCCAGAAAACGCCCAATTGGCACCCTCTCTTAACCGTCCTTGATAAGGAGTGAAACCTACGCAGCTCCATTGTAGGCGGGGTTTGAAACCCCGCTTACAGAGCATGATATGCAGTTTCTCATGCAAAAATTCGTAAGTCCTAAAGGAGTGAACTTCATGAAAAAAAGCAGAGAGGCGGCAGTGAAATCGCCTCTGTTCGGCATTCTACTTACTTTCGTGTTTCTTTTGAGTACCGGTATTATCGGCGCAATCGCTCAAACCGAAACATCTGAAACGGATACCACTACAAACACAGAATCCGAAACGGCTACTCAAAAACCGCTACCGTTTGTTCCCGGATATGTTGAAGAACCTAAAACGGATCCGAATTACTCACTATTTCGACGACATCCAGAGCGATACTATCCGGAACTTGATACGCAGAAAGCGCAGCAACTCTCGACTTTTATGCCCGGACTCGGACAGGCTTATGCCGGCAATTACACAAAAGCGTCCCTATTTCTCACTGCTGAACTCACTACTTTCGCACTTGCTGGGTATAACATCGCTCGCGCCCTACATTACAACGAACAGAGCGTGTTTGAAACCGGTTTCCAAGATGACCGAACCGGTGAATTCTTGACCTACGAACAAGGGCAGGCTCGCATGCGAAATCATACGTTTTTCGGTGGAATCTTCCTCGCAACAGGAATCGGAATCCATATCTGGAATATCCTTGACGCACCAAAAACCGCAGAAGCGTATAATCGTCAAAGATTTTCCGTGCAAATGCAACAAACGGATAGCGGTTATCAGTCTCTCGTTTTCACACATAGATTCTAACCCCTGACGCAGATAGAATTGTCGGCTTCACAATCGTGAGGACAATAAAGTGCATTATGCAAAGGTACTAATCTTTACGCTGTTTTTGGTAGCCGGTATTGTCCTGAGTGCCAATGAGACATCGCTTGTTGAAACGAAGAACGTTTTGCCTAACCCATTAAAAGTCGGTGAAAAACTAACCTATAGTATTACTTGGAAAAGAGTGCCAGCTGGAAAACGGACAGACTGGATCGTCAAGCAAGAATCGGTTAATGGAGAAGACGTTTATCATATCCAGTCTCAAATGCAGACGCGTGCCCTATTCAGAGTTTACAGTTTCCAAAATCAGTCGGAAACCTATTTTAATCCGGCGACACTCTCACCGGTACGTTTTCGGAATCGGTTAAAAGATCGCGGATATCGAGCGACAGTGACGGCTGACTTCCAAAATGGGCAAGCTGAATACGAAAAAGTTTCTCGTCCGAAACCGAAATCTCCTCAAAAACGTGAGACAAAAAATATAGAGATACCTCCTGGCACACAAGATGAATTGTCAATCATCTACTTTTTGCGTTCTAAACAACTCGCACTCGGTAAAACCTATTTCTTTCCGCTGCTTGCCAAAGGAAAAGTACATAAAGCGACGCTGACCGTTGAGCGCAGGGAGTTCATTAAAAGTAAAGTTTTAGGGCATGTTAGAACCCTCGTCTTACTGACCTCTGAAGGGGATCGCTTCTGGCTTACAGACGATGCAAGACGGTTACCTGTCAAAATTCAGGTAAATAAGTTGGGCGGGCTAATAGCGACGCTAACAGAGATTGAGCCCGCGAATTAAAACGATAACCATTTTGTAGTCATTAGGATTTCTATAGACTCATCAAGGAACTTGTAGTGATAGAACTTTTACGCGAAACAGACAATTATCAGACACTCGTAGCACGACTCAAAGACGGCAAAAAACTCCCGTGGCTCAGGGGGTTACCGAATGCATCAACGGCATATCTTTTAGCTACACTCATTGACGATTTCCCTAAAAAATCTTTTCTGATACTACTCCCATCTCAACGTGAAGCCGAACAGATGATGGAAGAAATTTGTACGTATCAAGCATACCCCACTGTGGATACAACGCCTTCCGCAGATTCGCAACCTGAAGTTAATTTTTTTCCCGCTTGGCAACGCAAAATTTTTGACGGTATCCCCCCAGCTAAAAACAGTATTATTGACCGGATGAAGTGTCTCGAACGACTTTCTCAAGGAAAGCGGAGTATTATTCTGACCACAGCACAAGCGATGCTCTACAAACTCCCGCCACAACAACGTTTCGTCGATGCATGCCGCCCACTTAAACTCGGTGACGAAGTGGACCCTGACGAAGTCGCTATGACGCTTATCCGTAGTGGATACCAAAACGTTGATTTGGTAGAAGTTAAAGGCGAGTTTGCACGGAGAGGAGACATCCTTGATGTCTATCCGCTTACTGCGGATACACCGGCGCGAATCGAATTCTTCGGTGATGAGGTTGATACCATCCGTTCATTTGACGCAGTATCACAGCGATCAACAGAAACACTAACTTCCGTTACGCTGACACCACTTAGAGAAGTCCTTTCTGATGAGATTTCCGTTGATCATTGGGAGACACAGATAGAAGCACTCATACAGGAACACGCAACACCGGAACTCGTGAAAATAGCACGTGAAATAACAGAAACCCTCAACGATGCCGCGACTGCACCTTATCCGTTGCAAGACTGCCCTCTCAACGACACAATAGAGGCATTTTTACCGATGCTTCTCCCTGAAACAGTACTTCTTACGGACTATCTCCCTGATGACACAATTGTCTGCTTGATAGAACCGCAGTGGCAAAAGCGGGAAGCAGCGCAAATGCGCGAGCGGATGCAGGAATTGTCCGAACAGAAAATTGAAGAATCAAGCCTAATGCTACCACCGGATCGTCTCTTAGATTCTTATAAAAATCTTAACACCGAATTAGAGCAGTATACGGTTATTTCGGCATCTCTGGCACCGCCTCAGGAAGTTACAGAGAGCAAATTGAAACCGCTGCACTTTGAGATGAAACCGCTGCCCCTGCCCACTGGAAATTATCAGACAATCATCGATCAAATTAAGAGATGGGCAAAAGCGGGGAAACGGATACATCTCTTTTGTGAAACTCCCCAGCAGGCGAAACGGGTGACTGAGATTTTAGCAGAACGTGATTTATTTACGTCCGACATTGATATCAGTGTTGGCGCGATCAGTGCAGGGTTCCTCAATGACGAGTCAGATCTCATCGTTATCTCGGAAGACGAACTCTTCGGGAATCGTCAACACCGCCCCATCCGCCGCCGTCCGACGACAGACGGGTCCCCAATTCTAAGCCTTATTGACCTGAAGGTTGGGGATTATGTCGTCCATGTTTCACACGGGATCGCTGTTTATGACGGGATACGACGCATGGCAATCGACGGAAAATCACAAGACTTCCTTATCCTTAAATATAGCAACCACGATACGCTCTATGTACCGACCTATCAGGTAGACCTCGTTCAGAAGTATGTTGGCGGCAAAGACAGAACCTATAGACCTCGTGTTGACAGACTCGGTGGGATTTCATGGAACCAACGCAAAGGACGTGTTAAAGAGTCAATTCAGCAGATGGCAGATGAACTCCTTAAGTTGTATGCCACCCGGCAAGCTCGAAAAGGATATAGCTTCCCCGAAAAAGTACCGTGGCAAACCGAATTTGAGGCACTCTTCCCGTATCAAGAAACCGATGATCAACTCCAAGCCATTGAAGACGTTAAAGCCGATATGGAGTCTGAACTCCCGATGGACAGGCTTATCTGTGGCGATGTCGGATATGGAAAAACCGAAATCGCGTTGCGTGCCGCTTTCAAAGCCGTGATGTCCGAAAAACAGGTCGCTGTACTTGTACCTACAACGATCCTCGCATTACAACACTTCGATACCTTTGAGAAGCGTTTTCAGTCGATACCGGTTCGTATTGAGATGCTAAACCGTTTCCGAACCCAGAAGGAGATAAAAGAGGTTAAGAAAGGTCTTGCCAACGGCACTGTTGATATTGTTATCGGCACCCATAGCCTCCTCTCTAAAACCGTCGAATTTAACGATCTTGGACTCTTAGTTGTTGATGA
Source organism: Candidatus Poribacteria bacterium (assembly GCA_022820835.1). Lineage (GTDB taxonomy): Bacteria > Poribacteria > WGA-4E > WGA-4E > WGA-3G > WGA-3G. The sequence goes on from JAJEET010000143.1 coordinate 48,045, forward strand.
AGAGCATCGATTCGGCGTTAAGCACAAGGAAAAGATCAAACAGTTCAAGGAGACGATTGATGTCCTGACACTGACCGCTACTCCGATCCCGCGTACCCTTCACATGTCCATTATCGGTATCCGGGATTTCAGTGTTATCAACACGCCACCTGCTGACCGGTTACCCATTCAGACGTATGTCATGCCTTACAACAGTGATGTTATTAAAGAGGCGATCACTACGGAATTAGCACGTGATGGACAGGTCTTCTTCGTCCATAATCGCGTTGAGGACATTCATAGTATGGCATTAACGCTTCAGCAGCTCTTGCCTGATGCACGTATCGCGATCGCACACGGACAGATGCCGGAACGCGAACTGGAAACCGTTATGCTTGAGTTCGTCCGACACAAGCACGACATCCTCGTCTGCACTATGATTATTGAGTCGGGGTTGGATATACCAAACGTTAACACGATTCTGATTAATCGAGCGGACGCACTCGGTTTAGCACAACTCTATCAGCTGCGTGGACGTGTCGGACGAGCAACCACGCAGGCTTACGGTTATCTGTTCTATCCGCCGGACCGCGCGATTACCGAAGGTGCACAAAAACGGCTTCGCGTTATTGAGGAATTCACAGATCTCGGTTCAGGTTTCAAAATCGCACTCAGAGATTTAGAGATTCGAGGCACCGGGAATATACTCGGCCCCGAACAGCATGGTCATATCGTTACCGTCGGTTATGAACTTTACTGCCAACTTCTTGAAGAAGCTGTGAAGGCATTAAAAGGTGAAAAGGTTCAGGAGACACTCGAAACTCGGATTAGTGTACCTGTCGAAGCGTATCTTCCTGATGATTATGTACCCGATAGCCGTCAAAAGGTCGCTATCTACAAAAAAATTGCCGGTTTAAAGACGGATAGCGCGTTGAATGAACTCCGAGAAGAGCTTCGGGATCGATACGGCGCAATACCGGAACCCACTGAAATGTTACTTGAGATCGCGAGCGTCAAGCAGCTCAGCCGAAACCTCGGCATCGCCGCTATCGTCGCTGGGAAAGAGCAAGTCAAAGTTACTTTCGATGAAGAGAAATCAAAAATTAATGTGAAGAAACTCGTTGATATAATCCACAAAAATGACGACCTTCAGTTACAACCTCCGGCACAACTCATAATTCGGATGCCAGGGACGACTGGAGTGAATATGTTAGCCGAACTTCAACAGACACTCAGGTTGTTTGTTGAGTAATTGTAAAACTGAAAAGTCAAAAAAGACGTGCTGCGCGTATTATTCAAAGCGCGTAAGCCTAACCGGGTCCCACCCGTTACCGGGAAGGCGGGGGAGGCTGCACATACGAAAAAATGCCTCATTGCCCAAGCCGACCTGACCGAACCGCAAGGAAGATTAAAAATATGAAAAAAGCGATTACTATTTTTATGATTATTGCCGTGACCTGCCTATTAACCTGGACGTTCGGGCAATCCGATAGCCATGAGCAGCCCGAATCTGCTACCGACGAGAGCCAGGTAATTTTGGCGGAGTACAAATGGAACGGTGAACCGTATCATATCTCGCTGTCGGACTTGAACGCCGCAATAGCGGAGCTTCCTGTTTACCGTCAGCAGAACTATAAAACCCGAGCGGATAAAGCCGAATACCTCGAAGAACTAATTGAGGAACGGCTCAAAATACACCGTGCTATTGACGAAGGGTTTGATAAACTTCCCGAACATCTCAAGAAACTCGAAGATTACACGAATCAACTCATGGTCGAGAAACTCACTGAGATGGAAGTTGATGCGAAGGTGAGCTACAAAGATGAAGACCTTATGGCGCACTATCAGGCGAATCTTGCCGAGTACGTTGAGGATGAAAAGGTCCGCGCAACATGTATCACGCTTGATGATGAAGACCTCGCTAATGAGACGCTCGATGCGATTATCGCAGGAAAAAATATCGCTGAAATGGCGAAGGAACTCTCAGAAGCAGGTAAACTCGCTAACGGTCCCGGCACCAACCAAGATGATCCAGGCAATACCTACTTCTTCACAAAGACCGCTTCACCACGCTGGGAGGAATTCATTGAGGCTGTCTTTCAACAAGAGGTCGGTGATATGACGGACATTGTCTTTGAAATTGATGTTAACGACGAAACCTTCTATCTCATCTTTCGTAAAGAGGAGCACCAACCCGAACGTCAGAAAGAGTTTGAGGAAGTCAGGCGCGATATCGAAAGAACGGTTGAACGGGCAAAGAAACGCGAGCGCATCAATACATGGGTTGCTGAGATATCTGAAAACGGCAAGTTGAAAACCTATGCTGAAAATATCCCTGAGCCACCGCAGCCAGAAGAAGCAGAGCGTGAAGAATCAGAAGAATCAGAACAGTAACCCATTTCCCGACCTGGAACCCGTACCCCTAACCATACTGTTAGGTCGAAAAAAGGAGTCAGAATTGAAAATGTTCACAGGTATTATCCGATTTATAGAAAAAGTAAATTCGGTTGTCCCTTTACTGTTAATCGGGGTTCTTGCGATGCACCCCGTCTTTTACAGCTGCAGTGATAAGGCAATCGGCGCAGATGGCACAGTTATCGCTGAATATGAGTGGAACGGCAAACATCGCATCACACTTGAAGAGATGATGCAAGAAATCAGCGAACTCCCAGAATACAAGCAGCGTCAATATCAGGACAAAGAAGGTTTGGAAACCTACATGCTCCTTATGGCGGAGAGTCGTCTAATCCTCGCACTCGCTCGCGATGAGAAGCTCAACGAAGACCCCGAAATCCTCAAGAAGGTTCAAGACTACCTTCATGAGTTGATGGTCAAGAGAATTACCACTCAAGAAGTCGATGCTAAACTCAGTTTGTCCGAGGCCGACTACATGGCGTACTACGAAGCGCACAAAGAGGAGTACGTCCGTCCTGAGCAAGTTCGGCTTTTGTGTATTACATTGTTAAATAAGGAGCGCGCAGATGAAGTTTTCGTACAGATCAAAGCCGGTAAAGATATAGCGGAACTTGCACAGGAACTCTCTGATCGTGGTGAACTCGTCGGACCCGGTGCGAATCCTGCCTCCCCCGGCGATACCGACTACGTCAGCCGAGACACCTATCCGCCAGGAACCGAACCCTTCTTGGATGCAGCATTCGCCGCAGAGATCGGACAGACCCACGACGGCGTGATTGAAGTCGAAGTCCAAGGACAGAAATACTATATGATGTTCCGTAAGGACGAGGCGCGTGATGCTTATCAAAAACCGTTGGAGGATGAGGATGTCCGTAGGAACGTTGAACGGAAAGCAGAACGTGAAAGACGCGATGCACTCATGCAGGAGTGGATCCGCCAACTCCGTGAACGCGCCGAGGTCAAAACGTTTATTGACAGGATCCCAGAAGCACAGCCCGAAGAAACGGAAACGGAACCTGAAGAATAAAAACACTTACGCAACCCCACTTCGGCGGGGTTTGTAACCCCGCATGGGTAATCTCAACTGCAAGCGGGGTTTGATGAAGTTTAAATAAATCGGTAATCGTTAGGGATCGCGAGCACAGCGTGCTTCTACGGTAAGAGGTTATTGTATTACCGAATTAAATTCTTAAATTTCATTAACCCCGCCTATAGTGAAAACTTAGACCACAAATGTGCGCGCTTTCTTTGACCGCGTATCACCTATACAGTAGGAGTTTCACACAAATGGTTTACAAGAAAAGTATTCATCTCATTCTAATCGTCTTGTTTGTCGGCATTGGACTCTCAGACCTCCATGCTCGCACTTTTGATAGGATCATCGCTTATGTCAACGACGACGTTGTAACCAAACGAGAACTTGATGTTTTAGTAAACCAGCGTGCGATGGAACTTCAACAGGTCTATCGTTTCAGTGAACGCGAGGCACTTAACGAGGCAGAACGACAACGAAGCGAACTCTTGGATAGACTTATCCGGCAAATGTTACTCTTGGAAGCAGCGTTAACCTTAAAAATTACCGTCAGTGATGCTGAGGTAGAACAGTACGTCAAAGATTTTAAAGACAGATACAAAATTGAAACCGACGAAGAATTTCAGAAACAGTTGAATCAAGAAGGGATGACACTCGTCGCATTTCGTGAGCAGTCGGAACGTAATCTCAAAACCGAGAAACTTGTTATGGGAAGAATCGTTCCGAGATTGCAGATTCGAGATAAAGAAATCCAAGAATTTTATGAAGAAAATCGGGATCAATTATCAACGAAAGTTGACAAAGTAAATCTACGACATATCTTCGTTGCTTTTAAACCGAACGAAGCGGATCTTGATGCCGCTAACGAGAACGTTGCAAAAGCACGTAACGAAATCGAGACCGGCATCGCGAAATTTGAAACAGTGGCAAAGCGTTACGATACCTCCCAACAGGCTGGTGCTCTGATAACACCGACAACTGAAGAACTCAATCAGTTTCCAGAAATATTCAAAAATTCACTGACGAATTTGGAAATAGGCACTATCAGTGAACCGATTGTCGGAGATAAAGGCCTCTACATCTTTACAGTTGAAGAGCGAACCGATGCCACAACCGCATTTCGCTATTTTATTGTTCCGATAATAGTCAGTCCGGAGGCGGTACAAGAGGCACGTGAAAACGCAAACGAAATCTACGCACAGTTGGAAGCCGGTGCAGATTTTAATAAACTGGCACTGACACGCTCTGACGATCATGAAACGCGAGAAAACGGGGGCGACCTCGGTGTCAGATTCTTATCCGAACTCAATCCTAAAACGCGAGCGATCATAGAACCGTTGGAAGCCGGTGCCTACAGCCAACCCTATGAAACCGAGTTAGGTCTCCATATCTTCAAAATTGATCAGCGAAACAGTCCTGAACTCACCGAAATGGAAAAAGCACAAATTACCTCACTCCTACGCCAACAGCGATTTCAAGAAGAGTGGGACACATACACCAATAAACTACTTGAAAACGCATACATTAAAATCACTTTGAAAGAATAATAAACCTGTGAAAAAGAGCGAATCCTATTTGCCCATCTATCACCGGCACCCATACGATTACACAGTGTATCCCCAGCAGACAGACCTTTCGACACGAACCCATAAGCCGCTGATTGCGATTTCTAATCCTGTGTACGCAGTGCTTGCGCTTTTTGTACTTGTCTGCTTCTTATGTCCACTGCAGACGGTGAGGGCACAAGACGCGCAACCGTCTGAACCACCTGCAACCGAGGCGACGCCCGCTGAATCCACAGATCAGACGCAAGAGACGGAATCGAGTTCCGAACGGTTGAACCCTGAGACTGACACACCGGAGGAAGGGATGGTTATCGGTGACGGCGACGATATGTCTATGGTAGACAATTTTGTTCAGATACATGGTAACGCGCTCATCAAATTTGAGGATGTCATCTTGCGGGCAGATCACGTCTGGGCTGATTTCGATGATAATCTAATGCGGGCATCCGGGAACGTCCATCTTATTGTCGGCGACGAAGAAACCTATTCCGATGAACTCATCTTTAACCTCGAAAACAAAAAAGGGATTGCCAGAAACGGTTTTACCTACAGCGATCCGTGGTACTTCGGAGGGAGTGAAATCTTTAAAATTGAGGACGACCGCTCCTACATCCGAGGTGGAACCCTAACAACCTGTTCACTGGAACATCCGCACTACTATTTCAGTGTTTCAGAGGTTATCGTTCGAGTGAATCAGGAGATGATCGCGAAAAACATCGTTTTGCATATCGGCGGGTTTCCGCTCTTTTACTTTCCGGCGATCCGGCGGGACCTCCGTAAAGGAAAAGTCGCGAAAATTATCGTTAAACTCGGAACCGATAGTTACCAAGGTCCTTACATCAGTATTATCCAACCGATCGCTCGGAAACGCCGCTATGACGGCGCATTGCTTTACGATAGAAGTGCTAGACGTGGACAAGGCTACGGTTTTGAAGGAAAGTATCGATTCTTAGATACCAAATTCCAAGAAATTTATATTCCTCTTCCAGAAGACGCAACACCGAACCAGCGCACGAAACTCGAAGAAAAGGCAAAGGAATTACAGGATCGACTTGACGGTGAATATGACCGTTATTGGTTGAAGCAGATCTTTATTGAATATAAAATTACTGAAGACGATATCAACCGTGCGAAAGAGAGTGCCGATACACTCTTCAAGCAGCTCCAAGAAGAAGGCGAAGATTTTGCACAACTCGCACAGCGCAGTTCCGACCATTCGGATACCCGATATGATGGCGGCGACCTCGGATTCCTCGCACGCGGTGAAACCGACGAGGATGGCAACCCTAAACTTGATCCCATCCTAGAGGCGGCAGCCTTCGCACTACAAGAAGGTGAGATGAGCCCCGTTATTCAAACCGAATCCGCATTCCATATCCTCAAAGCAGAGCAGGTTATTGACATCTACGGTGAACGAGAGATTAGACTGCGCAGAATTGATGTCGCCATTACCGCAAGTAATGATACAAAGGACGCACTCCGTGTTTTAGCAGATGATATGCTCAAACGTGGACAAGAAGGCGAACCTTTTGAACAACTTGTACAAATATCCTCGGATATAGTGAAAGACTTTCCAGACGAATTCGCTAATGTCGTACAACCGACGTTATCCGAAGTCAATGACGGAAATGGGTTGCCATTAAATGAGATGGAATCCTCGTGGCAATCGTCTGTCAGACGCTTAGAGAAACCTGGAGACATCACCGAACGCAGACCTATCACGATGCCTGAAGGACTCTACATCTTCCAACTCATCAAAAAAGAAGAGACACCCACTTTTGAAGAAATCGCTGAGCAATTTGAAGCAGAATGGGAGACATTTTACGAAGGTGTAATGAACCCGGAACCGGAAGACACTGAAACAGAAACAGAAACCGATGCGGATGCTGAAAATCAGACACAAGACACGCAATCCGAAGGTGCAAAAACAGAAACGGAAATCAGTGAGGAGGCTAAGGGGACAGCACAAGACGTACAACCTGAAGAAGCCGAGAGCGCACCCGCAGTAGAAGAACCTGTCCAAGACCCCGATACGCCTGTCGAACAAGCACCGGCGACTGCTGATATTGAGGACACACAGGATGCTGAACAACGCCAAACGGAGGAGAACGTACAGAACGGCAGCGACCCAGATCAAAGCGATGCCACCGAGGACAGCGTATCTGCCGACGAGGACCCAGAAGCCGAAGAAGAACTCGAAATCTATCGGAAACATGGATTTCGCGGTCGGTGGGAAGACCCGGCTCCAGTGTCATCAGAGGCAAATAGCCTATACGCTGGCGAAATAAGCAGGCGACCCATACGCACCAAAAAATCAATCCGCCTCATCAAAGTGGACAGGAAGCGCACCTTTCGCGGTGAACTCAACTTCTACGGTAAAGACCTCTATACCGCGCAGCGGCAGAGTGCTATCCGCACCGGGAACAACTATATAATGCGGTGGGGACATACACATTCTATCTACACACCGTGGGACAACCGCCAAGAAGGACGGCGCCCCATCAGTTTCACTGGTAGAACCGAACTCCGGGCTGAAACTTACAAGGAAGAGTATAAACTACCCAACGAAGCCACTCTTAACTCTTTCGCGCTACTCACTTACGGAACGGGGTTATCGACTTATGATCTTGAAGACCGGGACGAGAACGGAAATCTGAAGTTTTCGCGAGAAACCATCGGCGACATCGCAAGCCGACTTGAAATCCGACATATCCACGACTTTACCGGCGAAGGCACGAGATCGCTACAGAAACTGCCACGATTAACCCTAAACTTTTCACGGATGCGCCTCAGTTCGCTCCCGTTTTTTGAGTCCCTCAATAACCAGATGGTAACGGTTTCTGAGAAACTCCAAACGGACAAACCGTTCCTTTCAATGCTCGCCTTTCCGACGCTCGAAAGCGCAAGTTTTGACCTTGATATTGAACTCGGCAACTTCTATAGAGACACATTTCGCAACAAAGAAGGCATTACGGAGAGAAATGTCGCCCTAAAAACCATGGACCTCGGTTTCGATATCCGTAAACAGTCAACCCTCCTTATGACACCGTTGCGAGAACTGCAACTTAACCTCAACCTCAACACAAACATGATTTGGCACGACCGAGACCAGGATCTGAACAAGAACATTTTTAGAGGCGTTTTCAGTTTCAACGGGTCTGCTTCAAATACACTTTTTCGGATTTACAATGTTAGTTTTATACCCGGTTTACGGAAACTGCGGCACGAACTGCAATCCACGCTCCGATATGATTATCAGCCTGCGGTTGATAAAAACGATAACCTTTATCCTTTCGGACCCAGCACGTATTTCTACGAGCGGAAGCGGCTTAGTTACAACTTTAATACAGCGATTGAAATCAAAACGAGGCGGAGCCAATCGGCGCACCGTGTGTTTTATCTTAATACGCGACTCACTGCCGATTTCACGGAATTCGACCCGTTATATGAACGTCAATTTGAACCGATTGAAAGCGATTTCACAATCGTTCCGCTCCCGAGCCGAAGCCTGAACATGACAATCCGAACCACACATGACCCGAACCCGCACCCCGTTGATGGAAAACAGTTCAAGATGGTCGGCTTCCGTTCCAACATCCGCTACACGCGACAGACGTGGAACGTCAGCATCGGGAGTTCTTTTAGTAAACGCCATACTGCAAGACGCGCGTCCCGTTCTATTACCGCCAATGGACGCTACCGAGTCAGCCGGAATCTGTCGTTCGATGCCAATGTCATCTATTATCCGATTGATGGGCAGTTCTATCAGCAGCGTTTGAGTATGACGCGGAACCTACACGATTGGAACCTTCGACTCTCTTGGAGCCGTATCGGTATCAAACGCGACCCGCCTTATGACAACGTTCGTCAAGACTTCACGTTCCAAGTGAACCTGATCCAAGAACCCGCAATCTCAATGGGTGTCGGCTATGACGCAACCACCGAAACATGGGGAATCCGTACCTTGCCAGCTGGCGTGCCATATAACGCATTCGGAGCCGGTAATTCACTCGGCAGGTCTTACTTCTAACACCGTTAAGACTTATGCGTTCCGACTTGAACGCATCGCTGAAAATGTTGCAAAGATTTTGGAGGATACGGTATAATGTGAGAGAGGTAGAATCGTGAAGGATAAAATAAAAGATGTGCAATGGGTCGGAGATTCTCGGGAACAGGTACAGCGTTTCCCCAAACCTGCAAGAAGAACAGTAGGACAAGCACTTAATGCTGCTCAATCCGGTTTTAAACATATGGATGCCAAACCGTTACGAGGAGTGGGTCCGGGTGTATTAGAAATTATTGCCCGTTACGATACAAACACATATCGCGCTGTTTATACTGTCAAACTTGGTGAAAACATCTATGTACTTCACGCATTTCAGAAGAAATCCACCCGCGGCATTAGTACACCCAAAAAAGAAATGGACTTGATTAAGCATCGCCTGAAAATGGCGCAAGAGATGGAGGCAAAAAATGAGTGAAGAAATCAAAATTGAGGAGAGCTCTGGCAATGTATTTCTGGACATCGGTTTCTCCAAAGTTGAGGCTGAACGTGAACAGTTAAGAGTGGATCTCGTGATTAAAATTCATCGCCTCCTCAAGGAGCTAAAACTAACCCCGGCAGAAGCAGAGACTCGCTTTGGAATTGATCCGTCTGATGTATCCCGAATACAGAACGGAGATTTTGACTTTAATGTAGACAAACTGTTTGCGATCCTAAGCCAGTTGAACCGCAATGTTGAAATTCGTATTACACCTTCAGACGAAAAAGGTGGACACCTACGAGTCATTGCTTCATAGCGATACCTCCTTCGCTTTAGAAAAGGAAGGCTTTGATGGTCCTTAAAGATCGCGTTTGTATTGTAACCGGCGGGAGTTCAGGCATCGGGCGCGGTATTGCACTCGAGTTTGCCCGTGAAGGCGCGCGTATCGCTATTGTAGATAAACGAGCGTCACCCCTTCGCGGCAAATATCACGAAACCGATGTCACAACGCCAACTGTCTCCGAAATCGAAAAACTCGGCGCACAAGGCGTATTCCTACAAACTGATGTCGCCGACGAAACACAAATCGCAAACGCAATTCAGCAGACCGTCGAACATTTCGGTGGACTCGATATTCTCGTCAATAACGCCGGCATCCATATCCCCGGCGGTTCACAAGAAATCTCAATCGCCGATTGGGATAGTGTTGTCGGTGTTAACCTCCGTGGCGTTTTCATGTCCACGAAACTTGCGATCCCACATCTGAAACAGTCTAAATTTGGTCGGATTATCCAGATCGCCTCTGTTCATGCTTATGGGGGTGGTGCAGGGCCCGCGTATGCCCCCGCGAAAGCCGCTGTCGTCAACATGGTGCGAGATACCGCGTTAGAGATCGGACAGGACGGGATAACCGTCAACGCCATCTGTCCCGGTTATATTGAAACAGCCATCCAAGATTACCTCACACCAGAACAGATTGACGAGGCACTCGAAAAAACCGCATTGCCGCGTTTCGGTCTACCGAGCGACATCGGACGTGCCGCTGTCTTTCTCGCCTCGGACGACGCAGAATGGATCACCGGTGCCTCCCTCCTCGTTGATGGCGGATTCGCCGCAGGTGTATAAACAAACCATTTACAATATGCCAAACAAAACCCACACCACAGCCGTTGTTCTTATTCCGCCAGAAACCGTGCAGCCACCCATCCAAACCATCCGGCAGATTCACGACCGGAACTTCAGACGGTGGATGCCACACATAACGCTGCTCTATCCATTCGCGGAACGTCAACATTTCGCTGCGATTACGCGAGCACTCGCAAAAGCAGCGAAACAGGTCTCCCCGTTTTCCATCCGACTTACACGTTTTGACGCATTCAAACACCGTAAATCGTGTACGATGTTCTTGATACCGGAACCCGAAGACGAAATTGTGCGATTACACAGCGTCCTGTTGCAACACCTTCCCGACTACGATGATACAGCCAGATTTGCTGGCGGATTCCACCCGCACCTCTCCGTCGGACAATTCCAGCACCGTTCTCTCCACACCGAACAGCAGCGACTCCAAACCGAATGGCAACCGATACAGTGTGAACTTGCACACCTCAGTCTCATCTATCGCTCACCTGAAACAGATGACCGATTCGTCGTTGCAGAACAATTCCCATTTCAGACAAGGAGTTAACGCGGGAAACAGACATTATGAACACCAACCTCACCGACATCGAAAATAGGCTCTGGAGTGCTGCCGATGAACTCAGAGCCAATTCACGTCTTAAGGCATCCGAATACTCAACACCTGTCCTCGGTCTTATCTTTTTACGATACGCCGATCACAAATTTACACAGGCTGAACAAGAAATCAGCAGCGAAGCCGATCCAAACAGCCGTAGGCATCCTGACCTGAGAATGGAATGTCAAGCCCGCGGTGTACTTTATCTGACAGAGCATTCACGTTTTCAACACCTACTAAATCTGCCAGAGGGTGAAAACATCGGACAAGCCATCACAGACGCTATGAAGGCAATAGAAGCAGAAAATTCACAAATAGAGGGCGTCCTCCCCAAAACTTACAATCGACTGGAAAAGAATACACTCCTCGAACTCCTCCGTATCATGGAACAGATCCCTATGGACATTGAAGGAGATGCTTTTGGGAAGGTTTATGAGTACTTCCTCGGCAATTTCGCCATGAGCGAGGGGCAACGCGGCGGTGAATTCTTCACGCCAACCTCGCTCGTCAAACTCATCGTCGAGATTATCCAACCCTTCCACGGGCGCATCCTGGATCCTGCCTGCGGATCCGGTGGAATGTTTGTCCAGAGTGCAGCGTTCATTAGCAACCACAAGAAAAATGGCACCCCCGGAGACATCAGCATTTACGGCGTGGAACGCGTCGTTGAAACGATCAGGTTATGTAAGATGAATCTTGCCGTCCATGCGCTTGAAGGCGATATCAAACAGGCAAATAGTTACTATGAGGATCCGCACAACTGCCTCAACAGGTTTGATTTCGTCATGGCAAATCCACCTTTTAACGTCGATCGCGTAGACAGAGAACGTATCAAAGATGATCCGCGATTCCCGTTCGGCATGCCACGCGTAGACAATGCGAATTACCTTTGGATACAACTGTTCTATAGTTCGCTCTCCGAATCTGGGCGTGCAGGTTTTGTCATGGCGAACTCTGCCGCCGATGCCCGCGCCTCCGAACTCGACATCCGTCGCCAAATTATCGAATCCGGGGCAGTTGATGTCATCGTCAGCATCGCCTCAAATTTCTTTTATACTGTTACCTTACCCTGTACGCTCTGGTTTTTCGATAAGTCCAAACGGAACAGCGATCGACACGATAAAGTCTTGTTCATTGATGCACGCCATCTCTATCAACAAGTGAGCCGCGCACATCGGGAATTCACACCCGGACAACTCGAATTCCTTGCAAACATCGTCAGACTTTATCGCGGAGAAGCACCAGAAAATCAACACGACAGCGCAGATTTCCTCGCCTCAAAATTCCCTGATACAGTATACATTGATGTCCCTGGACTTTGTAAGGTCGCTACGATTGCCGAGATTGAGACACAAGGTTGGAGTCTGAACCCCGGACGCTATGTCGGCGTTGACGAACAGACAACCGATGATTTCGACTTTGTTGAACGATTCACGCAGCTCAACGAGGAGTTAGCAGTACTAAATGCCAAAGCACACCAACTCGAAGAACGCATCGCCGAAAATGTTGCCAAGATTTTGGAGGATACGGTATAATGTTGATGGAGGCAAAAAATGAGTGAAGAGATTAAAATTGAGGAGAGTTCTGGGAATGTGTTTTTGGATATCGGTTTCTCTGAAGAAGAGGCGGAATATCATCAGTTAAGGGTAGACCTTGCATTTGCAATCCACCATCTTCTTGAAGAACAAAAACTAACACCAACAAAAGCAAAAGCCCGCTTTGGACTTGATCCATCTGATGTGTCCCGACTGAAGAAAATGGACTTTACAGATTTTACCATAGAGCAGTTGTTAGTAGTTCTGAAGCGGCTGAACCGCAAGGTTGAAATTCATATTAAGCCTTCGGACAAAACAGCCAACTACCAGCGAGTTTTTGTTACGTAAGCAAACGAGACCCTATACCGCCTCCCGATGCAACCCCGGAGGAAATCGGCGAATTTTGGGACACACATAACCTCACCAATTACTGGGACGAAACCTACGAAGGAACCGCAATAGAGTAGGCTTGCTATTAGACAATAAACAAGGAACCGGAGCACAATTTGAAAATTCATGAGGTTATATGGTTATCACAATTCGTTGAGAAAATAGCGAGCAAGCATAATGTGAAAACGACAGAAGTTGAAGAAGTTTTAACTAATCGTCCGTATTTTCGACGTGTCTCCAAAGGCAATAGAGTTGGTGAAGATGTATACTCAGCTATGGGACAAACAGACGCGGGACGTTATCTCCTCGTTGTTTTCATTCTAAAATCAGATCGTCGTGCATTGATTATCAGTGCCAGAGATATGAGTAGAAGGGAGCGAAGAAATTATGGAAAATAAAAATAAAAAACGAGATCCAATGCCGCCTCCTGATGCAACACCAGAGGAAATCGGCGAATTTTGGGACACACATGACCTCGCCGATTATTGGGAGGAAACCGAGGAAGTGGAATTTCAGGTTAACCTAAAATCGGAACAAAATCAGGTTCAATCTGACGAAACTAAGCCTAATCCACCTGCAACCACTGAAGATTTAGTTGATGCTGCTCTCAATTTTAGCACTAATCTTCTAACAACTCTGGATCTTCCCGCTTCAGCCCTAAAAAATGTCTATAAAGCTCTTGGTCGATTGAGTTCTGCTGCACTTGAGGTGCCCGTTGCATTTCTCGAAGGAAAAGCGGAAGAGGTTCGCGCCAAATCAGAGGGACGTGTTAAAATTATAGCAAAAGGGACTGATCAAACTATTCAACAAATGGAGGTCCCGTCGGAGTATGCACGAATAGCAGTAGACAAATACGTAGGAAAAATAATTGGAGAACAGCTCAATCTTGATAAAATCTCCGCTATTGCTGCAAATGAACTTAAGAACAGCGAATCCAGCAATCCAACCAATCCAGACACAAGTGCACCTAATAAAGAACAATCTTCTGATTCAACAAACCAGAAGACAAATGGTAGTGAGGAACAGATAATCAACGACGATTGGCTCAATAGCTTTGAAACAGAAGCGCGCTCAAAAAGCACAGAAGATATGCAGCTTCGTTTTGGGCGTATCTTAGCAGGTGAGATTCAAAAACCAGGGTCGTATTCAATAAGGGCTGTAAAACTTCTCAGCGAACTTGATCAAAATATCGCGGCTTTGTTTAAAAGATTCTGTGCAGCGTGTGTAGTCGTTGAAGTTCTTGGAATTCCAAATAGCAAACAAGTATTTGATGCTAGGGTTTTGTCTTTAGGTGGTAGCCTTATATCTAATGCTCTCAGCAAACATGGATTAGGGCTTGATCAACTTAATATATTAAACGAGTACCGTCTAATTACTTCCGGGGACATTTCTCTGCATGACCACAACTTGGCCTCTCTGTATGACTACAACTTGTGCATAGAACATGAAGACAATCCAGTGCTTTTGCCATTCCAACACCAAGGAAAACACTGGATTTTATCACCTACACCAGAACGAAATAATAACTCAGAGCTTAGATTATCGGGAGTTATGCTTTCCCGGGTCGGCCGTGAATTATTCCGCATAGTTGACCAGGATCCTATGCCAGAATATACTGAAGACCTCAAGAAACTTTTCGCAGATCAAAAACTACAAATGGTTGAAATCCGCAACCAATGATTTTTAAATGTCAGAGGATATGTTAAGAGGTCAAAGTATGGTTCAAAAATTGCCTAAAGATTGGAAAATAAAAACTCTTGGAGAGGTGACAGATATTTTTAAGGGAGGCACCCCTAAACGAAGTGTTGAGAGGTATTTTCAAGGCGATATTGCATGGGCAATACCAACTGATATTACTAAATTGAATGATGCATTGTACATAGACGATACCGAAACACATATAACTGAAGAAGCCCTTGGTAAGAGTTCCGCAAAATTGTTGCCAGCTGGAACTGTCCTTTTGACAAGTCGAGCAACGATTGGAAAGGTAGCAATATCTCGGATTCCTATGGCAACAAATCAGGGTTTTGCCAACTTCTTATGCAAAGAAGAAATTGATAACCTTTTTCTCGCTTATTACCTTAAAGCGAAAACGGATTTGTTAATTTCACTTGGCACTGGAACAACATTTCTAGAGGTTACAAAAGGAAGGCTCCTTGAGGTTGAAATCCCACTACCTCCTCTCGCAACCCAACGCAAAATCGCTGCTATTCTCTCCACCTACGACGACCTCATCGAAAACAATACACGCCGCATCAAAATCCTTGAAGACATTGCACAAACCCTCTACCGAGAATGGTTCGTACACTTCCGATTCCCCGGACACGAAAACGTCCCGATGGTAGAATCACCGTTGGGCCCGATACCACAGGGATGGCAGGTTAAGAGTTTTGGCGAGGTTTCCCTTAACTTTGATCGCCAGCGTAAGCCACTATCAGGAAGGGTTAGGGCAAAAATGCAAGGCGAATATCCATATTATGGTGCTGCTAAAGTTTTGGATCATATCAACGATTATTTATTTGATGGCCGGTATTTATTAATTGGTGAAGATGGTAGTGTTGTTACTAAGGATGGAAAACCTGTGCTGCAGTTAGTAACTGGAAAGCTCTGGGTAAATAATCATACACATGTTGTCCAGGGAAAGTCACCAATTTCGACAAATTTCCTTTATTTGTTCATGTCCAATGTAGCCATTTTAGGTTATGTTACCGGTTCCGCACAGCCAAAGATTAATCAACAAAACTTGAATAGAATTCCAGTCATTTCACCTCCGCAAAAATTGTTAGAAAAATTTGACCAAATGATTGAATCCAATTTTGAAAACATTACAGCGTTAAAACTGAAAAACGCCAACCTCCGCCAAACCCGAGACCTTCTCCTCCCCAAACTCATCTCCGGCGAGATTGACGTATCCGAACTTGATATTGACCCTGATTCTAAAAGCAATTGACAGATACAACGCGAGGGTGTATAATTACAACAAGGCAATTGAGAGAACACTTGCGTATTCAATATCGACTTTCAGTGCTTTGTTAGTGATACTGGAAAGGGTTTACATGAGTAAATGGAAAGACTTAACCAGGCACGATATTCAGGAAGGAGAAGAATGAAATGAACGTAACCACTGAATTAATAACGGATCAAGAAGCACTATCAAAAGACAAGCAGCTGATCCCACCTGCTGCGACAGAGCAAGCGGAGACTGAACAAAAGGCACTTATGGACTACGCCGAGGCACAACTTCGGAAGTTATCCGCGTCTCGAGGTTTAAATTGGGATAAGATGACCGATGAGGAACGCATAGATTTTGTTGATGACCTCATCCACGAAGACCGCGAGTGCAAACGGTAAAGGTAAAATCCATGTCCGAACAGAAAGCGTTTTTAGAGAAAATTCATATCAAAAACTTCCTAAGTTTACGGAACGTTACGCTTCCACTAAAACCTCTGACTGTTCTTGTTGGACCTAATGGAAGTGGTAAATCCAATACTTTAAGATCTCTACGTCTTTCTAATGGTATGTTGAATGTTGAAACACCTCCCACAAAGACAGATTTTCTCAGAGATCGCCTTTGGGCAGGCGGAACAGACTATATCACCTGCGAACTACACGTTAAGGTGAAGGAAGAATCAGCACAATATACATTGGTGTTTAAAGCTAACGGTGACAATCTTTCTATTGATG
Source organism: Candidatus Poribacteria bacterium (assembly GCA_022820835.1). Lineage (GTDB taxonomy): Bacteria > Poribacteria > WGA-4E > WGA-4E > WGA-3G > WGA-3G. The sequence goes on from JAJEET010000143.1 coordinate 64,865, forward strand.
AAGAATTATTGGTTAACACGATTAAGGTTATCTCAATTCAGAATGGAAAAGGACATGTTTGGGATGAAGATGGCAAAAAAGAAACAAAATACACATCCAATAAACTCGCTTTGAGATCTGCTGGTGATTATGGACATAAACCAGTTACGATTGCATTGACAGAGTTTATTCGAGGATGGGAATTTTATGACTTTCAACCAGACAACATGCGAGTTAATTTTGATAGATCTTCTTCTGCTGCAAAAGATATTCGAGAATCGCTAAAACTTAATCCTTATGGTGTGAATGTCCCAGACATACTTTGGAATTGGTACGAGGATACCCCCGAGGATTTCCGTTATGTTAGTGAGGCCCTATCCGCTTCCACGAATATCAACATAGACTACCACAAAATTGATGGAAGATCCCAGCTCTGCCTTCTTGAAGGCTACAAGGATCCACTACCTTTAACTGGTGCCTCTGATGGAACACTGCGCCTTCTTGCATATAACACCTTACTCAACCAATCTGAATTACCGCCGCTTATTGCCATTGAAGAACCGGAGCGAAGTTTACACCCGGGAGCATTAAAAGATATTGCATACATACTTGAAAAACTAGCTGAACGAACACAAGTAATTATCACAACACATAGCTCACAACTCCTTGACACCTTCAGTGCTGAGAAGCTATCAAATTCATTGGGTGTTTTACTCTTACGCAACCGCCCTGGGCTCGGCACGGAAGTACTCAACATTGAGGATATCCGCGATAAGCGTGAAGCACTGGCGGGTTGGATTGCTGATTTCGGAATCGGCAGTGCCGTTTTTGACAGTGGATTGCTACAAGACCTTATGGAGGAGCCGATATGCTAAGCGTGAGAGTTTGGAATTTGCAATTGGATGGGGACGCTAAAGCAGTCAAATTTTTGGAAAATGAATTTTTGAGATTCAGGCAACTTGGAGATATCGCTATCCGAACAGCCGGAAGCAGTGCGCTTCGCAAGTGTCATGGAAAAGGCACACTTTTAGAGCGAAGGCTGAGGAAAGCGATCCAGTACTACCTCAACCAAGACGACTATATTATTTTCATCGTTGACTCTGACCAACAAGGACAATCAGAATCAAAATCACTTGTTGCGCAAATCAGATGTGTCGTTGAAGATGGAGATTTTTCTGATAAAATCTTTTTCATGCCGGATATCCAAGAATATGGGGATTCTATACCAACAGAGTGGCAGCGCATCGTTTCGCGCTTCCGTTCTGAAGTTGAAAGTGAGCGCAAACGGTTTCGGGAGGAGTGGGATAAAACCCTCGCACACTTCCATAACGCCTTTTCCGATATTCCAGAGGAGGAAGTACTACGACATTTTGAGGAAGCACTGGCAGAGGTGAGGCGTGAACGAGCCAGAGCTGCGGATATTCACAAATAATATTCAAAAGGAATAAATCGCAATGATTCAAATTTCTGAACCGATAACACTTGAAAAACTATTACCACTGATACATAAGCTGCCCAAAGCTGAGCGCGAGCAACTGCGTGAATCCCTTGAAGTGGAATCACAGTTGGATGCCGCTATTTTACTCTATCAGGAAGATAAAGTGTCCCTTGCCAGAGCCGCTGAGTTAGCAGGTATCCATCGTTTTGAATTTGAAGAGGCTTTGGCAGCCAGAGGTATCTTAAGAATCGTTGAGGTTGATTCAGCAGAAGCATCAAAAGCACGGATTTCCACTATCAAACGCCTTCACAAATCTAATCCGAACAAATGAATCCATACAGCGAAGACCAACTCATTGAACAACCCGCAATCCATCTACTTAAAGAAATCGGATGGGAAACGCTAAACTGCCACAGCGAATTTGAACAGACAGAAGAGAGTCCACTCGGTCGGCACACCAAATCCGAAGTCGTCCTAACTGCCCGACTGCAACCCGCGCTAAAACGCTTCAACCCGACTGCAACCGATGCTGCTATTGCCAAGGCAATTGAGGAACTGACCCACTCCCGCGCAGTTATGAGTCCGATTGAAGCCAATCGCGAGATTTATACCCTCCTGAAAGACGGCGTGAAGGTCACCCTCAGCGATCCAAACAGCGAAGACGAGACCGTTGAAGTCCTACGAGTGATTGATTGGGAACACCCAGAGCACAACGATTTCTTCGCCGCATCCCAATTCTGGATTACCGGCGAGATGTATACAAAACGTCCAGATATAGTCTGTTTCGTCAATGGAATTCCGTTAGTCCTGATGGAGTTTAAGCGGATTGATGTTCATCTCCACGCTGCCTATACCGACAACCTCCGAGACTACAAAGACACTATTCCACACCTGTTTTGGTATAACGCCTTTATTTTACTCTCTAACGGCACGGAAAGTAAAGTCGGGAGTCTCACTGCTGAGTGGGAACACTTCGCTGAATGGAAACGCATTCACAGCGAAGACGAAACCCCTCAAACCGCCTTAGAGACAATCCTGCACGCACTTTGCACACCCGAAAAATTGCTCGACATCGTTGAAAACTTTATCCTGTTTATGGAGGCACAAGGCGGATTCATCAAAATCCTTGCCAAGAACCATCAATACCTCGGTGTCAACAATACGATCGAATCCCTGAAACGGATTGAAGATAACCACGGCAAACTCGGTGTCTTTTGGCATACACAGGGCAGCGGGAAAAGCATCTCAATGCTCTTCTTGGCACAGAAAGTCCATAGAAAAGTACTTGGAAACTGGACGTTTGTTGTTGTAACCGATCGCAAGGAATTGGATAACCAAACCTACAAAACCTTCGCCAGTACAAGCGGTGTGCTGACACAGCAGGAAGTGCATGCAGAAGATATAAAACATCTCCGCCGACTTCTCAGTGAAGACCATCGTTATATTTTCACACTTATCCACAAGTTCCAGACGCAAGGTAGCGAGCAGCATCCCGTACTCTCAGAGCGGTCAGACATCGTCGTCATGACAGATGAAGCACATCGGAGTCAATACGATACACTCGCTTTGAACATGCGTACCGCGCTCCCCAACGCCGCATTCATTGCATTTACGGGTACCCCGCTCATGGCTGGCGAAGAAAAAACAAAAGCGGTCTTCGGCGATTATGTGAGTGTCTATGACTTCAACCAATCTATTGTGGATCGCGCGACCGTGCCACTCTACTATGAGAACCGCGTACCTACGCTACAACTGATAAATGAAGACTTCAATGCAGACATCGAACAGATCCTTGAAGATGCCGAACTGGATGAGGCACAAGAGACGAAGCTTGAACATGAATTCGCCAGAGAGTATCACCTCATTACACGAGATGACAGGTTAGAAACTATCGCTGAGGATATCGTCTCACACTTTATAGGTAGAGGCTATCAGGGAAAAGCCATGGTCATCTCGATCGACAAAGCGACTGCTGTTAAAATGTTCGACAAAGTGCAGAAATATTGGAAGCGTTTAATTGAACAACTGAAATCCGAAGCAGCCACGCGACACGGTAGTGAAAAGCACCACTTACAAGAGCGGATCCACTACATGGAAGAAACCGATATGGCGGTCGTCGTTTCCCCGGGACAAAACGAAATCGACGAACTCAGGCAAAAAGGCGTAGACATCACACAGCACCGCACCCGTATGAACACTGAGGATTTGGACACCCAATTCAAAGACCCCGATGACCCCTTCCGAATTGTCTTTGTCTGTGCGATGTGGATTACCGGTTTCGATGTCCCTTCCTGTTCCACGATCTATCTTGATAAACCGCAGCGAAACCACACTTTGATGCAGACCATTGCCAGAGCGAATCGCGTCTTCGGTGATAAAAATAACGGTTTAATTGTTGACTACATCGGCGTTTTCCGTGATCTCGAAAAAGCGTTGGCGATTTATGCTACGGGTGCGGATATAGAAGGAAACCAGAAACCGATCGCGGATAAGTCAGAACTGATTGAAAAACTCCGAGCGACGATCGCCGCAACCACCGAGTTCTGCCGAAGTCTCGGTATTGACTTAGATGAAGCCCAAACGGACGAGGCATTCCAAAACATCACTCAAATCAATGATGCGATGGAACGTATCTTGGTGAATGATGAAACCAAAAAGCGTTATCTGCAACTCGCAATGAACGTCACCAAACTATACAAAGCGATCCTGCCTGATCCGGATGCCCACGAATTTACCAGAATCTGTCAACTCATCCATATCATCGCACAGAAAATCAGAAATTTGACACCACCGGCTGACATCTCCGGTGTCATGACAGACGTTGAGACGGTGCTGGATCGGTCCATCGCACCAGAAGGCTATCGCATTGAGATACCAGCTGAGGGATACGATACGGAACAGATAGATCTAAGTCAGATTGATTTTGAGCAGTTAAGTGAGCGATTCAATACACAGCACAAACGCGTTGAATCGGAAAGACTCAGAGGCGCGATCAACAGTAAACTCACCGCAATGATCCGTCTTAACAGAAGTCGTATGGATTATCAGGAGAAATTTGAGGAGATGATCGCAGAATACAATGCGGGTACGATCGGTGTTTCGGATTATTTTCAGAGACTTTTTGATTTCGTTAATGATCTCCACGAAGAAGACCAACGCGCCAGTACTGAAGACCTCTCCGAAGAAGAACTGGCGGTGTTTGACCTTCTCACACAACGCGAGCCTCACTTAACGGTTCCAGAGCGAGATGAAGTTAAAAATGCCGTGAAGGAAATGCTTGAAACACTCAAACGAGAGAAATTGGGCTTGGATTGGCGGAAACATACACAAACACGCGCACAAGTCAGGCTTGCTGTTGAAAATATACTCGATGATGAACTGCCCCAACCTTACACACCGGAACTATTTAATCAGAAATCCGAGGCGGTCTATCAGCACATCTATGATTCTTACTACGGTGAGGGAAAAAGCATTTATACCGAAAATTAAGTAAGGCGCGGTTTCAAACCGCGCCTACCTATACTGAAACACTCCGATTATTATCCGATCTCGCTTATCTCAATCCGACGATCATCGAGAGACCAATTAGGGCGCGGTAAATCGCCAAACAAAGGACGGAAATATCCGACACCCTCCGGCGAAATCTGATACCGTTCCGCATCATAAAACCGTAGGTCGAGACTCCTTCGGATTACGTGACCGGTTCCGTCTCGCTTCAGGACCTGTTCTAACGGCAACAGCGTCGGTTCAATGCCGGTAGGTGTCCGCGTAATAGTCGCAACACCGTTGAACATACCGTCCGAGAGTGCCTGTACGGAGAGCGCGCCTGCTTTAATCGCTGTATCTCTATCCATAGGTATCGGACTGCCACAACGCTGGAGGTACCCAAGAATCAACGCGCGGAACGCCGATTCCGAAATATCTGGGAGCCGTTTTTTCATGGCTTCAACGATGATTTCTGAACAGCCTCCCGGTTTCGTATGCCCGAAGGCATCGAGTTCCGCTTCTGATGTGATCATCAATTCACCATCTTCATTCCGAATGCCTTCTGATACAACAACAATTACGTTTCCCTGTTCGGCATGCTTCTCTCGGATCACTTCTGCGAGTTTATCCGGTTGATAAGGTATCTCCGGTACAACGATTAGATCAGCAAGACCGTAAGCCGATGAGAGCGTTAACCAACCGGCATCGCGTCCCATCGCTTCCACAATAATTACGCGGTCATGTGAGTAGGTGGTCGTCCGTAAATCTCGGACAGCGTTGATAACACTTTGTGCCGACGACGGAAAACCGGGACAGAAATAGTTCACCATCTTCGAGTAGTCAACAGCGTCGCCCTCTGGTGGGTTTATACCGACATCGTTATCAATCGTTTTGGTCACGAAGGTGGTAGTGAATTGATCTGATAGTGCGGTACCGACCGTCAGCGTGTCGTCGCCACCGATCGGAATCAAACCGTTAATTCCGAGTTTCTTCAGGTTGTCTACTGCTTCATCTAACTTATTATCTTTAATCAGGTTCGTGCGTGAACTCTTTAGAAGCGTTCCTCCTCTATTTTCATCAATCAAGTCGGGCGTTAGTGTAAAGTAGCGTCCGCCTTTTAGGACACCGCGCCAGCCTTCCATAAATCCGACCAGTTCAAAACCGAGTTCTTCGGCTTTCAGCGCGATGCCTTTCAGGGTAGCGTTAAGCGCGCTTGTATCGCCACCCCCTGTTAAAACACCAATCTTTTTTTTCATACAAAACTCCTTTATGATACAAGATAATACCTACTTAACGACTTCAAGAAGAACCGGCTTATCCAAAGCGAGTGCCTTTTCAAACATCGGTTTAAAATCGTTTGGGTCCTCAACGCGTAACCCGACTGCACCAAACGACTCAGCGAATTGCACAAAATCTGGGTTCATCAACTCCACACCGATACGTTTACCGAACCGTCGCAGCTGCCCACGTTCAATTGAGGTGTACTGATTATCGTTCATCACGAGTGTTACAATCGGTAGGTTATACATGACCGCTGTGGCGAGATCCGGACATGTCATTAAGAACCCACCATCACCACTCAGGGCGACGACTTTCCGCTCTGGATAAGCAACTTGCGCCCCGATAGCACCCGTCAATCCGATTCCCATTGCCACAGAGACACCAGAGAAAATATAAGTCCCTGGGTGATAACAAGGGAAATGTGGCAGCGCACCATAACCGGTGATGTTAACGTCAACCGACAGGATAGCATCGCGAGGCATCACATCGCGCATCTCCTTGAGGATGCGAGGACGTTCGATCCCCATAAAGTGCCGACGTAATTCTTGTAAACCTTCACCCCAACCACCTGTCCGCTTCTCATCACGGAGCGCAGCATTCAGCTGACGTAAAACCAATTTCGGATTCGCACCGATGCCGACAGTCGCCGGATATTCCTTATGAATTTCGTCCGGATCGGCTTCAATATGTAACAGCGGCTGTGGAATTTTGAGGCTCCAGTTGCCAGTATCACGGTAGTTAAATCGGGTACCAACAGCAACGATCAGATCAGATGCCCGCATCGCTGCTTGCGCCACGCTGTCTCGGAAGACACCGATGGAATACGGTGAGTCTTCCGGTACTGAACCTTTTCCAAAACCTGTCATCACGATAGGCGCGTCAAGTCGCTGCGCGAACGCAAGTATTTCGGCAGTTGCACGCGTATGGTTGATACCACCGCCTGCAATAATCAGCGGACGCTCCGCTTTACCGAGTAATTCTAAGGCAGCATCAATATCCTGGGGGGCTGCTGTTGTCTGAATGCCGTTATTTCGGGGTGGAATAGGTAAATCTGCTTCTGCATCAAGCGCGTCCTTCGCAAGTTCAATCAGCACAGGTCCAGGTCTGCCTGAACGCAGCGCGCTAAAACTCCTATTGACCGCGTCCGGAATCTGATCAACACGATGTACGATCTCAAGATGTTTCGTCATCGGCGTGAAGGCAGCTCGCTGATCTAACCCGTGGAAACTTTTCTTCGGATCCCGTGATGCCAAGTATGATGGGTTCTGTCCGGTAATCCAAAGCACCGGTGACGATGCAGTATTCGCTTCACTGATACCGACAGAGGCATTGTTTGAACCCGGACCCGGGACCGTCATACAAACGCCGACATCGCCAATAGCACGCGCATAGCCATCCGCCATAAACGCCGTTCCGCCTTCATGTCGTGTGACATAGTGCTGGATGCTGTCTTGGTTGTTGTATAACGCTTCGTAAACAGTGTCCAGATGGTTCCCCGGTAAACCAAAAATATCTTTAATGCCCTGCGCTTTCAAACATTCAACAAAAATATCGCCACCTGTCATACGTTGCTCCTTTCCAGATTATGGTTTCATGATACCACAAAAAGCCGTCCCTGTTTCGGTGTAAAAGGGCTATTTAGATACGTTTTCCCATCTACGTGCCAAAATTCAACCGTCTCCCGTGCCCCTTTTAACAAATTCCATTCCGACACACGCGAGGCATCCCGACGCACCTCAATCAAAGTATCAATCGCTTCGTTATTTGTGTTGAAAAAATAGAAGGTTTCGGATTCCTCATTTTCCCTGTGAAGCACTTGAACAGTGTCTGTCTCTGTGTTGTCAGGCTTCACATATACTGATACGCTACGAGCTACCCATTTTCGGAGGCATTTTGCAAGTTTGACGATCCTCTCATCAGGCAGCCCCCGGAGGATGGTTACACGCCGTCCGTAGATGAGATGCTCAAGCGGGTACGGTTCAAGTCCAATGCTCCCATTTAGAAGATACGGGACCGGTTCGTCTATGATCAATCTCCCTTTTGCTTTCGTAAATGCCTTTAGACACTGGACAGTCTCTTTTTGAAGCGATATACAACTCGGAATCAAGATAACGTTGTAGATCGTTGTCACATTGGATATACAGTTAGGAAGAGAGACACCACCGCGCGAAAGACCGAATATCTTCGCAGACGCAGCCGGTATAACCTCTGCTAAAGCAAGTTCCTGTTCCGAAACAATCCTGAAGTCGTATCCCAACTCCCATACACTTTGACACAACCAACCCCACGCTTTCGTTACAGCATTCCACGATTTCTCATCAGGTTTCGTCCAGAGGCTCTGCGTCGGTGCTACTATTAAGAGTGACCTTTTCGGATAGCCGGTTGACAACTGTTGCGTGATACCACTAAAGACATCGGTTCGGTTCATCCATAAATTGAAACCGAGACTCACATCTTCAAAGCATCGCGACACCGGAATATCATCGTTCTTTTTTCGATAGATACCGGAGACCTGTGCGTCGCTACATGCCCATTTCGCGACGACGAACCGTTTCGGCGTATCAATTTCAGTGACGTTCAAGATAGGAATGTCTACTTCTGTGAGCAAGGTTCCTAACTCGAATTCCAGTGCCTTAGCACTTCCCGGTAGACTCAAAGCGAATTGAAGACCCTCCTGCTGACAAAAATCTCGCACACCGCGAAGGAAGCTGGACGCAAATCGTGTCGTTAACACTTTCCAAAATGTGTTCCTGACCGCCGCTGAGTTGTAAGTTTCATAGAACACCAGCGGCAGATACATTACATACGACTCTTCTGCTGCTTTGAGTGGTACAGAAATCCACGGCACTGAAGACATTTCAGCACCTAAAACACTCACTAAAGACAAAAACTTCGGTAGTTCACAGGTGAAACCGACAAGGTGTTGTTTACCGTAGCGTCTTAAGTAATCTATTAGCACATGCTCAATAAACTTGGACACCCCGGCACGGTTAAAGAGATCGTCCGCTGTTGTTTCTGTCTGATAGAGATTAATTACCGTTCGCCCGCGAAGCCGTTCGGCAATTGCGAGGTCACCTGACACGCATTTTTGGATATAGTCGCTGATATTATAGCACGGGGCATCGGCGTGTGGTTCGGCAATTAAGTAGTGTTGGTTGTATTCTGTTGCAACTGATCGGAGGGAATGTTGGAGTACATTTTGGATCGTTGTCGTTGTTTCCGTATCACTGAAGGTCAAGTCTAATGCATTCAATTGATAGCGCGTTTGCAATAAATCGGACGGCAACGTGATCCATACATTTTGTAGCCGCTGTAATTCCGCCCGATGTGCCGTTGACGTTTGCGTTCCATGCCACGACAGGACGCTCCCTGTGTAAAAAGGATCCGTCTGCACAACTCTCAACTCCTATCCAAAAAATTTGCAACCGTTAAGTATTTTGTGTTATACTTTTAACGTTATTGAGTGAAGTCTATAGGTTCGTCAGTCGTTCTACCTCTCGCGTTATAGTTTAGCACACCCTGAGAATTCGTGCAATAAAAGTTTTGTTGCATTCAGGGTCATTCAATTGTAGGGTTTCTCATTTTATGATGTTAACTGCGAGTTTAGGTTTCGCTGCGAAATATTGGAGTGCGTCCGTGATTTTTGTATGTCCAGTGAATCGCAAAACAGAGAGTGCCGTGTTTCGCATCG
>JAJEET010000003.1 GCA_022820835.1 Candidatus Poribacteria bacterium
CTGCCAAGATAACGAGCAGTAGATTTCGGAGACTCGTTTTTTTCACGTCAACAGCCTTGAAAGTTTCTGAAAACTGTGTTATCATTTTCTTTGGATGGACCCATTTTGGGGTATATCCACATTTCATAAAATACCTCCATATATTTTTTCACACTTTCTGTAAAAAAATTTTGTGTGTGGAGGTATTTTATCATAACCCCCTTGACTTTCCTATACTTTTCCTATCAAGACCCTTTCAACACAACCTCTAAAAAGAAAATGGGGGTAAATGAAATTAGCAGACGGCTATCGGCAGTCAGCCGTCAGTGAAATTTTACGATCACGGATGGAAGGAACGGAAGAGTGTAAGAAACGTGGTCCGGAAAGCCGTAACGGATACGACTTATGTCTTTTGGTCTGGTACGCTTGAAGGGGTTTCCTGTATCACAGGGATAACATAACTCCGGATGGTCATACCGTCCAGTGTCTCCGTCTCTATCCGAGAATCGGGGGTTTGCCGATGATCAAACACGACGTAGTATCCATCCGTTACGCCTTCCAACTTCAGATACGCCGCAAGCTGCTTCTTGCCTGACTGATAGCGGCTTTCGCCTCTCCAAATCTTTATCTTAACGATATATTTTCGCTGATTGTGTGTGATAAGGAGGTCCATTCTGCCGCGCCCGGTTTGCACTTCAATGTGCATCACCCCACCGATGCGTCTAACAAACTCATCGAGATAAGCGAGTAGGAGGTGTCGTCCTACCGACTCTTGAGGCGTGTCCGGCACCTGCAGAATCCTGAACCCTGCCCGCGCGATGAAATCGCGGAAGTTATCAAGTAAAGATGCCATATCAATCTCCCCCGCAGGTGTGAGATATTCACGCCCTTCATCATCCGCGTCTTCAGGAAAATATTCTTGCTCCAATCCATTTACAGTTGGCTTGAATACCCGTATAATGCAGTAGAGGTAAATTGGATTGAGGATCTCACACATACCGTCAGCCCCTTCTTTGATAACACCATAGGTAGCAAGTTCACTGATGATGTTATTGTGTAAGTTGAAGGCTACACCTTCATCACGCGCCATAATTCGCATCAGAAGGCTTTCAAAGCGCGGGTCTTTACGGACATTGGTTGTCAGATGTGTGATATTGACATTACTTTCCTCAAGCAGCTGCGCATGTGCTATCGTCCAGTGCGCCATCGTAATCGTCTCGGCTTTTGGGATGTCCATCTCCTCGGTGAGAATTTGGGCAAATCGGTTGACGAGCACAGGCTGTCCAGCGGTTTGCTTATGAATAGACTCGATAACTGCTGGTGCGAAGGCTTGCCCGACTTCGTCTGTATATTGTCCGATCAGTTCTTGCACTTGTTCGAGCGTGAAACTCGGCAAATGGAATTCATCTTGGATATTGAATGGAGAAATAGATCGATCGTAGTTGAGTTGTGCGATACCTTTAACCCCAACGATACCAACACTATGTGGACACCGGATTTGATCGGAAAGGTAGATATAACGAAGTGAACGCAGAAACCCCTTAAGAGCAGCATGAGGGATCGCATCAAACTCGTCAATAGTAAGGACAATCCGCTGCCGATGCGTGTCCTGAGAAAGGTGCTTCGCAAACGCTTCAAAGAACTCCCGCATCGAAACATGATCGGTTATCTCCGTGTTCACCAAGAAGCGCGCTAATTCATCAGAGAGAACCGTTTCGCGTTTTTGAAACACCTGTTCAATTTCCTTGCAAATCTCCTTACGCAGGGAGGCATAAAAACTGGTAGGATCGTAGTCCTCATACTCTTCAAAATTCAGTTGAATCGGAAAATAGGTTGAATCTTGAAGAGCGAGTACCTCAAGTGCCAATCGAAAAAAAGTCGTCTTGCCGGTCTGCCGGGGCGCGAACAAAACAATATACCGCCCGTCTTTGATGCGGTCAATGAAATCGGCGGTCTCCTCAGCGCGGGCGACCACATAATGTTTGTCGGGATACACACGTCCCTGGGTTCCAAAACGTCTCATTTCTTTTCCTCTGCCAAATTGAAATCACAACACGGGCAATCCGCTAATAATATCTACCGTTCCAAACTGACGGTAATCACCTTCCCGATGAATTTGACGATGTCCTGCGGATTGTCTGCACGATTCGGGTCATTTACCATACCGCTTCGTTTATCTATCTTAACACAATATGAATTAATTATCCACTCCAACATTGAACGGGTACAGAGCCATTCAGTTCTCGGTTTTTTAGTCCAATTTTGGCACCCAGACCCGGTAAGTGCGGTTTGCAACCGAACCGGATCCTACACAGAAACCTTGAAACCTTCAAAAAACTCTTCAGTCGCGTAGCGACGCAATGTTTATAGCAGCGTGGGACCAAAAAACCTAAGCCCCGTAGGGGCGGCGTATGTAGAGATATTCCTACAAAACACCGTGAAAAACCTCTAAATTGACACCTACGGAGCGAGCTGCGCTCGCTCCTACAAAAGAGGTGTTGCATTATAACGGGGGTAACCCTGCAACAATTTCCACGGTCTTGAGGCTGACAGTGATAACGCGGGCGATGAGGTCTACAATATACCGCGGTTCATCTACACGGTTCGGGTCGTTTTTAATGCCGCTCCGTCTGTCTACCTTGACACGATACTGGTCTACGATCCACTCCAACGCTGAACGCGTTCCCAACCGATAGTCATACACCTCTGCGGGGATGCCGTCCAACGTCAGGAAATCGTTGTATCTCAACTGCGTCCTATCTTTCGAGAGTTTCATCTTCTCGACATGCCAATCGATCTGCATATCGGGTGTTTCGATGTCCGTCAGTCCATCGTATTTCGGAACGGATTCGTAGTTGATGTGGAGGTCTGCGAGTTGTGCACCAGCGTTGGCGAACCCCCAGAAATCTTCGGCAAACGGAATATGCGGCAAATCGCGCTTGAGGTTCATCTCGTATTTCTCACGATAGGTAGGATGGTGCAAGAGCGCGTAGGTATAGTAGAAGATGTCCCATTTGGTGAGGGTGTCGTTCTTGTAGTGCGTTCGGAATTCTGTCAACGCCCAATCGGTGATGTTCTCTTGTCGGTTTGTGCTGTCCTCATTGTAGGTGTAGAAAGGGAAACATGGTGTTTTTTCGAGAATATCAAAAGACGGAATCACATCTACGACGAAGGTTTGAAAAGTTTTGTTACTTCCAATTCCACTGACACAAATTACCCGATTTTCCGTTTCTGTTTCTAGTGTCGGGAAAATCCTTGGAAACATGGACATTACATCGTTTAGAATCCTATCAAAGAATAGATGCGTTTTGGTGAACGGGCGGTAAATGGAAGTTCGTACTCTCTCTTCATTGAATACGGCAATTGTCCCTCGCTTCAATTTCGCCTTTAGATCACGACTCCACTTAATTTCGGTGTCATCATAAGTTACAAATTCATCAATGTTTGCACTCAGATTTTCTCGTCGTTTCCACCTATCAATTTCTGCATTGTAGTTTCTATTCATCCGTTGAATATTCTCGATAAGGGCGGTTCGGTCGAAATTGCAAGTCCACGCGTCACGGTTGGTCTTTACACCATTGCTATAGGTTTTGAAAATCACACCTGCAGTTGCCCCTTTTTGTCTCTTTGATTTCTTAGTTCCCATTGGGATGAAAGTATCAAATTCAGCGTGAAGCCCTTCTGTTAGCCATGTATAGCGGCTATCAGGTGTTACCTGCTGCCATTCAACATTTTGGTAGTGTTGATTTGAATCGAGATAGTTATATTTTTCTTCTTTCCGCCAAAATTCATCAACACGTGCGTAGAAAATATCAGCAGTTTTTGGGTCTGTTTCTGTAGCAGCTCTCTGAATAAAAAGATTAATGCTCACACCAACTTGAATACCAAAGACATTGTGTGTTGTTCCTGATAGTTTTGGATTCTGACGGACATTCCCGCTCAGATCCAGGACGTAGATCGCGTCAAAATCGTCTGCAAGATGTTTTCGCATGCCATCAAACGCCAAACCGTCAAGGAATCCGTTGTTTGTTACGAAGGCAACAACGCCTTCATTTCCTATCCTATCGGATGCCCATCGAATTGCCTTGACGTACGGATCATAGAGTGCATTTCTGAGTGTCGCCGTAGAGTCTGCAGTATAAGTTTCCATAATCCGTTTATCCATCTTCTCATACTTTCGATTTTTGTTGTTATCGTTCTCGTTAATCTGCCCCATATTATACGGCGGATTACCAATAACGACAAACATATCCGCCGCTTTTTGTCTCTTGACCCGCTCTGTGTTTTCGCGCGTAAAGAGTTCGCCTTGCTCCTGCTCAAGCAGTTCAAATGTATCCGCAAGCGCGATGCCTTCAAAGGGGAGATACGTCCCTGTCCGTTGGAAGTACTCCTGTTCGATGTTCAAACTGGCGATGTAATACGGCAACAGCATCACCTCATTGCAATGCAACTCGTGGCGATATTTTTCTTCTAATGAGGCACCCCGGATGTCCTGCATCAGACGGACGATAAAATTCCCCGTCCCAACAAACGGATCAATGATATGTACGCCGGTATCCGACAACGACCGACCGAACTCCGTTTCCAAGATATGTTCCACACTATTCACCATGAAATCGACGATGGGTTGCGGTGTGTAGACGATACCGTGCGTGTCTGCGACATCCTCGGAGAACCCCTGAAAAAACTTCTCATAAAAGGTGTTGAGGAAATGCTGTTTCTCGGAGAAGTCTTTGCAGAGGCTCGCTGCCTGTTCGATGGCGACATAGAACCGGTCTAACGGTTTGAGGAATTCCTCGCGACTGAACGACTGTCGGATGAGCTCGTCAACGACGTTTTCGATTTCGCGTGCGATGATGTTTCTGCGGGTGAAGGCGGAATTATTGAAGACAGTCCTGAAGATGCGTTCGGTGAGGATGTGTTGGATGAGCATCTCCTCAACAGCATCTTGTGAAAGTTCGGGGTTAATCGCGGTTCGACAGGTCTCGTAGAAATCGGAGAACGCTTTCTTGAATGCCGTATCCGTTTCGTATCGCTGTTCAATGAGTTCTTTCAGCCTATTTGCGAGGTCGGGGACATGTTCCCTGAAATCTGAGACGGCGGTGTGCCAATTGTCCAGTGCCGGTGGGACGTAAGCGAACAAATATTGGAGTGCTGCGATTAGATTTACCGGTTCTGTGATGTCAACATCGAGGACTTCCACACCGTTTTGGTACAAGATAGCACGCTGTGGTGTTTGGAAGAGCGTGTTATCAAGTGGATAGCCTGCGTCTCGTTTCTCTTGGACGGCTTTCGCGAGGTTGTCGTCTATATCTTTCGCTTCCCAATAAGCGAACGGGAAACCGTGCTCGTGTCGTATCACGCCATCAATGACGATACGGTTGCCCGATGCGGTGTGCATAGCGTGTTGCGGTACGAAGGTGGCGTTTATCTGTTTTGCACAGGCGTGCAGGAGCGTATCAAAAGGTGAACTGACAGCCCCTTCGTGTCTGATACCTTGTTGTTCGTATTGCTGCAGCGTGGTATAGTAGTCGCGGATCGCTTTGTGACTGGGTTTGAGATTGAGTGTCGCCATGAAGGTATGATAGCAAGTTTTGGGAGATAGGTCAAGCGCAAATAGGAAATAGCGGTGAGCAACCAGTAGGTGAGGTTGATGTATATAAACATGCCGCAGCGAAGCCAGAAAGGGGCAACCGAGAATTGCGGCGGTTCCCGTTTATGGCGTTTTTTGCTGATGCTCGGCGATGATTTTTCCTAACGCTCGCAAGGCATCGTTGACAGATTTCGCATCGGGGAACATTTCGGCTACGTCGTTATCAAGCCTAATCATGTTTTTGCCTGCATAGTATCGTTCCGCATATTTTCCCCGAACTCCCTCACTGAAATCATATTCATCGAGCATATCTGGGGCATGTTGCTTGGATCTTGCTTGACTCATAGGTTTTCCTTTCATAAGATGTTGCTTTCCGAGCAGAAATGATGCGAATGACATCGCCTCTTTCTGTATGAACAACGACTAAAAGTCTCTGTTTTTCAGAATATCCGATAATTATTAACCTTTCTTCTTTTTCTGAATGTAGTGGGTCGGGAATAGTTAAAGAGAGAAAATCCGAAAAAACGGTACTTGCCTCTTCAAAAGTGACATTATGCCTTCTCAGATTTTCTGTGGCTTTACGGTTATCCCATTGAAATTCCAATCCCACGTCTTCCTACCATTCCTAACTGTCTACCCTCTGGTTTAAGTATTACACATTTTTTAAAAAAAGTCAAAATTTTCATACAGGCAGGGCGATTTAGTTTTATACATTCACTTTATATCTGTGTGGAGTCTCTTCTGTAGGAGCGAGCTGTGCTCGCGATCTTCCATAAAAAAACGTCAACTTATGTAAACCAAAACCAAAATCAAAACCGAAAACTAAATAGTCCTGTTCATACAAGGCATTGTGAAAAATGACAATGGAAAGGAAAAATCACATCAATTCGACAAAGACTTCATTTGCAAGGAAAAGTCCGCGTGGGGTGAGACGGAGATGTGTAGATGTGCGTTCCAACAATCCCAAATCCATCCATTTTTTTAGGATACCCCGAAATACAACTTCTATTTCCTCGTCAAATCGGTCTTGATAGGCTGCAACGGAGATGCCTTCCCGTTTCCGAAGCGCGAGCATAAGCGTTTCCGATTTTTCAGCGTGTCCCGTCAGGTGTTCCGTGTCGGCGATGGGTTTGTTACGGTCGGAAAGTTGCTTGATGTACGGCACGATGCCTCGAATATTGCAATAGCGCACGCCGTTGATGTACCCCCACGCACCTGCGCCGAGTCCGATGCACGGTTGATTGTTCCAATAGACGAGGTTGTGCCGCGCTTCGCGGTTCGGTCTGGCGAAGTTACAGATCTCATAGTGTTCGTATCCGTGTGTCGTGAGGGTCTCAATCGTGTATTGAAACATATCCGCTTCGGTATCCTCGGCTGGGAGGTGAAGTTCATCGGCTTGCCACGATTCATAAAACGGGGTTGTCTCCTCCATAACGAGGTTATAGGCAGAAATATGTTCCGGTTCGAGGGTAATCACTTCGCTTAAGGTATCGTGCCACATTTCCATCGTCTGGTCGGGTAGGGCGAAGATGAGGTCGATATTGATGTTCTCGAAGCCACCGTCGCGGGCAAGACGATAACTTTGGCGGAATTCGTCAACGGTGTGGATTCTGCCTAACTGTTTCAAGGTCTCGTTTTGCATCGCTTGCAGCCCAAAACTGAGCCGGTTTACGCCATCGTCTTGCATCACCCGCAGTTTCTCGGTATCGACCGTTCCGGGGTTGCATTCTACGGTGATCTCAGCATCGGTTGCTATTCGGAAATGCCCATGGATATCGGTGAGCAGCTGCGACAAGGCATTAGCAGAGAGGATAGAAGGCGTGCCGCCGCCGATGAAAATCGTTTGTAACGGTTCGGTTTCTGGCGTATAGAGTTCCATCTCCGTGCGGAGTGCGGTTAGGTATGCCTTCGCCTGTTCCTTGTGGAAAGTGTATGTATTGAAAGCACAGTAGTAGCACTTCGTCGCACAAAATGGAATGTGAATGTATACGGAAGATGCCATTTTATTTGTCAAATTCCAATCCGATTCGGATGGCTGAGCCTGTGTCTGCGTAAGAAAACGCCTCGTTAATCTCGCCGAACGGGAAAGTATCAGAGATGATTTTGTGGAACGGATACCTGTCGCGTGTACGCATCAGGAAATCAAGTGCGCGCGGGATAACCCACGGCTCATAGACGATAACCCCCTGGATCGCCTTGCTACAGCGCACGATGTTACCCGGATCAATCTCTGTCGGGAATCCGAGGTTGATGTTTCCGATCCAGAGGTAGCGTCCACCCCACCGGAGCATCTCTATGCCTTCAGCGAGGACACGCGGCGACCCGACAAACTCTGCAACAAGATCCGCGCCGATGCCACCCGTCTGATCAAGGACGTATTCCACCCGTGATTTCATATCTATCTCGTCAACGTTGAGCGTCTCATCTGCACCGAATTCTTGTGCCAATGTGAGTCGGGCGGGAAGACGATCAAGAACGATGATCCTACCGGCACCCATCTCCCGTGCGACTGCCGTTGCGTAGAGCCCGAGTCCGCCAGCACCTTGGATAACGACAGTATCCCCAAGCGTGATGCCGATCTGGTTTAACCCATAGATGACTTCAGACAAGGCACAGTTGATCGGTGAGACGAGCGCATCGGAGAGTTCATCCGGAACCTTGAACACCCAATGCCCCGGTTTCATGTAGTAGTATTCGCCGTAAGCACCGTGGAAATGCGGCGGCTGTTCACTGGAGACACCGAGCCAATCTCGGTAGCGGTTCGGACATCCGGGTTTCCCGGTGAGGCACATCCAGCAACGTTGGCACGGCTTGAAATAGGAGTAAGCAATACGGTCACCTTCGGTAAGTGGTTGCCCGGCACTATCGGTTGTGATATTGCGTCCCATTGCCTCGATGGTGCCGATCATTTCGTGTCCGAGCACTTGCGGAATGCCACTTTCTATTTTCGGACCGTGTCCGCGCCAGAAGTGGAGATCAGAGCCGCAGATGTTCGCCATTCGGATACGCACGAGCATATCGTCGGGCGTAACAGACGGAATCGGATATTCCCGGAATTCCATCGGCGTTTGCGGTTCAGTGAAAATGGCGACTTTCCCTGTTTTCATTTTTTAGATTTCCTTGGGGTTCAGTGAGATAGGTATAGGCTTTAATGTTTAGACAACAGTAGAAATGTTAATCTCAGCTGGAGGCGTATCAGCGGGTCTCTCACGCACAACAATTTCAATATCGCGATCCAATTTTCTGAGCATGGCAAATAGGTGTTCGATCGAGAAATCGTCGAGCCTGCCGTTTAAAAGTGTCGTGATTTCACGCTTACTAATACCGAGCTGCTTAGCTGCCTTGCCATGCTTAAGTTTCCTTTCAGTTATAATATCATAGATTATCAAGGCAAGACGAGTTTTCGCGAGATATTCTTCTGGATTGGGTATTTTCAAATCCTTGAATACATTACCGCTGCCTATTTCGTATTCAATTTTTTCGTTAGTCATTTTCATTCTCCTTTTGAGCGATCACTTTTGCCTCATTCAAACGCCTGCGAATTAAAGCAATCTCTTGTTTCGGAGTTTTTATCCTGAATTTCGATTTTTTTTGGAAGCAATGGAGCACATAAATCACGTTCCCCAGATTGACTGCATAAATCGCCCGGTAGGTGTTCCGGTCATAATTGCTTACGATTTCATATACACCCGAAAATCCTCGCAAGAACTTGACATTGTGATGTGTTAATCCTGCTTGTGCTCTTTCCAAAATGAAACCTATCTCATGCCGCACGCTGGCGGGAAATGTTAATAACCGCTTTTTGGAGTCTCCAACCCAGACAACGGGGTTCATTTCTTTTTCTTGCATTTATTAGAAATATCAACCTTAATATTCATCGAAATTGACAACTTTCCAACGTCCTTCAACCTGTTCGGTTTGGATGACGACTTTTCGGGTACGCGTTGTCGTATCACTGATTTTGATGGTGAGTTGGTAGTTGAATAAGACATGCGCCTCGTCTTCCTCTTTTCCAACCGGTTTGTATGTCATATTCGGTACTTCATCAAACTGTTGTCCGGGTTCTCGTACTTCGCTCACACGTGCGATCTCGTCTTCGAGTTTTTGTGCCGCGAGTCCATGGCTGAGTAGGAGTGCTGCGGCTTGGTCTGCACGCTGATAGTAGTTATAAATAAAGTCTTCACTGACGGCGCGCGGGGTGTTCCTGTTTGAGCAGGCGAATATTAGAAGCGTCAACAGTAACAGGTATTGTGGTTTCATGTTCACCTCTCTTTTGCACGGATCATCGCAACGTTGAAGATACGGCGTTCATAGCCGTTTGAGGGACTGTTCACGACTTTGCCTAATGCCCAGAGCGTTGAGGAGCTGCCGCCATCGAAATTGATGGCGTGTTTGATCCCGAGCTCGCTGAAAAATCTTCCCATATCGTAGAGCGTCATCCCCATACTGTACCCGGGTTCTCTACCGTCAATAGCGATGAGGAAGAGTTTATCGTCGTTAAATCCTAAAGCACTCCGCGGGTGGCGTGATGCACCGTTCCGATGTTCATAAGCAGTGCGTCCATAAGACGCACCGAAGGCAAGCAGTTCAGGTTCGACTTTGCCATCTCGTACGAGCCGTAGGTTTCCCCCGATTCCGCGTTGTACCCGCTGCCATTTTGTAGGTGTGAGTGCTATTTCCAGCGTGCCGGTTGTAGACACATTGATCGCTCTAAGCCAATCGCGTCCGGTACCTGATTCTATTGCAAGGACAAGCCCATCAGACGGTATGACGCTGTTCCCACGCCGGTTGACCTCAGTGACAACGAACCTGCTGCTGTATTTTCCAGTTAACGGCAGTTCGAGTTTTTTGAGTGTGAACTCGTAGGCTCGACGTGTCAGTGTTCTGCGTCCGAAGCGTGGCGTATAGAGGACGACGGGCGCATAAGAATCACAGATCTGGTTGATAGCATCAATCGGAAGCGTGTCGCGGCCGCGATTGTCAATGTGGAGTTTCCCGTTGAGTTGGACGCTATCGAGCAGGAATTCGCCATCAGGCGTAACGCCGAAACTGGTTTCACCCCACGGTGAGGGTGGCGAATATCCCCATCTATCGCGTGCTATCGGAATACTGATGAGCTCCCCGTCTTGGATGTGTAAGTTAAAAGTCATGCCGCCGCGTCCATAAGAGTCGCCTCGGATACCGAAACTTCCGTTGACACCCGCGAGCGGGAGGATATCTCTTCTCATGAGTCGGCGAGTCGCATCGCTAATCGTCTCACGTCCTATAATTTGAGTGTTGGCGAGTTCGATGTCAAATTGTAGATTCGTTGCGCTGCGATCCATCTCTGCGATGTAGACTGCGGCACCACCGACCCACCAGTAACGATGCAGCCGAAAGCCTTGGGGCCAGCGTTTACGATTGAGCTCATCGCGTTGTCTAACAGTATCTGGTAGCACCTCAGAGGACTTATTCGCGGAAGCCATGCCGCGAAAAAAGAGATAATCAATACCTCGTAGCGCGCTAAACGCAATAACAAGAAACAGGATGAGAAGGCAGACGGTAATGAGTCGTGTGAGGTGAGATTTGTTTTCTTTTGTCATTTTGTTTTTAACCGTCGGAAACCACCCTCGTAGGGGCGAGGTTGCCTCGCCCGCTGTGGAGTGTTTTATTAATTCTAAAATCCACTATAATTGGGTAATGCATCAACAACCTCTTAGTAGGAGCGAGCTAGACTCGCGACCTTTAACGATTACCGATTTATTTTCTTAAACTTCATCACACTCCGTCCACAGTGTTTGTTACGTGCTGCTAGCTTTTAAGCCGACGCCGGTGAGGATTGATACGACTTGGTCTCCTGATGCTATAATACCTTCTTCTCGGAACTTCTGATATGCTTCGACAACTACGGCGGAAGTCGGTTCGACATAGATGCCTTTTTCTGCGAGTATTCTGAGTCCTATTTTAATATCTTCGTCATTGACGGTCGCAAATGCACCGTTTGTGGCGGTGATAGCCTCCAAAATCAGCCGCCCTCGGATGGGGAGTTCTGCGGTAATCCCCTCAGCGAGCGTCTTTTCGGTTTGCGCCATTCTAGTGACAACTGTTGTCTTATCAACGTCCGCATTGTAGATCGGGCAACAGACATCCGGCTGAACGCCGAGGAGGCGTGGGATATTTTTTATGAGTCCTTGCACCTGTAATTCACGGAAACCGATATAAAGTCCTAAGTAGATACTCCCGAACCCGACGGGACAGATAACGTGCGTCGGCGGTTGCCATCCGAGCTGCTCAACGATTTCGTACGCAAGTGTTTTCGTGCCTTCTAAAAAGAACGGATGCCAGTTGTGGGAGGCGTAACAGGTGCGCGCTGCTGCGTGTTTCACTGCCTCCGTCGTTGCCATGCGGTTCCCCGGCACCAATTCTAACGCTGCACCATAAGCGGAAATCTGTCTTAATTTGCCTTGTGATGTGGATTCGGGGCAGTAGATGGTACAGTGAATACCCGCCCTTGCGCTGTACGCGGCGATCGCTGCACCCGCGTTGCCTGATGAATCCTCGACGACTGCTTCAACCCCGAGCCCCTTGAGATGCGTCATCAGGACGGACGCACCTCTGTCTTTGTAGGAACCGGTTGGACAGAGGTAGTCTAATTTGACGAAATGTTCCGGTGTGTTGACATCCAGTGGAACGAGTGGTGTCATACCTTCACCGAGAGTAACAACCTCTGTGTCCGCATCAATCGGTAGTGCCTCGCGATACCGCCAGAGTGACATCGCCGCCGGAACCTGCGGATTCGGACATATCTGTGAATCTTTGGCTAAGGTTAAGGCGTTTCCACAATCGCATTGATACCGTAACGGCGATATTTCGTAGGTTTTATTGCATTTGTCGCAGTGATAGTTCATTATCGGTTTTCAGTTGTCAGCACTCAGTTAGCGGGATTACATGAAGTTTAAGGATTTAACTCGATAATTCATCAATAATCTCTTGGTAGGAGCGAGTGTTTTTGCTGGGGTGTTTCTTATGCTCGCGATCCTTAACGATTACCGAAATATTTATTTAATCTTCATCAAACCCCGCCTGCATATACGGACATTATTCACTGCCTGTCTTGAGCTGTCCCCAAGTTGTGGTCAATTTCGCGGCTGGATCAACGGCTTGCGGGATACCGAACGGACTATCGGCATCGAAATCTTCTGGCGGTTCGATCGTGCTGAACCAGACCCGATTAATCCAAATAGGGCCCTTACCGTGAGAGGAAAATCGGAAGTCTGAGCCATTTGCACGATTCTCAAAACGGCCATCCTTGATTTCCCAAATATGAACGAGCCATTCATCTGTTCCACCGGGTTTTACAATATCAAACGCACCATCGCCTGCACCACGGAAGGCACCATCAACAGGACCCGCACCGTTGCTGTCGTATTGGCAGTCAATCTCTTCTGCTTCGTTGGAATCGAAATACTCCATAACGATCCACGCCTTATGCTTCCCGCCGAATACAAACGTATCATCAATCTTGAAGTACATGTGATTGTGTCCAGGACCGTTGTAGGGCCACGGGTTCTCTAAACAATCAACGCCGCCTTGCTCAGCGGGTTCAGTTACGCCATCGCCTTGTTCACTTTGGGTTAATAAAACACCTTCGCTCTCTTCGCCGAGGTCTACCCAGATGTAGTTCACACCTTCTTCGGGTTCCTCCGCCGCGAATGTACCGACTGAGATCAGCACGCACTGAATTAATATCAGTGCTGTTGTCCATCGGATACGGTGTAACATGATTTCCTCCTTATAGTGAAACCTAAAAATAAAGAGACACTTTCCACCCCCCGGTAGGTTCGGTTTCCTAACCGAACCGGTGCGGAATGTCCTATGGATTTTAAACTTTAATATAAATTGTAACGTGAGTTCGACCTAAAAATTTAGAGAAACCTAACACGATCCTCAAGTGATTAAGGACTTTACGATAAATTTTACACCCAAAAAATATACGAGGCAAATACTATTTCATAATGATCATCCGTTTTGTCTGCTGGAAAGATGGCGTTGTCAATTGATAGAAGTAGACACCACTTGCTACGGGTTCACCGAGCGCATTACGTCCATCCCAATAAGCAGCGCGCCCTCGATGCTGATAAAAGCCTGCCGATTGGTAACCGAATGGAAGGGTTCGGATATGCTTGCCTGTCGCGTCATAAATAGACAGAGACACCGAGCTCGCTTCTGAGAGTTGGTACGGAATCCATGTTTCCGGATTAAACGGATTCGGGTAATTCTGTAGGAGTTGGCTCCGTTTCGGAGTGCCGATGCTGTCAAGCGATACAGTCATAACTGCATTTTCAAGATGCGTTGTGTCTACCGTGAAATTGAACTTTTCTGAAACGATATTCCCATGGATATCAGTGACAGTTAATTCGAGCGTGTCCCCGACTTCAATAACACTACGATAGTTGAGATCAGCGGTCGCAGCAGCGAAGTAGTTCCCGCGAACCTGAGATGTCATAACGATGTTTGTTCGATGATTTCGGACTTTCACGATGTAACCGTCAAAATGATGGATACCTTCTAAATGTCCACTGACAACAAAAGCCCATATCGGATCGGCGTGTGCGATCGGTGCTGCTGCCACCTCCGTTGGGTTTGTCCACGCTGTTCCAGTGAAGACAAGATCGCGTGCCTGTGGTAGATTGACGATGTACCCTTTTGCACCTTCAATCGGAAATCCGTCGTCGGGTGCGTTTGGTGTCCATGCGACAAAACGCCGGTTCGCGGCATCAAATGTAATAACCGTTGTCGCTCCAGTCTTTACCGCAAGCGAGCGGGCTGTCGTCTCAACAGTCGGTTTCAACGGCACAGACAGCATGTTCAAACCTTTAGAGAGGTGCATGGAGAAAATATTGCCGAAACCTGCTCCGTTGGGTTGGGTTTTAGGTCTACCGACGAAACCAAGTCTACGACCATCTGCTAAATCATAAAACCCGATAATACTGCCATCCTGATTAACATTTCGGACGACAGTGATCACACTGCCTGGGAGTCGCACTTCATAGAGGGTGCCATCTGGCAGGAGGATATAGGACCGCAGAATATCGTTTGCAGCTTTGGCTCTGAAGCCGATAAGACCGAGATCAGTGATGGTGTTCACAAATAGGAATTCAAGATTCGGCGTTGTAGGAAGGTCAATAGTGGTGAAACTGCCGTCGGGGTGACGTATGAACCCATGAAACATTCCATCGGCATCCACGTAGCTGCCGACGACAGCACCTGCGGCGTTAACAAAGTCCCCATAAGTATTGGTCGCGCCTGGAAATGTAATTGTCAGTTCCCCTGAGAAGGCGTGGCTGACTCCCGCTGCGTCAACGATATTACCGCTCAGTGCCCCCGTTTCGTCACTAAGACCATAGATGTTGGTTTCGGCTGCCCCAGGGAAATCATATTGCCGTAGTTCGCCATTTTCCAAGACGACACCATGGTAAAGACCGTTACTATCCTTGTAGTGTCCGGCAGCTTGTCCACTGTTACCGAGCGCATAGAAGTAGGTGTTCTGAGAACCGGGGAAATCGTATGTCGTAAAAACGCCGTCAATCAGCGTAAAGCCGACTGTCTTTTCACCATCAGCACTCCGCGTGTTGCCAGCGTAATCCCCGAAGTCGTTACTCGCCGTCACCTCCAGAAAATCGACACCCGGAACTTCGATCGTCTCAAAGATATAATCTGCAATCGGTGTGTCAGCACTAACTTGTGCAACGGTGTACCCTATAAAACAAGGGGTTAGACAGATAAATAAGATAAAAGCAGTTTTTATGTAGTGATTCATAATTATCCCTTCTTCACGTGCGTTGAAAACCGTCAGTAAACGGTTTCTGTTTAAATGCGATATTTGAACCGATGCTAAAAGAAATTTCCTATGGATATTATAGCACTTTTCTCGGATATTGACCACTTTTTATTTTTTTCCGATAAGTGGATTGATGCTTAAAGCCGGGAGGCAATTCGGAGGTTGGGATTTACACGCCATTTTTCGCCTTAAAAGGTAGTGTCACAGCTGCATCAGTCGCACAACTGTGACACCTATAAGGTACGGATTGACTCTACTTCACAATGACGAGCCGCCGTGTCTGCTGGAAAGATGGCGTTGTCAACTGATAAAAATAGAGTCCACTCGCAACGCGTTCGCCCACGGTATTGCGTCCATCCCAATACGCAGCACGTTCCCGACTGTTATAGAAGCCTGCGGACTGAAAACCGAGCGGGAGCGTCCGAATCAACTGACCCGTTGTGTCATAAATGGAGACCGATACAAGACTGCCTTCCGAAAGTTGATACGGAATCCACGTCTCCGGATTAAACGGGTTCGGATAGTTCTGCAGCAACTGATTCTGCATCGGTTGACCGATGGCATCAAGTCTGACAGACAAAACAGCGTTTGCCAAGTGTTCAGGTTCCACTTCAAAGTTGACAGCTCGGGATTCAACATTTCCATCCGGACCGACGACGCGGACTTCAACCACATCTCCAACTCGGACGACATCCCGGCGCGTTAAGTCGGCAGTCGCAGCAGCGAAGTAACCACCTTGCACCGAGGCGGTTATCCTGCTATCTGTTCTCAGGTTTCGGACGATGACCTTGTAACCGTCAAAGGTTGGTTTACCTTCCAAATGCCCACTGATAACGAATGCCCACGCGTCCCGTGGCAGCTCCGTAGATAGCGCAGTTGGTGACGCGGCGGCATCGGTTTGATTCGTCCACGGGGCACCGACGAAGGCAAAGTTGCGAACTTCTGGCACATTGACGATATAGCCTTTGCCACCCTCAATTGAAAAACCGTCATCGGGTGCACTCGGTGTCCACGCGACGAACCCCTGGTTTGTCGTATCCAGCGTGATAACGGTTGTCGCCCCTGTTATCGCGACAAGACGCTTGGCAGTCATCGGTGTTAGTGTTGTCAAAGGCACCGAAAGCATGTTCAAACCTTTAGACAGCGTCACGGTGTAAGCGTTGCTATAACTTTCCGCTTCTACTTGTGAGACAGGTCTGGCGATAAATCCGTGTCTGCGCCCATCCGGTGAGTCATAGTGCCCGACGACAGAACCGTCCTGATTGATATTCCAGCCCTCCGTGCTAACGCTGCCTGGATACCGCAATTCATGTAGCCCATACAGATATGAGCCGATATAGGAGCGCGGGCGGTCCCCCACCGCTTTGGCTCGGGCAATCACAAACACATCGCTTCCTTCTGCATCGCTAATCCCGTGCAAGAAAAAGTATTCCAGATTGGATGGGTCCAGATAGTCCAGAATTATAAACCTGCCAGTCGGGGCAAGTACGAATGCATGATATAACCCATCAGCATCTACGTAGCTGCCTACGATAGAGCCTGCCGCATTCACAAAATCGGCATACGTTGCTGTTGCCTCGGGGACCTCAACGATTTCGTCCGCTGAAAAGCCACGGCGAACCCCATCAACACCTATAAAATTACCCGTCAGTGCGCCCGTCGCATCGGAAATACCGTATATCTCCGTTTGGACGGCACCCGGAAAATCGTATTGCCGCAACTCACCACCTTCCAAGATGACACCGTGGTAGAGCCCCTCGTTATCTTCGTAGCGTCCCGCAGCTTGCCCATTATTACCCAGCGCATAGAAATACGTGTTCTTGGAACCCGGGAAGTCGTATGTCGTAAAAACCCCATCAATCAGCGTAAAACCGACCATCTTGTCGCCATCGGGACCCCGCGCGTTTCCGGCGTACCCCGCAAAGTCGCTACTCGCCGTCAACTCTAAGAACTCTACACCGGGAATATCAATCGTTTCAAAAGTATAGTCGGGTTGATCCTCGGCGGGTGCAGCGGTGTCGGGTGCGGGTCTTGCGATAAATCCGTGCCTGCGTCCATCCGCTATATCATAGTACCCGACAACAGAACCGTCCTGATTGACATTCCAGCCCTCTGTGCTAACACTGCCTGAGAACTGCAATTCACGGAGCGTCGAGATCGCCTCCTCCAAATACAAATCCTGATCGCTCGAAAACTGAAAATCCGCTAACCCTTGGACGAGTGTGCCGACATAAGTGCGCGGGACATCACCCAATGCCTTGTTTCGGACAATGTAAGTCCAGGCATCGTTGAGACCGTGTAGAAAAAAGTACTCCAGATATTCTGCCCCTGGAATCGTGACAGATGTAAACTTGCCATTCGGATTATACACATAAGGATGGTATGTTCCATCCACATCTACGTAGCTACCCACGATAGCACCTGACGCGTTGACAAAATCGGCATACGTTTCTAACGCTCCAGGGAATTCAACGATCGTGTCTCCTGAGAAGCCACGGCGCACGCCAGAAGCATCAATAAAATTACCCGTCAGGGCACCCGTCGAATCACTAATACCCCATACTTCCGTTTCAACAGACTCCGGAAAATTGTATTGTCGCAATTCACCATCTTCTAAGATGACCCCCTGGTGCTTACCCTCGCCATCCACGTAGTAGCCAGCAGCATTTCCATTATTACCGAGCGCAAAGAAATAAGTGTTCTGCGAATCTGGGAAGTCGTATGTCGTAAAAACGCCATCAATCAGCGTAAAACCGACCTCTTTTTCACCATCGGCAATTTTCGTATAGCCAGCGTAATCCTCAAAGTCGCTACTCGCCGTCAACGCTAAAAAATCTACACCCGGAACGTTAATCGTCTTAAAAGTATAGTTGGCAAGCGGGGGACCAACGCGTTGATTATCGGCTTGTGCAGCGGTGTTCCTCAGAAAAAAGGAATTAAAGCACAAGAACAACGTAAACGTGTAAAACAAAAAACTAATTTTAGTCTGATTAGGCATAAAGAAAAACCTCACTTAAAACACGAGTTAAAAAAAGTTTCGTGGTGAAACCACGCCGAACTTTATAGTAAATTCAAAAAATAAATACACACTTCCAACCCCCGGTAGGTGCGGTTTCCTAACCGCACCGATGCTAAGTGTATAAGTAATCACGGGATCTACTATAAACAAAAACCTTTTTAGACTTAAGGGAGTGTCACAGTTACACCAATAGTGCAACTGTGACACCTGTCCGTTCTATACGGGTTGACGCTACTTTACAATGACGAGTCGCCGTGTCTGCTGGAAAGATGGCGTTGTCAACTGATAAAAATAGGTACCACTCGCAACGCGTTCACCCACGGTATTACGCCCATCCCAATACGCGGCACGTTCGCGACTGTTATAGAAGCCCGCGGACTGAAAACCGAGCGAAAGCGTCCGAATCAACTGACCCGTTGTATCATAAATGGAGACCGAGACAGAACTGTCCTCGGAGAGTTGGTACGGAATCCATGTTTCCGGATTAAACGGGTTCGGGTAATTCTGAAGCAGCTGACTCTGCTTCGGAGTGCCGATGCTATCAAGCGACACAGTCATTACAGCATTTTCGAGATCCGCTGCGTCTATTGTAAAGTTGAACGTTTCTGAAGCGATATTTCCGTTTCCATCAGTGACGATCAACTCAAGTGTGTCACCGACCTCAACGACGCTTCGGTAGTTGAGATCCGCTGTCGCAGCAGCGAAGTAATTGCCGCGAACTTCAGAAGTCATGACGGTATTGGTCCGAAGGTTTCGTACTTCAACCGTATAACCGTTGCTGGACGCGATACCTTCTAAGCTTCCGCTGACAACGAATGCCCACGCTTCTTGAGCAATCCCCCTGTCCCCCCTTATCAAAGGAGTAATGGCAGGTGGTGCTGCGGGAGCCTCCGTCTGGTTCGTCCATCGTGATCCGACGAAGGCAAAGTTGCGGGTCTCTGAAACATTGACAATATAGCCTTTGCCGCCTTCAATTGCGAACCCATCGTCGGGTGCGCCCGGGGTCCACGCGACGAAACCCTGCGTTGCTGTATCAAGCGTGATGACGGTTGTTGCACCTGTGAATGCTACAAGGGACTTGGCAGTCATCGGTGTTGGGGGTGACAACGGCACAGAAAGCATGTTCAACCCCTTAGAGAGCGTAACCGTGTAGGCGTTGCTATAACTTTCCGCTTCCACTGGTGAGACGAGTCTTGCGATAAACCCGTGTCTACGTCCATCGGGTGAGTCATAGTGTCCGACAACAGAGCCGTCTTGGTTGATATTCCAGCCCTCCGTACTCACGCTGCCCGGTACCTGTAATTCAGAACGTCCACGTGCTGAGCCGATATAGGTGCGCGGGACATCACCGATCCGTTTGGAACGGGCAACGAAAATCCCTGCAGTGTTGATCCCATGAAAAAAATAGTATTCAAGGTTTTCGGCATCTGCCAAGTCGATAGATGTAAATTGGCCTTGCGTATGTATATATCCGTGATAAAGCCCCTCAGCATCAACATAACTCCCCACGAGTCGCCCCGCAGCCACAAAGTCAGCGAAGGTCTCCGAGGCACCAGGGACTTCAATGACGGTATCACCGGTGAACCCACGACGCACCCCCTGAGCGTCCGTGAAATTCCCTGTCAGCGCGCCTGTTTCATCAGAAATTCCATATATCTTCGTTTCAACAGCACCAGGGAAATCGTATTGCATAAGCACACCGTTTTCCAAGATAACGCCGTGATAGCCCCCCTCACTGTCTTGGTAATGTCCGGCAGCGCGACCATCATTACCGAGCGCGTAGAAATAGGTGTTCTCTGCGTTCGGGAAAGCGTAGGTCGTAAAAACGCCGTCAATCAGCGTAAAGCCGACCATCTTTTGCCCCTCAGCACTTTTCGTGTAGCCAGCGTAATCCTCAAAGTCACTGCTCGCCGTCAACGCTAAAAAATCTACACCCGGCACATCAATACTCTCAAACGTATAGTTAGAGAAGGTCGGTTGTAGAGCAGGTACCGCAGTGGGTCTGGCGATGAACCCGTATCTGCGTCCATCGGCGAGATCGTAGTACCCTACGACAGAGCCATCCTGATTGATGTTCCAACCTTCCGTGCTAACGCTCTCCGGAAATTGTAATTCCACTCGCCCGCGGAATGTGCTGACATGGGTACGCGTGACATCACCGACCAGTTTGGAGCGAGTAACGTAGACACCCGCCTTGTTAATACCGTGCACAAGAACGAATTCGATCTGTGCGGCGTTTGGGATGTCAACAGACCGATACTCGCCATCCGGGGTAAGCACGTAAGTGTGATAGAGTCCGTCCGTACCGATGTAGCTGCCGACGAGCCGTCCTTCAGATACAAAATCGGCGAAGGTTTCCGAGGCACCAGGCACCTCAATGATAGTGTCCCCTGTGAACCCACGACGCACCCCCTGAGCGTCTGTGAAATTCCCTGTCAGCGCGCCTGTTTCATTAGAAATCCCGTATATCTCCGTTTCGATGGCACCTGGGAAATCGTATTGCCGCAACTCACCATCTTTTAGGATAACACCGTGGTAAAGCCCCTCGCTATCCTCGTAATGTCCGGCCGCTTGCCCATTGTTGCCGAGGGCGTAGAAATACGTGTTCTTTGACCCCGGGAAATCGTACGTCGTAAAAACGCCATCAATCAGCGTAAAGCCGACTATTTTGGTGCCATCTTCACTTTTCGTGTTGCCTGCATAGTCTCCAAAGTCGCTACTCGCCGTCACCGCTAAAAAATCTACACCCGGAACTTCAATGCTTTCAAAGGTATAATTGGCATTGGCGGATGCGACAGGCGGTTGATCATTCACTTGTGCAGCGGCATCCTGTGTCGGTTTAGCAATAAATCCGTGTCTGCGCCCATCCGCTGTGTCATAGTGTCCGACGACAGAGCCGTCCTGATTAATATTCCAACCCTCCGTGCTGACGCTACCGGGAAACTGTAATTCTTGTGGTTGCCCGAATCTGCCGACATAAGTGCGCGGGACATCATCCACCAGTTTGACTCGCGAAACGATAACGCCGACATCGTTGACCCCATGCGTAAAAATGTACTCCAGGTTTGGTGCTGTTAAAACGTCGCCAAATATAAACCTGCCGTCCGGGGCGCGCCCGTATGCATGATATAGACCGTCACTGTCTATGTAGCTACCCACAATGGTTCCTGACCCGCTCACAAAATCGGCATAAGTTGCTAACGCTCCAGGTACCTCAACGATTGTATCTCCTGAGAATCCACGGCGCACGCCAGAAGCGTCGATAAAATTACCCGTCAGCGCGCCCGTCGCATCACTAATACCGTATATCTGCGTTTGAACGGCACCGGGGAAATCGTATTGCCGCAACTCACCATTTTCTAAGACGACCCCGTGGAACAGACCCTCGCTATCCTCGTAGTGGCCGGCAGCACGTCCATCATTACCAAGCGCATAGAAAAAGGTATTCTGTGATCCGGGAAAATCGTATGTCGTAAAAACGCCGTCAATCAGCGTAAAGCCGACTATTTTTTCACCATTAGCACTCCGAGTATTCCCCGCGTAATCTTCAAAGTCGCTACTTGCCGTTAGTTCTAAGAAATCTACACCGGGAACAGCAATCGTCTCAAAGGTGTAGTTGGAGCTGCCGGATGGGATGACGGGCTGAGTGTCGACTTGTGGACCCGTCCCTTCCGTGGGTCTGGCGATAAACCCGTGTCTATGTCCATCAGGAGCGTCATAGTATCCGACGACAGAACCGTCCCGATTAATATTCCAGCCCTCCGTGCTGACGCTGCCCGGAAACTGTAATTCTTGAAGTTGCCCGAGTCTACCGACATAAGTGCGCGGGACATCATCCACCAATTTGACTCGCGAAACGGTAACCCCTACATCGTTGACCCCATACGTAAAGGCGTACTCCAGATTTGATGCTGTTAAAACGTCGCCAAATATAAACCTGCCATCCGGGGCGTGCACGTATGAATGATATAGACCATCACTGTCTATGTAGCTACCCAAGATGGCCCCCGATACGGTCGCAAAAGCAGCATAAGTTGCTAACGCTCCAGGGACTTCAACGATTGTGTCTCCTGAGAATCCACGGCGAACACCTGAAGCATCAGTAAAATTACCCGTCAGGGCACCCGTCGAATCACTAATACCCCATACTTCCGTTTCAACAGACCCCGGAAAATCGTATTGCCGCAACTCACCATCTTCTAAGATGACACCCTGGTGCTTATCTTCGCCATCCACGTAGTAGCCACCAGCATTCCCATTATTACCGAGCGCATAGAAACGCGTCGCCTGTGAGCCGGGGAAATCGTACGTCGTAAAAACGCCATCAATGAGTGTAAAAGCAACCTCTTTTCCACCATCAGCACTCCGCGTGTAACCAGCGTAATCCTCAAAATCGCTACTTGCCGTCACCGCTAAGAAATCTACACCGGGAACGTCAATCGTTTCAAAGGTATAGTTGTCGCTGGCGGATGCGACAACGGATTCAGTGTTGTTTTGTGCCTCGGTGTTCCCTAACAAAAAGAAATTGAGGCATAAGAACAACATAAATGTGTAAAGCCAAAAACCGGTTTTAATATGAGTGGACATAACAAATATTTCCTCCAAAGATAAAAAACAATATATCAGATCGCGTTATAGCTATAATAAACCATTTTTTATATTATGTAAAGTAAAATTATAAAAGTCTGAATGTAACTATTAGAATATACCATAATTTTTCAGGAAAAAAGCAAGGAAAATCTCATCAGTTTTCTTAATTTTCCTGAATGGGGTATGTAAACTTTTAAAGATTAAGTAGGTTGTTGTTTACGGCAAGGGAGGCAATTCGGGAAGTTGGGATTGATACATCCGCATGCCCCAAAAAGGTAGGCGCGGTTTCAAACCGCGCCGGATCCTAAATAAAACCTTTTTTTCCACTTAAGGAAGTGTCACAGTTACGCCAATGGCATAACTGTGACACCTGTTTGTTCTATAGAGATTGACTCTATTTTACAATGACGAGCCGCCGTGTCTGCTGGAAAGATGGCGTTGTCAACTGGTAAAAATAGAGTCCACTCGCAACGCGTTCACCGAGCGCATTACGTCCATCCCAATACGCAGCACGTTCCCGGCTATTGTAAAACCCTGCGGACTGAAAACCGAGCGAAAGCGTCCGAATCAACTGACCCGTTGTATCATAAATGGATACCGAGACAGAACTGTCTTCCGAAAGTTGATACGGAATCCATGTTTCCGGGTTAAACGGGTTCGGATAGTTCTGCAGAAGTTGACTCCGCTCCGGTGTACCTATGCTGTCAAGCGACACAGTCATTACGGCATCTTCAAGATGTGCTGCATCTACTGTGAAACTGAATCTTTCCGATGCAATATTCCCCGCAGCATCAGTGACGATTACTTCGAGTGTGTCCCCGACTTCAACGACGCTTCGGTAGTTGAGATCAGCAGTCGCAGCAGCGAAGTAATTACCGCGAACTTCAGAAGTCATAACGGTATTGGTACGGAGGTTTCGTACTTCAACCGTATAACCGTTGCTGGACGCGATACCTTCTAAATTTCCGCTGACAACGAATGCCCACATATCGTTAGCTCGGGCGAACGGTGCCGCAGCGGCACCTTCCGTTGGGTTCGTCCATTTTGATCCGACGAAGGCAAAGTTACGGGTTTCTGGCACATTGACGATATAGCCTTTTCCACCCTC
Source organism: Candidatus Poribacteria bacterium (assembly GCA_022820835.1). Classification (GTDB taxonomy): domain Bacteria; phylum Poribacteria; class WGA-4E; order WGA-4E; family WGA-3G; genus WGA-3G. The sequence continues at coordinate 24,110 of JAJEET010000003.1, forward strand.
AATTGAAAAACCGTCATCGGGTGCACTCGGTGTCCACGCGACGAACTCCTGGTTTGTCGTATCCAGCGTGATAACGGTTGTCGCCCCTGTTATCGCGACAAGGCTTTTGGCAGTCATCGGTGTTGGTGACGCTAAAGGCACAGACAGCATATTCAACCCTTTAGACAGCGCGACGTTGAAGACGTTGCTAAATTGATCGCTTACTTCTTTGGTAACGGGTCTTGCGATGAACCCGTGTCTGCGGCCATCGGGTGAGTCGTAGTGTCCGACAACAGAACCGTCCTGATTGATATTCCAGCCCTCCGTGCTAACACTACCGGGAAACAACAACTCACGTAAATTGAGCGGGTTGCCAACATAAGTGCGTGGGACATCACCCACCTCTTTCGCGCGGCCAACGACACTTCTTGATTCGTTGAGACCGTGGAGAAAAAAGTATTCCAGATTTAGTGCTGCTGGCAGGTCGATATATAAAAATCTACCCGTCGCACCGCGCATATATGCATGATATGTGCCCGCAGCATCCGCGTAGCTGCCCACGATATGACCCGTCCAACTCACAAAGTCGGAATAAGTTGCCGACGCTCCAGGTGCCTCAACGATTGTGTCCCCTGAAAACCCACGGCGAACACCAACAGCGTCTATAAAATTACCTGTCAGTGCCCCTGTCGCATCACTAATCCCATATATCTCCGTTTCGACAGCACCGGGGAAATCGTATTGCCGCAACTCACCATTTTCTAAAATGACCCCATGGTAAAGCCCGTTACTGTCCTGATAGTGACCGGCGGCTACCCCATTATTACCCAGCGCATAGAAATAAGTGCCTTGTGCACCAGGGAAATCGTGGGTGGTAAAAACGCCGTCAATCAGCGTAAAGGCGACATCTTTTTCACCATCACCACTCCGCGTGTTGCCAGCATAGTCCTCAAAGTCGCTACTCGCCGTCACCGCTAAAAAGTCTACACCCGGAACATCAATACTCTCAAAGGTATAGCCGCGGGGGGCACCAACGCGTCTGGGAATAGTGACCTCTACGGGCCTGGCGATGAATCCGTGTCTGCGGCCATCGGCTGTGTCATAGTGTCCAACGACGGAGCCGTCCTGATTGATATTCCAACCCTCCGTGCCAACGCTATCCGGAACCCGCAGCTCTTGTAGGTTGAGCGGGTTGCCGACATAAGTACGCGGGACACCCCCCACAGGTTTGGCACGACCCACAGCAATCAGTCCATCATTGAGCCCGTGGAGAAAAAAGTAGTCCAACGCTCCTTCGAGTGGAAGGTCGAGCGTTGCGAAACTACCGCTCGGGCCACGGAGGTACGCATGATATGTGCCTGTAGCATCCACGTAACTCCCCACGATATTGCCTAATCCGCTCACAAAATCGGCATACGTTTCCGGTGCTCCGGGATACTCAACGATTGTGTCGCCTGAGAATCCGCGGCGAATGCCTGAAGCATCTACCATACTACCCGTTAGTCTCCCAGTGGAGTCACTATAACCGAAAATTTGGGTTTCGACAGCTCCCGGAAAATCGTATTGCCGCAACACGCCATCTTCTCCTAAGATGACACCGTGGTAGAGACCCTCACTATCCTCGTAGTGACCGGCGGCTACTCCATTATTACCCAGCGCATAGAAATAAGTGCCTTGTGCACCAGGGAAATCATAGGTGGTAAAAACGCCATCAATCAGCGTGAAGCCGACCATTTTTTCGCCATCCGCACTCGGGGTGTTGCCAGCATAGTCCTCAAAGTCGCTACTCGCCGTCACCGCTAAGAAGTCTACACCCGGAACGTCAATCGTCTCAAAGGTATAGTTGGCATTAGCGGGGGCGACAACCGGTTCATCGCCGACTTGTGCAGCGGCGTTCATTAGAAAAAAGGAATTAAAGCATAGGAACAATGTAAACGTGCAAAACAGCAAACTATTTTTAATAAGCGTGTACATAATAAAATTCTTCTTTCTTAGGTTTACGAGTGTGTCACAGCTGCACCGACAGTACAACTGTGACACCTATAAATTCTCTGGGAACGAACCCTACTTTACAATGACGAGTTGTCGTGTCTGCTCGAAAGAGGGTGTCGTCAACTGGTAGAAATAGAGTCCACTCGCAACGCGCTCGCCTAACGCATTGCGTCCATCCCAATACGCAGCACGCTCGCGACTATTGTAGAACCCCGCGGATTGAAAACCGAGCGAAAGGGTCCGAACCAACTGACCCGTTGTATCATAAATGGAAACCGACACAGGACTGTCTTTCGAGAGTTGATACGGAATCCACGTCTCCGGGTTAAATGGATTCGGGTAGTTCTGTAATAACTGATTCTGCATCGGTTGACCGATACCATCAAGGTTGACCGACAAAACCGCGTTTGCAAGATGCTCAGGAGTCACCTTAAAACCAGTAGTTTGTGATTCGACATTTCCATCCGGCCCGATGACGCGCAATTCAAGCACATCTCCAACTTGGACGACACTCCGCCGCGTCAAGTCGGCAGTCGCAGCAGCGAAGTAACCACCTTGCACCCGAGCAGTTATCACGCTGTTTGTTCTGAGGTTACGGACGATGACTTGATAGCCATCAAAAGCGGGTTTACCCACCAAATGTCCACTGACAACGAATGCCCACGCTTCTCGAGGCATTTGTGTGGATATGGCAGTTGGCGACGCAGCAGCCTCGGTCGGATTTGTCCATTGTGATCCAACGAAGGCAAAGTTGCGAGCTGCTAAGACATTGACGATATAGCCTTTGCCGCCTTCAACCGGAAAACCGTCATCGGGGGCATCTGGTGTCCACGCGACGAACTCCTGGCTTGCTGTATCCAGTGTGATAACGGTTGTCGCCCCTGTTATAGCGATAAGGGACTTGGCAGTCATCGGTGTCGGTTGTGCCAACGGCACAGAAAGCATATTCAAACCCTTGGAGAGTGTAACAGTGTAAGCGTTACTAAAAGCGTCACTCATCGCTTCCGGAGCGGGTCTGGCGATAAATCCGTGCCTGCGGCCATCAGGAGAGTCATAGTGCCCAACGACGGAGCCGTCCTGATTGATATTCCAGCCCTCCGTGCTAACGCTGCCCGGATACTGGATTGGATGTAGCCCGTGCTGGAGCGAGCCGACAGAGGTACGCGGGACACCACCGATCCTCTTGGACCTGCCAACGAGAGTCCCCACATCGTTGATACCGTGCACAAAAAAGTATTCAAACGTCGAGGCTTGTGGAAAATCGAGAGATATAAACCTGTCATTTTGACCACTCACGTATGGATGATATAGACCGTCAGCATCTACGTAACTCCCCACTATACGGCCGCTCGCGTTCACGAAATGCGCATAAGTTGCCGATGCCCCGGGAACCTCAATGATTGCGTCGCCCGAGAATCCACGACGCACCCCAGACGCATCTATAAAACTACCGGTTAGGGCACCCGTCGAATCACTAAGCCCGTAGATCTCTGTTTCAACGGCATCCGGAAAATCGTATTGACGCAGTTCGCCATCTTCCAAAATCACGCCGTGATATAAACCATCGCTATCTTCGTAGTGTCCCGCAGCAGTCCCATCATTACCCAGTGCATAGAAATGAGTCTTCTGCGAACCGGGGAAATCGTAGGTCGTAAAGACACCATCAATCAGCGTAAAGCCGACATCTTTTTCACCATCACCACTTTTCGTGTAGCCAGCGTAACTCTCAAAGTCGCTACTCGCCGTCACCGCTAAAAAATCTACACCCGGAACACCAATACTCTCAAAAGTATAATTGAAGTCGGTGGGTGTGGCAATAGGTGGATCATCGACGGGTGCATCGGTGTCCATTATGGGTCTGGCTATGAACCCGTGTGTTCGACCCTCCGCGGATTTATAGTTTCCGACGACAGAACCGTCTTGGTTGATATTATAGCCCTCCGTGCTAACGCTGCCCGGAAACTTTAATTCCTGTAGTCCGTCTTGGAAGGTGCCGACAAGGGTACCCGGAACATCACCCACCCGTTTGGTTCGGGCAACGACCACATTTTCATCGTTGATACCGTGTACAAAAAAGTATTCCAGAATTGCTGCTCTTGGAAGCTTGAGAGGGACAAATCTGCCAGTCGGCGTACGTATGTATGGATGATATAGACCGTCAGCATCCACGAAGCTACCGACCATACCACCGCTTGCGTTCACAAAATCAGCATAAGTTTCCGTTGCGCCAGGGAACTCAATGATTTCGTCCGCTGAGAAGCCGCGGCGAATGCCAGAGGCATCTATAAAGTTACCCGTCAGTGCCCCGGTGGAATCAGAAATACCCCATAGCTCTGTCTCAACCGCACCCGGAAAATCGTATTGCCGCAGTTCGCCATTTTCCAAGACGACACCGTGAAACAGACCATCGCTGTCCTGGTAATGGCCTGCAGCGTTCCCATTATTACCGAGCGCGAAGAAATAAGTGTTCTGTGAATCGGGGAAATCATAAGTCGTGAAAACGCCGTCAATCAGCGTAAAGGCGACATCTTTCTCGCCATCAGCACTTCGCGTGTAGCCAGCGTAATCCTCAAAATCACTACTTGCCGTCAACGCTAAAAAATCTATACCCGGAACGTCAATCGTCTCGAATGTATAGTTGTCGCTGACGGATTCGATAACTTGTGCAGCAGTATCTCTTACGAAAAAGGAACTGAGGCACATTAACAATGTGAACGTGTAAAACAAAAAATTATTTCTAATCTGAGTGTTCATAACTAAAACCTCATATAAAATATTATCTCCAAAGAAAACAATAAGATGTAGGACTTACGCATGCTGCGCTTTTGTACCATAACATCCCAGTTTGGATTCTCAACCAGAACGCTATCTTTTCCGAAAAATCTCATCTAACATAATGGGCTAAAGTCAAAATTGCGTCCGTCCTGTTTAAGTTTCAAAAGTTCGCGTTTAACAATACGGTAAGAACAAGAACAGGGTATCCTGTGTCCATTTAAAAACACTATAAAGTATGAAACATTTTGCAAAAAAAATCAAGTAAAACATTATCTGTGCCAAGATCATTCATGGTAAATCATAAAAATATTATTGACATCTACAAGTGAACCAATTCCCCCGATAAGGGGTGTTTTTGCTTGGGTGTTTCTTAGGGCAGGATTGCGCTTGCAGAAAATGCAAAAGTAATTCTAAAATCTACCATAGCTTTTACACATTCGTTTTATATGTGTGTATATTTTCCTCCGTAGAAGCACGCTGGGCTCACGATATTTGAGAAAAAATGTCGACTTACGTAAACGAAAATCAAAAGTGAAAATTAAATCGTCCTGTATAATTTGCTTTTCGTCTTAAAGTGTTGTATAGTATATAGTTAGGTATAGACTCAATTTGAATAACATAAAAACTCACCTACCACAACCCAAGTTACCACCTACTGATAGACGTAGCACTCTATCTGAAAATTGTCCAAACTTTAGTCAATCCTAAGGAGATAATGTTTAATGAAAAATTTTATGTGTTACTTTGTTATCGCCGTATTTGTTCTTTGCCAGTTCAGTTGTTCTTCAGAGGAAGACCCAAAAGAAATAGATAATCTTGTGACGGGGGACATGACAGAGATTGATGCCACTGAACCTCTTAATATAACAGAGGATACACAGATACACCCGATTGCCGAGGGAACGGTGTTTCAAACCATGTCTGCAGCGGACACGGAAAAACTTTCGGATAAGACCCCTCTGCAAATCATCACCGTGCTTGAAGGCACCAATAGAGTCGCAATAGAGGCCCGTTTTCGGGGGGTTCGTGATTTCGGCTTCGGTTTCCCGCTCTATGAGTGTGAATTGATGAACGAAGCTGTTGAGGAGATGGGAGGTATCGCAGCCGGTATGTCTGGCAGTCCTGTCGGGCCACCTGGGCGCATTATGGGTGCGCTGGCCTATGGCGATTCTTGGTCGAAATCCCCAACGCGGTTCTGGGTAACAGACATCGAGGCAATGGAAGACGCAAGAAACCATGAAACACTTGGCGATTTACGCGAGGCACAGCTCGCAGAGGCACCATCAGCACAAATTAGTTCGGTCTATACGCCTGTGAAAATTCCACTCATGATTACGGGTATACAACCCCATCGACTTGAGAAACTTCAACATCAGCTAAAAGATTTGCGTTTTGAGTTTATGCAATTGTTCGCTGATGCCAGAGGGATACCGGCTGCACCGGCTACAGGGTCAACAAAACTTGCCGCAGGTGATATGATCGGTATTGGTGTTACATCCGGAGACATTGTAAACGCGACAGCTTTCGGAACCGTGACACAAGTTTACGATGATGGAACATTTATCGCGTTTGGGCATTCAATGGATGGCAAAGGTAAAGCGAACTTACCTGTCTATAAAGCGGTTGTTAACGGCATCGTCCCCAACTACCAATCCGCGTACAAATCCGCATCTATCTCCGGCAATCCGATCGGTACAATGACGAAAGACCTTTCGCCGGGCATTGTCGGCGAACTCGGCACCATACCAGACATGATACCTGTTGAGTTGAGTTATCAATTAGGGAACGGAAAGGTCATAAAGAAAAACCACGAAGTCGCCTATGGACAGGAACACTTCATACCGCTCGTCGCGGCACTGACGATTGATGCAATCCGGCAGGAAATCAATTCCAGCACAATGGAAGCAACAGTTGAATTATCATTCAAAGAGACGAATACCCGGTATATGGAAACCACATGGAACACATCAACAGACCCAACCCTCGATCTGTTGATAAACATGGATAGAATGATCTCTGCTTTTACTGACCTCTATGAGAACAGCGTAGAAAAAGCCACTTTGACTGAAGTATCAATCACTGTCAAGGATAAACCGGAGATGCAGCTTGCCACTATACACGAAGTGGTTGTGCCAGACGACTTCACGCTCGGTGAAAGTGCTACCATCTCTATTACAGTATTCCCACATTGGAGTGCAACAGCCAAACAACGGAAAATCACCAAACAAGTAACATTGAACATCCCATCCGATTGGGAAACAGGTGGTGCAGATCTGACTGTTGAAGCCGAGTATCCAGACGGTATACCTAACCCGTTTGATGCCCTATTTGATTTTGATTTTGATTTTGATCTTGATGTAAGCGAGGCAGAAACGCCACCTGAAAATCTCGATCAACTCATCAACGATTTGGAAGCAAATCAGGTAACAGAACCCGGGAAAATCACAATAACGCTTACCTCTGATGACTATGACACCATTGATACCGAAATCATTATTGACGACTTTATCGTGATCGGGGAACACTCGGATTTTGTTTTTATCAACGAGTAATAAATATACAAACCCGCTTGTTATATAACAGCAAGCGGGTCTGTTTCTAACCGACACGAAAATTATTCATCCCACGGCAACGGCACATCTAACCGTTCACTGACACCACGGGCAGATGCCTGCTCCATTTCCCCGTAACGGATCCCTTCACAGCGATGTTGTTCCGTGCGTTCCGTCTCAATCGCTCCCGGTAACAGTGCCCTATCGGTTCCCGGCATCGGTTCGTAGGTTTCGCGGACATCGTGCACCAAGCGATCGACTTCCGCATGGAAGACATCCATCGGCACAATAGATTCGATGTCTATTGCGAGTACCATACCCCCATGACGCGCGCCTTTCCATTTTGCGGTGTCCTCAGATGGTGGTTCGGTGAAACCGGTCAACGCGCCACCGAGTAGACACGCCACAGCCGTATAACCAATACTCTTGAAAAAGGCAGCTGGGATCACTGAAAGGAGTGCGTCGAATTCGGGACCGCGTTGGTAGTCCGCCATGATACAGGTCGCTGCATCGAGGACAACCGGCGGCTCATCGTTAGAGGGGATGGCGAAACATATCGGTGGATTACCGTAATACCCGAGTTGCGGTTTCGGGTCTTGACCACCCGCATTGCCGTGGTTCTGATACCCTTGGACTGAGAACCCAATACAACCAGCTTCGTTACATAAACGCGCGTAGTGTCCCGCGGATCCGTAGTGTCCTATATACCGGACGAGGCCCATACCGATACCGACCTCTTTCGCTTTGGTGATCGCATGTTCGGTGGCGCGCACCATCGGAAGGTAACCGAGGGTGCCATTTCCGTCAAGCACGACTGCGGTCGGTGTTTCATGGATGACACGGATATCCGGGTTCGGGTTGAGACTTCCATTTTCAAAACCGCCACAATAGCCGTTGACAGTTCGGGTACCGTGGCTGCGGACACCTCGGAGGTCGGAATTGACGAGCAAACGGCTGATGAGCGCGGCGTGCTCATGTGTGATACCCGCTTTCTCGAAGCAGGTGGTACTGAAATTAAGCAGTCGTTCTTCGTCTACATGGACAAAATCTTCTGGTGGTCGATTCATATTTTTTCCTTCCGTTTTAGCATCTTGGATTGAATAGATACTACTATTTCAGGCAGAACATCGGCAGCCCTATAGGGTGGTATCTATCCATCTTAAATAGTAATAACTATACCACAAAACGCGTCGAATGTCACGTTTTTTGTCCAAAAATAGTAGCATAACGCGAATACGATATGGCACTGAAGATTTGTGCCCCTAGAAGCATTTGGAATCACTCCTCCCCCAGAATTGGTGGAAGCTCCCAAAGTAGCACTGTGCGATCCCGACTGCCATCCGGAGAGAATTGGACTTCACCTATAGCTCCCTTGCCGAGCCGTGCTTTCGCGCCTTCCGGTAAACCGAACTGCGTGTAGTCTTGCGCGAGGGTTGGGAGACAGCAGATTGGGATTATCAGGAGCATCCGTATCAAGAAAACGGGAATTTTCATGGAGGTATCTATCTCCGCCTTCGTGTTTCGAGGCTACTCTTTCTGTAAATTTGTTTCTGCTTCCCTGATGAGCACAGTACCATCTTGACGCACGCTTGCAATAGTCGTGCCATCGGGGGAATACAACAATCCCTTGGAACCACTTGGAACGTCAGCAGGCGTTGGGGCAAGTTCCTTCCCTGTTGCAGCATGCCACACCCGCACCTCATTTTTCCAATCCCCAGTCGCGATGATTCTTTTCCCGTCCTTTGAAAATACCACGCTGGAAACCATACCGGGTCCTTTAAATATCACCCTTTTGCGTTTTCCTGTGTTTGCATCCCACAAATACACCGTCCCTTTTTCAACAGTGTAATAATCTCCGCCGGTAACGATCGTCTTCCCATCCGGAGAATAAGCGATAGGCCCTATCTCGTACTCACGGTTTTGAAGTAGCACAAAAATGGTATCAATCAACCCAAAATGCTTGAGTGTTGCCTTATGTTTGCCTGTTTTCGCATCCCGTAACAGCACTTGATCGTTGTATGAACTCACTGCAGCGATCATTTTGCCATCAGGAGAATATGTGATGTTAGAAATGCTACCATTTTTAGCACCAGTAAAAGTGTTTTTAAGTGCTGCTGTGGAGACATCCCAAAAATGGACATTTCCGTCTCGATTCCCGGTGACAATTGTTTTACCGTCAGGCGCATACGCGGCGGCGTTGATACGCATATATCCTGTGAGTGTAACTTTGGATTTACCTGTAGCGGCATCCCACAAGCGCACTGTGCCATCTAAACTGGCAGTAGCGATAGTATTTCCGTTCGGCGCGTAGGCGATAGAACCGATACGCGCTGTGTGCCAAGTGAGGGTAGATTTAAGTTTCAGCGTTTGTGTATCCCACAATTGCACATCCCCGTTTCCGCCGCCGCAGACAATGATATTACCATCTGGAGAATAGGCTAAGACCCTCACGCTTCCTACTTCAGCAGTGAGTGTCGTTTGATGCGTTCCGGTAGTAGCATCCCAGAACCGAATCGTCCTATCGGAGCTGCCTGTCGCGACAGTCTTGCTATCTGGGGAATATGCGACACAAGAAACCTGTTTTCTATGTCCAGTCAGTGTGATTTTGTGATTGCCCGTTTTTCCATCCCACAAGTATGCTGCGTTATCGTACCCCACAGTAGCGAAAGTAGGTCCATCCAAAGAGAACACAACTAAATTGAATCCTTTTGAATGCACTCTTCTTATGGATATTTTTTCTCCGGTCTGTAGGTTCCATAAGCGAGCAGTGTTGCTAAACCCGCCAACGGAAGCGATATAATTTCCATCAGGCGAAAAGGCTATGGATTTAACACGGTGCAAGTGTCCAAGACGCATCTCTTTTGCTTCTCCAGCAGTAGCATTCCAAACCTCTACTGAATACCTCGAACTTCCGCTTGTATTTCTCTTTTTCGCGCGAACACCGATACCGATCCTGTTGCCATCAGGTGAAAAAGCAAACGCGAACGGATATCTTATGTTCGGACGTTGTAGCAATTCCAACGCTTTTCCTGTTTGGGGATCGTGGAACCAGATACCGATAGACGTTGAAATCGCCAGTTGACTACCATCTGGAGAAAAGTGGACTTCACCGAGGTCACCTTTGCCAATAAGTGCTATTGCGCCTTCGGGTAAGCCGATTTGTGGGTTATCCTGTGCGGTTGATGGGAGAGAGCAAACCGAAACGATAATTACTGTGAATAGAAGAAAAAAGGAAGTTTTCAAAGTATGTATCTCCTTTTTGTATTCGCAAACAGTTCATTTTTCAAAAGCCCATTGGGTTCTTTTCCTAATGTTAATTTTCGTTGTAAAATGTCTCGGCTTCTTTCAAAAAAATTAAGTTTGCTAAACACACATGAAAACTTCCCATTTAAATTGTGACATAACAAAGTGTGCCAAATGCTTTTAAGGGGTAACCTGTTTATAGAACTGCTTTGTTCCATCCTTGATCGTGAAAATGACAGCACTTTTGGTCGGATGACGGTTCTCATCATAACTGGCGATCGTCGTTGCGCCGATGTAGTTTTCTGTTGCTGCGAGTTGATCCCGTATCTTTTCCGGGTCGAGGCTGTCAGCGCGTTCAACGGCTTCAAAAAGCAATTTGACCGCATCGTAACTAACAGCAACACCGCCAGTCGGTGTGGAATTATAGATAGATTCGTAAGTATCAACAAACGCGCGCGCTGTCGGTTCATTTGTGTCCGGCGAAAAATGACCACTGAAAAAACTGCCTTCCACCTCGGCATCCTCATCATTGAATAAAAGTTCACTATCCCATGAATCCGCGCCGAGGAAAATTGTCGGCTCTCCATCGGCATTTAGCAGTGGCATCGCGCGTGCCTGTTGCGTTATGAGCGAAGTTTCTTGAACGAATCCGGCGATGAAAAGTGCGTCGGGTTGCAGACCGGCAATGCGGGTGAGCTGCTCGGTGAAATCTGATGTCCCGTCTTCGTAGAACTCCTGTGCAACGATTTCGCCACCGAGTTCACTGAAATTGCGGGTAAAGAATTCAGAAATACCTTCCGTATAGAGATCCCCCTTTCGGGTCATAAGGGCAGCGGTGCTCAGATTGAGGTCCGCTATCGCGAACTGTGCCATCACAGCACCTTGGAAACTATCTGTAAAGGATGCCATAAAGACGAAGTCACCCGCTTTCGTTACGTTCGGGTTGGTCGCAGTTGTCGTAATCATCGGGATTCCGTAACGCTGAGCAATCGGACCTACCTCAACAGCATGTGAAGAACGGTTGGGTCCAATGAGTGCGATAACTTCGTCTTCAACGATGAGGGTTTCGGCGATTTGGACAGAGACTTCCGGGCCCGCTTCTTTATTAATATGTCCGACCAATTCAACAGGCATCCCCAGAAGTCCACCACGTTGGTTAATCTCCGTGACTGCCATCTCCGCACCGTTTGGATAGGTAACGCGTTCACCAGCAACAACGAAACCGATTTTGAGCGTCTTTTCCTGTTCAGGGGTAACAACCTTTTGGATGTTATCACAGCCGATGTATATCATCAGTAATAAACTAAAACCAATAAGAGCCAAGAGTTTTTGCATTATAGTAAATCCCTCGTAAAAAATAATTTCATTTCTTTTTTATATTTGATACAATGTCGTCAATAGCGTGAAAAATTCACAAATTGTTGGACGCACACGCTGTTTTTTTATCTTATTAGGACTTACGCATTTCCTCTTAAAGTCCCCCTGATAAGGGGGATTTAGGGGGTTTAAAGAACGAAAATTACCGCTTCTTGCGTCTAAATGCTCGATATTTGCTCAATTTGCGTAACTCCTGCTTATGTTATTATCCTCTAACATTTAAAAATAAACAAGCGTTTTCCACAAAGGTATCAGCGCTATTCAGATTTAAAAAGTTATGGAAAATTTAATTACAGTGATTGGTCGTGGTCATTCTGGGACCCGTGCAATCTCTCATACCCTATATGCGAGTGGTGTTTTCATGGGGAGCCAACTGAACCCCTCTGGTGATAAGATTCCACCACATGATATGTATAAAGCCTGCAGGGTTATGGCACAGTACGTCAAATGGGACGGCGGACTCTCTTGGGATTTCAGCGCCCTTTTTGCGATGCCGATTGATCCAGAGTTTGAATGGCTCATTAATGCCTACTTAGCGGATGTTATACGGAACCCGGCTACACATAAGGGTTGGAAAATTCCGGAAACAACGCTCGTTTACCCGTGGATCGCACGGATGTTTCCGAATATAAAGTACATCCACTGGATTCGGGACCCACGGGACTGTATTCGGTCAAGCCATAAAACCGACGACCTTCGTGATTTCGGCATCGACTATCCCGCAACAGACGACATTTATAAAAAACGCGCGATCTCTTGGATCTATCAGTATCAACTCATGAAAGCGACACCGAGGCCCCAAAATGTCATTCAGATCCGTTTTGAGGACTTCGTCTTAGATCAGGAAAATACACTCAAGTCGCTTGAGGATTTCTTAGGCATCCCGTTAGGACGAATTATAGTCCGTGAAGAAGCGGTGTCACGCTGGCAGCGAGATGTCGCAGCACTGGAACCAGGAGCCACGCTACCACAATACGAATTTGAGTTTCTGAAAGAAGCGATTGTTGAGAACGGTTATCCTTTAAATGCAATATAGATAACGAAAGGAAAAAATTATGTCAACGAACACGCCTTATCGGGTCGGACTTGTCGGAACGGGTGGCATCGCTAATGCACACGGCAGCGGATGTCAAGAGGCACCGAGTGCAGAATTAGCGGCTATCTGCGACGTGTCAGAAGGTGCATTAACCGGTTTCGGTGAACGATTTAACGTGAAACCTGAAAATCGCTACCAGTCTTTAGCAGAGATGTTGGAGTCTGAGGACTTGGACATCGCTATTATCTGCACGTGGGGTGCCTACCACGCTGAGGTCGGTATCCAGCTTGCTGAATCCCAACAGGTCAAGGCGATTTTGTGTGAAAAGCCGTTCACATCAACAGCAGCGGAAGCCGAAGCGTTTGTCGGTGCAGCACAAGAGAACGGCGTTTTGGTAGCAGAAGCGTTTAAGTTCCGACACCACCCGATGCATATCAAGGCGAAGGAATTGATTGATTCTGGTGCCATCGGCGAGTTTATGACGCTCCGCAGCACCTTCTGCACCGGGGGCGGTGGCGGCGGCCCCGAAACCCGTAAACCAGAAGCAAATTGGCGGTTTAATAAAGCAAAAGGGGGCGGTAGTATCTACGATCTGGCGTGTTACAACATCCATCACGCGCGATTCATGTTCGGTGCTGAACCCATTCGCGTGTCCGGAGCATCTCAAGCCGGGATGGAAGTGGATGACGCTTCCTATCTACTTTTAGTCTTCCCCGGTGAAAAAACCGCCCAGATTTCTACCGGCTTTAATTGTGCCGGCGGACAGTATGCAGAAATGACAGGCTGGGGCGGCATGCTCAGAATTGATGCCGCATGGAATAATGGAGGCTCTCCTGTTAATATTGTCCTACAGAACAGGGATGGGCACAAAGTGATTGATATTGATCCTGTTAATCAGTTCGCATTGCAACTTGAACATCTATGTGAATGTTTGAAAACAGGACAACCGCACCGTATCTCACCGGAAAGCTGCATCAATCAGATGCGTGTCATTGATGCTGCCTTTGAAGCAATGGCAACCGGAAGGACAGTCGAATTATGACAAATTTCACGGAGACGAAGGCACTAACCTTCGATTTGTTCGGCACAATCTTGGATTTAGGTGGCAGTCTGACACCGTTTATCACTGAATCGCTGGATGCTCACGCTGCGGCGGACGTGTCTGCGGACGAATTTTGGGAACAGTGGCGTTATAGACAGCGGATTGAACAGTATCAGGACACGATCATGATGCTCGGGCATAGCGGCTACCTGGAAACGGTGCGCCGCGCGTTGCACTATACGCTGAGACGGAACAGTATTGATGTCTTGCCTGATACAATAAAAGAGTTTATGCACGGCTGGGAGCAGCTTTCACCGTTCCCAGAAGTCTTAGCCGCACTCTCGCGTCTGCAATCGCGATACCAGCTGGCAATCTTGTCAAACGGGGACCCTTCGTTTTTAGACTATCTAGTAAAAGAACGTGTCGCGTGGGATTTTGACGATGTAATCTCTGTTACCTCGGTCGGGGCATTCAAACCGCATCCAGGGGTCTATCGCGCTGCTGCAAAAGAATTAGGAATCGAAGTCAGCGAGTGCCTGATGGTCTCAGCGAACTCGTTTGACATCGTAGGCGCGCGAGCGTGCGGCTATAAGGGTGCCTATGTCAACCGCTATCTGCTGCCTTATGAAGAAACACCATACCAACCCGATCTAACGGTAGGTGATTTTACGGCGTTGGCAGATGCGCTGCTGTAGGTAGAAACCTTGATTGCACAACTAATCTTGGATTTTCATTGCCCCCCATGATATAGTTACCTGCGATGCTGAAGGCGAAACGGGGAGCTGCTTTGGGTTAAACCAATTGCCGGAACGGTTGCTGCCTTCGGTTGTCAGCTGCGTCATCTCGTGCGTTGTTAGATTGACCTTGAATATCTGTGAGTCACTTCCGACGACCCCTTCCGTATAAATGAGTTCATCACCAAAAGGCGACCACGCGGGTGCATCTGCGACGAACGATTCAATTCGTCTGAGATTGCCACTGTCTCGGTTAACCACGAATACGGACTGCTGCTTCTCTTGAGGTTTGAACCAGACGAAGGCGATTCTGCTATCAACGGGTGACCATGCCGGTTGAGACATGCGCGGGTGTTCGTCAGGAAAAAGGGTCTCCTGTTCTCGGCTTCCGACATCAATAAACCGTATTTGTCGGCTCGCCCAATGTAACGCATCAGCAACAACGAAAGCGATTTCCGATCCATCCGATGCCCAAGCCGGGTACCCACTGTGTGCACTATTTAGATGCACAACAAGTTCCACCGATGTCCCATCTGTTCTGGCAGTGTGAATACTGATACCTTCCAAGAGGCGATAAGCATAAGCGATCCTCTCGCCATTCGGGGACCATGTCGGTTGCATCCTGTATGCCGCATCGAGTCCGAATATTGGACGGATATTTCTGCCGTCTACGTCCATAAGATAGAGGTCGCGCGTCCCCGCGCGGTTGGAGGTGAAGAGTATCTGGTCACCTGCCGGTGAGATGACCGGTTCCCAGTCTACGGAGCGATCATAGGTTAACCGCTCCTGCCGAGTACCATCAGGGTTCATCATGTAGATCTCCCAATTCCCATCGCGATTTGACGAAAATACAATCTTTTCGCTATTGAGCCGCTTTGCCGAAACAGGACACAACAAAACGAAGATGAGAGAGGAATGGAGGAAAATGTTTCGCAACTTCATGAGAGACCTCCGATGTTGACAGGTTGTATTTTAGCGTTGGTGGAAAAATACAGCGGCGGATCAGATCTCAATTGCGAATATCATAACATATTTGTCTAAAAAAAGTCAAAAGTTTAGAAGTTGTCAGTTTTCAGTACGCCACGCTTTCAGTTATCAGAGGGAATAGTTATCAGTACGGAATCGGGTACGATTCCTTTCAGTTATCAGTTATCAGTTAAAAGAGGGTTGTGATAGTTCCACAAGTCTCTTTCCGACAACTGAAAGATTTTTCACAGAAAAATCGTACTGAAAACTGTTAACTATTAACTGAAAGGTTGAGTAGCAACCGTACTGAAACTGTTAACTACGTACTCGCCTACTTCCTGATGACCAGTTTTCGCAAGTGCGAAACACTACCCGCTTGCAGTTCGTAGAAATAGACACCACTCGCAACACTTTCGCCTAAACCGTTGCGCCCATCCCAATACGCAGCACGACTTTTGCCCGTGTAATACCCTGCTGCTTGATGTCCAAGTCCCAACGTGCGGACTATGATACCTTTCGTATCATAAATCGTGATTTGAACATCGCCTGCGTTCGCTAATTGATACGGTATCCATGTCTCCGGATTGAACGGATTTGGATAGTTCGCGAGGAGTACCGTCTCTTGTGGTGTCAACGCTGCAAGGAGTTGTTCCAGTACGAAGATGCCACGCTGAAAAGTGGGGTCCATTAACGCCAGTTCTCGTGCTTCACGGAGCCACTGTTCAACCTCTGCTCGCGCGAAATTAGTTGCCGCATCCCGGTTCCAAACTGTAGGTGCAACCGCAGCGTCTGCCATTGCAGCGGCTACAAGCGTGAGATCAACGATATTAACAACACCATCTCCGTTGACATCTGCTAAATTTTCACCTGACACCTTAAAGTTAGCGGCAACAATAGCCAAATCTTGAACATTCACGACACCATCTCCATTCACATCGCCAGCTAAGAGCATCGGTGCCGTTATTTCTCCAGTTGTAACGCGTGCGTATGAAGCCACACCTGCACTATTAGTGAGCAGGACATCGGATAAGGTCAGTTTAGATGCTTTAGGGGCAACGACTTCAAATGTAATATTGGCAAGTGTTCCAAAACCGGTGCCACTACCAGCAAGAGATGTTGCTGCGAAGGTCACTTTATCCTCAGTAACGATATCAGGTACGGCATACGCACCCGATGGCAGATAGTCTCCATTCGTGCTTTCGATATAGCGGAGCGCGGAAGGGTCAAAACGGACGGTCGCCTGATAACCCGACACGGCATTTCCGTCTGTAATGTTCAAGGAAAGCGTGATCTGCTCCCCGATTGCGGGTGATTCGACGGTAGAAGGCGAAAATCCGACCGTTGCGTATGTTTTGGAGGGAGGCATGAACCGCCATAGAAGAGTTGTACCATCCGCACTTCCACTCGCAAGCGTATCGCTATTTGGACTGAATTTAAGGCTCAGGATCCCGTCGGTATGTCCTGTGAGCGTCCGTTCAGGTTGATTGGAAATCGTATCCCATAGCCGGACGGTGTTATCCAAACTTCCACTTGCAAGGATATTGCCGTCAGCACTGTAGGCAAGGCTAAAGACGTAGTTCGTATGTCCTGTAAGCGTATGTTTGTGTTCAGCAAAAGCTGGGTCCCAAAGTCGAATAGTGCCGTCGTCGCTTGCACTTGCAAGTGTCGTGTCATCTGGGCTAAATAAAACCTGTCGGACGTAGTCCGTATGCCCTGTAAGTGTATGTGTTTGCTCGCCTGCATTAACATCCCATAAGAAAACATCGCCATTAGTTCCACCACTTGCAAGTGTTGTCCCGTCGGCGTTGAAGGCGATGCTGAGGATCGCATCCGTATGTCCTATAAGTGTTTTTATCTCTTGACCGGATGCGGTATCCCATAAAATAATAGCCCGGTCTAAGCTACAACTTGCGATCGTGTCCCCATCTGGACTGAATATAGCGGCTCTAACGGCATCTAAGTGTCCAGCAAGTGTCCGGATATGTGCACCGGTAGTAGCGTTCCACAAGCGGATCGTGCCGTCGTCAGCGGCACTTACGAGTGTCGCGCCATTCGGACTGAACGCAACGGCATTGATCCACCCTTCATGTCCGGTGAGCGTAATGGTTTGTGCGTTAGAGGTAGCGTCCCAGAGATAGATATTGCCATCTGCACTACCCGTTACGACGCTCCCACCGCTCGGACTAAATGTGACGGTACTGACATAATCGGTATATCCGGTGATTGTCTGTCGAAGTCCGCCGAAAACGGCATCTAATACGAGGATGTTGCCATCTGCACTCCCCGTTACGACGCTCCCACCGCTCGGACTAAAAACAACGCTGCGAACGGCCTTCGTATGCCCGGTGAGTGTCAACGTATGTTGCCCAGAGGTCGTATTCCATAATCGGACGGTAGAGTCTGCACTCGCGCTCGCGACTGAATTACCATCAGGTGAAAACGCGATGCTCAAAATTGAACCGACATGTCCAGTGAGTGTACGTTGTACGACACCAAAGGTGGTATTCCAGAAACGGATTGCGCCATCTGCCCCCGCACTGGCGAGATTTCCACCAGTTGGACTGAAAGCGAGCGTATAGACAGCATCGGTGTGTCCGGTAAGCATTCGTTGTTCCTCGCCAGTAGTGGCGTTCCACAGGCGGACAGTGGTGTCCGCGCCGCCACTTGCGATGGTGCCGCCGGAACTATAGGCAACAGTAAAAACAGCATCCGTGTGTCCGGTGAATGTCTGCAGTTGTTCACCAGTAGCGACATTCCATAATCGGGCGGTCCCGTCAGCACTGCCACTTACGATCGTCAACCCGTCGGGGGCAAAGGCAACCCCATAAACAATTTCTGTGTGACCGGTCAATGTTTGCTGTTGCGCACCTGTAACAGCATTCCATAACCGAATGACACCATCTCTTCCACCGCCTGCGAGCATTGTACTATCCCTGCTGAAAGCAACGCTACTGACACCTTGTATATGATCCTTAAGCAGATTGACTTCTTGGAAATTCTCTGCATCATAAAGCCAGACACCGATAGATGTCGCGACCGCCAATCGGGTACCGTCTGGCGAGTACTTTAGTTCGCTTATCCTTCCTTTACCGAGCCGTGCTTTGGCTTCGCTTGGTAAATTAAGCGACTCGGACTGTTGAGCAAAAGAGGTTGGTAAGTATGTGTTTACAAAGACGAATAACGTCAAGAGGATTGAGAATCGTATTTTTTTCATTTAATGTGTTAAAACTCCTTTAGTGGTTCACTCGGCAATACGGTATAATGTTCTGTTCTCTTTTTCCTATAGAAACCCACGACGTAAATAATCTGAGATGCCTCTTTGCCGAAACAACTTTGATCCAATTAATATCCACATCAGGACATAATAAAATTTTATTATTTAATGTGTGAGTCTGCTTCCACATTAAGCATACTCAAATGTGACTTAGAAGTCAAATTAAAATTGTAAATGAGATTTTACGACCAGACGAACACCTCGTTATCTTCTGGAGAATATCCGATAAATACTGCCAAAACGATTCGGGCGCGCGTGCCTTGAACGGGCGGCACTTCATGGATGCATCGGGTGTTGAAAAAGTAGAGGTCTCCCTGCTGCAAATCGACCTGATAGTTCTCTATGCCGTTCTCAGCTGCGTATCGGTCAAAGGTCTCCTCGGCGATATAGGGTTGAATATCTTCGGACCAGAGACACCGATGTAGGATGGCTTGCGTGCCTTCTCCGTTTTCGTCGGCATTCTGGACGCATAGTACGCCAGCGAACTGGTGCTCGAAACGATAAACGGCATAGTCGGTGCGCTGCTCACGGTATTTGACGTGATCAATATGTGGTTTGTAACTATGTGTTTCGTAGTGGACACGAAAAATCGCGGGACCGTAACGTGCACCATCAGCTTCGCGAGCGACCTTCACCTCTTTTCCGGGAGAAAGTGCCGTGAGTGATTCGTAGATGAGATCAACTGGATTATCGAAGCCGTTAAATAGGAAACTAAAGAGGAGTTCGGTTGCTTTCGCGTGTGCCAAAAATTTCGCTTTATCGCTGCCGCGGTTTCCGAGACTCGTACCGATATCGATTCGAGTGCGTTTGTCAGGAGAGTTGACGATCGCTTCGTCACGCATCAACCCCATATTCGTGAACCGTTCTATGAGTCCTTGACACTGCGCCGGCGAATATGCGTTCCGAAGAATGATAGCGGGCACTTCAGCTTGGGAGAGGGCATAAATCGGGTCGCTATAGGTCTGGCAAACCGTTTCAAGGTCAGGCTCAGCAGGGAGCCAATTAGTTTGGGCGTTCATCGAAACCTCCCTCATGAACTATTTTACTTCTCATTCGTTATCAGTCCAGATCAGACTGTGGTGGACAAAACCTTTGCAACCGCCAGAAGGCTTAACTGACAACTGATAACCGATAACTAAAAACCATTTAGAACCTCGGATTGAAGAGATAATCGTAATCATCTATCTTTTCCGTAGCGAAGTCAATGAACTCAGCATTAGGGTCGAGATCGCTATTTTCAAAAGCGACTTCGCATCCAGTTTTATACTTCAATTTACGGTTAGATTTGAGCCAAGAGACCCGATGAATCATCGCTATCATGTGGCGTGGTTCAGCAGATAGATTGGGGACACCGCGATGCCACAACCGTATGTCGCGAATCAAGACACTCCCTTTCTTGGCGTTCCCACGGACAGGCGGCGCGATTTTACGACGTTCCTCCTCATGTTCTTTGTCTATCTGTCGTCCGCTGACATCCAGATGTGAACCGGGCCAAAGTTCGACGCTACCGTTCTCTTCACTCGTATCTTGGGGTGAGATGTTGACAACGACTTGTGCCGCTGGGTGCGCGACTTCTTGGTCTAACCAGAGGTGATCGCCATCTCGATGGAGGGGTTGCGTTGTGCTGCCCGGGCAGTTCGTATTGCCGTTGTAAAAATTATTGTAAACGCCCGCACCGAGGAGTGCCTTCGTCACTTGTACAACATAAGGATTCGCGACAATATCTCTGAAAATATACGGTGCGAAAGGCGGAGGACCCTGTTGAAGATGTCCCTTAAGACCACCCGCACCGCCCCATTTCTCGGCTTTAATGAGGATCTGCGCGTCCGCGTCCATCCGTTCGCGTAGGATGTCCAAGTGTTCATGGTTGATGACGTTCGCTAAAACAACGTAACCGTCAACGCGGAGTGCCTGAACGGCTCGGTCCACATGCGCCTCTGTTAGTTTTTCTGACGCCAATTCTTGCGGTTGAACAGTTATAACCATAGTCCCTTCCCTTAACAATCAAAAAATTCAGTATAAAGTGCTTGAACAGCCGTCTCCATATCTTTGGACTTTATGCCGAACATCATACTAACTTCGTTTGAGCCTTGATTAATCATTTCAATGTTCACACTGGCACCTGCTAACGCGCCTGTTGCGCGGGAGGCGATGCCGACTGTATGTCGCATGCCTTCACCGACCACCATGACCAACGAGAGTCCACGCTCTACAAAAATATCTTCAGGCGCAAGTGTTTGCCGAATCTGCTCGATAACGCGCTTCTCTTTCTCCACCGTGAGGCTCTCTTCGCGAATGATGACGGACATATTATCTATGCCAGACGGAACGTGTTCAAAAGAGATGTCTTCGGCTTCCAATAT
This sequence comes from Candidatus Poribacteria bacterium, assembly GCA_022820835.1. Lineage (GTDB taxonomy): Bacteria > Poribacteria > WGA-4E > WGA-4E > WGA-3G > WGA-3G. The sequence goes on from JAJEET010000003.1 coordinate 45,443, forward strand.
CTGTAGCAACCGTCGTCCAAACCCAATTTCACGGTTCATAAGGTATTTGCTGAGATAGACACAGCAGACGCTGTCCATCGCGGCAATCCCGACAACTGGAATCTCGGTTGACGCTCGGCTTGGAACGATTAAAGTTCCCTCTGCTTGCGGGTTGTTCGTGTTTTTGATGTTGACAGGCACTTGTGCCCGATAGACGGGTTCGAGTGCTTCATCGTGAAAGACAGAGAACCCCGCATAAGAGAGCTCACGCATCTCGCGATAGGTGAGTTCGGCGATTGGCGCGGGATTCTTAATGATCGACGGGTTCGCCGCGAACACGGAATCGACATCCGTAAAGTTTTCATAGACCGCTGCGCGAACGGCACCCGCGAGAATCGCACCGGTAATATCTGACCCGCCGCGCGAGAAGGTGACGACGTTCCCCTGTTTTGAATAACCGAAAAAACCGGGGAAAATAGTGATACCGGGGCGTTCTTGTAGGTTGCGCAGCCTCCCAAACGCCTCTGGTAGCACTTGCGCATTGCCCGGTTCGTCGGACAAGAGTAACCCTGCATCCTTCGGATTCACATAGTGTGCCTCCACACCGCGTGCCTGTAGTACTTGTGCAATGAGGCGTGCACAGTTATCCTCGCCACCTGCCTTCATTGTGTCCATATAGAGGTCGGCATCGGTGCTACTGCTTTCGAGCCGTTCCATAAGATCGCTGGCGATAGGGTCTGAACTCTCGGATGGGAGTCCTAATTCAGAAATGATGCTTCGGTAGCGTTCAATTGCTTCGGCACATTCGGATGCCCCAAGTTTTCCAGCGAGTCGTTCTGATGCCGCTGCAATGAGTAGATCGGTCACTTTGATGTCTTGAGTGTAGCGTTTTCCGGGTGCGGAGACGACAATCAGGCGACGTTCCGAATCAGCGGTGATGATGTCGCAAACGCGGCGTACCTGCTCCGCTGTCGCAAGCGAACTCCCGCCAAATTTAGATACTTTTAGCAATCTGGTCCTCCATCATTTTATTTCTTCAGATGTGAGACGTGTGTGCCTTCATCGGGTTCAAATCGCTGTGAATGTTCCCCCATGTAATGACATATAAAACTCCGTCGCCACCTGTCATTTGTTTTGTTCATATAGGAACCGTGAATGACTTTGCCATCAAAGAAAAGCGCGTCACCGGGAGCCATATCAATCCCTACCTCTTCTGTATCCCCCGGTTTGACGACTTGGACGTTTGTAAACGAAATAGCGGTGTCCGCCGCTTCAACGTTCAATACGCCGTTTTGATGAGAGTATGGAATAAGTACCATACGTCCAACAGCCTCGTCGGATCTATCCAATGCAACCCAAGCACCGATAAGCGGATCAATAGTGATGTACTGTTCGTCTTGATGTAGTGCTTGACCTCGCGCACCAGGTGGTTTGAAATAGAGCATCGTTTGTAACAATACCGGCGTATCCTCAAGGAGCTGCTCCGTGACGGTAAGCAGATTGGTATCCGTTGCCCATTCTTGGGTCAACTCGTCCCAAACGTGCATATTAATCATACGCGGGAATTGATGATTCGGGTCATCCAGATAGTCGGTTGTACCGCCGGTGTCCCCAGGTTTCGGACCTTCTGCCCGACGATTCATATAGTGCTCACGCATTGATGTGACTCTGGCTGCATCAAAGAGGTTAGGTATTACGACGAAACCTTGTTCTTTATAGTGGTCTCGCTGTTGCGGGGTTAGGTGCATGGACAAGTTCTCCTGCAGTCTGTTGTCCGTCTCGGATAATGTTTTTGCGTCTGTCTATTAATTTTATGGTAATTTGGGATATTTGTCAAAGTTTTTTCTCTGTGTGCGGAAAGTTTGGTTTCTTGTAAACAGATCGAAAACCAATTAACGCTTGCATATTCCTGAAAAACTGTTTCAACTGATGGTAAATATGGCGGGACGTTCTAATTTCGGTGGAGGTTTACTAAAAATCCAGACCTATGAAGTTTCGGAATTGCTGTGTTTAGATCCAAAAATCTTCGCATTTGAAAATGAAACGATATTCACATCAACTGCATGGGAAATGCTCAACCCCTCAGATGACCGCAGCTTTCTTGACACAATCATTTTCGACACCCTCGGACTCACACAAGGTGAACGCGATGGGGTCTATGAAGCGGTTGTAAATCTCGTAGAATCACGCTTACGAAAAGCGCGGAGTCTGAAGGGGAAATAGGGAGTGAATAAGATTCTTGAAATTCGGTTGATATTTGTTTGCTATATGTGGTATCCTTAACCTCAAGTAACCCTGATTGTGAAAGGAGGAACAGTGATGCAAGGATTGCGTTTTGGATCTGCGGATGCTTCTTATACCCCCCCTAACTTCATGTACCGTAACATAGATAATCAGGCGGAAACGTATAACGATCGAGGCTCTGGTAACATAGATAATCAGGCGGAAACGTATAACGATCGAGGCATTGCTTATTGCCAAAATGGTGAGTATAATCAAGCAATAGACTCCTTTAGTAAAGCAATGGAACTGGATCCAAATTATGTGGAAGTATACAACAATCGCGGTATTGCTTACAGCACTAAAGGCGATTTCGACAATGCTATCAAGGACTTCAATAAGGCGATACAACTCAAACCGGATTACGCCAATGCTTACAACGGTCGTGGATTTGCTTACGCCAGTAAAGACGATTTCGATAACGCCATAGAAAACTTTGATAATGCTATAAAAGACTTTAATAAAGTAATACAACTACAACCCAATTATGTCAACGCCTATCATAATCGGGGCACTGCTTACCTCAACCAAGGCGAGTACAACCAAGCCATTAAAGACTTCAGCAAGGCTATTGATCTGAATTTGGAGCATGTTGTCCTTGCTTACAGAGGGCGCGGCTTGGCTTACTATGCAGAAGGCAAGTTTTACCGCGCAGTCGATGACTTTAGCAAAGTCATAAGCCTCACACCTGACGATACATTTGCCTACTATGGCCGCGGGATGGCTTACCGCAATCTGCTGGTTTTTGAGAAATCCATCCAGGACTTTAGCACGGCGATACGTCTCAAACCCGATGCGGCTGCCGATAGATATAAAGAACGCGGTATAACCTACCACAACAAAGGGGACGTAGACAAGGCGATTGAAGACTATAACGATGCGATAACACTGAATCCAGGATTTGCTGAAGCTTATACGGGGCGCGGCCAAGCTTACTGTGATAAAGGCGAGGTGAACAAGGCGATTGAAGATTACAATAAGGCGATTGAACTCAACCCAAAATCTGCTGAACCCTATACCTGCCGCGGTCTCATCTACAACGAACAAGGCGAGATAGACAAAGCGATCGAAGATCATAGTCAGGCAATCGCCTGCAACCCAGAATTTGCTGAAGCGTACGTTAATCGAGGGCAGGCTTACTACGCTAAAAACGAATTGGACCAGGCGATCGCAGATTATGACAAAGCCATAGAGATCAATTCAGAACTTGTGGAGGCGTACACACATCGGGGCAATGCATATCGCGCCAAAGCCGAGTTAAACAGCGCAATTGCGGATTATACCGAAGCACTAACACGCAGACCAAGGGTCCCCGAATCTTATTACACAAGGGGTGAGGCGTGGTTGCTTGCGAAAAGTTGGGAAGAGGCGAAGACTGACTTTACAGCTGCACTCCTACAAGAAGTGGATGTCGCCGCTGCGTTTCACAATACCCACAGGAGCATTACTGCCTTTGAGGAGAAGATAGGAAGTCGTTTGCCGAAAGAGATTGTAACGTTGTTGACACCGCGGAGCAAACCGTTTGAACTTGATAAAGATGCGCGGATCGCGTTGGGAATGAAGTATTATGGAAACGACGAACTCAGCAGTGGCCTGGCCTCAAAACTTGCAGGTATCCCACGCGTGGAATTCATATTTCTGATGGGGGATTACGGACTCTCACCGTTTGGTGATGAGGAAGAGTACGCCAAAAGCGGATTTTAAAGAATGCCAATACAGATAGTTATTAGCAATACCAGTCCGCTTATTGGGCTATCGGGACTTAATTGTCTTCACTTATTGCGAGATCTCTACACCGAAGTGTGGATTCCAAGAGAGGTTGAAAAAGAATTCTTAGCAATAGATGAGACAGTCTATCAGGAGGTCCTCAACAGCACACCGTGGATTAAAGTTGTAGACCTGACGAATCCGCAAAGTGCCACATTTTATCAAGGTATTGATGATGGAGAAGCAGAGGTTTTCGCGCTTGCAGTTGAACATGATGCACGTCTCATTCTTCTTGATGAAAAGAAAGGAAGACAGAAGGCCAAAGAAATTGGATTAACGGTTAAGGGCGTAGTAGGCGTTTTGCTTGAGGCGAAGGAAAAAGGCTTGATTGATGCCCTCAAGCCGCTTTTAATGCAGTTGCGGGATAACGGAAACGGAATACGCCTGAGCGACTGGCTCATCAATAACGCCCTACAAGACGCAGATGAGGCAGATTAGCGAACAGGCTTACAAAGCACACTCACGTTATCCTTGACGATTTAACGTGACTATAAAAGAAAGGTACGTTATACTTTTGCAAAATCTTATGAGAATGGAGTCAAACTTTTGATGAAAAACGAATGGGTTGTTTACGAAGGAAACCATGGTCTCGGTAACGGCAAACACATTGTTCTCGTTAGCGGCGATGAAGAGTATCGCTCTGAAGAGGCGTTACCTATGTTGGGAAAAGTGTTAGCCGTACACCACGGATTTAAATGCACGGTTCTTTTTGCTATAAATCCAGAGACAGGCGAGATTGATCCGGAGGTACAGACCAACATCCCCGGACTTCACAACTTAGAATCCGCGGATATGCTGGTGCTGTTCACCCGTTTCCGTGAGCTGCCCGATGAACAGATGAAGTATATCATTGACTACACGAACGCCGGTAAACCCGTGATGGGACTCCGGACAGCGACACACGCTTTCAATTACACTCGGAACCTTGAGAGTCCGTACGCCAAATACAGTTTTAACAATAAAGACTTTGAAGGCGGCTACGGTAGACAGGTGCTCGGAGAAACATGGGTTAATCATCATGGACATCACGGTAAAGAGAGCGCGCGCGGTATTATCGATGAAGCGATGAAGGATCATCCGATCCTCAAAGGCGTTGACGACGTTTGGGGACCCTCAGATGTCTACGGCATTAATGATTTGACAGGTGACTCTCAAGTACTCGTCCACGGACAGGTATTGGTCGGTATGGAACCGACAGATGCACCGAAACCGGACACCGTCACAATGCCGATGGCGTGGATCAAAACCTATACGGGTGACACAGGCAACACCTCTCGTGTTTTCAATACGACGATGGGTGCCTCTGTCGATTTGGAGAGCGAAGGACTTCGCCGTCTCCTCGTCAACGGCTGTTACTGGTGTATGGGGATGGAGGACACGATTCCAGATAACAGTGCTGTCGATTATATCGGCGATTATGAACCGAGATTCTTCGGTTTCGGTACTTTTGAAAAAGGTGTCCGTCCCGAAGACCATGCCCTGTAGAAAATAAACGATACACCTACAAAAGGCGGGGGACAAACCCCGCCTGCAAACGGAACGGAGAATTCATAGTGAACACATCATTTGAGAGACCGTACAGACCTGTAGACCTAAATACATCATTGACGAAAGCGTTTCCGTTTACGGAAATGGCTGAAAAGCTCATGGAAGAAGCCGAAGCTGCTGCGTCAGGTCGATCCTCACTGACCCTGGCGCGTGGAGATGAACTGACGGTCGTACTGATTGCACTGAAAGCCGATAAAGTATTAGAGGAACACCCTGCACCCGCCGCCGCAACTGTCATTATGCTTAGCGGAAGTATCATCTTTACGACGAGTGACACTAAAATAACAATAGAACAAGGCGAAGGTGTCAGCTTCGCGGGCGATGTCCTTCATAGCGTCTATGCCAAGGAAGATTGTGCATTTCTCGTTGTAATTGGCGGAAAAGGGATTTAAAATAAAGGATAAAATGACAGCTTTAAAATTTCAAGACATCATTGCCGCGAAACAGGTCGTGACGCGATTTTTAAAACCTACACCACTCATTCACTATCCAGAATTATCCGAACGACTCGGATTCCAAGCATACATCAAACACGAAAACCACAACCCAACCGGCAGTTTCAAGGTGCGGGGCGGTCTGAATTTCATGCATCATCTGCCGCAAGCACAACGTGAAAAAGGTGTTATCACAGCGACACGCGGAAATCACGGACAGTCTATCGCCTACGCTGCAGCACAGTTCGGTGTCAAGGCGACGGTCGTCGTGCCACACGGCAATAACCCCGAAAAAAACAGCGCGATGCAAGCGTTCGGTGCAGAACTCATCGAACACGGCACCGATTTTGATGAGGCACGCGCGTTGTGTGAAGTGCTCGAAGCCGAACGCGGACTCTACTACGTGCATCCGTGTATGGAACCAGCACTCTTCCACGGTGTCGGCACCTATTCGCTTGAGATTTTTGAGAGTCTGCCGACTGTAGATGCGATTATCGTGCCTATCGGCGGCGGGAGCGGTTCTTGCAGTGCGATTACCGTCGCGAAGGCGGTCAACCCAGATGTGAAGATCATCGGCGTGCAAGCAGAGAACGCACCCGCCATCTATCGCTCATGGAAAGAAGGGAAACATGTAGAGACCGATTTTTGTGATACTATCGCAGATGGACTGGCGACACGTGTACCGTTCCCGCTACCGCTTTCTATTATTAGAGACGGGATCCACGATATTGTGCTGCTTAACGAAACTGAACTCGTAGACGGCATCCGTCTAGCGTTGCGGTGGACACACAACTTAGCAGAAGGCGCAGGCGCAGCACCGATCGCCGCCGCACATAAACTCACAGATAAATTGATGGGCAAAAATGTGGTGATGGTGATGACCGGCGCGAATCTGGACACCGAAACACTCAAAACTGCACTCACCTACCAGTTGTGAATCACGTAAACAGGTGATGAACCGTCAACCAATCGGACGGTTGCCCATGCTGCGCCGTCCACGAACTCATTTCGGAGTGCGTTTGTTAGGTCGGGGTGAATCTGTAGCAATGCTAAATCCCATCGCAGGTTTTCGCTTTTTTCCACAATAACCTTGTCAGTTTCAGAAATAAGCGAGACGCGTTGTAACCGGTCGTTCTTTCGGGTTAACCGGATGTCTGATAAGACGTAGTGGATTGTCTGCTTCGGGTCCCGCATTTCGGCACGGTAGCGTTCAACTCCAGATACGCAGTAATATCCGAAACGCATCAGTTTTAGGTTGCCGAGGAAGTGGTCTGTCTCATATTCCTCTGGACGCGGTAGACCACCATAAATAACGATATGTCGGCATCCATATTTTTGAAGAGCGTAATCGACAGCGAGCTGCCCGTCAGTATAGTCTTTATCTGTCTGTCCAACCCATTCCTGAACAGTCTGTTTTGCCTTCGTTTCTCCTTGGACAACTGAATCCATATCCCCGATGAGAACATCCGGGATAAGCGGTGTCTCCCGACGCTGATTTAATGTATCGAATATCCGAATCCCACCATCCGCACAGACAATCGGAAAACGGTTCTCTACTGCGTTTCCGATCTCTTGACGGTAGAAGCCAAGATGCCGTGTGTCGTAGTAGCCGTTGAGAAAAATTAGCGCGGACCCCATAATTTTAATTTCCCTTGAAGTAGCCCTATCGTAGGGGCGTGGTTCCCACGCCCGAAATCAACAACATACCTTCATCTTCAACACAGACACAACAATAAAAGCAACTTTATCGTAGGGGCGTGGTTCCCACGCCCGAAATCAAGCAGACATCCACACTTTAAACGTGGACAAAACAATATTGTATGACGGAAGCAGTTGACAAGGATGATAGGAACGTTTGACGCGTTTTAGGTTCTCCAACCCAGAAGCGTCCATAGCGTTGACCCATTTATAGGTATCCTTTAATTCTTTACAGAATTCACGGTAGATGAACTGCGCTAGCCCATTTACACTGAGATCCGTAATCTCGAACAGCACGCAAAATGTATCGGCATTCAGCGGATAGCCGAAGGTATACCCCTTGATTTCCCCGTCAATACGGACAACCCGACCGACGAGACCGAGTGCCTCCGCAGACGAGACTCCAATCCGATGTGCCGACTGTGAATCGTCGAGCATTGCGTTGTAGATCGGATCATCGTATTTTCCCGATCTCGCCTCACGCCATCTGTCGTAAAGTGCAAGGCATTCATCCTGATCGTCGGGACAATACGGATGCAATTTCGCTGTCGGATACTGAACGGCGCAAGCGTTATAGGCGTGCCGTTGCCGCTTGTACCGGTCGCCTCGCAACTCCGAAAGTGCTGTCGTTTCGTAAAGGTATTCCGTCTCCTTCAGACGCACAGAAAACTCCTTCTTTTTAAAAAGAGGTGTCATCTCTTGTGGCACATTCTCGATCCTGACGATGTGTGGATTCCGACCGGCATCTAACATGAATTGATGCGCCTTGCTAACGACGTTTAGATACTTGGAATTTCCCATCTCTATCGGTATCGGTAGGATCGGCATGAAATAGTCGTCCATCTGCTTTGCGAAAACACACAGATAGTCGGAAAGTAGCGTCCAGTAAAACTGAAAGTGTTCCCGCCAGACGTAGATCGGAGCGAAAGCGTAGTGAGACAGGCGCGTGCGTGTCCGATGCGCGTGTGTATCAAAAAGCGGCTTGTCGTTAAGCGTGAGGGGTTGAAGTCGCATTTCTCAATTGCGCTAAAGTGTGAACAATTATCACAGTATCTTGGTAATCACCGATGAGGCTCCAGTTTGCGGCGATCTGCTCGGTAACCGTTTCGGATTCAACGTAATCAATGACTTCTCGGAGATGCTGTTGGAACACTTCCGTTTCGAGGTGTTCCTCACCGAATGGACAGAGCGTGTCCACCCCGAGTACGACCTCGTTCCCGTCTTCGCTAAACATAATAGCAAACGGATAGAGTTGGCAGTCAAGCGGACGGATCGGATAGATGGTACAACGGTTCATCTCCGGTTCAAAGAAAGGACAGATATAGAAATCGTCGTGAGGTTTCAGTTGAATCTGCGCGCTTTTTCCGTCTACCTGCGGACGAAATAGCTCTGGATCTGCTCCCGCTGCGACGACTCGCGCTTTCTCTACTTCGGTGAAAATGGGTGCAAGTGGACTGTCCACCTCTAAAAATCGGCAGCACACATCACACGAGAAACAGACTTCAGAGGGGATGATTTGCTGGAGTTGTTTGTCTGATGGGTTATGCATCTATTTTCCATTACGGAAACGCTTTAAAGCCCGTGCCTGTCGGGATAAGTTTACCTGCCATCACATTTTCTCTTATTCCAGAGAGGGAGTCTTTCCTTCCGCGGACTGCTGCATCCGTGAAAACCTTCCGGGGCTGCTTCAAAAAAGCGGCTAAAAGGAAACTCTCCGTATTTAAAGTGGCCTTGGTAATGCCTTGTAAAATAAGTTCGCCTTTAGCAGGTGCCCCGCCAGTTTGGTAAATTTCCTGATTTTCTTTTTCAAATTGAACTTTATCGATCTCTTCATTAAGAGAGAATTGGGTGTCCCCAGGTTCTGTAATTCGGATTCTCCGAAACATCTGTCGTACAATAACCTCAATGTGTTTGTCATTGAGGGTTCCTATTTGATAGATTTTTTGTATTTCATCAATCAGATATGCCCAGACAGCTTCTACGCCCTCAATAAGCAAACCGTTGATTGTTATGTTAGAGGCTTTCAAAACATGGTGCGGATTTATAACGTCGTCTTTCTTAGGTTTAGGAACCTCAAACAGTTCAATCAATCGAGATATGGCTGTTATAATGTCGGGTGTATTATCACTATGAATATGGTGTCTTGTCAATATCGCCTGCATGTTAAGTTCAGCAATAGATTGCGCTGCGGTCAAACCGATAGTTTGACCTAAACCAACGAGTGATCCGTCTGTTAGATCCGTGCCGTAGCATTTCGCACATACGCCGTTTTCAGTTTCGCATGTTAAAGCGGAG
>JAJEET010000082.1 GCA_022820835.1 Candidatus Poribacteria bacterium
GTCGGTATCATAATCCGTTGGGTTTCACTCAGTTTTTGGTGATTTCAGGTTTCTCCATTTCCTTGAAAGTGCTGTGCTGTGTGCGGTTTTTAGGAGGTATCCGTTCAACCCAACCTACAGGACGCTTCAATTTTTATTTTCAAACTCACGTTAGTTTAATAGGACTTACGCATTTCCTCTTAAAGTCCCCCTGATAAGGGGGATTTAGGGGGTTTAAAGAACGAAAATTACCGCTTCTTGCGTCTAAATGCTCGATATTTGCTCAATTTGCGTAAGTCCTGTTTAACTAAAGTTTTGAAAAATATGCGAAATGTGATAAAATAGCGTACTCGTTCAAAGTAACCCTCAAAATGGAGGAATAACAATGAACACGAATGAACCGCAAGCGAAGGAAACCTATCGCGCGACTGCATTCGCAGATTTCAAACCTGAACTCTCGGCTCCGGGTGCTACACCTGAAAGATTGGAACACCTGAAGGAGCACGGTTTTGTTATTATCAACGACTTCGTTGATAACCCCTGGATCCCTATTCTTCGAGAAGCCGGACGACGTGTTACCGAGGCGTGTGCACCGGAAAACGTCTACGACGTAATTGATTGCTCAAAAGGTTACGTCCACCGCGCAGCACACGATGAACCGTGGGCAATCCGAGGACTCATCCACCCTGCTTTCGGTGAATCAAGTTTCGCTGAATTCCACGGTTCTTCGGATTTTCTCGACTTTGTCGCCTCTTGGTGTCACGGACTTCAACCTGAGGACATGACGTTCAGTGGTATGCTGCTGTGGGCAAATCCACGAAAGCAGGAGAACGGACCCAGTTGGCACCGAGATGTAACGTGGTGGGGGAGTGGCGAAAGTTACTTCTCACAGCGGGACAACCGCGGAAACACGCCAGAAGACTATTCCGAAGAGGTCGAACGCATCCGTTGGAAAGAGATTCAAGAGAGCAACGAGAAGCGAATTACCGAGCGGAACGGCGTGAGCATGTTTTTGGCACTTACAGATGACGAATGCCATGAACTCATTCCGGGCAGCCATCACCGATGGCGCACCCCTTTTGAGCACGATGTGCTACTTCCACAAGCAATGAAGGATCAAGGCGTACCGCATACACCGAGTTGGAACAAAAAGGACCCGTTACCCGATCAGGTCGCTATTCGACTCAAACCGGGAGAGGCACTCATCCGTAATGGCAACAACATCCACACGGGGCACACGGTACCTGAACGCGAGCGTAATACACTGTCGATCGGTTGGTCGAAATGGTCGGGTGAGTTCACAGGCGACCCCTCAGTCTCCGATGCGCGAAGCGCGTGGCAACTTGATCCAGCTGTCCGAGAAGCTTTATCGCACGGATGGATGCAAATAGCCTGGGACCGATGGGCAGAAAGACAGAAACTCGGCGACACGCTTGAAGACCGATACGCCGGTTTCGATGTCAGGCAGATCAAATCTGGCACAGTCGCGGGGTGGCGCACTGACTTGGAACGTCAAGCTGCAGCAGCAGGCGACGCATGGGAAGCCTTCCAAACTGTCGCCTAACACCGCAACGCAGTAGACATCTTGTCCAAGAAATGATCAAACCGGTGCCGTAAACGGCATCGGACGATATGCTATAGGAAGCAGTACCCGAATAGGCGTGAAGCGCAATAGGTCTCCACGCCTATTCCGAAACCGATTCTCAAGACAGAAGTTAAGGGGTTTCTTCAATTTTTCGCTTGACTTTGCAAGTCAGGTATGGCATCATTAATTTAGGTATTGCACGACACTTTGTATAGACTCGTGCGATTCCGGTAACCTTGCTTTTTAGTGCTTTTTGATCCTAATTCAGGCATCCGCGTAACACTACGGAGACCTATTGCAATGACAGAATTTGATGGATACGACACTGGTGGATTTTATGACGAAATGTTCGCGCCAGATGGGAGTCCACGCGCTGCCGCTCAGATGTTAGTTGAGCGGATTGATAGTTTCTCAGAAGGCGAACTGACACGCCGCCAAATTGCCGCCGAACACGCGTTGCTCCGCATGGGGATAACTTTCAACGTCTACGCCGACGAACAAGGTGTCGAAAAGATTTTTCCATTTGACCTTATTCCTCGGATCATTGACGCGGCTGAATGGAGTTGGATAGAACGCGGACTCAAGCAGCGTATCCACGCGTTGAACCTATTCATCAACGACGTTTATCACGATCAGAAGATCCTAAAAGACGGTGTCGTGCCTGCGGATGTTGTGCTTTCATCAGAACGCTATCTAAAACAGTGTATCGGCTTGAATCCGCCGCGCGGTATCTGGTGTCACATCACTGGTACAGATTTGGTTCGTGACGGCGATGGACAGATATATGTGTTAGAAGATAATCTCGGTTGTCCGTCCGGGGTCTCTTATGTTGTAGAAAATCGGCAGGTTATGAAAAGGACGTTTCCTCAGCTTTTTGGGATGTCGCAGATCCAACCGGTTGAAGATTATCCGAGCAATCTGCTGAATACGCTCCGTTACCTCGCAACAGATAGGGTGGCTTCCCCTGCGGTTGCTGTCCTGACCCCTGGGATTTACAATTCCGCCTACTTTGAACACTCCTTTCTGGCGCAACAGATGGGTGTCGAATTAGTTGAGGGCCGTGATCTTGTGGTGATGGATGGGTTCGTTCACGCGCGGACGACGAAAGGTTTTGAGCGTATTGATGTCCTCTACCGCCGAATTAACGATGATTTCCTTGACCCGAAAGCGTTTAAATCAGAATCAATGCTCGGGGTTCCTGGGCTAATGGAGGTATACAAATCAGGACGTATCGCACTTGTCAATGCTCCTGGTACCTGCGTTGCTGACGACAAAGTTGTCTGCGCGTTTGTTCCACAGATTATCAAGTACTATCTCGGTGAAGATATTATTGTTCCGAATGTTCCGACCTATATGTGCTGGGAAGATACGGATCGAAAATATGTTCTTGAGCACCTCAGCGAACTCGTTGTGAAAGAAGCGAACCAGTCTGGTGGCTATGGGATGTTGATCGGTCCGCACGCAACAAAAACAGAACACGAGGAATTTGCCCGTCGCATCAAAGCCAACCCGCGCAATTACATCGCGCAACCGACGCTCTCACTTTCACGGGTCCCGGTGCTTATTGACGACCATTTTGAGGGACGACACGTTGATCTCCGTCCGTTCATCCTATATGGTGAAGATATCTACGTTCTTCCGGGTGGACTCACGAGAGTCGCGCTTAAAAAGGGTTCACTCGTGGTCAACTCGTCCCAAGGTGGCGGTAGTAAGGATACTTGGGTTCTGTCAGGAGTGGAGGCACCGCCTGTTGTTGAGCAGGAGACGTAGGAGGAAGTTATGCTAAGTCGCGTCGCCGAATCAATTTATTGGATGGGTCGCTACATTGAACGCGCCGAAAACGTCGCGCGTTTCGTTGATGTCAATTTGCATCTCATTCTTGATACGCCAGTCGGCATGCAGGCACAGTGGCAGCCCCTCGTCGCCACAACCGGCGATGATGAGGTCTTTGCCGAACAATACGGTGTGGCATCTCGTGAAGCGGTAATCAAGTTTCTGACCTTCGATACCAAAAACCCGAACTCAATTGTCTCTTGTCTCCGGGCTGCCCGTGAAAATGCCAGGTCCATACGAGAAAACATTTCATCTGAGATGTGGGAGCAGCTCAACGACGCTTACCTGTTAGTAACGAATACCTCCGAAAAATGGGCGATGGCAGAACCGCATGAGTTCTTTCGTGACATCAAGATCGCCTCACACCTTTTCATGGGGCTCACAGACAACATCATGTCGCATAGCGAAGGCTGGCACTTCTGCCAATTAGGGCGACTCATCGAACGCGCCGATAAAACATCAAGGATCGTTGATGTCAAATATTTCATACTACTGCCGTCTGTTTGGGATGTTAATACACCGTTTGATGATATTCAGTGGGGCGCACTGCTCCACTCTGCGAGTGGTTTTGAAATGTATCGTCGGACTTATGGACTCATCTCCCCAAACGATGTCGTTGCTTTCCTTCTGTTAGACCGTGACTTCCCGCGCTCCGTTCTCTACTGCCTGTCGAAAGCGGAGGAGTCATTGCACGCGATATCCGGTACGCCTTTAGAGACATTTTCCAATACTGCAGAGCAGCGTCTGGGGCAGCTGCGCGCCGAATTCGCATACACGCAAGTCAAACAGATTCTCGCAACCGGTTTGCACGAATTTCTTGATGCGTTCCAAACCAAACTCAACCTTGTCGGTGACGATATTCATAAGACATTTTTCGCATTGCGACCAGTTAACAGTAACCAGTAACCAGTGACCAGTACCCAGTTAAGAGGGTAATTTGAGGAACAGTAACCAGTGAGACAGTAACCAGTAACCAGAAAAGAGATGTTGTGTTATCCGTAGTTCTCTTAACTGGAAACTGTTAACTGGCAACTGGGAACTTCAAAAACAGATATGGCAATTCGTGTAGCAATCAACCACAAATCCGTTTACCGATACGACCGGCTTGTCAACTTGTCGCCACACGTTTTTCGATTGAGACCCGCGGTTCACTGCCGAACACCGATCGAAGCGTATTCACTTAAAATCGAACCTGACGAGCATTTTATCAATTGGCAGCAGGACCCGTTCGGCAATTATCAAGCGCGCGCTGTTTTCCAAGAACCTACACGCGCCTTATCTATTGAAGTTGATCTTGTCGCAAACATGACCGTTATCAACCCTTTCGACTTCTTCCTTGAAGCGAGTGCTGAACACTTCCCCTTCATCTACGACCCACAACTGAAAGAAGAGTTAGCCCCCTTCCTTGAAGTGAAAGAGAGTGGTCCGCATCTGACAGCGTGGTTAGTGGACATCCCGAGGACAGAGAAAAAACTGATTGATTTCTTGGTAGACATTAACCGTGCGCTGTGGGAAAAGATAAAATACACGGTTCGGATGGAACCTGGAGTGCAGTCTTGTGAAGAGACTTTAGAGAAACAGATAGGCTCCTGCCGAGATACAGGTTGGTTACTCGTCCAGGTCCTACGGCACCTCGGCTTAGCCGCGCGATTCGTCTCTGGCTACCTCGTGCAGCTTGTCGCCGATCAGAAACCGGTGGATGGACCCGCCGGTCCGCTCCAAGACTTCACCGATTTGCATGCGTGGTGTGAGGTCTACGCCCCCGGTGCCGGATGGATAGGTCTCGACCCGACATCTGGTTTATTCGCTGGTGAGGGGCATATCCCGTTGGCATGTGTGGCGGACCCGGTGAGTGCGGCACCTGTTACCGGTTACACTGACCCGTGTGAAACAGAATTTACCTATAGCAACACCGTCCAGCGTATCCACGAAGACCCGCGTGTGACGAAACCTTACACAGAAACGGAGTGGACGGCGATTAACACCCTCGGACACCAAGTGGACGAGGATATTATCCGAAACGATATTCGGTTGACAATGGGAGGGGAACCCACTTTTGTGTCAATTGAGGATACAGACAGCCCAGAATGGGACACAGAAGCCGACAGCCAAAGGAAAAGAGAGTTAGGTGCCGACCTCTTGCGGCGTTTGCGGGATAGTTTCGGTCCCGGTGGCGCGCGCTATTACGGACAGGGAAAATGGTACCCGGGTGAACCGTTACCACGTTGGAAGTTCGGATGTTTTTGGCGTAAAGACGGCGTGCCTGTCTGGCAGAACGATACATACCTCGCTGACCCTCACAAAGACTACGGTTTCGGTGTTGCCGACGCTGAACGATTTGTCTGTCATCTCACTGGACTGTTGCAAATCACACCAGATTCCATAATAGCGGCGTACGAAGACGCGCTCTATTTCCTCTGGACAGAGGATAGATTGCCTGTCAACATTGATCCGCTTGATTTCGATTTCAAAGACGCATCCGAACGCCATCGGCTCAAACAGTTACTGCGAACAGAGAAGCTCGGTGAACCGATTGGCTACGTGCTACCGTTACGCTGGAATCTCGTGGACGATGCTTGGGAGAGTTGTGTCTGGCATTTCAAGTCTGAACGCATGTTTCTAATTCCTGGCGATTCACCGATAGGGTTCCGTCTACCCTTGGAGTCTATACAGTGGGTGCCCCCTGAAGCGCGGGATCCGGCTTACGAACGCGATCCGCTTGAACCGCGCGAGGAGATTTTAGAGGCGTTCGATAGGGATTCGGTTACCCAGTCCGTACAAGCGCGGGATCCCGCGACAAAAGACAGCGAAACGGAAACCGTTTTTCAGACTGCACTCTGTGTTGAACCGCGTGACGGACGCCTGCACATCTTTATACCACCCCTGACGCACTTAGAACATTATCTCTCGATCCTTAAGGCGATCGAAGCAACCGCTGAAACCTTAGACCTACCTGTGATCCTTGAAGGGTATGAGGCACCTCACGATTCACGGATTCAATCCTTGAACGTGACACCCGATCCAGGTGTAATTGAGGTGAACATCCATCCGTCGGAAAATTGGAATGAACTGGTCCATAATACCACAACGCTTTATGAACAAGCACGGTTAGCCAAATTGAGTGCCGAAAAATTCATGTTAGACGGTAGACATACCGGAACAGGCGGGGGTAACCATATTATCATTGGCGGTCGTACGCCTGCGGATAGTCCACTCTTACGGCAACCCGACCTGTTGCGCAGCCTTATCACCTATTGGCAACACCATCCGGGTTTGTCGTACCTCTTTTCAGGCACTTTCATCGGTCCGACGAGCCAAGCACCGCGCGTAGATGAAGGGCGCGGCGAACAACTCTATGAGCTTGAGGTCGCTTTCGCACAAATTCCGGATCGGGCGGTACAAGAAGATGTACCGCCTTGGCTGATTGATCGGCTCCTACGGCACTTGTTGGTAGACCTCACTGGCAACACGCATCGTGCGGAGTTCTGTATTGATAAACTCTATTCTCCAGATTCGGCGAGTGGAAGGCTCGGACTCTTGGAGATGCGTGCTTTTGAGATGCCGCCACATTCACAGATGAGTCTTGTACAGATGTTACTCATCCGTGCCTTGGTCGCCAAATTCTGGAACACGCCTTACAAAGGCAAATTGGTACGCTGGGGTACGGAACTACACGACAAATTTATGCTCCATCACCATGTCCGTGTTGACATACAAGAGGTTGTTACAGAACTTCAAGCGGCAGGCTATCCGTTTGAGATGGCGTGGTTGGATCCGTTCTTTGAATTCCGGTTCCCGAAGTTGGGAACTGTCAACATAAGCGATATCGAACTTGAGCTGCGGATGGCGATTGAACCGTGGCACGTCTTAGGTGAAGAGGTGACGCGTGCGGGTACCTCCCGTTTTGTCGATTCCTCTGTCGAGCGGATACAGGTCCGAATAAACGGGTTAACAGATACCCGATACCTCGTTACCTGCAACGGACGGCGATTAATCTTGAACAATACGGGTACACACGGAGAATATGTCGGTGGCGTCCGTTACCGGGCGTGGCAGCCGCCATCAGCCTTACACCCGACGATCGGGGTCCACTCTCCACTTGTGTTTGACATTATCGACACGTGGAACGGACGCTCTGTCGGTGGTTGTACCTATCATGTCTCGCATCCCGGTGGCAGGCATTACGACACTTTTCCCGTCAACGCTTATGAAGCAGAGGCGCGTCGCACGAGTCGGTTCGGTGCAGATGGACATACACCGAGCGTAATCCAGTCGCAACCCTCAGGACCGGTCGCTGGACAGTTTGTTGCTGGAGGGACAGCTCCGGGACCCATAGATATTCCGCCGGAAGAGACGAATGCCGAGTATCCGTATACATTAGACCTCCGCCGAATTCTTTAGGGATAGCGGTTGAATTAGTTAACAGTTTTCGGAGGGAGGGTTATAAGTTAACAGTTATAAGTTATAAGAAAGAGCGGTTGGGGTTCCTAAAACCCCTTAACTTATAACTTACCACTTATAACCTATAACGATTAAAAATGCAACAATCAGATACAACAGATTGGAAGGTGATAGGCGACAGTTATTACGCCGCTATTTCTGCAAATTCAGAGCACGGTGAACAGATTGATGAAATGCTGAGCCGGGATCAGCAGATCAATCCGCACTGGTCGAGTTTCATGCGGGCACTGAACACCCTCGGACTCGCCGAGATGGAATCGCGTCATCAAGAGGTACAGCGTCTGCTCCGTGAGAACGGGGTCACCTACGTCGTACACGGTGAACAACACGGGCATCGTCCATGGGAATTGGACCCGATTCCTTTGATCATCTCAACTACAGATTGGGAGGCCATCTCTGCCGGTCTGACGCAGCGTGCCGAGCTGCTGAATCTGATTCTGACGGATCTCTATGGGGAGCGGCGTTTAATCAAAAACGGATTGATCCCGCCGGAGTTGGTGTACTCACATGGCGGATTTTTACGCGCGTGTGCTAGACTTATCCCATCTGGATTTCCGTTTCTCTTGAGTTACGCCGTCGATTTGGCACGTGGACCTGACGGCAGAATGTGGGTGCTCAGCGACAGGACACAAGCACCAGCGGGTGCCAGTTACGCCCTTGAGAACCGTACGGCTCTTGCGCGGGCACTGCCCAACTTTTTTGGCGAGGTCGGCGTTCATCGACTCTCCTCTTTTTTTCGGTCACTGCAGAACAGCCTTTTCGAGTTACCCTTACAATATCAATCCGAAAGTGGCACCGGAACCACACAACGCCAAACGCACAACCCACATATCGTCGTGCTAACACCGGGGCCACTGAACGAGACTTACTTCGAGCACGCCTATATCGCAAACTATCTCGGATATACGCTCGTTCAAGGCGACGACTTGACGGTATGGGATGGACGGGTCTGGTTGAAATCTATTGACGGCTTACGTCCCGTCGATATTATTCTCCGACGCGTGGACGACATCTTTTGCGATCCGTTGGAACTCCGACAAGACTCTCGGCTCGGTGTCGCTGGGTTGTTGGAAGCGATTCGACACAGAAACGTGATTGTCGTTAACCCGCCGGGCAGCGGTGTTTTGGAAAACCCAGGGCTGATGCCGTTCCTGCCGAATATTGCAAGGCATCTGATGGGTGAAGACTTACGTCTACCCTCTGTCGCCACTTGGTGGTGCGGAGAACCGAAGCAGCGAGACTATGTACTGGCAAACCTTAAGACGTTGGTCATCAAACCGATTTATCGGCACCCCGGTAGCCGTTCGCTGTTTGGTCCTGAACTGAGCGATGCCGAACTCGAAACACTCCGCGCACAGATCATCGCAGAACCAAATCGCTATGTCGGGCAGGAATATATTCACTGCTCCACGACACCTTCGTTGATTGAAGGTAGACTTGAACCGCGCCGTGCGATTCTCCGTACTTTCTTGTTTGCAGAAAAAGAGGGATATGCTGTGATGCCGGGTGGTCTGACGCGCTGTGAGAGCGAGACAGAGGAATTGACAGTCTCAATCCAAAACGGCGGAGTCAGTAAAGATACGTGGATTCTCGCGCCTGAACCGGAACCGCATATCAGTTTATGGCAACAACGAACTGGACGGATGCAAACCGCAGAAGCATCTGCCGGACTGTCAAGCCGTGCAGCAGAAAACCTGTTCTGGGTGGGGCGTTATGCGGAACGCGCCGAGGGGCACGCCCGGCTGCTCCGAATTATACTCGATAAAGTCAAGATGGATAAGATGGGTTTAGAGACATCGCATTTAGGACAGGTAGCACCAGCCATCTCCATTACGGAGACTCTCGGTGAAGATACCAGAGAGGTATCGGAACTGCTTTACCTCCGCAGTATGCTCCGTTCGCTGACCGGCTTAACGTCTTCACACCCTGGTTTTGCTGACAAAGGCGAACAATCTTTAGAAAGCGAACTCCTCTCAATCATGCTCGACACAGCAAATAGTGGGAGTTTAGTGTCAACGCTTCAGGCACTCGTCAGTGCTGCTTATGCCGTCCGAGACCGATGGTCTACGGACACATGGCGTGTGATGAACCGTATTGAGGACCTCTGCAACACGCTCGAAAAAAGCGTTCCTGAAGATGGAGACATAGCAGGGGCGGGCTCACCGAGCCCCTACACAGACCTTGTGCTACAAGAGGCGGAATTGGCATCGCTTGATCAACTGATGATTTTTCTCTCCGCGTTGAGTGGTCTTAATGCCGAAAACATGACGCAGACCATCGGTTGGATTAGTTTGGATATGGGACGGCGCATTGAACGTTCGCTCCTTCTTATTGTGCTGTGTCGTTCAAGCCTTGTCGCTGTTCAAGACGCTTGGATCGAAGATCTGCTGCTTGAATCTGTTCTCGCCGCTGCTGAAAGCCTGATTACCTATCGGCGGCGTTATCGTTCAGAACTTGATTTCCCGACAGCGTTGGAATTACTGCTCCTCGACGAAGAGAGCCCGCGCTCGCTCCTCTATCAGTTGAAACGACTTGAGGAACATATTCGTGTACTACCGAGAGAAAAACACCGCTATCGGTTGAGCGAAGAAGAACAACTTATCTTAGAGGCACTCACGCAGCTGCAACTTTCTAATACAATTGAACTGGCAGCGCATTCAGACCGAACAACACAACGCACAGGATTAGAAAAGCTCTTGGTCCGATTGGCGCAAATCCTGATTGATATTTCCGATGTCCTAACGCAGACGTATTTCAGCCATATCCAGAGACCGCAACAGTTATAGATTTCAGTTAAATGGCTATCGGAAGCCATCGGCTATCGGCTATCAGCCGTCAGCAAAGAGGGGTCCGTTTAATCAAAAGTCTCTGGCTGAAGGCTGAAGGCTGAAGGCTGAAGGCTAATCCCTCTGATAACGTAATGAGCTATTATAAAATTATCCATAAGACCGAATACAGTTATATGCATCCAGTGAACCTCTGCTATAACGAAGCACGCTTGACACCGCGCACCTTTGCATACCAGCACTGCAACAACAGCGAATTCGTTGTTGAACCTGAACCGTGGAAATATCGGGAACGCGAGGACTTTTTCGGGAACACCGTCTATTATTTTACAATCCAGCAACCGCACAATCAACTCACCGTTACGGTCACGAGCCGTGTGGCGGTTGAGAATAGACAGCAAAAGTTAGGTTTCGGTGAATACTTGGCTTGGGAAACCGTTCGTCAGCAGCTGCATGCCGATTCGGATGCAGAAACTTTGGAGATACGGCAGTACGTTCTCAATTCACCCATGGTTCCGAAGATCCCTGAACTCCACGCTTATGCTGAGAAATCTTTTACGGAAGGACGGCCATTACTGAAAGCTGTCGAAGATTTAAGCACCCGTCTTTACAACGATTTCACCTACGATCCAGGTTTCACGACAATAGCGACACCACTCACAGATGTGCTAAAACATCGCCGCGGGGTCTGCCAAGACTTTGCGCATCTCGGTATCGGATGCCTGCGTGCGTTAGGGCTCCCCGCACGCTATGTCAGCGGATATATTGAAACAGACCCGCCACCGGACCAAGAACCCTTAACCGGTGCCGACGCATCGCATGCATGGTTTTCTGTCTATCTCCCGCAGTTCGGATGGGTAGATTTCGACCCGACGAATAACCAGATGCCGACTGATCGGCATATCACCGTTGCATGGGGTAGGGACTACGCGGATGTAACGCCGTTGAAAGGGGTTGTCTTCGGGAGCGGCACGCATGAATTATCTGTTTCAGTGGATTGTAAACGGGAAAATTTTTAACCATTCGCAAGGCGTTAAATCAAATAGTCGGTTTCAGTTAAAAGAGCGCGTAGCTTGGAACGAAGTGGAAAGCGGATCTACGGAGAGGAACGTGAAAACCACCAACCCACCTAACCTAACCGCAAGGAAAATTAAAAAAATGACGATCGAGGCGTTTCAGAAACAGATTGAAGCCATCTATTATACACGCGATGCAGAACGCGGGGTGCCACTCACATTCACGTGGTTTGTGGAGGAAGTCGGCGAGTTGGCAAAAGAGATCCGTAAACAACCACAGGATATGGAACGGCTGCGCGAAGAATTCGCCGATGTTTTCGCATGGCTCGCCACATTAGCGAGTTTGCTCGGTATCTCTTTAGAAGATGCCGCACACATCTATGCCAAGGGCTGTCCGAAGTGTAAAGCAACTCCCTGTGATTGCTAATTCACACAACAAACTTAGTTCCCGTTCAGAAACCGTTCAAAGTTGCCGCCGAATAGGTTATTGACATCCCGTTCGATTTCTGACGCGGTAATTGTCCACCCGACATCAAGAAGCGTTTGGTATTTTTCTACCAGAACGTCCGCAATCGTCTGGCGTGAGTGTTTCCACTTGTAAAGGAGTTGATCCAGAATACGGGCATCGGAATGCTGCGGAATCACGCTCAGACCGAGCAACTCAATCCGTTCGCGTGTAATCTCTTCAATAATACTCGGATTGTTCATAAACCACCAACACCCGAAGATCATCAGGTTCTTGAATTTGCGTCCGATGACGCACAATTCGTGCTGGTTTTCACGGGACAGCAGCGTCACGAGAAACTTATTGTCCGGATTTTCACGGAGTAGCGTCTCCAGACTCGTCAGATCCGCTTTTCCGGTTCCGTCGCCTGCCATCCGAAGCTGCGGGTTAACGGCGCGTTTCACACCGATCATCAGCGCGAACGGGACGTTGAATTCACGCGAGATAGGAAGTATGCAGTTGTCAAATAGCCGTCCAAGAATACCGTCATCAGGGTATTGGAAATCCGGTGGTAGCGAGACCGCCATGTACTTCGGGTTCATCCGCTGAATCCATGTTTCCAAAAAGCGACGTACCTCTTTGTAGCTTTTTTCCGTTGACAGCTTCGGATCGACATCGTACCCGAGCCCGCGAAGTCGTTCATACCCAGTCTCTTGGTATGTATTAATGAGGACATCCATCCGAAGTGCCGCTTCAAACCGAGTGTCTCCAGTATCTCCGGATTCCCAGACCGGTGACTCTGCTGGATCAAACGGGTCATTCGTCATCACCACTTCAGAGACCTTCGCCTGTTCAAAAACCGTATCAATAAAGGCTTCGACGGTCGTATCGGCAAAGTATTGCCGATAGTCCTGTAGGTTGCGTGACCCGACATCCAAACCTAATGTATCTAAGGTTGTCACAACCCCGCGGCACGCCTCGCTCACCGGTGAGTTCTCAATGAAAAGCGTCTGCCATATTAAGTCTGCCTGTTCTGTTTTCGTCATCGCCCAAAATTGGTCGTACGAGACATCCGATTTGCGGAAGACTTCAGCGATGAGATAGTGATACGTCAGCAACTCATCTATACCCCATAGCAACAAGTCGCCGAAGGGTGGACTAAAGAGGTGCGTATGAATATCTGTAACGATTTGGTTTTCAACCGCATCTAAAACGGTAGTTTTCAATTGTTCTGTGGTCGCAATTGTCTGTGTGTGGTTTGCGTTCATTTAATCCTCCAGATTCTGAAAAATTAATTAGACAGGACTGAACGGTGGATATTCCAATCCCCATTGTGCTCTGGCAACATCCATAGTTTTGACGATGGCAAGCGATTCATCTAACGGCATCACATCACTTTCGAGTTTTCCTGCTCGTAGACAACGCATAACTTCAAGTATTTGGTATTCAAAACCGTTTCCGATGAACGGCATTTCAATCTGTACCGGCTCTTTCCCTGATATTTCAAGCGTTGCGGATGTCGCTCGTGGGAAGTTGGGGATATGTATTGACCCTTTTGTACCGAAAATACGTGCATCCTGTGAAGTACGCGTCGTGATTGCACACGACAAACTCGCGATCTGTCCTGCGTCATATCGGAGTAGGACAGCGGCTTGTTCATCGACACCGGTTTCACCGATGTGTGCCAGACTTGTTATCTTCGTTGGTGCACCAAATACCATAGACGCTAAAGAGACAGTATAGACCCCAATATCCAACATCGCGCCGCCTGCAAGTTCCAACGCAAATAAGCGTCCCTTCCTGTTCTCAGGAGTCAGTACGACTCGATTCCCGAAATCTGCGGTTAGCATGCGTGGTTCACCGATAACGCCATCTGCCAGCCATTCCCGCACTTTAACCATTACCGGAATGAACCGTGTCCACATAGCTTCCATGAGGAATTGTTTATGTTCTCGTGCACACGCGATCAGCTCCTCAGCCTGTTCAGCGTCTACAGTGATCGGTTTTTCGCATAAAACAGATTTCCCTGCTTCCAAACACAGCATCGCGCAGGCTTTGTGAAACGGGTGCGGCGTTGCGATGTAGATAACGTCCACTTCAGGATTGTTCGCAAGTTCAACGTAGCTGCCGTGTCTGTGTGGAACATCAAACGTGTCTGCGAATGTGTTCGCTCTCTGTAGATCGCGTGAGCCGATGGCGATAATCTCCGCATCAGAGATCGCTTTCAACGCATCAGCAAACTTATGCGCGATACCGCCAGGACCGAGTATACTCCACCTCATCTTTTCTGGCATTCGGATTTCCTTTTTTTACGGAGAAGATTCCGATTCAATTTTGCTGGTAATGAAGTTAACGATTTCTTCAGGGGAGTGTTTGCCGAATCGGACGTAAACACCGCGGAAGTTTTCGAGGCGTGTCGGATGGGCGAACGGACTCAGAAGCACGCCGTTCGCGTCAACGTAAAAACTGTGAAACGTTTCCCAAGGACGTTCCATTTTGTAGCAGCAACTCGTAATAACGAGTCTATCTGCTTCAAAATGGTGGTGAAACGGTAGAAAATATTTATAGAGCGACCCAATCAGAAAAATAGCGGACAGCACGGCGACGTAAATCGACTGAAACCCCACATAGATAAAGAATAAAAGGAGTGCCAGAAAAAGCCCTAATAATAAAGATTTGCGCCTATTTTCAACGAGGGGGTGTACACGCCATGAAAGCGTTGTAGGCGCGTCCGACATATTAGAACTCTTTTCTGCGAATTGGTTATCAGCCGTCGGCACGGTTTTTCTGCGAAAAACCTTTCAGCCATCAGCAAGAAGACCTAACTTCATCAGGAACCTCTTTGCCGATGGTTTCCGATAGCCATTCCTGCGTGCTTATAGTCGTGAGCAAGGGTTATTCAGTGCTATCCGTGGTACCGCCATCAATTTCTGTTTTTGATGCGTCTTGTGGATCACTCTCGCTGCCCGTATCTGCTGGAGTTTCAACAGTTCCTTCACCTGTAGTGTCAGCAGGTTCGGCTGTGCTCTCTTGTGTTGCTTCTTGCTCAATCGGTGTGAGTGCGCCACTGCCGTCCCCTTCACCGTAGAACCGCATCAGAAAAAGCGATATGACCATGAAACCGATGGCAAGCCATGTTGTCAGTTTGCTCAGGAAGGTTGCGGCACCGCGTCCTCCCAGTACAGACTGCATCTCCGCACCACCAAATGCGCTCGATGAAAGTCCTTCTCCTTTGCTGTCCTGTAACAAAATAATCAGCGTCAGAACGACGCAGACAGGTACGAAAAGGAATAATACAAAACCGATGATAATTTCCATTTAATAGATCCTCCTATTAAGCAAATTTCGGTACCGGTAGCAAGTTGCAACTTGCTATCCGAACTTCACAATTTGTGCGAACGATTCCGCTTCGAGGCTTGCTCCGCCAACGAGTGCACCATCTACATCCGGCTGCGCCATCAGTTCAGCAGCGTTCTCAGGTTTAACACTCCCGCCGTATTGAATGCAGAGCTGCGAAGCAACATCCGCTGAATAAACTGATGTTAGCAATCCACGAATGAAACTGTGTACCTCTTGTGCTTGTGTGGGTGTAGCGGTTTTCCCTGTGCCGATTGCCCAGACCGGTTCATAAGCAATGACACAAGTCAACAGCTCGGTAACGGATAATCCAGCAATACCGCCGGTAACATGGTTTTCAATGATAGTTTCCGTCTGTCCGGCTTCTCGTTCTTCAAGTTGCTCACCGACACAGATGATCGGCTTTAAGTCGTGCGCTAACGCTGCCTTTACCTTCTGGTTGACACTCTCATTCGTCTCGCCGAAGTATTGCCGCCGTTCCGAATGCCCAATGATAACATATTCGCATCCGACATCTTTGAGCATCGGTGCGGAGACTTCACCGGTAAACGCGCCGGTGTCTTCCGAATAGACATCCTGTGCGGAGAGTCGGACGTTGCTACCTGCTATCACCTCGTTTACTGCAGCGAGTGCAGTGAAGGGTGGCGCAACGATAATCTCAACGTCGTTAACATCGGCAACCGATGCTTTTAAGGCTGTCGTGAGTGCCACCGCTTCCGAAATCGTTTTGTTCAATTTCCAATTGCCTGCAATGATTGGTGTTCGCATATTTTTACTTTTCGGCTCCTGGGCATCGCTGTGTACGGGCTGTGTGCCCCAGTCCGTACGCGTTTCGCGATGATTTCTGGTTAATTCTGCTCCATACCAAGATGTTCTGTCTGATAACTCCGATTCGGATAAAATTATAGAACCCGTGCGGCGAGTTCAACGAGACGGTTCGAGTACCCCCATTCGTTGTCATACCATGAGAGGACTTTAATCAATCCACCTTCAATGACCTTGGTAAAAGGCGCGTCAAGAACGGAGGAGAGTTTGTTCCCGTTGAAATCTGATGAAACGAGATCGAGTTCCGAATAACCAAGGATTCCGTCCAAGCTGCCCTCTGCTGCCGCTTTCAGTGCGGCGTTGACTGCTTCGGCGTCCGGTCTATCCTTAAGATCGACGGTGAGGTCAACGACGGAGACGTTCGGTGTCGGTACACGGATTGCGAACCCATCAAGTTTACCGTTCAATTCTGGTAGTACTTTCCCGACAGCGACAGCGGCACCGGTTGTTGTCGGAATCATGGAGAGTGTCGCTGCACGTGCGCGGCGCATATCGGAATGCGGGAAGTCGTGAACCCTTTGGTCGCCGGTATAGGCGTGAATAGTCGTCATCAATCCGCTCTCAATCCCGAATGTATCGTTTAAGACCTTCGCGACGGGGGCAAGACAGTTCGTCGTGCAGGAGGCATTGGAGATGACGTGGTGTTGTGACTTATCGTATTTGTCGTCGTTGACACCGAGAACGATCGTGATGTCCTCGCCCTTCCCAGGAGCGGAAATGACGACTTTTTTCGCGCCGCCAGACGTGAGATGCTTCTCGGCATCTTCGCGCGCCGTAAAGAAACCGGTGGATTCAATAACGACATCCGCACCCAGTTCGCCCCACGGCAGGTTACCCGGATCGCGTTCGGCAAGAACTTTTATCCAGTTACCGTTGACGACCAAGCCATTGTCTGTCGCAGCGATATCATCCGATAAGATACCGTGAACAGAGTCGTACTGTAAAAGATGTGCGAGTGTCTCAGGGTTCGTTAAATCGTTGATTGCAACAAATTCTATATCTAACGCAGGATTTTGCAACGCCGCACGAAAGGCGTTCCGACCAATCCGACCAAAACCGTTTATACCTACTTTAGTTGACATAAGATAGATAGATTCCTCTATTATAAATTTTACTGCTACAAGGTGTTCTTTCGACAATAAGTTCTATAAACCTACAAGCCTAAAACACTCAGAGAAACAAACATACAGGTTTTTCACAATACCGGCTTGCAAGCGATACCCCTTGATATGCTATTATCTAAGTTTCACGATTTAAAATCTCTTTAATTATACCCTAAAATGAGGTAAATTGCAAGTGCCGTTTTAAACGCAGCTGTATTCAATTATCCCAAACCGGTTTGAAATTTGGTGCATTTTCCAGAGAATTGAATGGTTCTGAATCCATTTGATTTTTCATTGACATCCCTAGCGGTATCTGTTATACTTTCCACAGAGTGATCCCATGCGATATGTCAGGATTAAGAACGAATTCAGCATATCGTTATTTAACGAAAACCTCTCAACTTTAGTAGACTTTATAGTACCTGTAATCCATCTGTGAAAGGCAAAATATGTCACGTTCAAGTGCCCCTCTCAACACCTCTGCCCCATGGGCGAAGCGAATTTCGATTTATCTACTATGCCTCCTGCTCGCGTCTTGTATATTTACCTCCATTGGTCATGCGCAACCACACCTCGTCTTCGTTGTAGGCGAAAATGAGTACCGTTCTGAAGTAACGATGCCCGCACTGGCTCAGGTGTTAGCAGACCATTACGGGTTCCGCACCACACTTCTCATAGACGATGTTCTTCAGGGTGGCGAGGCGAACAGCATCAACGGGCTTGATGCATTGGAGACCGCAGACCTCCTCATTTTGTATCTGCGATTTCGTCAACTTCCTGATGCCCAACTTGCGTTGTTACAAAAGTACGTTGACCGAGGCGGTCCCATTGTTGCTTTCCGTACAACGACGCACGCCTTTGCCTACGAAGAGGAAGACCCTCGTGCGCAGTGGTGGAATAATTTCGGGGCTCGTGAGCTCGGTGCCCCGTGGATTTACCACTACGGGCACGGGTCTAGCACCGATGCTACAATCGTTGGCAATCATCCGATCCTTACAGGTGTGAGTCCAACGTTCCACGTCCGTTCCTGGACTTACCATGTGCGTCCGGACTATCCACCGAAAGATGCCCAAGTCTTAGTGCAGGGGCAACCTGTATTACCGGAGGGGGAGCGTGGCGGTGAAGAGACAGTCAACCCAATTGCATGGACGCACACGCACTCTGGCGGTGGGCGTGTGTTTACAACGACAATGGGACACCCAGAGGACTTCAGCGTAAGCGACTTTCGTCGGCTCATCGTTAACGGCATCTACTGGTGCCTCGACAGCGAAGCACCGCGCCGTTATCCACCCGGTTGGCGTGCTAAAACCGGACAGCCGTGGCGGGATATGGATTATGGTCCCTACCTTTCTACTGCTGTCGCCGCAAATGCGAATAACACTACTTACAAAGGCCTTGTTATCCCGCTCACCCCGGATCTCACAGGTGGGGCAGTAGCCTTTGACACAGACTTATTGCGCTACTCCGCGGGTTGGATAGATGGGTTAATTGACTTCGTCGATGTTCCCTATAACGGTTGGCATCAGCGTTTTCCAGCAATTGAGGGCAAACTGTTGTGGGAAAATCCGGTGGAGCCCGGTTGGGCGAAGGATGGCAGCTTTGAAGATACTCGCGCTGTGCCTTTCGGTCCCTTACCCAAGGATTGGGCGCGCTGGGAAGGATTGTATCTTCACGGGAACCGGGTTGTTTTGTCGTATACAGTCGGCACTCGCTCGGTCCTGGAGACCCCGTCGCTTGAAAGCACGGAAAATGGGTTCGCTTTTGCTCGCACTTTCCATCTCGGCCCATCGGCATCAAGTGCGCTTGTCCGTATTGCAACAATCCCTGACGCGGAGGCACCCACTTTACAGGTGTTTCCAGGTAGCCCCGGTGTCGCCCTATGTCCGCCGGGGACAGCACCTGGGGCACCAGGCAGTCTGCTTGCTGCTTTGGTTGAGGCACCGGAAGGCACAGAGTTGGAGATCGTGAAGGACGAGCTCCGTGTCCGGTTTCCACCGTCTGAACAAGCAATCTCCGCTAAAATCCTGATTACGCCAGCGATCCAAGATACACTTGAAGTAAACGTTTGGAGACAATTCGTTGAAAATTCTCCTCCTGTTGAAGATCTGACGAAACTGATACAAGGCGGC
Source organism: Candidatus Poribacteria bacterium (assembly GCA_022820835.1). Taxonomy (GTDB): domain Bacteria; phylum Poribacteria; class WGA-4E; order WGA-4E; family WGA-3G; genus WGA-3G. The sequence goes on from JAJEET010000082.1 coordinate 19,520, forward strand.
CCCCAACGTTGGTCGGAAAAACTCGGCACAACTGGCGATATTGATATACATCAGCAGCTCAAAGTGAAAACGTTGAAAATCAACGCCGAGACAGCGATTTGGCACTTGGAAAGAGATGGTTACCTTCCGACAGTGCTTTCCATAGATAATCTGTCCCCGGTCCCTGATGGTGTCAGCAGTGCGGACCAGTGTATAGCTGTCCTCCGACCGATCACCAAAACCACACAGTCAGCGTCGGTAGATGAACAGAAAAGCGAATCTGCTTTGATCGGACACTGGCGTTTCGACGAGGGCAACGGTTCGCGCACCGTAAGTGCGCCACCGGGAAAGGCAGAAATTAGGCTTGATGGGGTCGGCTGGGAAGAGGGATGGCGCGGTGATAGTCTTGCATTCGATGGCGGAGCGGAAGCCCGTTTTGACGAAAATCTCGCCCTTGATTTCGATACCACCGACCTAACTTTCGCTGCGTGGATTTCTACCGAGAACGATGGTTCAATCTTTTCTGAAGCACTTGAGGAGCCAGAGTGGGTGCCCAACGGCAAAACCTTTTTTATTCAAAATGGACAATTGGCTTTTGATGTCGGTTGGGTCGGTGTCGTCAGCAGTGGTACAGGAGATGCGGAATCAGTCACTGACGGCGTTTGGCATCACGTCGGATTGACATGGCAACATCAAACGGGTGCGGTGACTCTGTTTTTGGATGGCGAGATTGCTGCCAAAGGTGTACTCAAACCCAATGATGAACTTGAAGATGACATTTGGCGGCTCGGGTTCACCGCAGAAAATTTCCCAGAAGAATCGCCTTGGTTTGAAGGGCAGCTTGATGACCTGTACCTATACAATCGCGCCCTCTCTCCCGATGAAATGCAGACACTTTACCAACGTGTCCAAGAACCCCCTCTGATTGCCGCTGCGCTGGTCGAACCGATTTCCGGTGCGAAATGGCGCGTTGACAGCGAGCGTGTTTCGCTCCACGGTCTTGCAGACACAACAGCATCGGTGCTGATATGGGAGGGCAGCGAAGCGAAACTCTCAGATTTCGCTCGGTTAGCGGCGAACAGTGGCCTTGACCCCAGTCAACCGTTCGCGATTGACAGGATAAATTGGCCCGCCCAAAATCCGTGGGATTCGTGGCTACGTTTCGGCGGGCTTGACTTCTTTCCAGACGGCAATCGTGCCGCACTTTCCACTTGGAACGGTGATGTCTGGACAGTCACTGGACTCAATGAGACCTTGGACACGCTCGTCTGGCAACGGATTGCTACCGGGCTGAACCAACCGCTCGGACTTAAAATTGTCGGTCAGCAGATCTACGTTGCCGGACGCGACCAGATCACCCGCCTCGTTGATCTTAACGCAGATGGCGAAACCGACTTCTACGAGAATTTTAACAATGATGCCTACAACAGTGAACACTTCCACGAGCAGGTTATGGACCTGCAGACCGATGCGGCAGGTAACTTTTACTACATGAAATCTGCTCGTCATGCACTGCGGGCGCAACACCCGCACCACGGTACACTCGTCCGAGTGTCGCCGGATGGTGAACAGTCTACTGTGATCGCTTACGGATTTCGTGCATCAAATGGACTTGGGGTTGGCCCGGGTCCTACATTCTACGGTACAGATCAGGAAGGCTACTGGATGCCTGCCAACCGTCTGAACCGTATCACTGCTCCCGGTAAATTCTATGGTAACCGCTGGGGCTGGTACCCGCCCGGCGAACCGCCAGATAGCTATGAGCCGCCCCTCTGCTGGATCGCTCCCTTCGTTGACCGATCCCCGGCGGCACCGGTTTGGATTCCCGCCGGCACATGGGGCGAAATGGGCGATTCTCTACTCTCGCTTGGTTACGGTACTGGAAAAGTATACGCTGTCCTTGAGCAGCAAACAGAACCAACTGTACAAGGTGCGCTCACCGAACTCGGTGTAGAACTGCCTACCGGACTGATGCGCGGACGATTCCATCGGGTCAGTGGAGACTTCTATCTCGTAGGTCTATTCGGTTGGTCGTCCAACAAACAAGAAGATACTGGTTTCTACCGAGTCCGCAGGACCGGTGCCCCCCTCCGAACCCCTAAATCGTTCCGTGCTGTCAACGGTGGTTTAATCATCGACTTCTACGCACCGCTTGCGCCAGCGTCCGCCCAAAATTCGGAGAACTGGCGGGTGCAAAGTTGGGAGTACCGCTGGACTGAACACTACGGTTCGCCACAGCTGAAGCGTTCCGGCGAAGAGGGCAGGGATGTCCACACTGTCGAATCTGCCACCCTCTCTGCGGATGGCAAAACCGTTTTCCTCAAAATCCCAACCTTGACCCCCACAATGCAGTTTCACGTTAACATCACGGGCAGCTTCGCAGACGGTATCCCTCTGGATTGCTATCTGCACGGCACAATACACACCCTTGAAGATGGACATAACGCAGTCGCTCCGTAGGGGCTGGGTTATCAAGTAGGGGCTGGGTCACCCAGTCCCTACAACATTTCGGTTGACAATTTGAAACATTTCAGGTACGCTATTGATATGTCAACAAACACACCGAAAAAAACGATTCAGCCGACCGAAAGTTTCCGGGCGATACCTGTTACCGTGCCGGAGAATCTCGTTAACATCCGTATTATCCTCTTTGAACCACGTGAGCCGGGGAATATCGGTTCTGTCGCCAGAGTTGTGAAAGGGATGGGCCTGTCGCAGCTCTATCTGGTGAACCCCGTTCCGTTCCAAGATGTCGATGCAGCGTGGTATATGGCGCACGGCGCGAAGGACATCCTCGAAAACTGTCACGTCGTTCCCGAACTCAAAGACGCACTTGAGGGTATCCAATACTTGGTAGGGACGACACATCGTCGGCGTGATATCCGTCTGCCGCAGCCTGTGCCTGCCAGAGACGCTGCGAAAACTATTGCCACCATTTCACAAGATAAACAGGTTGCGCTGCTCTTCGGGCGCGAAGATTTCGGTCTGTCTACCGATCAACTCAGTCTATGTCAGTTAGCAGCGAGTGTCCCGATGGCAACCAAAAACCCGTCTCTGAATCTCGCACAAGCCGTCCAAATCTTTGTGTATGAGGTTTTCGTTGCAAGTCTTGATGGGTATCCGCCATCCGAGCTTGACTACGCCGAAGTGAACGCCTTGGAGGCGTTCTATGGTCGTGTGACCCGTCTGTTGGATAAAGTCGGCATGTCGCCCTATAACCGAGAGTGGGAGACGTATCTGAAATCGTTGCGGCGCGTCTTCTCCCGTGCACCGTTAGAACCACGCGACATCGCTACACTGGATATGATTTTCTCTACGACGTTCCGATACATCGAGCGTCTTGAAAAGAAATTGGACGAAGACAAATAGTTTTCGTGGCATCGGAAACCGATCAAATAGAGACATCCAAAATCTTGCGGTAAAGAATTATGAAAACATTCGGCACCTACGGTCCAGTGAACCCTAAAGAACATTACGTCGTCTCACGCGCTGAGGAACTCGCGGATTTCATCAAACGCGTCAAACTCGGACGCTATATCGTTATCTTTGCTCCTCGGCAGACTGGCAAAACCACATTTTTCCAATGGGCACTTGACTCCCTCGCCGTCGAGACCTCAGAAACCTACTTCCCAATTGAACTCAATTTTGAGGTGTATGAAGACTATAGCGCGTCCGATTTTTACACCTCACTTTATCAAAGCATTTATGAGGAGATTAAATATGTCTTTGAAAAACGCGGACACGTGCCCTCTGAAACGCTAAGCCGATTCTTGGAGAACACGAAGTTAACCGATCACGTTGCAATGCTTAGATTCTTTCAAGAGTTCGCAAATTTTCTCGAAGATGAAAAACTTGTCCTCATTATTGACGAATTTGATGGTATCCCGCGCGATGCTCTGAGAGGTTTCCTCCATTCACTCCGGGCTATCTATGTGCATCGTTCCATGCGTCAATGCCCTTATAGCGTCGGTATTGTAGGCGTTAAGAACGTTACGCAACTCAATTTAGACCGCTCCATTTCGCCGTTCAATATCCAAGACGAATTCACTTTGCCCAACTTCACGCTTGAGCAGGTTCGCGAGCTTCTCACACAATATACAGACGAAGTCGGGCAAGCCTTCGCTCCCGAAGTCGTTAAGAGTATTCACAGGCAAACTGCCGGACAGCCGTTCCTTGTCAACCGATGTGCCCAGATTCTTACTGAGGAGATGGCTATCTCGAAAGATGAAACGATCGAGATGGCGCACTTCGCAGAAGCACACACGCAACTCCTTGAAGAAACAAACGCCAATATCAACCACCTGATAACCAATATCCGCAGAAATCCGCGTTTTGAAAGCGTCCTGATGCGAATCGCCTCTTACGAGGCTGGTCTCCGCTTCAATCCACACGATGCAATCATTAGTGAACTTACCACTTATGGCGTTATCACAAAAGGGAGTGACCGAATGTGTGAGATCCTCAACCCCATATACCAACAGCATATCATGCAGGCGTTCAAGCCGCTCGTCAACGGGTTGGAGCAAGAATATTTTCCTGAGGATGCTCGGCAAGACTTGGCTGATTACCTAACCTCTACAGGTCAAATTAAAATGGACCTGCTCCTTGACAACTTCCGAGACTTTATTGCGCGTGCAGGCTTTCGGATTCTATTAGTGCCGGATACGCCAAAGGAGTTTGTCGGTCAACATCTTCTCTATGCGTATCTGGATCAGTTTGTGCAATTGATCCATGGGCATATTTACCTTGAAGGGCAAACTGGGCGCGGCAAAATTGACCTCGCGATTTTTCACAACGCCAAAAAATACATCGTTGAAACCAAGATATGGGAGGGCCCCCGATCCTATCAGGCAGGCAAAAAACAACTCGCAGCATATCTCAAACTTGAGGGCGTAAATGAAGGATACTACATCGTCTTCGACCACCGCGCAGAGCCAGAACCGCGCGTAGAAACAGAGACAATAGACGGTTTGACACTCCGGAGTTACGTTATCCCCGTCGTCCAAGAAATCCCTTCACAACAAACATAACGCTGAGGAACAGAATCATGACAGATAAAATACTTGAGAAAATTGAGGCAATCGCAAAAGCAACGGGTGAATGCCCTATTGAAGAGGTGATGCGTCGTGGTATGGATGCACTCGAAAAAGAGCTTGATCCAGTTGAAGTCAGTCGTTTTATTGTCGAATTACGACGGATGAAATCAGGGATCCAAGATCGGTCACCGCCTGATAAATCAATAAAATAAATTCGCAATAATTGAACATAAGGAATTAAAGGGGTCTACTGGATGTGTAAATATTTTGGCAGCGTTCCCTAAGAGAGGTCTAAGACATAGCACACCCATGGATAGCGGTGCATCTCCACAAGAGGTCCCCTATTCTCACTGAGAAGCAATATAATTGTTTGACAGAGATATCATTCAGACGGAAACCTTTGTAGCGTATGCTGTTAGCTTGCGCCATAACGAGTCTAATCTAACAGATAACGCTACAAAGTCAACGATATAGCGCATCTACGAGGAGCCAAGGAAAATTAATTGGCACAAGTCGTAAGCAATATCAAATAATAATCTTCCGATTTTTTCGGCGAATGCTAATGCCAACCTCGTAGGGGCTGGGTTTCCCAGCCCGTCATCAGTGTAAAATGTGCATATTACGCCCTTGGTGTGAAGAAACCTTTCGCTGTAAAGCAGTCTCTTTGCTCCAGCGGAGCAGTATGTCTATAGAAAAAGACGAAGACCGTTCTTGCACTCCAGCGGAGTGCTATGTTAAAAGTATTAGAAACCCCTTTTTACACATCTGATTCTACTTGAAATTTTGGCACGGGTTAAGGTATCATATAGCATAATGAGTGGATTTGATGCAATAGGGTTGAAAGGAATGTTTTAAATGCAAAAGATTGATAGCGATGCCAAAACAATTTGGCAGCTGCTTGCCAATGCTCGCTACGCGCTTGAATACTACCAGCGCGAGTATAGTTGGCAGACTAAGCAGGTTACAGACCTAATTGATGATCTTACCAGCAAGTTTTTGGATAACTACGAAACAGGTAACGAACCTACTCAGGTAACTAACTATGGACACTACTTCCTAGGATCCATCATTATCAATAACGCTGAGGGTCAACGATTCATTATTGACGGGCAACAAAGGATTACTACTTTAACACTCCTCCTCATTAGACTCCGCCGCTTACTTGAAGATCAGGGATTGATAGATCAAGTAACCACTCTTATTTATTCGCTAAGTTTTGGAGAATGGGGGTTCAATCTTGATATTCCAGATCGAAAGCCTATCATGGATGCACTTTATTCCGGTGAATCTGTAGACTCGTTTGAAGGGATTGAGCACATCGAGTCTGTTCGCAACATCGCCTCGCGTTATAAGGATATTGAAAATTATTTTAGACTTCAAAAAGAGGAACTTCCATGTTTTGTCGTTTGGTTACTTCAGAAAGTCTACCTATCAGAAATCACAGCTTATGCCGATGACGATGCCTACACAATATTTGAGACAATGAACGACCGTGGACTATCGCTTACTCCTTCCGATATGCTCAGGGGATATCTGCTATCAAAGATCGATAGTACCACGCGTAGGAATAATGTGAGCGATATTTGGAGAGATCGCATTGAAGAACTCAAAGGGATAGGCAAAGAAGATGAATCAGATGCAATCAAGGCGTGGTTACGCAGTCAATACGCTCGTAACATCAGTGATTTTGATGGGATTGGTTCCAAATTCCATCGTTGGGTTCGTGAGCACGAGCCGTACCTAAAGCTTGAGTCAAGTGAAGACTTTGCTGATTTCATTGAACATGACTTTAAGTGTTATAGTCACGAGTATTATCGCTTACGAGAAGCGACAAGGTCACTTAAACCCGGGTTGGAATGTGTTTACTACAACGCTCAGAATAATTTTACGCTCCAGTACCCAATTCTGCTATCTCCGTTGCGTGTAGAAGATGCAGAAGACGTGATTCTCCAGAAGATACGGATCTGTGCAATGTATTTAGATATCTTAATCCATCGGCGAATTTGGAATTTTCAAGATATTTCTCAGAGAACAATGGCTGATCGCATATTCTCGATCATTCCAGCTATTCGAGGCAAGAGTGTTAGTGAATTGACGGATATATTGCACACACGGCTTGAGGCGGAAACCCTACCATTTTCTAACAACAGCTTATTTCATTTACACGGTGGGAATCGTCGTAAGATTTTTCTGATCCTCGCCCGTATGACCGATTATGTCAGAATCCAATCAGGAGAATCTTCACACTATTTGCAGTACATGAGGACAGGAAAAAATAGTTATGAGGTAGAACATATCTGGGCAAACGATCCTGATACTCACAGGGAAGAATTTGCTCATGAATTTGAATTTGAGGCATATCGTAACCGCATAGGCGGTTTACTCCTTCTCCCTAAAAAAAGTAATACTAGTTATGGTGACTCATCTTATGCTGAAAAGCGTGAACACTACCTCAGAGAGAATTTTCTAGCACGTAGCCTCCACGAAAAAGCCTACGAAAACAATCCTGGTTTTAAGCAGTTCATTGAAAGAAGCCATTTACCGTTCTGTCCACACTCTGAATTCAAAAAATCCGATCTTGATGCTCGGCAAAAACTCTACCAACGTCTTGCTGAGCAAATCTGGAACCCAGACCGCTTGTTTGAGGACGCGTCATGAATTCAAAATTAGCAGGCACATCATAAGAAAATAAAATGCGATACATCAAATCCATTGTTTGGCTCATCTTTATCTTTTCTGGTGCCAGTGGTCTCATCTATCAAGTCATCTGGATGCGGCAGCTGACGCTCGTCTTCGGTAGCACCGTCTTCGCGACGAGTACCGTCCTCACTGCATTCATGGCGGGCCTCGCGCTTGGCAGCTACTACTTCGGAAAGAAGATTGACGAAAGCAGAGAATCGCCGCTACGCATCTACGCGCTCCTCGAAGCCGGTATTGGTGGATTCTGCCTTGTCTGGCCACTTATCTTGACCGTCCTGAGCGCACTTTATGTCCTGATCCATCGCAACGTTACATCGGAGTTCTACACACTGTCGCTTATCCGGTTCGTGCTAACTTTTGGGGTTTTGCTGATCCCGTCCACGTTGATGGGTGGTACCCTACCCGTACTGACCCGCTTCTTCGTGAAGAGACTGGAGCAGCTCGGCACGAATATCGGGATCCTATACGCCTTGAACACATTCGGTGCAGTCATCGGCACCGTCGCTGCAGGCTTTTTCCTGATCGAATCACTCGGAATCCGTTGGACGCTCGGTGTCGGGATCGCAATTAATTTTGCGGTCGCCGCGATTGCATTGGTATTGACACGAAAGGTATCAGTAATAGAAACCGAAGAGATAGAACAGGAAACCGAACAGGAAGATGTTCCTGAGCAACCTGAGAGACAGTTGGTTCTGTGGGGGATAGGCATCTCAGGCTTCTGCGCCTTGGCGTATGAGGTGTTATGGACCCGCATCATGGTCTTTTTCCTCGGCAGTACGACCTACGCGTTCGCGACGATGCTCGCAGCGTTCCTGTTCGGCATCGCACTGGGGAGTATGGTGTTCGCACGCTGGGTGGACCGGATGAAACGACCCGTTGCAGTTTTCGGTATCATCCAACTCGGTATCGGGATGTTCGCGCTAATTTTGATGCCTGCGTTTGAGGAGTTGTACGGTATGAGCCGTGCATTGCAGTCCACTTTCGGGAGTAGCAGATTCTGGACATTCTTCTCCTGTTTCCTCGTGATGTGTCTACCGACATTCCTGATGGGTGCAAGTTTTCCGATCGTAACGAAAATCTACACCGGCAGCGCACGCCAACTCGGTAAAAGTATCGGAAACGTCTATGCGATCAACACCGTCGGAAGCATCTTGGGCGCCTTCTGTGCCGGATTTATCCTCATCCCGCTCCTCGGCATCCGACCGAGCATTGTCCTAACGGTCGCGCTGAACTCAGTCATCGGATGTCTGCTTATTTGGCGAGGTAGCAGACAGAGCGAGACCGGTAGGCAGCTGCTACAAGGGTTGAGCATCGCGATGCCGGTCCTCAACGCTGGATTAGCGATAATTCTACTGCTCACGGTAAACCAACCCCTTTTCTTGAAGAGCGCGATTTTCAAGACCCAACGTCCCGGCGATACACTCGTTGACTACAATGAGGAGGTAGACGCAACCGTAACAACACTGAAAGATGATGAGGGGGTTTATCGCCTCTATGTGGATACGAACCAAGCAGCGGATGCCTCGCGTTGGGATTCACCATCGCATCGCGTTATCGCACACCTACCGCTGTTACTGCATCCGCGTCCGAAGCGCGCCCTTGTCGTCGGGTTCGGGATGGGACTCACATCGTATTCAATCACGCAACACGGCGTGGCAGTTGACGCAATAGAATTGTCGGGTGGTGTGATTTCCGCAGCACAGAAGCACTTTACGCATATCAACGGAAATGTGTTTGAAAGTTCGTTGTTCAACTATAAACTCAATGACGGACGCAACCACATCCTGATGACGAAGACGAAATACGATATGATCTCAACAGGTATAATCCACCCGCTTGTCAGTGCGGGGAGCTCCAATATCTATACGGCAGACTTCTATCGCTTGTGCCGTCGGATCCTCACGGAAGACGGTATTATGTGCCAATGGGTGCCGCTACACCGGTTACCAGAGGAACATTATAAGATGATTGTTCGCACTTTCATTGAGGTGTTTCCTGAGACAACGCTTTGGTATAAATACACACCCGATTTTGTGATCCTCATCGGTACGCTTAAACCGCTTACGATTGACTACAAAAACTTCATCGCCCGTTCCAAGATTGCGAGTATCCGCGAAGGTCTCGCCGCCGATGATCTCGACGGCATGTCGCTGCTCGATTCCTTTATGATGGGACCGGAGACAGTACGCAAATATGTCGGCGTTGGACCCATCCATACGGACAACCGTCCGCGATTGGAATTCTTCCGGGGTGCAGATTTGGTTGGAACAACGACACAAAACGTCAGCGGTATGGCAAAACACCGAGAACGCGTACTACCGTATCTCATGAACTACGGTACAACACTGGCAGAGCAAAGAGCTGCGCGTGAGGCATTGGACACCTACTTCAGAGCCACACAAGAATTAATTCGCGGACAGATCGCCTACGCCCGCGGTCAGTATCAGAATGCTGCAAATATCATAAGCGAGGCTGTGAGCCAGAATCCGGATGACGAAACAATTCGCTATAATTTCGGTGTCGTTGCCGGTTTAATTCGGGAAGGTGCGCAAGAAGAACTCCGGCAAATCGAACAACAGGTACAGCAGACGATGGCACAGAATCCTGAAGACATTCAGGGACACCTCTATTTAGCGACGGTCTATGAGCATTCGGCATCGGAATATGAGAGAAGAGGCGAGTTTGAAAAGGCGACTCAGGAACTCGGAAAAGCGACGAAGGAACTTGAGGCATTTCTCAGGCATGATCCGAGTCGATCCGATGTCTACTTTCTCTTGGGTCCGCTTTATGAACGCCAAGGACGTTACCAAGACGCACTCCGAACATATCAACGGCTTGAACAGCAGGAAGCGACCGAAGATTTGCCTGCGCCTCTTTTTGCGGCAATGGCACAACTTCACTTCCAATTGGAGGATCTAAACGAAGCCGAAAAATACGGACAAAAAGCCGTCGCTATAGATCGTAATTCCTGGCGCGCCCACTATATCCTCGCTAATGTTTACGCTGACATGAACCAGCCTGAAAAACAGATAGAACACTATGAAAACGCTTTGAAAGCTCTTGATGTAATCATCCAAACCGCTTCGGATCCGAGCACTTTACAGAGTGCCAGAGAACAGATTCAAAATGAACTCGAACAATTAAAAAAATAGATAGCCGTCAGCCGTCAGCCGACAGCCATCTTGCCGATAACCATTCCTGAGGAGAATACAGCAAATATCATGTCTCAAGAATTTTCTATAAAACGGACACACTATTGTGGTGACCTGCGTTTAACCGATGCGGGTAGCACTGCACAACTCAACGGCTGGGTCAAACGTCGTCGCGACCACGGCGGTGTCATCTTCGCCGATTTACGCGACAGAACCGGCATTACACAAGTCGTCTTTGATCCGCAGATTGACGAAAAAGCACACGCCCTTGCCGATGCTATCAGAAGCGAATTTGTGTTGAACGTCAAAGGCACCGTCCGAGAACGTGAACCGGGTGAATTGCTTTTCCAAGCAGACGCGACTTATCAGACAGACCTCGCCAACGGCGACTTGTCTGCAGCGTTCCGATCCCTGTTTTCGGATGCAGATACCAAATATACGCTTTCCGAAGAAATTGAGGTAGCGACCCGAGTCCAAGGTGAACGGTGGCTCGTCACCGATGTCGAAAACAATCGGACGTACCACATCGAAAATTCAGAAAACGGACTTAGCATCTACCAAGGCACGGTCAATCCAGAGCTCGATACAGGTGAAATTGAACTCGCTGTGAATACGCTACAAATCTTGAATACTGCGCAAACACCGCCGTTCCCTGTTGAAGACGATATTGATGTCGCCGAGGACATCCGAATGCGCTATCGGTTCGTCGATCTACGCAGACCGGAGATGCAAAAAACATTGGCAATGCGACACAAAGCAGCACTCGCAGCACGCAACTACATGAACGAGAACGGGTTCCTCGAAATTGAGACCCCGATCTTGATGAATAGTACACCTGAAGGCGCACGCGATGTGTTGGTCCCGAGTCGCCACTATCCGGGTAGATTCTACGCGCTTCCGCAATCGCCGCAGCAGTTCAAGCAGATTCTTATGATGAGCGGCGTTGACCGGTATTTCCAGATTGCGCGATGCTTCCGTGATGAGGATACCCGTGCCGATAGGCAGCTGGAGTTCACGCAACTCGATATTGAGATGTCGTTCGCGGGTATGGATGACGTGCTTGAGGTGACCGAAGGATTGATGAAACGGATATTTGAGGAGGCTGGCGATATTCCTGTCCAACTCCCTTTTAAGCGGCTCCCCTATCACGAATCAATAGCACGGTTCGGGAACGATAAACCCGATACTCGATTTGGTATGGAACTTACCGATCTCTCTGATGTCATGGCAGATTGCGAATTCCAAGTCTTCACACGCACTTTGGAAAGTGGTGGACAGGTCAAGGCGATCGCGGCACCCGGCGGCGAGGCGTTTTCACGAAAAGACATTGATGACCTGACCAGCTTCGTCGCGACCTACCGCGCGAAAGGACTGGCATGGGTTAAAGTCACGGCAGATGGGTTCTCATCTGGTATCGTTAAGTTCTTCACGACGGAACAACTCGAAACGGCACAGGAGCGAACAGGCGCGAACCCCGGAGACATCATGTTCTTCGTCGCTGACAGACCGAAGGTCGTCGCCGATGCACTCGGTAACCTCCGCCTCCACCTCGGAAAGAAGCTCGATCTTATTGATCACAGCCGATATAACTTCCTCTGGATTGTTGACTATCCGCTGTTTGAGTGGAACGAGGACGAGAATCGGTACGAACCGTACCATCACCTGTTCACAGGTGCGACGGATAAGACGCTACCCCTGTTAGACACGGATCCGGGGAACGTCCAGAGTCAGCACTACGATCTCGTGTGCAACGGTTATGAGATCTGTAGCGGGAGCGTCAGGATTCACAGATCCGATATCCAACAGAAAATTTTCGACATCCTGAACATCACAGCGGAAGAGGTCAAAAACCGGTTCGGTTATTTCATAGATGCCTTAGCTTATGGTACACCACCACATGCTGGCATCGCACCCGGACTCGACCGAATTGTAATGCTGATGCGGAACGAGGAGAACATCCGTGAGGTCATCGCATTCCCGAAATCGCAACAGGGACTCTGCCCGCTAACGCACGCACCTTCTGTTGTAACAGAGGATCAGTTAGAAGAACTCTCCATCCGTGTTGATGTAGACCGTTAAGAATGGTTATAAGTTATAAGTTATAAGTCTGGTTTCTGATCGACCAATAGCTTCTTGTCACGCTTGTTACGTAGGACTTACACCTGCTGCTCTTTTGTACCATAGGCTGTTAGCCTGTGATACCAGACGGTTCTGTTTTCTGAAAATTTCATCTAATAGAACGAACTACAGTCAAAATTGCGTAAGTCCTGAACTTATAACCAACAACTTTGATCAACAACTCGACTCCGATACTTTCCCTAAGGCACGAGTTGTTGGTCAAAACTCATTCAAAGGAGATAGCACGATGAAAAAAAGAATAGGTGCTGCCCCGACACTCGTCTATCCCGAATCAGATGGAGAACCGATGGCAGAAACGCCGAAACACTTACAAGTAATGACAGATTGTATGGATGTCCTCCGAGGCTATTTTCGCGGGGTCCCAGATGTGTATATCGCTGGAAATATGATGATGTATTATGAGGAGGGGAACCCTCGGAAGAGCATCTCCCCGGACGTATTCATGGTGCGAGGGCTGTCGAAAAAAGAGATCCGAACATATAAGACGTGGGAACAACCCCCGACGCTTGATTTTGTGTTAGAGGTTGCAAGTCCGAGCACATACACGCGAGACTTCAACGAAAAAATGGAGATTTACGCCAAGATTCTGCGGGTCAAAGCGTATTGCATCTATGACCCGTATCACGAGATTGATCCGTCCTTCGTTGGGTTCCGACTTGTCGGTGAGACGTATGAGGAGATACCATTTGTGAACGGACGGATCCCTCTTGAAGTGTTGGGTTTAGAGTTGGGTGAGCATGAGGGTGCGGTGCGTTTATATGATCCTGTTAAGTCTGCGTGGTTATTTACTTCTCAAGAACGCGTAGCACAAGCGGAATCTCGTGCACAACACGCTGAAGCCGAACTCGAAAAACTGCGTGCAGCACTTCAACGTTTAGAGACAACCGAGTAGGAAATTGATCATGAAAATCAGCAGATACCTCTCTATAGTTATTTTAATATGTGTCGGATTCGGGTTTGCGACAGCAGATGCCGAAGAAAACCTCGCGCAAGAGGTGTCCGCTATTTTTCAGCAAAGCTGCCTCATTTGCCACGGACCACACGGTCCCTATACGGAGCAACTTGTTATTCAAAACAGCCAAGCGTTGATTGACACAGGGAAAGTTATTCCCGGAAATCCCGACGGCTCCATATTCTATCAGCGGCTAATTGAGACCGCTGTGGAAAAGCGGATGCCACTCGGGCAACCGCCGCTGGCACCCGAGGCGGTTGAGACCATCCGACAATGGATTCAGGCAGGCGCGCCGGATTGGAACACTTTTGATAGAACTGACATCGACTTCATCACAACCGAAGAAATGCTGCAGACGATTGAGCATCACGTCGCGTCTCTTGATCCGTTTGACCGCGCCTTCGCACGCTACTTTACATCAACACACCTCTATAACGCTGGCGAGACAACTGAGACGCTCCAGGCGTATCAACGCGCACTCTCCAAGCTCGTGAACAGTCTCTCTTGGGGACGTAAGGTTATCAAACCGCATCCCATTGATTCGCAAGCGACGATCTTCTATATCGACCTCCGAGACTACGAGTGGGAGATCGGCACCAACCGATGGACACAGATTGAACAAGTATACCCGTATAAGGTTGAATTCAACGCACCGACACAGACAGCACTTCGCGAAAAACTAACGAACCTACGCCAAGAAATGAGTTGTGAGGTGCCGTTTGTTCATGTCGATTGGTTTCTTGCAACCGCATCCTTATCACCATTGTATCATGACATCCTTGATCTTCCACTAACGGATAGTGAATTGGAAGCGCGTCTTGAGGTGAATGTCGCTGAAAATATCATAAATGCAGCAGGAAAACGTGTCTGGCGTGCAGGTTTCAACAATTCCCGTGTTTCAAATAACAACAGGATTGTGGAACGCCACGAATCTCGATACGGCGCGTATTGGAAAAGCTACGACTTTGCTCGGAGCACCGGCGCACAGAACATCCTTACACATCCACTCAATTTCACGCACGACGGTGGCGAGGTCATCTTCAACCTTCCAAACGGTTTGCAGGCGTATTATCTGGTGGACGCTGTCGGAAACCGACTTGATGAAGCACCAATAAGTATTGTCTCTAATCCCGCCGCGAGCGACCCGACTGTCCGTAACGGACTCTCCTGTATCGGGTGCCACACTGAAGGAATGAAAACGTTTGAAGATCAGGTACGTGGTGTTGTTGAACAGAGTGAGAATCCGCATTTTGACAAGGAACGCGTGTTGCGACTTTATGTTGAAAAAACGGTGATGGATACGTTGGTGACAGAGGACACTGCGCGCTACCGGCAGGCACTTGAGAAAACAGGGGGTGTCTTTGGTGGAGTTGAACCGGTTCAACGATTCCACGAGGCGTTTCAAGCCCCCCTTGGTGCATCACACGCTGCAGCCGCTGTCGGTTTAGAAACAGAGGTGTTCCTTGGAAAGATTCGTGAGTACACAAACCTACAAAATCTGGGACTATTGGTATTAGAGAATGGCACCGTAAAACGGGATACATGGACGATCAATTTTAGTGAAATGGTTTCCGCCTTAAGCTCTTCGGAAGCCCTCGGAATGCCACCAATTGTGTCGGTACCTGACTTTCGCCCTGAGGATCTGGTCACTATTCCAGATACGAACTTACGTGCGGCAGTTGCAGAGGCACTCGGAAAAACTCCAAACTCCGCTATTACAGTAGCAGAGATGGCGACATTGGAAGAACTTTATGCCAACCGAATGAACATTAGTGATTTGACAGGACTTGAGTTTGCAACAAATCTGTTCGTTTTATATCTTAATGACAATCTGATGCCTGACCTATCTCCGCTTGCAGGGTTAACCCAACTGAGCGGATTGCGGATAGCACGGAATAAGATTTCAGACATCTCACCACTGGCAGAACTAAAGAATTTAGGAGCACTCGAAATATATGATAATGAAATATCGGATATCTCACCACTGGCAGGATTAACAAACTTAGGTTGGTTATCTATGTATAATAATCCGGTCTCAGATCTTTCACCGCTCATAAATTTGAAGCATCTCAGAGGGATGAGGGTGAGCGTTAAAGATCCTGGGGACCTATCACCCATCGCAGAGTTAACCAACTTGGAAGATCTTTTTTATTGGGGAGAAGGCAATCCTATTCCGGACTTGTCTCCGCTAACAAACCTCCCAAAATTACGATTTATAGACATCCGGGGTAGCGGCCAACCGAATCTATCACCTTTGGCGCGAATGGACACCTTGGAAAGATTTGAATTTTGGGGATCAGGTGAAACAATACCTGATCTGTCTCCTTTAGCAGAATCAATAAATTTGAAAGAACTATGGATTATCAATTGTGGAGTCACAGATTTAACTTTTTTACTGAACTTCACAGGTATAGAACGACTAAACCTTGAACGTAACAACATATCAGATGTATCACCCTTAGCAGGTTTAACCAACCTGAAATGGTTAAAACTTACTGACAATCCGATAACTGATTTTTCACCGTTAGCAGCACTCGCTCAAACTACAAATATACTTACCGGCGAGGTTGCTATCCCTGATCCGAACCTCCGCGCTGCAATCGCAGAAGCACTTGAGAAAAATAATACTGCGATTGTCTCAATTACGGCGGAGGAGATGACAACATTAACAGCTCTAAGAGCAAGTAATAGGGGTATTAAGGATCTAACAGGCATTGAATACGCTGTAAATTTAGAAGAATTATGGATTTCAAAAAATCCTGTATCTGACCTGTCCGCGCTGTCAAGATTGGTAAATCTCATCGGTTTAGGAGCGTGGGAAACGCCTATATTGGATATCTCACCTCTCGCTGGATTGGAAAATCTGAGATGGCTTGATTTTGGTCGTACTCCGACAGATGGAAATAGAAATTTAATTGGGAACTTGGATCTGACACCCCTAGCAGGAATAACAAGCCTGAAAAAACTGACCTTTTACGCATGCGGCATAAAAGACATATCACCACTTGCCGGATTAACAGGGTTGACACATCTGGCAGTTGGTGGGAATAGAACTATATCGGATGCTTCACCGGTTGCACGACTAATCAACTTGGAACATCTTGATTTTCACCATGATTCAATATCTGATTTATCACCGCTTGCTGGATTAACTAAATTAAAATCCCTAAATCTTTATGATAATAGATTGGTATCCAATTTATCGCCGTTAGCGGGATTAACAAATTTGACACAACTTCGACTTCACCGGAATATGATCTCAGATGTATCACCACTAAGTGGATTAATCAACTTGGAAATATTAATCCTTCGCGATAATCTTATTTCTGACATATCTGCGTTGGAAGTGCTACCGGAACATACACATATAGATTGGTTGTATAACCCTGGTGCTCTTGTGGGGGGGCCAAAAATTGAGGGACCCTGGTTATGGCTGTCGATTCCGAGAAAACGGCTTGACAATAATACAGATTTATTGGCAGAAACAAGTGATGGATTTATAACGGAAAATCAGATCGCTACCAAAGGGGCAATCGAAGGGGCAGCAGTTGGGGATTATAAATGGACAACTCACAACATCTCTCCGACAAATAAAAACAATATCGTAGAAATGCTGGATATTCTTGATCAACCTTCAGTGAGATATACTGCTGTCTACGGTTCTATAATCTTAAATTCGCAAAAGGAACAGAACACCAGTATATTTGTAGGAACTGATGGGAATCACAAAATTTGGCTAAATGGGGAATTGATCCACGAGGATCTAAGTTACAATGGCAGTGACATAGTTGATTATACAAACTTTTTTCCTGTTACTTTAAAACGAGGTCCTAATATTCTATTAGTTGCAATTGACAATTACCCCTATCCTGATAGGTTTCAAGGCTATTTTGGATTTGAAGAAGGTACAGAATATACAATAATACCTCCAGGTGCCGGCTTCACGTTTTCTGCAACCGCAACAAGCGTTATTCCGGGCGATACGTTCACACTGCACCTCAATGCAGATTACACTACCGATTTAGCAGGTTGGCAAACTGATATTACGTTTGATCCTGATGTCCTTGAAGCAACTGAAATCAACGAAGGCGATTTCCTAAAAACAGATGGCGGCGCTACTTTCTTTCAGGAGGGGACAATTGATAACACGGCAGGAAAAATTAAGACGCTAAGTTCAGCACTGATTTCTGAAAGCGGCGTTAGTGGTACAGGTACACTGCTCTCTGTAACATTCATTGCAAAAGCGGGCGGCGAAACCCAAATAACACTGGAAAATTTTGAATTTGGTTCTATCACGGGTGATGTCATTCCTGCCATTTCACCGAATATTACTATCATTGTGGGGGACTATCCCCCATGGGATGTGAATCAGGATGGACGAGTGAGTGTTTTGGATCTGATTCTCGTAGCACGAGACTTAGGCTCGGACGCGCCTGCCAATTTACGGACTGACGTAAATCGTGATGGCGTTATCAATATCCAAGACCTCATCGTTGTCGCACAACACCTCGGTGAATCAACCGACGCTGCAGCACCTTCCATTATCGCAGCGATAAACAACGGAGAACTAACGCCTACGATGATACAGACTTGGATAGAACAGGCACAAGTAGAAGATGATGGGTCGCTTGCCTTCCGACAAGGCATCGCCAACCTTGAACGACTTCTCACACTGTTCATCCCTGAGAAGACAGTTTTACTTCACAACTATCCGAACCCGTTCAATCCAGAGACATGGATACCGTACCAACTCGCCAAACCCGCAGAAGTTACCTTGACGATTCATGCTATAAATGGTACGCTGGTACGGACGTTGACGTTAGGGTATCAACCGGCTGGCATCTACCAAACCCGCACCCGTGCAGCGTATTGGGATGGCAAAAATCAACTCGGTGAACCCGTCGCGAGTGGCGTGTATTTCTATACACTCACCGCAGGCAAATTCACCGCCACCCGAAAAATGTTGATAAGGAAATAACACGAACCAATTAGTAGCCGGCTGTCAAAGGTTTTTCTACCACAAACGAGTAACCGATAACCGATAATCAACAAAGGAGATAGCACGATGGAAACAAGAATAGGCGCTGCCCCGACACTCGTCTATCCCGAATCAGACGGAGAACCAATGGCAGAAACGCCGAAACACCAGCAAGTGATGACAGATTGTATGGATGTCCTCCGAGGCTATTTTCGCGGGGTCCCAGATGTGTATATCGCTGGAAATATGATGATGTATTATGAGGAGGGGAACCCTCGGAAGAGCATTTCCCCGGACGTATTCATGGTTCGCGGGGTGTCAAAAAAAGAGATCCGAACCTATAAAACGTGGGAGCAACCCCCGACGCTTGATTTTGTGTTAGAAGTTGCAAGTCCGAGCACATACACGAAAGACTTCAACGAGAAGATGGAAATTTACGCCAAGATTCTGCGGGTCAAAGCGTATTGCATCTATGACCCGTATCATGAGATTGATCCGTATTTCGTTGGGTTCCGACTTGTCGGTGAGACGTATGAGGAGATACCATTTGTGAACGGACGGATCCCTCTTGAAGTGTTAGGCTTGGAGTTGGGTGAGCATGAGGGTATGCTGCGTTTATATGATCCTGTTCAGGCTGCGTGGCTATTTACGTCTCAAGAACGCGTAGGCGATGCGGAAGTCCGCGTAGCACAAGCGGAAGTCCGCGTAGCACAAGAATCCCGTGCACGACAAGAGGCAGAATCTCATGCGGTAGCGGAATCCCGTGCACGACAAGAGGCAGAATCTCGTGCGCAACACGCTGAAGCCGAACTCGAACAACTCCGCGCAGCACTTCAACGCCTACAAAGTTCCGAATAACCCATGCCAACAGATGCACTCGCTGCTACTACTAAGTGCCATTTATTTCATAAAGAGAAAATTTTCCTTCTTTGACCGAAAAACTCGACTCCGATATTTTTGACTAAGGCACGAGTTTTTTGGTCAAAACTAACAACTAACAACTAAAACAGGAGTCAATCTATGAATGAAAACGAAAACCAAGAAGAAAAGAAACCGAAAGTGAGTCTCGGGCTGCTCTACGGAATTATCATTGCGATTGTTGCGGGTGCACTTATCGGCGGTTATGCACCAAACCTCGCAGTCCACACAACTATACTCGGTGAGGTTTTCTTAAACCTCCTGAAAATGATAGTCGTCCCCCTCGTTGTCCTGTCTATGATCGTCGGGATAACCAATTTAGGGGATATCCGCAACATCGGATCCATCGGTGGACGAACTGTCCTGTACTACATGGCAACAACTGCTATCTCTGTCGTTATCGGGATGATCCTCGTGAATATCATCTCGCCTGGGAAAGGATTATCGCAAGGCGAAGAGCGTCCTGATCTGAGCTACACGCTCTCCGGTCCTGATATGCTCACTATTGAGTTGAGCGACGAATTTAATCGGACCTATAACAATAAATATGTCATTACGCTTACCGACCAGAACGTGAGCGGTGAAATCAAAACAATTTCCGGGACAACAGCCACGGTAGATGCCTGGCACCCGCTATCCAAGGATGCCCGTTACGTTACAACAGAGAGCGGAGAACGCCTGTTGTTCATTGACGGTCAACTTGTGGCGATAGAACCCCGAAATACAGGCACCGGTGTTAACATCAACCTGCCGATTGCAGCATCAGTGTCTGGCAAAATGGAAAAGACGATGGGCAGTACCATCAAAGAGGTCTTCCTCGGCAACGAAGAAACCGGCAAAGAGGGGATGATACCCTCAAACGTCTTCAAAGCGATGGTGCACACGGACATTCTGCCCTTAATCTTTTTCTCACTCCTGATCGGTGCCGCCTTATCTATGCTCGGTGAAGTAGGTCAACCGGTCGTCGCTGTGATTTCGGGTCTCAACGAGGCGGTGATGAAACTCGTTCACTGGATCATGTACGTCGCACCCCTCGGTATTTTCGGCTTAATTGCAGGGAGGATCGGCGAGGCAAAAGGGTTTGCAGGCTTCTGGCCCGAACTTGTCGCCGTGGGTAAGTACAGCGCGACAGTCGTGTTAGGACTCGGCGTACACGCTGTTGTTGCTTTACCGATATTGCTTCTGTTGCTTGCACGCAGAAACCCGCTTAATTACTTCAAAGGCATGGCGACGGCATTACTCAACGCATTTTCGACAGCGAGTTCCAGTGCCACACTGCCGCTAACGATGGAAGGCGTTGAGAATCAGAACGGTGTCTCCAGGCGGACCTCCAGTTTTGTGCTTCCCTTGGGCGCAACTATTAACATGGATGGCACTGCACTCTATGAAGCGGTCGCTGTTATGTTCATCGCACAAGTCTATGCGATTTCCATGGATCCGGCACAGCAAGTAGTGGTCGTGCTTACGGCGACGCTCGCAGCTATCGGTGCAGCCGGGATCCCAGAAGCGGGTCTCGTCACGATGGTCATCGTGCTGAGAGCCGTAGACCTTCCTGTTGAGGGTATAACGCTTATTCTCTCTATTGATTGGCTGCTCGACCGGTTCCGTACCACAGTTAACGTCTGGGGGGACAGCATCGGTGCAGGCGTAATTGAGGCGTACGAATCCAGAGACGGGGATGTAAACGAAGTACCAGCAACATCGTAATTATAGTGAAATCTACAATTAAGTAGACACTTTTCCTTTAGCAAAAAGCAGTTCGTAGGGGCGAGGTTTCCTCGTCCGGCTTTCAAAACGTGTCCTATTATTTTTAGAGGCCACTATAGTTTCAGAGGAATGGTTATAAGTTGTTGGTTATAGGTTGTTGGTTAAGAGGGGTACGTAACGCAATCAAAAACCTCTTAACTTATAACCTCTTAACTTATAACTTATAACTTCAACACAATGCACACGCAAAACGAACCGAACCCTCAGAAATCAGCCTTCAGCGGTGCCACGATTCTCGCAATCATCAGCGTCGTATTCGCTGCGGTATGGATTGCTTTCGCCTACTACAAAGGCAACAGCACTGACAGCAGTCGGATAATGCTACTCAATCCAGTTATGCCGATACTGTTGATTGTGCTACTCACACGTGTTTACCGATGGATTGACATAAGAAGCATTGTCATCTTGGAAATAGTGATGATAAGCGTCTGGCTCTTTATGCGTCTGTTGGGGGTGCTGATGCCCTTTATTTTAGGGTTCGGTTTCGCTTACTTTTTCAGGTTCATCTGGCATGCGCTCCCGTTCAAAAAGCAGTACCAACGCGGTATCGCAACCGTCGCAATTCTCCTCGTCTGTGGTGGCGTATTCTTTTATACTGGTAGGCAGGTCAGCAAACAAGCCAGCCAAATGGGTGTTGGATTGCTGAAGTTTTACTATGAGAGGCTACTACCTTATGCCGTCGGAGAAGTATTTACAACCGTTACGATCAGCGTTAATCCGTCCGCTGTCGAAGGTGAAACTCCAAATCAGGACGCGGCAGAAAATCCGCAGACAGAAACCTTCTATCTCAGTACGAACAACGGCATCTACGAAATACGCCGAAATCCTGAAGGGAAACCCTCCCGTATCAGTATCACGAACGGCGCGATCTTAGGGAAACGCGTACAAGCACTCGCGGCAAGTGAAAACGTTATCTACGCTGGCACGCCGAGTGGATTGTATCGTTACTATAGGGTATCACCTGCTGACGACACCGAAACATTCGGACAAAGTGTAAACCCAACCGAGATATGGCACAAGGTGAAAAAAACGCCTTTCGACACACGCAGTATTGAAGCCATTAATATCCTTCAATGGGACGATACCCAGATTTACGTCGGAACGCAAAACGGACTCTACACGAGTAGCGATGCCGGCGAAACATGGTTCCCTGTCGCCCCAACCCTTTATAGCGATAAATCCATTGTTGGCATCGTTTCAATGACCGATACCAGAGGCATCCGAGCAATATATGTTGCCAGTACAAGGCAGCTTGAGACAGAGGCACCCTTAGCACAGGAAGTCCTCATAACCACAGTAGATGAAACAAACACTGAGACCATTTCAAAACAGTCGGAACAACCTGAACCGGCAGTGATACCAGAGGATAGAAGCACAGAAACCGTCTCGGCACAGCCGAACGCTTTATCTACAACGACAACTATCCATCGGCATCTGGAAGGGACCACTTTTGGATGGCAAGAACTCGACCCAACAGAGCAGGTGGTTTATGCCCTTACGGGTGGCGATACAACAGTAAACCGTGTAGATGGCACCTCAACAACTTCCGATATTGAGTTATACGCAGGGACCGCCAATGGACTGTATGAGTGGAACCAACTTTTCGACTGGCAGGAAACGCAAAAAACACCGACAGGTACCGGGATGCCAGCACTTTGGCTCTTGGCTTCTGCTCCTTCCGGGTTATACATCGGTAATAGCACTGCCATCTGGCACCGCCCCACACCCACCGCCAAATGGCAACTGTTTACCACCTATAAAGAGGGCATTGCGGATATCTACAAAGACCAACCCATCGTCGAGCAGGTAAAATCATATCTAACCGAAAGAATACCGACGATTGCGCAGGCTGGAGGCGAGGCGGTCAAAGAAGGATTTCAGTTTGCCAGCTCAATCGCTTTTGGGTTCGGAGGTCTCGTAGCCACTGCAGCCCTCGCATTAATCGTGTTTGTCTACGCAAACCAGTCGTTTGACAATTATTTCAGGAGTTTCCTCGCGCTTATACCTGAGGAACATCGGGACACGACTAAGGCTTACATGCGTGAAATTGATAATAATCTGCAGGATTTTCTAAAAGGACTCGTTACAGTCATCGCGATTGTCTCAATAATTTCTGCCGTTGCGTACAGTATCATAGGTGTTCCGTTCGCTTTGGTTATCGGTTTACTTGCAGGTATATGTAATGCGATACCGACTTTCGGACCCTTTATCGGGGGCGGTTTCGCTTATATAGCGATGCTGATGGGACTGGCAGCGGGGGACTTCGGGTGGACTGATTTTCTCGTCCGCTGTGCGTTCGTGTTGGGGACAATCTTCGGCATTCAGGCAATTGATAATTCGCTTATATCTCCGCAAATCATGAGCGATGCTGTTGATGTAGACCCGTTGTTGATTATGTTTGCAGTGATGGTTGGTGCAGCGGTACTCGGTTTTTGGGGTGTTTTGCTTGCAATTCCTATCATTGTTGTGATAAAATCGGTTATTGCCGTTACCAATAGCAGAACAAAACTTGAACAGTAGGAAAGTTGGAGGAAAAGTGATGGAAACCGGACGTCCCATTGTTGCGATTGTAGGCAGACCGAATGTCGGTAAATCATCGCTCTTCAACAGGATCGCTGCATTAGCCCCCGTGATGCTGTCTAACATGAACGATGATACCGAAACCGAAGCACACAATACTCGGAAACAGCGTCCTTCGCGTAAACGCGCTGTTGTCCACGATACACCGGGTGTGACACGCGATAGGAATTACGCAGATGTGGAGTGGGCAGACCGCGCCTTTACTATCGTCGATACCGGCGGCTTGGACATCGATCCCGATGACCGGCTAATTGATAGTGTGCAAACGCAGGTCGATGCAGCCTTGGATGAAGCGAGTCTTATCATGTTCGTCGTTGATGCACGAACCGGAATCATGCCGCACGACATGACCATCGCCGATAGACTCAGAACAACGGATAAACCGATCTTCCTCGTCATCAACAAAGTAGATAGCGAACGGTTTCGCAACGAAGCGGCGGAATTCTACGCACTCGGATTCCCCGAACCCATGTGGACATCGTGCGTGCAAAACGACGGAATTCGAGAACTCCTTGACGAGATCGTCGATAACTTGCCAGAGGTAGAGGAGATACACGACGGGACATCAAGTGCGATAAAAATTGCAATCGTTGGCAGACCGAATGTCGGTAAATCATCGCTTATTAATAATCTGTTAGGAGAAGAGCGGATGATCGTTGACGACCGCCCTGGGACGACACGCGATGCAGTCAATATCCAGTTGGACCACGACAACATCCCCTTTGAAATCGTTGATACTGCAGGCATGCGACGCAAATCGTCTATCAAAGACGATCTCGAATCGGCGACTGTGCAACTCGCTATACATAGCATCCGCCAGAGCGATATTGCTGTCCTTGTATTGGACGTAACCAAAGAGGTCGCACAACAGGATAAGGCGATCGCCAATTTCATAGAGCGCCGAGGGAAAGCCTCCATTTTGGTACTGAATAAATGGGATCTCATTGCAGATAAAGATAATACAACACATCCGGCATTTATGGAAAGACTTGATATACAACTGCCACAACTCGACTATGTGCCACGCGTCTTCACATCAGCCGCTACGGGGCAACGTGTTACCCAAATTTTAGCAACCACGTTAGAAGTATATCGAGAATACTGTACACATATTCCGACACCGGCACTCAACGAATTGCTCATCGAACTACGCAACGCTCATCCACCGCCACGGGTCAAGGGTGTGCGTCCAGCACTGAAATACATCACGCAAGTTGAAACGAAACCGCCGACTTTTTTAATCTTCGGACGCAACGTAAACCGTGTTAGCCAACCGTATGAGTCGTACCTCGTCAATAACATTCGGAACGAATTCGGATTTCATGGAACACCGATACGTATTTTTTATCGTAGATCATAACCTAATAAATTCTTTATGGTAGGAGCGAGTTGTGCTCGCGATCTTTTGTATATTATCTTGTGGTAGGAGCGAGTTGTGCTCGCGATCTTTTGTATATTATCTTGTGGTAGGAGCGAGTTGTGCTCGCGATCTTTTGTATATTATCTTGTGGT
>JAJEET010000064.1 GCA_022820835.1 Candidatus Poribacteria bacterium
CCCAACGCATCATGAAACCCACACCGTCTCAGACGTTGGGTTTCGCTAAACTTATCTACCTCAACGGCTGATTCAAGAACAGAAGGCTGTGTATAGCGAAAATGCACCTATGGTTTTACCGCTCAACCCAACCTACAAGAAGCCATCTCTTTTATCAAACTCACGTTATTTAGGTTTCCCAACGTAGATATTTGGACATAGCACTCCGCTGGAGTGCAGCCGCTTCTCAATGAATATACTATTCTCACTGCGAAGCAATGTTGCTCCGCTGGAGCAAGGAACCCGATTTTTTTAGACATCCCTTTCAAGACTTTGCGCCTATAGTTTAGAGGTTTCCGCTCCTCACGCCAGAGAGTGATATGTCTATAGAATTTCTGAAGAAACACCCCAGCAAAACCCTGCAAAGGGGCTGCGTAAGTCCTATAAAAAAAGAGCGAGGGACTGGAGAAATGGGGAAAGGTGATAAAAATAGGGCGGCGTGTGATTTCAACCCCGCCCTATTTTCGGTCTTACGCTTAGCAGCCGTCTGATAAAATGATGTCGTCTATGTTTTCTGTAAGACGCACTTTGAAGAGATGTAACTTCTCCGAAATATTTTTTTCGCTATGCTCGAAATGGACTTCAAGATATAGGCGCCACAATCGAAGAATTATGTCATAGTAAATAATCGGATCTTCATACGATAGATCTCCAATGCCTTCGGGACTGACCTCGCGGAGGACACGGATAAGTTCCTTCTCGAATGTCCCAGGATATCCGGTATTGTACATCACAATTTCAGAAAGTTTGGCATCAAGGTCGGCATCTGCAGTA
Source organism: Candidatus Poribacteria bacterium (assembly GCA_022820835.1). GTDB lineage: Bacteria > Poribacteria > WGA-4E > WGA-4E > WGA-3G > WGA-3G. Next base: position 814 of record JAJEET010000064.1, read on the forward strand.
TAACCTTTTGAGACACTATAGAATGCACTATCGAACTGACCACATATTTTATCAGATGACCAAGCAGCCATATCTATAGCGACCTCCATGGACTTAGGCTCCGTTTTTGACAGAACGCAACGGAAACCGAGCGTCCCCATACTGTCATTTACAGGATGTTGACTTCTCCTCGCAACTTGAATGCCTGTGGCGTCATCAAACCATGAACCCCCACGCATTCTATGGTATCTGCCGTGGATATCGTCAACGTCTAATCTCTCTAAGCACCATTCTTCAACGTTCCCCGCCATGTCGTATAAACCGTATCTGTTGGGGGCATAACTGCCAACCGCTTTCGTCGGTGGATTCCTGAAACTCGTTCTCGGGGTGTAACGATTGTAATTGGCTCTCTTGTGAGGTTTGGCGTTGCCCCATGGATATTTTCTTTCTACTAAAGTGCCGCGCGCCGCTTTTTCCCATTGTGCCTCTGTCGGCAATCCTTTGCCTACCCACTCAGCGTAGGCTTTGGCAGCGAACCAACTGACGTTTACCACCGGGTGATTCGCCTTTCCTTTTGGATACATATTGCCTTTCCAACCTGATAAATAAGTATCTCCTACAAGTGAAGTCAAGGCTTCGGCTTTTTGCCACTGCGGATTTTCATCTATAAACCTCTTATACTCTGCGTTGGTGACTTCATACACATCCATGTAGAACGCATCGATACCGTCACCTGCTGGAATTAGCACCATACCGTCGGAAGTATCAGGGGGGCTAAATTTCATAACAAGAATGAGCATTGTGCCAAGGACTAAGCCATAAAGGATTGGTGTTAAGGTTCTCATTTTTTTTAGAATCTCCCTGTTTTAGGACCGAACTCTGTCATATTTTCGGTAAGAGACTCGGTCACGCTAACCTCCACCGTCGATTTGGTTTTTGGAGATGAAAGTTAGCCACATGTCTGTTATTTTGTGTTTATTTTTCTAAATTTAGACAATTGCGTTTTTAGTTTTCTTTTTCTGTACCAAGCAAGCAGTTGTGTAGTGTTAGCAGTGTGTAAGGCTAAAATCCGTATGCTGAGAACAGGTCAATGCATACCCTAATGCAATTATCATGCCAATCAATTTTTCTTGGTTTTTTACCGGATATGGCAAAATAGCTTAATCGGGACTTACGCAGCTCGTTTTCCTCCAGATACGACACATCCAGCAAAAACCGAGTGAAACCCAACACCTTTGACGCAATGTTTACGGAACCCTGAGCGTGTAAAGTTGGGTTTCACATGGCTACAGCAAGAGCGACAGTGCTCGTGCTTGTACTGACAGCACAACCTACTCCTTTACCCGCACCGCCACCTGGGAGTGTCTCGGCAGCTATGGCGGCACTAACGCTTCGTGCTCTTTTGACGAGCCTAAGAGCGGTACCTGCAGCAGCAAAGATCGTAATGTGTGTGAAGATGGCAATTGTGTGTATCAGTGTGACACGAGTGTAAATTGCCCTACTGCGTGCCATGAGGGGGTGTGCGTGGAGAATCGTTGTGATTCTGTAACCTGCGAAGTAACCGGTACCTGTTCCCAAGGTACTGATAACCCGGGTCTTTCGTTTCAGAGTAAATGTACGAGTACCTATGATGACGAAGATTGCGGCAGCGCGGGAAAGGGCTGGTGTCAACAATGCTGTAACGAAGTTACCGGAGATTCTACTTGTTTAAACAATTGTCGCGGGAAGTGTGGTCCTTGGAGCAACACCTATTGCGCCGATGACAGAAAGAGGCTGCGACAGTGGAGGGACTGCAATAATAATGGGACATTAGAAAAAGACTACCAGAACATAACCACCTGTTCAAACGGCTGCTCCGGTCGGAATGATTACTGTGATTAGGCATCTGTTTTGCAGTAATAGATATGCGTTTGATTAATCCTGATACCAGTTGCATGAAAAACCCACACAGCAGATGCTGTGTGGGTTGTTTGGGTTAGTATATTTCGAGAGGGAGATCCAGCCTAACGCTGATGCCTTTTCTTGCTGCGGCTCCCCTGATGCGCTCCAGAATCTGTTCTTCTGACTCCCCTTCGTATGTTTTCTTGTAGAGGAGGTACAGGTAGATCAGGTGGGAGTAGTCATACTTCACGGTCTCAAGGATATCTTGATCCTCCGGATTTTCCTGGAGGTATATCCCCAAGAGCGTGTTGTGGACAAAGTCAAAAGTGAGACCGGCTTCTTCTCTGAAGATCGTGTCCCATTCCGCTACGATGTCAAAAGACGGGTCTGCTTTCCTTTCTTTCAATGCCGCTATCTCTCTCGTAAAGATGGCGGATTTGACCAGGAGCAAATCTTGTCTGTTTTCCTCCCGTCTTGCTCTATTACCAATCCTTTTTTGCAGGAACAGTGACTTGTCCTTGGCAACTTCCACCCGGCCGTCTTTGACGGATTGGCGGAAGTGGGCGAGCAGTTCTTCTTCGCTCGCGTCCGGATAGAGGAAGCCGAGCCGGAGGTACTCAACGGCGAGGTCGTGCCAAAACCATTCCTTGCCTATCTCTTCAGGCCGTTCATCCAGATATATCTCGTTGTAGAGAATGTCGTAGATGAAGGTGACATAATCAAGGCCGGTCTCCCGGCTGATCATGTTAATATTTTCCTCGTAGTCTCGATAGACGGGTTTGGCTTGGAGCTGAATGATATTGTAGGCAATCTCTTCAGCCCTTTCCAGCGGAGTTGGCTCTCTCCGCGATAGATCCGGCAGCTGGGGCGGCGGGATTGGCTTCGCGACCGCAGGTGCTGTTACCGCGAACGGGGCAACATGCTCCGATGCCTCGGCAACACGGTTGCCTGCTGTGTCTGCGGTTGCGCTGCCGACGCGCAGGGCGAGCGAGCCAGCGGTGTCTGCGGGTATCGTGTACTGGCAGAAGTAGTCTTCGGTGCCCCTCTGGAATGGTTGCGCTTCGCCGCTCTGGATATCGGTTTTGTTCGTGAGCATCCGATACCGTTTTGTCTTGCCGTCTGTTACGATGAACAGGGCGGGACGAGCGGTGTTGTCATCAGCGACGACATGTCTTACCGGCTCGGAAAACACCACGACGGTGTAGACCGTGTCTCCGGGACGGACCGTACTGTCCGCTGTGAGTGGCTGTGTCATCAGCCAATCACCGTACCACGCGACTTCTACCACTGTTGGTGGTGTCGTGTCTGTGGGTGGTGTCGGTTTTGCCGGTTCTGCCGGTGTTTCCTCCTGCTCTTCCTCTTTTGGCTCTTCGGCAGGTACTCGCGAGGCAGCATCCGTGCTGCCTTGCTCCTCCGGCTTCTTCATATCGCCTACCATTGCTGGCGGCGTTGTGTCTGCCGGTTCCGAAACGGCCGGTTTCATCATGTTCTGCGCTTCATCGCAGCCAGAGACAGCCAAGAGCGTCAGAAACGTACCCATAACAATAACGGAAACAAAAAAATTACCGATCAGAATTCCAACAGGTTTGGATTTTTCAGATTTCAATAGGTTTATCCTCCTTCAACACAGCATGGATCCACTTCAGCCGTGCAATAACCGCCGCGCCGATGACGACGAAAAGAGGGTCTCGGTTCGGTGATGATACGACAGTATCCTTGGGATGAGAATTGAGGCCATCCGCGGCTTGTGGTCTAAAGATTTTAGGTTAAAACAGGTCAAATTCCATTTTAATTAAAATAAAAACAAAAAGGTGTATATCTAACTATAAATTATAAGATATTTTCAAAAAAAAATCAAATTATATCCATAAAAATCGCTAATTATGTGTCGATAGTTAATAATGTGAGTTTGATAAAAGAGATGGATTCTTGTCGGTTGGGTTGAGCGGTAAAACCATAGGGGCATTTTCGCTATAGACAGCCTTCTGTTTTACAATCACCCGTTGCGGTAGATAAGTTTAGCGAAACCCAACATCCCAAACCGTGTGGGTCTCATAATCCGTTGGGTTTCGCTACCGTTATTTAGGCAGAAAGTGCCTTGAAAAAACGGCATATTTGTCGAAATTATAAGGCTTTTAGTGTATTTACCGCTCAACCCAACCTACAGATTTATTTTCAAGTTCACGTTATGCCCAAGTTTAACCAACGTGCCTGTTTCATGTTTGTAGTGGCGACAAATGTTCTGTTTCTATAGATGGAGTGCTTGACGCAGGCGCGATAGCAATCTCCCCGCGAGGTGTCTTTGCGGCGGGTTCTCTGATTCCTCCAGTGCCTCAATATAGAGATCCACGACCCCTTCAAAGGCAACACGTAGTTCTTCGTCTGTGTTTCCGTGGAAACAGATGATATCATCAATACCGACGACATCACCGACAAAAAAACCATCTTCGTCACTATAATAAATTTCAGCGGTGTAACCTTTATACGTCATCGTTTTCATGGTGTTATTCCTACTTCTTCTAAGAAATTTCGCGCACGTCTGATTTGGTAACGTTGTGCTTCTTTTTGGGGATGAGGAATGTGAAAGGTAACCCTTCTTCCATCCAAGTGAAAGACTATACCAGATCCTTTTCCCTCTTTTTTTTGGGCACCGAGTGCCGTGAAAAGTGCCTCAATACGCCGCCATGGCAACGTGGCTGGAACTCGTGGACTAAAAATGACTTCCAATGTCCTTTGATGTTTTTTGCTTAAGCGCGCATTCATTACGATGTACCCCAAGCGCACTTGGCAAACACGGACCTATGTACAAGTTTAACCAACGTGCCTGTTTCATGTTTGTAGTGGCGACAAATGTTCTGTTTCTATAGAAAGTTTGTAGACTGTGGTATACATCGTGTTTCCTTTACATCGTGATACCAACTTCAAACGGTGCGGTGGTACTCCTAAGCGGAGGTGAAGCCCACCGCCACGATGCAGTATAATCATACCACAATTTTATCTACGAAGGCAAATGTTTTTTGGCAAAGAGACACAAGCGGTATCCATTGGACCCAAAGCTAAAGCATTGGGCTTGTCAGGCAATGCCCGTTATGGCAAGTGTAGTTCTTGGGGCAGGACATACGGATATTTTGAAAAAAAAAGCAAATTATACCTATAAAAACCGCTAATTTTGCTTGAAAATACTTTTGGGACTAAGGGGTTGGTTAGATTTCTATAACGGTAAGAAAAACCGAAAACTGCTGTGGAAATAGAGCATGATCCACACAGATATAAACCTGCGAAGGGGCTGCGTAAGCCCTATTGTATAAAGATGTTATCTATATTCTGTTTCACACACGCCTTGAAGATACGCAGTTTTCCAAATTCACTTTCGCTGCTATGCTCGAAGTGGACCTCAAGGTAGTGTTTCCATAACCGAAGAATTACGTCTTGATAGATATCGGATTCTTCTGCCTGAATATCCGCGATTTGATTAGGGGTCACCTCACAGAGCACACGGATAAGTTCCGTCTCAAATGTCCGCGGATATCCAGTATTATGCATCACAATTGCAGCGAATTTAGCGTTGAGACTAGCGGATGGTGTAAAACCCTCTGCTACACTGAAGATCGCACTCTCAAATTGACTACGCATGTTTTCATAAAGCCACGCAGCCATATCGGTTGCGACCTTTGTCGTCTTCGTCTCTGTTTGCGGCAAGGCACAACGAAAACCGAGAGTTCCCATCCCGTCATCCACAGGGTGTTGACTTTTCGCTGCGATCTGAATGTCCTTGGCATCGCTAAACCATGAACCGCCGCGCATTCTGTGGTATCTGCCGTGAATATCGTTAATGTCTAACCTTTCTAAACACCATTCTTCGACGTTACCCGCCATATCATATAAACCGTATGTATTCGGTGCATAACTCCCGACTTTTTTTGTTGGTGGGTTTCTGAAGTCTGTTCCCGACGTGTAACGATCATAGTTGGCTCTATTATGAGGATCAGCATCACCCCATGGGTATTCTTTGCACGCCAATGTCCCGCGTGCCGCTCTTTCCCACTGCGCCTCTGTCGGCAGCTCTTTGCCAACCCATTCCGCATAGGCTTTAGCAGCGAACCAACTGATGTTCACGACTGGATGATCCGCTTTACCTGTCGGATACATATTACCGTTCCAACCCGATAGGTAATTGTCATCTACAATTGCGGTTAAAGCTCTGTTCTTTCGCCACTGCGGATTTTCATCTATAAACTTTTTATACTGCGCGTTGGTGACTTCGTACACGTCCATGTAGAACGCCTCAACACCATCGCCAGCTGGGATCAGCACCATACCTTCGGGGGCATCAGGCATACTGAGTTTTATGACAAAGATGAGCAATCCACAAAGAATTAATCCGTAAAGGATTGAGGTCAAGTTTTTCATTTTTTCTTTTTCCGCTTATGCTGGGCAATCTGTCGCGTAGCGTTAGTAGTGTGAGGCACCGATAGTAAAAAACTAAAATCCATATAATAGAGACCTATCAGCAACGTCAAAATTACGATAATTATTGGTGCCACCGATTCTCCTTGACTTTTTCACTAAATATGCTATTATGTTTACAACGATTCGGAAATTCTTCACCCTTCGTAAACTACAGTAAAAGATAACGTATCCTAAAGCTAAAAATCAGTTGACGCTTTAAAAAATAACAGGAGCCCACAATGGAGACAAAACCAAAACGACACGATCACGATTTTCGGTTGTGTCCAGACGAACTCTTGCACTGGAATGAAAACGGTTACCTCGTCCGTTTGAACGTATTCTCACCTGAAGAGAACGACGCACTCCGCCAGGTCGCCGAGGCTATTGTCGATGGCAAACGTCCGTTCCCCGCTGCGCATATTGATCAAAACGCGCTCGTCAGAGATGGAAAAATAGAGGCGCAAGGCATCCACGCGATGCACAAAATCCATCATCCGAGTTGTTACTGTCCAGAATTCCTCTCCCGTGTGCGCGATCCGCGTCTCACTGATCCACTCGTTGACATCCTCGGTCCAGACATCCTCGGTATCAATAACCTGTTCATCTGGAAAGCACCGAAGATTGGTCTCGGTTTCCCGTGGCATCAGGACAAGTTCTATTTCCGCAATCGGTTTAGGACAGAAACGACTGTCGGCACATGGACGGCTATCGATCCAGCAGATCGCGGAAACGGTTGTCTCTACGTTATCCCCGGCAGCCATAAATGGGATATCTTACAGCACGACGACCTCGAAGGTTCACAACAGCAGGAATTCAAACTCGCACGCGATGTCCACGACGAAGACGGCTTTGCAGTAGAGGCACCTCCCGGTGCAGTCATCTGGTTCCATAGTCATCTCCTGCATAAAAGTACGGATAATCATAGCTTGCGGTTTCGACGTTGTTATGTTTCTCATTACCTGAGTGCGAAAGCAGAATGGGCACACCCGGCTGCAATCAACGGCAGAAGAGGACAACCTATCATGTGGATTCGCGGTGAGACTTTCCCAGACAAGGTTCACGAGATCGAACGCGATATCTTGCCGATTCCTGAGTCCGAATGACATTGTTGTGAGAGGAGGTACAATGATGAACCGTCAGAAATTACCTGTGTTGACACTACGATTTACGACTCTCTATGTCTTGTTTCTTTTCTGTCTGTCAGCTTCCGATGCAACCGTTCCGTCCGAATACGCGAAGCAATCCATTGAATGGTTCCAGAGCGAGGAAGGTCGCCGTATTGCCGACAATGTCCTCACCTGGCAGACACCGCACGGTGATTGGCCCAAGAATAGAGACACTGCCTCTGAACCGTTCGATGGTAAAAGTGCGGATCTGCGCGGAACGTTCGACAACAGTGCGACGACTGGCGAACTACGGTTTCTTGCCCGTGCGTTTCGTGCGACAAACGAGCTACGCTACCAACAGGCATTCCTCAAAGGCCTTTCGCATATCCTTGAAGCGCAATACCCGAATGGCGGGTGGCCCCAGTATTATCCGCTAAGCAAAAACTACAATCGTCATATCACGTTCAATGACAATGCTATGGTCCGCATCCTCGAATTTCTCCGAGATGTCGCTGAATCTTCCGATTATCGGTTCCTGAAAATGGAGTATCGCGCGAAGGCTGAAGCTGCTGTAGCCAAGGGCATCGACTGCATCCTGCGGACGCAAATCAAGCAGGATGGCAATCTCACAGTCTGGTGCGCGCAGCATGACGAGAAAACGCTTGAACCTGCGTGGGCACGTGCCTATGAACCGCCGTCGCTCTCAGGTGCCGAAAGCGTTGGTGTCGTGCGATTCCTGATGTCAATCGAAGAACCCACGCCAGAGATTATCGCCGCTGTCGAAGGAGCTGTTGAGTGGTTCGGGAGCGTTATTATCCACGGCATACGTCTTGAGAAGTTCACCGACGCAGAAGGGCAGGACGATAGGCGGGTCGTAGAAGATGCCGACGCGGGACCGCTCTGGGCGCGTTTCTACGAACTCGGCAGCAACCGTCCAATCTTTCTCGATCGCGATTCAGTGGTCCGCTACGCGTTTTCCGAGATCACTCAGGAACGCCGCACCGGATACGCCTACTACGGCGGATGGCCCGCCAAGCTCCTCACAGATGCGTACCCACAGTGGAGAGAAAAACACAAATTGTCAAGGGGCGTTAAGTGATGAGGAAGCGAGGAGATTGCATACACTGGCGTTGGCGGTTGAACCTATTGGGAAGCTGGCGGTGACTTGGGGAGCACTCAAGTTTCTAGGTATTGGATAAGTCAGTCGGGGTTCCAAACCCCGCCTGCAACGGAGGGTGCGTAAGTCCTATTCCTTATTACTGCTTAGGCTGATCCGGGGGTTGGGGTTGGGAATCGAACCCGTAGATGCGGCGCATCGTTGGGTTTGCGCGTTCGACAACCTCCGGCTTGAGATGATGCACGAAATCGAACATCGGCTTGACAAAAGAACGACAACAGAAACAGATCAACGCGATGCGCTGTCGATCCGTCTTGTTAGCACCGGCGGAATGCCAGATCGCACCGTTGAACAGGAATACGGAGCCTTTCGGCGCGGAGAGTCGAACCTCATCGGGATGGTGTGTGGTGCCGGGAGGCGGTTTGATGCGTTGGAGATGGATACCGGGAACATGGCGCGTGCCGCCGTTCTCAGGCGTAAAATCATCAAGCAACCAAAGACTGTTGGCAACTAACGGAAAACTGGGCAGCGGTTCCGGCATAGAGCCTAACACACTATCAACGTGATAGCCACCATCGGGTGCCCCTGGGTCAATGATATTGGAGGTAAGCGTGCTAAGCGTATAATCGGGCCCGAGGAGGTGTTCAAAAAATGGCATCACCTTCGGACGAGCGACGAGTTTTTCGTACATCTGTCCCTTGTTCACCAACCAGCGGACATGCTGCCCGTACCCGTTGCTGTGTTCGCGTGCCAACCCGTTCTGTTTCTCTTCTTTCGCTAACCTGAGTATATCGGCTCTGTAGACCTCAATCTCTTCGTCGGAAAGCACATCAGGAATGACGATACATCCCTGTTCGTCCAATTGCTTCTTTTGTGCGTCGGTGATACCCATCTTGAATCCTCCTTACAATAACGTGAGTTTGTTAAAAAGCTTGAATCTTGTAGGTTGGGTTGAACGGGAATCAAGTAGAACGTTGAGAGAAAAGAAACATATCAAGTTCACTAAAAAACCTGAAGGCATGAAAAAAATGAGTGAAACCCAACGCTTTTACGCCCAACACAACGATTTTGTTGGGTTTCGCTGTTTCCTGTGAATGGCGCAAACTAACAGTGGACGCTACAAAACCGCATGAAAACTACGCGGCAAAGTCTTTCAGGCACTCGTCATAGACGTTAAAACGTTCACCTTCGTGTTCTTCAGCATCGACAAGTTTGAGCCAGAGCGCGCTGTCCTTTCTTTTCCCGCTCAATTGCCGACGACTCCCGAGATTCGACGGATCCGGTCCGCTCCAGACGACTTCACCGCTTTGCATATAGATGAAGTTATCACGATACTGGTCAATCAGGTTTTTCTGGTTCTCTTGATAGATCAACCCCTGTTCGCACGTTGTTTTTCGCCAATTGGCAACTGTTTCTGCACTATCTGTTTCCACAGAATCAAATTCCGCCAACGGTGCCGTAACCTCGCTCTCCCAATCAATCTCATCAAGGTTGACAGTCCCGTATCCACGCTGTGCGGCGATAAGGATATGGTTCCGATCGCGTTTGAACGGTGGTGTCGGCCAGTCAGATTTCGGATCGTGTCCCATCAGGTGCATACCGACAGTATCCGTGGAGATCGGGTGATCGCCTGCGATGAGTGCGTTACAGATTCTACCTTCGCCACCCCATTCGCGTCCCCATTGTCCCGTCAACGCGTCAATGATATTCAGGCACGGCTTTGTGATGAGTGCGAGGTCTGGAAGCACATAAGAGAGTCGGATGAGATGGTGGTAGTAGCTGCGTGTTCTGCCTTCTGGGAGGATCATCGGTGGCAGCCCGAACAGGTTCTTGGTACATAGAGTAATCCCCATAAAAGCGTGGTTTTTCATCTTCGCTACAGAGACAACAGCATCGGTGTCGTCGAAACAGGCACTCAGTGTGTAACGATCGAACATTGAACCGCCACCTGGAACATCATAGTCCTTGAATGGCGGCAGATTGGAATCGACGAATTTTACGTCGAATTCTTTCAGATGGTGCAAGTAATTGAAATCGGGCGGCATCCGGTGTCCGCGGTTATACGGATTCGTGTCGGTCGCGACAAGCTGCGCCGTGGTATGTTCCTTGATTAACCGCAGCACCGCACGACAGGTCGCATCGTCCACCAATTCGCGGCGGCGCCCCTCGAAGTAGATGATCCGCTCCTGCATTTTCATCATATTGAACTTCATGACCACCTTCTTGGCATTCTCAATCGGTTTCCAAGCACGAGTCAACGGGTCCGTGATACGGCGGAGTGTTTGATAAATCTCTTCTTCGGTTGCGCGATAGTCGCAATGCGCTGCTCTAACTTTGAACTGTTTTTCCATTTTTTACTCCATTGATAGAGGTGAATTTCCAAAATAGTAGCACGTTACTATAAAATTGTCAAGGATGGTAAAATTTAGAATCTCGTTGGATTGAACCGATGTGAAATACGGCGGTTCGCTACAACTGGTTTCGTAATAGTCTGCGCATAATTTTGTTGGAAGCGGTTCGAGGCAGAGCGTCTACGATGACAACATCATGGATACGGAACAGCGGATTCAGATGTTCCGAAAGTGCTGTTTGCAATATCGAGTGAAGTTTTTGTTTTTTGGAAACGGGATGTGAGGTCGCCAGAACGGCATAGATGACGAGTCGGTTCGGACCCCCATCTTTCGGGGAGACAGCGACCGCTGCTGTCTCTTGAATCCCATCAACAACGTTAAGCACCTCTTCAATCTCCGCAGAACTCACTTTGATACCGCTCAGATTCATCGTATCGTCAACACGACCAAGTACCCGATATTTAGTTCCGGAAAGCCGAGGTTCGGTGTCAAATCCATTGCCCAATCGTTCAATCGCATCACCGTGACGGCGTAGATTCGGTTGTGGTGTTCCTGTAAAGTAGACTTCGTTGTGATCGGCGTTCAGCAGATTTGTCGAGAGACCGAGAGAGGGTGGCACGATGAAAACTTCGCCATTTTCAGTCGGTTCAGCGTTTTCGTTAAAGAGACGGAAATCCACACCGAGTGCGGGGGTTGTAAACGTTGAAGGCGCGGCGGGTTGGACGCGTGTACCCGTGATATAACCGCCACCGATCTCCGTGCCGCCACAATACTCAATGATCGGCTTGTAGCCAGCGAGGGACATGAGGTAGAGCATATCTTCCGGGTTAGAGCATTCGCCTGTCGAGCTGAATGCCCGGATGGCATGCCAGTCCAACCCGTACATACAGTCGGTGTTTTTCCAAGCGCGGACGAGGGTCGGTACGACACCGAGCATGCTCACCTTCGCGTTCTGCACAAAAACCCCGAAGTCGCGTCCTGTCGGAGACCCACCGTCATACAGAGCGATGGTGGCTCTGTTGATGAGGCTGGCGTAGATGAGCCACGGTCCCATCATCCAACCGAGGTTTGTATACCATGCCAGCACATCGCCGGGGTGAATATCGTGGTGTAGATAGGCATCCGCAGCGGATTTGATCGGGGTGGTATGGGTCCACGGGATCGCTTTCGGTTCACCCGTGGTGCCTGAGGAAAAGAGGATATTGGTATGTGCATCGGGATGGCACGAGATGGCGTTAAAGGTGTCTGTATCGCTAAGAAAATCACGCCATCTCATATCACCTTCACGTCGGATTTGTGCAATACTTTCGCTAAACACAATCGCTTTCGGTGCGTTTGCAGCGACGACTTTCTCGTACAACGGCAGACGTTTACCTGCTCTGTGAATATAATCCTGTGTGAAGACGGCTTTGGCATTGCCAATACGGAGACGGGTGGCTATCTCCTCTGGCGCGAAACTATCAGCGATGCCAACAACGACACACCCCGCTTTGACGATTCCGAGGTAGATGGCAATAGACTCGGCGTTCATCGGCATGTCAATTGCTATCGCATCCCCTTGCTTCATACCGATGTCCACAAGTCCATTTGCAACCCGGTTGGTAAGGCATTCCAATTCGCGGTAGGTCAGCGTTTTCAGGTGTTCGTCGTTTTCGCTTTGTGTCACAATCGCGACAGCATCATCGGGAGCATCAAAGCAGCTTTCGACGATGTTCAGTTTGGCGAGTTTTGTCGCGATGCCTGTTGCATCTTTTTCAGGTTCGGGCGTTGTCGCTATCGCCTTGATGTTCAACCTGTCAATCATCATCTGCCAGAACGCGTCTCGATTGGCGACCGACCAAGCGTGAAACTCAGGATAAGTCTCGATGTGCAATTCTGCCATCATACGGGTGATATTTGCTTCGGTGATGTCTCCGTCAGTAGGAAACCATGCAGGCGGGGGTCCGTGTGTTGCGCGATTGAAATCGGCGTATACCGTCTCATACAGCAATTGATGTAGGGCAAACGGATGCCGTGGCGTGAGGGTATGGCGTGAAATCTCTTGCCAGCAGGCTGTCGGAGACTGTGTTAGCAAGAGGCGATCAAGGGTTTCCGTGATCTTTGATGCTTCCGTCTTGTCCAATCCACAAGCGATGATCTGTTCAACGGTCAGCATGAGACAGGTTTCCTCTTCGTAGGGGTTGGGTCACCCCGCCCCTACAGTGGTTTCAACGGAGGCATCGGTTTCAAACTCAACGAATCTGTAAATCTGGCGTAAGGGGAGTTCTGCTTCAATTGAAGTAAGCGGCAGTATATCCTCAAGTGTACTGAATTCACTGAGTACCCATTGTTTGTCTTGACGAAGGTAGTGATCGACTTGAACCTGATCTTGTGAAATAAGGATGTATTCTTGCAGTGATTCTAATTGCCGATAGCGTATAAACTTCTCACCTCGGTCATAGTTTGCGGTTGAATCAGAAAGCACTTCAATAATAACCTGCGGATTGATGAGTGTATCGAAAACGTCATCCTCAAAGCGGGGTTTATCACAAGTAACGGCAATATTCGGGTAGAAGTAAGAAACGCTTGTGCTAATTCCGACACGCATAGCACTGGCGTAGATTCTGCATCCTCGGTCTGCCAGTTGATTGTAAAGGGCATTTGACGTATTCATCGTGATAAGGTTATGTGTATCACTTGCCCCCGACATCGCGACGATCTCGCCGCTCAGATATTCGCTTTTGAGCGTTGCCTTGCGTTCGGCAGCGATATATTCTTCAGGGGTTAGATAGGTTCGGGCTGCAATAGACGACATGTGTGTCTCCCACTATTATAGCATTAAGCTTTACAATAAAAGTATAACACATTATCGGTGAAAATTGCAACGACTCCATAAGCACAAAAACTGAAAAAAGTTACTTGAAATCTGGATGTGATCTATGCTATAATTATCTTGATTTATCAACGAATGGTTAGGTAACAAATGAATATTCGCTTTTACGAAGATCCCGAGACCGGTTTACCTCATATTTATAACCATGGGGTTACCGAAGGTGAGGTAGAAGATATTTTATTAAATCCGGGTGAGAACTGGCAAGGAAGGCGAAAAACACGAAATGCCCTTGGTCAGACGCAAGGTGGCCGCTATTTGCAAGTCGTCTATGTTCGGGATCCAAAACCCAATAGTGTCTTTGTAATTACAGCTTATGAATTGACAGGAAAACCGTTAACGGCGTACCGCCGCAGACAAAGGAAGAGAGGCAGACGATGAAAAAACAGAACGAATTTCCGCCCGGTTGGGATGAGGAACGTGTCCAAAGCGTCATCGCATACTACGACCAACAGACAGAGGATGAAGCTGTCGCTGAAGCTGAAGCGGCTTTGCAAAATGAATCCAGCATGCTGATAGAAGTACCCATAGAATTGGTGCCTACGGTGCGTGAATTGATTGCCAAGCACGCTGCTAAAAATCACCCACAAACAGCGCAAGGTTCCTAATGTTCTACCAATCAGGTGCTAAAGCACGCAACCGATTGACGACTTTTATGACTTCATCAGCGACAACATTGACCTCTTCGGCGGTATTGTAGCGTCCCAAACCGAAGCGGACAGCAGTCAACGCCAGTTCATTCGGAACCCCCATTGCAACCAAAACATGCGATGCTTTCACCGACTCCGAATCGCATGCCGACCCCGTTGATACTGCGACGCGTTTAAGTCCTGCCAAATGGGCATGGCTCTGGACACTCGCAAAGCAGAGGTTCAGATTGCCCGGTAGCCGCTGTTTGGGGTGTCCGTTGAGATAAATATCGTCCAGATTTTCCATTAATTTCTGATGAAGTGTGTCGCGTAAGGTTGCGACACGACTTTTCCCTGTCTCCATGTACTTTTTGGAAAGTTCACACGCTGCCCCTAAACCGACAATCCCTGCGACGTTTAGTGTCCCCGGTCGAATTCCTGCTTCTTGTCCACCCCCGTAAAAAAGCGAATGCGGTTTCGGACTGTCGCGTCGAACGTAAAGCGCACCGATCCCCTTAGGTCCATAAATCTTGTGCGCTGTCAACGAAGCGAGATTTAAACCGAGGGTCTCCATATCCGAGGGCAGCTGCCCGATCCCCTGCACTGCGTCAGAATGAAAAAGCACACCGTGTTTGGCAGCGACAGCAGCAATATCAACGATCGGATTTATCGTGCCGACCTCGTTGTTCGCATACATAAAACTCATCAAAATGGTCTGTGGGGTTATCGCGGCTTCAACATCAGCAGGGCTCACCCTTCCATATTTATCCACCGGCAGATAGGTCGTTTCAAATCCCTCCGCTGCCAAAGCGTGGCACGTATCGAGGATTGCGTGATGCTCAGCAGTGCTTGTGATGATATGGTTCCCCTTCTCTCGATAGGTGTAAGCAATCCCTCTGATAGCGAGATTGTCCGATTCGGTCGCACCACTCGTGAAGATAACCTCTTCCGTTGAGCAACCGAGCAAATCGGCGACTTGGTAGCGTGCCTTTTCCACCGCATCTGCTGCTTTAACGCCAAACGGATGTGTACTGGAGGCGTTACCGAAATGCGTTGTGAAGTAAGGCATCATCGCTTCAAGCACTTCTGGGGCAATTGGTGTTGTGGCATGGTTGTCCATGTAGATGATGTCAGACACGAGGGGTTCCTTCTTGGGAATATCCAAATAGGTCGCGAGCGTCGCGTGAAAACAGGCGAGGTTAAATGAAGTTTAAGGGTTTAATTCGGTCATGCATCAATAACCTCTTGGTAGGAGCGAGCTGTGCTCGCGATCCTTAACGATGACCGAAATATTTAATGTAATCTTCATAAAACCTCGCCAACATAGAAAATAACGCAATTAAAGCCGTTCGCGGCACATATCCATCATACCGTCCGGCGGGTCGAACGGCAATTCAACGACAGTGTTCGTCAAACCGCTATAGTAAATGCCTAATAACAGATTGAATTCAGCGAGGGATTGCTTGAGATGCGTCGGATGGACGTTGTTCTCGTCGTCAAGCCATTCAAACACTGCATCGGTGAGTCCGCCTTGGGCGATAACGTCTTGCCCGCCGTAGCTCATGTCACCGCCTTCATAACCGGTCCCGGGTAGGTTCCGTTCCCAACTTTCAAACCGCCAGTGGACGAAACCTTTTTCACCGAACACGCAGACACGTTTGTGCCGATTATTTCCGGTATCAGGAAGTACGCGGGGTGCCATCTCGGGACCGAATGCAACGGAGGCTTGCACGCCGTTTGCGTATGTCACAAGTGCCGTGGCGTTTGCGGGTGACGGTTGGGCCGAGTCGAGTTGTCCAGCACCGGAGATTTGTCCGAGCACCTTCGCTGGGCGCGAGTTGTCAATATAGGATGACACGAGTTGTAGGACGTGTGGAGCCTGATCAACGGGTGGGTTTCGCGCACTCGCCTCAATAAATTTGATCGCACCGATTTTGCCTTCAGCAACATCCCGCTTGAGTGTAAGGTTCTCTGGGTGGAAATTGAGTTGTGTGTTGACGACGAACTTCGTTTGAGTCCGTTCGGCGAGTTCGGAGATTTGCCGCCAATCTTCGCTTTCAACAGCAATCGGTTTTTCAACGATTGCCGCGGGTACACCGTGTTCGGAGGCTTGGTTCATCAGCGGGTAGCGTATCCGTTCGTTGCTACCGCGTAACACCGGTGCCGTGACGATGTGCAGTAAATCCGGTTTTTCTTTTGAGAGCATTTCATCGAGATCGGTATAACGCGCATCAATCCCGAATTCATCGCCGAAATCGTTGAGAAGGTCTTCCTTCATATCGCAGATAGCAGCGAGTTTACCCTTTTTGACGTGTTGATATGCGCGAGCGTGCCCACGTGCACGTCCCCGACATCCCAAAATTGCACTTTTGTACATATATTTCTCCTGTGTGAAGCCGGATTCAATAGGCGCGGTCAGAAACGCGCCACATTATCGGCGTAACTAAAATTCTTTTCCTTCCCAAATTATATCTTACCCTCGGTTTTAAAACAACGCTTTTCGCGAAAATCCAGTTCAAAGAAGTGTAGAAATGTGGTATAATGTCTTCAACAGTCAAACGCGCATACGGAGGAAAAGATGCATCGTTATTTTTTTATTTTTACAGCGTTTTGCACCGTCATCCTCTTTTCAGGGTGCCAATCCAAAGTGCTACAGATGTTGATCGAACCACAAGAATATTTTAACTACGCCGTCACAGAAGGGGTCACCTGTACGTCCCCGGAAATGATAGATGGCGACCTGAATACGAGAGGGTACGCACAAGGACGTTGGATACATCTGACGCTACCAAACCGAAAGGCGATCCATCGAATTGCTATCCGCGGGACTAATATTATAAACGCCATGATCTATCAGAAATTAGATGGCGAAGGACGTTGGCAAGCGATTCAACAGATCCAGAACAACGAGAGTCCGGTTATCGAAAGACGCGTCACTGGTATCGTGACGGATGCTATCCGCATCTACATCAGCGGCACCACTGACGATGAAAAGAAAGCCAGCCAGTACGATCCGAGGCGTGGCGCAATCGTACCACAAATAAAGTTAGGTAGAGCCTACGCACACGAACTTGAGGTTTACGGATTCGTCTCAAAGGAAAAACAACAATGAGCCATTACGAGAGGTCAAATGACATAGCTTGAAACGAAGTGGAAAGCGGGTTTGAGAAAAAACCTTATATTCCAGATCACTGTGCCTTAACCACAAGGAATCATTAAAGAATGAAACGCTTAATTTTTGAAGATATGTACAGTTGGGGAATCTTTAGTCAGGAACGTCAGATCGATTTTAATGGGCATTTGTGGATACGTCCTGACGGGAATATTATCATCGATCCTGTCCCAATGTCTGATGCCGATAAAGAGCAACTGATGGCACTCGGCAGCGCGAAGTTCATCATTCTGACCAATGCCGATCATGAACGCGAAGCCGCTGCCTTTCAGGAGTTGACAGGTGCCGACGTGATTGTGCATGAAGCCGATGCAGACGCATTGAGCATCACACCGGCGAGGACAGTTACGGACCGGGAAACGATTGTACCCGGCTTACACGCTGTGCATCTCGAACATGGGAAAAGTCCAGGCGAAATCGCACTCTATTTTCCAGAGAAACAGACCGTTCTGTTCGGGGATCTGGTCGTCGGTGAACCGATGGGCGCGTTGAGTTTACTCGCTGATGCGAAGCTCAGCGACCCGCCTAAAGCGGCACTTGAACTCCGCAAAATTTTAGCACTCCGTTTCAATACAATTCTCGTTGGTGATGGACACTCTATCTTTAAGGACGCGCGTCAATACCTGATTGACTGCCTGCAAGCAAGGCGTGATGTCTATATCAACCGTATCCATATTGACGAAATCGCGTGGCACTATAAAAACGCGCCACACCCATACGACTTTGAGGACAAAGATATTGACCCGCTCATCGGTGGTAAGAATTTGGGATACCGTGTAATCCGTCTCCAACCCGGCAAGATGAGCTTCCCGATGCATTTCCACAATTTCGGTGAGGAGATGTGTTACATCATGGACGGTGCCTGCACGCTTAAAACGCCGCGCGGCGATGTAGAAGTTACCGAAGGCGATTTCATTGCGTTTCCACCCGGCACAATCGGGGCACATAAATTCGTGAACGAAACCGACGCGCCGGTGGTACTCTTCATTCTCGGCACAACTACACCGCACGATGTTAGTGAATACCCAGATTCTAACAAGGTGCTACCTTACGCTGTAGGAAAGATTTATCGCAGAGATAAGAGTCTGAGTTATTGGGACGGTGAGGTATAATCTGGCGTGTCGGACAATCACCCGCGCCAAGCGGTATCAATACTGGTGTATCCGTGTGTGTATCGCTGAAAATGTGGTGGTAGATCCGCTAAGAACTGCTTACCGTCGTCCGGGACTTCCCACGGAATATCAATGTGGTGGTCTCGCCGTCGGAAACCGATCGCACACGACAACCGGATCTCATCAATCTGGTTCGGGAACGCACCGTGATACGTCCGATGCGCAAACACAATCATATCCCCCGGATTCGTGAAAAGCGGGACTAACCCCGGAATATCAAAACCGGCGTACGCTCTCTTCTCCATCTTCCTTATAGAACGAACGCCTGTCCGCCGTCATCTTGAACCCCTCCGGTCCTTCCCAATCCGCCACGTGCGAGCCCTCAATCACGCACAACCCGCCGTGTTCCGGACGAGAACCCGTCAAGTAGAACCATTTGCCTGAGGGCCACAATCCACGGTTTAACACGTCCCCCGAATTTTTCGGCGCGTCTGTTGAAAACCCGCACCAGTCGGTATGCCATGCAACCGGTTGAGACCCCGGCATCCGAATGATAGCAGCAGAACGGTGGACGGTCATCTCATCTGTGCCGATCAGGTGGCGATGGATCTTCATAAAGGGTTCATATCCGAGCAGCTGCCAAGCACCCGGTCCCGACTCAACCCAAGCGTGTCGGGTCCGGCTTTGCCCGCGTTCTAACGCTCTTTTTGGATCCGTGCCATCAAAGACCGCCTGTTTTAGACTGTCAACCAACGCCGGTGGAAGGACATCTTTGACAATCGCGAAGCCGTGCACCTCCAAACATTCGGACATCTGAGAGAGCTGATCGACCTCAAACTCATAGGTATAGTCAAGTTCAGGTTTCTGAATCTGTAGATACTCTTCCATGTTGATACCTCAGATATTTTGTCAGATTTAAGTGCGTGTTGTGAAAACTGAGTTTCAGCATATTAGCAGACATTCACTGCTGCGTCAACCGCAATTTTTGCAATGCGTTATCCCTTGCACTAATTGCCAAGTTTTGTTAAAATAATACTACTTCAGGGACATCTAATAAACAGTAACGACCTATTCTAAAGGATTAGGCATGAGAGAAAACGAGGAGGAGCATGAAATAAAACCTATAATTTGGGTTAGTTCATCACATAAGGACTTGAAGAAATTTCCGGCAGACGTGCAAGATGAGATAGGTTACGCGCTTTACATCGCACAGATCGGAGATAAACATCCAAAAGCCAGACCTTTAAAAGGATTACCGGAGGTTATGGAAATCCGAAGCGACTATGCGACTGATACTTACCGAGCTATGTACACCACTAAAATCGGCGATACAATTTACGTACTGCATGCTTTTCAAAAGAAATCCAAAAGAGGCATAGAAACACCCAAAAAAGAAATTGATCGGATTAAACACCGGTTGAAAATCGCTCAA
>JAJEET010000054.1 GCA_022820835.1 Candidatus Poribacteria bacterium
GGTAGTGTTTACATTCCATCATCAAAATCATCGGGAAGTCAATGAATATAGGCGAATGGTCTGCAATGCTGAGAAAGTTTTGCAGAACCTTGAAAGCTTTGTCATAACTGGATCCGCAATCGAAAGGTAAACACAACCTAGACACGAAATTGCAGGAATGGGAACCGAGTACCGCAGCAGAGGTTAGAGAACGCATTGCGGAAATTATGGACCTCGCGGACCAAGGTGTGTTAGATATAATGCAATCGCGTTTCATAGAACAGGAGGTTTTAGATTTAATCGATGAACCCCTACCCCGGTGAAATTTGGTTGGCGGATCTGGGTTTAGCCGCGAAAGTGCGACTTGAGCGACAACTTGGTAAACTCCCAAACAATATAATGATAACGATCAAGAAGGCGATCTTGTTTGCCTTAGATTTATAGAAAAATAAAAGAAAAAGGAAAATAAAATGAAAGAAGTTAAGGTAGGTATCGTAGGGTGTGGTGGTATTGCTGGTGGTAAACATCTTCCCGGTCATAAAGGGGTCAAAGGTGTTTCGATTATCGCTGCGTGCGACATTGACGAAACCCGTGCGAAGGCGTTCGCTAAACAGCACGACATCCCGCACGTTTTCACCGATTATGAGAAATTGGCTGCGATGGATGAGCTTGATGCGGTGAGTGTTTGTACGCCGAACAATTTCCACGCAGGCCCGACGATTGCAGCGTTGAACGCTGGAAAACACGTTATCTGCGAAAAGCCGATTGCTGCCAACGCGATTGACGGGCAAGCGATGGTGGATGCCCAGAAGGCGAGTGGTAAAATCCTACAGATCGGTCTACAATCTCGGTTCCGTGCTGAGGCACGTACGTTGCGGAAACTCTACGATGAAGGGTTTTTCGGGGATATCTATTATGCCCGCGCCATGGCGATGCGTCGTCGCGGTGTCCCTGCTTCACCGTCGTTTCTGAGTAAAGCCATCGCCGGTGGAGGACCACTGATCGACATCGGTGTGCATATCCTTGATGTGTTACTCTGGATGATCGGTTGTCCGAAACCTGTTGAGGCGTTCGGGATGACAGCAACGAAGTTTGGGCATAAAAAGGATGTCATCAATCCGTGGGGTAAGTGGAATCCCGAGGATTTCGAGGTGGAAGATTTTGCGATGGGCACAATCCGCTTTGAGGGTGGATTGACGGTAACCCTGGAGACCGCATGGGCATCACATATTGAGAACATCGGCGGCACGTTCTTTATGGGCGATTTAGCCGGTGCGACTTACGAACCGCTTCAGATTTACCTTGATAAGAAAGACGAGATGGTAAATTACGAACCGAAACTGTTGAAAGGGTTGCCGGGTGAATTTGAATCGTTCCACAAGGCAGTTCGTGAGGGTTTGCCGTCTCCGGTACCAGCGGAAGAGGTGCTGAACGTCGCAAAAATCTTTGATGCGCTCTATGAATCCGCACGCATTGGTCGTTCTGTACCGATTACATAAAATGCCGCCTTCACTGGCGAGATTTGATTAAGGTAGTTTATCGTATTGCCCCGTTATTAGCACGGCTCGGGGTTTATGATTGCCTCAGTTTTTCGATTTCTGTTGCTGTGAGGCCCGTTGTTCGTGTAATAACTTCGGTGTTTATGCCTTCGCTCATCAATGCGCGGGCAATGGCGATCCTTTCCTCTTGCCGCCCCCGGTGATTTTCATCTATGAGGGTATCTTCCCAGGACTCTTCATCCTTCAGTATCCTGCGTTCCGTCGGTGAGATGTTGTCACGTTTAACCGCATCAATCACCCTCTCGAAAATTGGGGAGTTGTAGTGGGTTTCATCTATCTCACCATCAAGCGAATCCAGTACGAGTTCTAACCATGCTTTGATACCAGACGGTGTCTTGTCGTTGACCATACGTGGCACTACAAACACAAGTTGATGCGGATAGACATCGACTTTACGGCTAAATTCGTTGATTGGATTGAAATCTGTGATGGCAACACTAAAGTCAATTTCGCTCTCGCTATACGGACTTGTTAGGACAACAATTGTGTAAACTGTCCGATCGAACTGGTACGCTTTACTGTTTTTTACCTGCTCGACGAGGTTAATAAGATGATAATATAGGAAACGATCATAGAAGTGTCGTTCTTTGACATGTTGTATCTCAACGACAATACGAGATTCCGGGTCCTCAGCGAACAGATCGTATTCAATATCAACCTGCCCGATGGGTTCAAGGAATTTGTAGCCGCGATGCACCTCATCGGTATGGAATTTGATACCTAAGACATCTTCGGCGAATTGACAGAAGATCTCTGGTTGACCGAACGCTTTTTTAAATGCAGTGTCGTATCTTAAAGGAATAACTTGAGCCATTTTGTCCTCCTTTTCATACTGTTTTCTGAATCAAGTATTTTCCTGACTTAAGCCGGTCAAGGGCAAATTCATAATACGCTGGCACAATCTCGAAACCTATGTAGTGCCGTTCCTTCATTTTGCTGACGACAGCAACCTGCCCAGAACCTAAAAACGGGTCCAAAACAACATCGCCTTCTTCACTGGAATAATCAAGAATTTTTTCAATAAGTTCAGCAGGCAATTTGGTTGGCGTTTTCACCGCGCCTTGCCAATATTCTCTCTTGATTTCCCAGACATCCTCTTTGTCCTTGTAGTGCGCCGAACCACCGTTTTCAGTCTTTGCATCCTTGTCAAACCGGCGATAGGGGTAAAACTTTCGTTTCTTATCATTTTTGCACAAAAAAAGACAATGGTAGTGAGAGGTTACATACTTACGCTTCGTAACAACACCAAACTGATACTTCCAAATGAGATGATTGATAGTCGTGAGCTGGCACTGATCAATTGCTATCAGAAGATCTTTTAGATAGTTCCAACCCGAAAAGATATACATACTACCAGAATCTTTTAGCACTCTCGTTGCAGCGGAAAGCCAGTCAAGCGTAAAAGTGAGATAATCACTTCCCTTGACTTCGTTGTAACCTTGAAGGACACGATCCCCTTTTCGGTTGTAGTTGTGGCGAGTTGCCTTGAAGTCGATGGCAAAAGGTGGGTCGGTTATGATGAGGTCAACACATTCATCCGGCATTTCGGACATCAACGCAATACAGTCACCTTGCTTGATGGTGTCAATGTATTCAGGATGTTTCATTTTTTGCTATCCATCTCTACGTTGCTGTTAGGATTTCGAGGAATGCTGTCATGTATCCGATAGCATACGCGCGTCCGCGGTGTCCCCAACCTGTATCATCAACAACGTGTGGAACGTGGTCGGTAATCATGAAACCTGTGAAGCCGACCTCTTTTAGCGTGCGCATTACCTCGAACATATCGCAGTTGCCCTCGTTTACAAAGGATTCAGCGAATTTCGGGACGTGTCCCTGTACGTCTCGGAAATGGACGTAGAAAATCTTGTCGCGTTCCCCGAAGTAGCGGATGGCATCGGTGACACCCGGTCCCATCTCAGACCAAGAACCGACGCAGAAATCGAGTCCGTGTATCGGACTGTCGGCGATCTCCATGCCGCGTTTGAAGCCTTCAAAGTTACGGAACAAACGTGGCACACCTGCAAGAGATTCGACCGGTGGATCATCGGGATGAAGTGCCAGTTTAACGCCTGCCTCTTCTGCAACAGGTAGAATCCGGCTCATGTAATGCTCGTAGTTTTCCCACATTTCGTCTTCAGTGAAAACACGTCCATGCGATAGCGGTGCGTCTTTAGTCTCGTCCATATCAAAACTGGTGACAGCAGCACCGCCTCTACCGGGTGTGGTACGCGAGGTGCGCCAGACCCCGTTCGGCATCCAGTGGTAACCAAAGATCTCGATACCAGCCTTACCGATGTTACGGATCGTGGTTGCCATATTCTCAATTTGCGCCTCATCACCCGGAAGACCGAGCATGGCTTTGTCGTAAAAGTTGACAGGGACGTTCTCAAGTGCCGCTAACCGTAACCCCGCATTCTCGACTTCTGTCCGGAGCCGAAGGATGTCATCATATTCCCATCGCTCTGTCCCGGGAAGTTGTGCCGTGTTGAGTAAAACATCTTCAACACCGAGTTGTTTGATGAATTTCAATCGCTCTTCGCTGAGTTCACTGAATTGACCTAAACCGAGACGCATCTTCTGTTTCATGGATATCCCTCCATTTTATTCCGTGCAAGTTCTTGATGGATCTGTCTCTACAAGGCACAGACTGACAGTCTATGCTACAAAAACGCAGCCTGCAACAACGGCGCAGGGTTTTTGCTTGGGTGTTTCTTCAGATATACGGAGAGGCACTTCATGCATCAAACCCACCTGACCGAAACGCAAGGAAAATTAAAATTGTTTGTCGCTATCGAGTAAAATGGTGACGGGACCGTCGTTAATGAGTTCCACATCCATCATTGCCTGAAAAGTGCCACCCTGTGTCGGGATATTCTGCTGTTTGAGAATGGCGATGAACTGCTCATAAAGCGCATTTGCGATTTCCGGACGGGCAGCGTTGATGAAACTCGGTCTCCGTCCCTTACGGCAGTCACCGTAAAGAGTGAATTGCGACACAACGAGCGCAGCACCACCTGTATCAAGCAGTGAAAGATTCATTTTACCGGCTTCATCCTCAAAGATACGCAGGTTAGCGACTTTGTTGGCAATATATTCGAGTTCGGTTGCGGTATCGTCGTGGGCAACACCGAGGAAGACAAGCACACCTGCACCAATTTCAGAAACGAGTTTACCGTCTACTGTAACACTGGCAGATTTAACGCGCTGAACAACTGCTCGCATCTTTTTAATTTTTCCTTGCGGATAAGTAACGCGGTTTAAGGCTTTGGCGTTCTCTGTGTTCGAGCCGTCCTCCACTACGTTACGGACTACTGATTATAGTGACCTGTAAAATAATAAGGCACATTTTCAAAGACGGACGAGGAAACCTCGCCCCTACGAAATGTTTTTTTGAAGGAAAACATAGCGTTCTGGTGGAGAACCCAAACTGGAAAGTTTTGCGGTGTACTCGCCCAGATGCGAAGTGCATCGTGCTACAAAAGAGCAACATGCGTAAGTCCTATTTTTATCGCTAAAACAGCAAATTTTCGCCTTGAAGTGCTTGTGCTTGTTCACCGCCGAAGGTCAAGTTAAACTGGAATCCCGGACGGTTATTGAATCCGAGTTGGAAAGCAAGTGTATTTGAAACCTCATAACGGAGTGTGAGACCCAAAAGGTTCGTCAGATGCACACCTGCATACGGAAGCTCGCGCGCGAAGTCAGCCACTAACCACATATTATCTGAAACCGCAACCTCAGTGCCTACCTGCCAATTGAGCGTAAAAAAGTCGGTTGTTTTCAGTGATTTCGATGTCAAAAAGACACCAACGCCAGCATGGACTTTGAAAAGGCTACCGAACCTTTGCGTGCCTATTAGATAGGTATTAACCCCCATAAATGGAAACCCATCCGCAGGACTGTGGTCAAGGAACTCGTTATCTGAGTTGAGCCGATCATCGGCGGTGAACCCGAACTGTACGTCTCCACCGACAGAGATACTTGGAAAATTATCGTTCCGATCAGGTTTAATGTTATATTTCAGACCGATGATACCATCAAACAAGGGTTGATTGTAGACACGGCGGTTGCCACTTGGGTTTTCCTCATTTTCTGTATCGGTACTGTAGAAATCGAGAACAGATTTCCGCACATCACCTGTCGAAAATGTACCACCGAGCAAGAGGTCAAGTTCGTCGCTTAAACCGTAAGCGAACCTGACAGGTATGAGAAAGGTTTCAATCTCAAGCGTTACGCGGTGTAGTTCTTCAAAACCACCGATGTCTACCTTTTGGTGGTGATCTGGTAGGAGGTCAACTTTCGCGTATTGAAGGAGCCCAAATGTGGTACTGGAACCTCCTTTGCCGATGGGTTCAGCGGTCTGAATACTATTAAGCTGCGAGATGGCTGGCAGTTGTGCTGAGAGCGGTAGTGTTGTCCCAATGAGAAGTAGGCCACAAATCATATAGATAAAGATTTGTCGGATGTGCTGTCTCTTTTTTTCGGTGTAACTTGTCAGCCAAAAGTTTGGCCCAGAAAAGTTAGCGTGCATAGATATATCCTTTGCGGTTATATTGTTATATTTGAAATCTCTTGCGAAAGCATTGTAATGATTATTGCGATCTTGCTTCTACGAGTGCACTTTCGTCGCGTCGCCCATCGGGCCCTGGTGTGTTGTCAAAAGCGGTGATGTAATATTTTTTGAATAATAGGTCTTGTCCGACGAGGTTCCGGTCTTCACCGGTGATTGTCCATATACGATCCTTCTTTCCGGGTGATGGACGCGCGAGTAAATTGCCTGCTGCGTCTCTGGTATAGAGTTGGTAACCGGCGAGGTCTCGTTCGGTGTTCGGTGTCCATGAGATGATGGCATCGTATTTCAAGTTAGCGAGAGAACGCGGTCGGTAAATGACACGAACATCTTTCGGTGGTGCCGGTGGCAGATTCGGCACAGCTGCAGTAATTGTTGCAAATGCCTCTGCTCCAAACTCGTCAACACCAGCGATACGGTATACCTTTCGGGTTCCGTCAGTTTCAAAATCATTATCAAAATAGTAGAGTTGATCCCGTTTCGGCTCAGCAATCAGTCCGAATCGAAGCGGTTTGTCGTCTCCCCTGTCTGGTGCGGCATAGACGCGGAAGACAGAAAAATCGTGAGGGAATTCATAACCGTCCCAAAAGAGTTTAATCGTGAGATCGGTTGGGTCACCGAGCGTTACAGTAGGCGTAGGCGGTGGGATGCTCGGTGTCGCGAGGGCTGTCTGCCAGACACGGAAAGGTGTTTCACCCTCAACCGGTGGATTCGCAGGATCAGGAGTCTCAATACCGTTAATATCAACATAGGTCATACGATATTCATAAGCGAGGACCCGTCCAGAGGTATCACGCCGGTCATTTTCGAGGTTCTGGGTGTCAATAAATTCATTCGCAGGTGCCTCAACGGCTCCAACGAACTCGAACGGTGTATCCGTTCCACTTACAGAGCGTCTGTAGATACGGTACGTTTTAATGCCTTCCTGACCTGTATCGTTCCATGTGACCCGTACCTGCTGATCTCCGGCATAGAGTGTGAGACCTTCTGGTGCACCAGCCGTGCGCAGATTCTCCGGATCAAGCGGGTTCGCGAAATCTTCACTATTTGTACAGGCATAGAAACCGATAACAGTGAAGATTAAAAGAAGACTCAGGACGCTAACTTTACAGTTGAATACAGTGTGGAATCGACGCATTATTTCTACTCCTCAAAACGACGGGTTACGGTTTTGCAGCCGTCGAAATCTGATCTCGTCTCGTGAATCGGGTGAAACCAAAAACCTAAAAAAAGTGCTGAAATTTCAGGCTCGCGCGCTGGCTTTGGAAATCATAGTGCGGCAGTAATTGGAACGAGGCGTTTGGAAATAGCAGACCCGTGTTTCCAGAAAAATGGTTCGTGAAATCAACATTTCCAACACGTGGATTTGTTCTATCGATTTGCCAACGGTTCAACCTCGAAACGGCACCTTCTACAGGTTCGGACGCCTCCGACGGGGTATCAAGTTGACTATAGATTGAAAAAAGTACGGCGAGTCCAACACATCCAAGACCGACACGCGATGTGATCGTGCTGGCGTTCCGTCTGGCAAGGAAAGCGTCCTTGTGTGTTTGGATGTCCGATTGGATCGCGGCATTGAGATAGGTGTCGTATCGCTCCTGGGCGGAGGATTTGAGAAAGGTGCCACCGACATACAACCCCATGCCAGAGGTGAAGAGCGCAATCGACAGCACACGGGACCGACGCGCCGCATCCGCAGATGGACTCGTTAGAACGAAAATGAGAAGGCAACTGCTTATGAATGCGATTAACTTTTGAATTCGACTATAACGCTTCATATCAAGTGTATTCCTTTTACCAAATATTTGTTTCTATAAAGTTTACCTTATTTTTTCTCGAAAGTCAACGCTTTTTGCAGTCGGGCAGTGGAACAGTTCCGACTTACGAGTTTATGAAGATCAGTGCGGGTAAAGCCTACAGGAAATCAGAGAAAATAAACGCATAAGCATTTCTTTCGTCTATATACACGTGGGGAACTTGTGAAGTCAAATAATCCTACCCATTGGATTGATAGGATTTGACATTTGGATGGAAAAATCAAAATTCAAATTAAAGAGAACCTTTTCGCAGTCAAATATGTCTTAAGCTGCAAAGAAACATTTATATCAAATTCTCAAAAAACGTGCGTGGAAAATTGGAGACAATGGAGGAAAATAGATGAAAATTGCCACTCATTGGGGCAGCGTCATTACAAAACTCGGAGTCGGCTGTGTTGTATGTCTATTCCTTGGTGCTGCGGTCCTGCTTTATGCACAAGAGCGAACGAGACCACGGTTTATCGGTACAAACGCTGAGGCGGATGATGCTCAGAGGGAACGGATGGGTGCTGCCAGAATGCAGAGGATGGGAAACGCACCCAGACAGGCACAATCCCAAGGCAATAGAACTTGGGGGCGTCAAAACCGCGGCGGTGGCGTTGACTTCGGGGAAAATGAAGCGTTTTACAAAACAATTATTGACAACAACCTTTTTCGTCCACTCGGGTGGACACCACCAAACAACGAACCTGCGTATAGTTTAGAAGGCACGGCTGTTAATCAGGATGGTGTCATCTCACAAGCGACGCTGCTGGAGCGGAGGTCCAATCGTTATCATTTTGTCACCATAGGGACAGAACTCGATGGTATGACGGTAAAAGATATTCAAGCCAAACAAATCATCTTGGACAAGGGCGGCGAAACAGTAACATTCAGAACCGGCGAGTTCCGACCCCTCACGACGAAGCGCGGAAGCGGGAGCAACCGAGGCGGCGAACGCGGTGAAGGTGGTTCCGAAAGAGCAGGTAATAACAATAACAGGCAAAACCAAGCTAATCAGGCGAATGTTGAACGGCGCAGCCAAACGGAACGCGGCGGGCAAGACGCTGCGCAACAAGCAAGAAGACGCGAAATGATGGAGCGGTTTCGGAACGCTTCTGGTGAGGAACGGCGAGAACTCATACAGCAATTCCGGAGACGCGGTGGCGGCGGAGATAGTGGTAGAAGAGGTCGAGGTCGAGATAGATAGCGTTCGCGGAATCTCAAGATCATAGGCATTCAATTTCAAGGCACGGCTGCAAACCGTGCCTTTTTTCTTGTAATACCATTTCTAATTGAAAATATCTCTTTTTTGTACCACAAACTTTTAGTTTGTGTCCTGAAAATAACTATCATAATAACCGCCTAATGAGACAATAATTTATAGAAATGGTATAATAACTAAAAGTCTATTTATCGAAAAACCTTCTATCGTTGCTGATTTTGCGTCGATTGGATTGATTTGACTTGACATTTGGCAAAACCAACAGTAAAATTAAAGAGAGGTCTATACCAAATTCCGAATAAATATAGTAAAAGTTGGAGACAATGGAGGAAAATAGATGAAAATTGCCACGCATTGGGGCAGTGTCATTACAAAACTCGGAATCGGTTGTGCTGTATGCCTACTCCTTGGGGCTGCGGTACTGCTCTACGCGCAAGACGAACAAAAAGCGAAGTTTATCGGTACAAAGCCTAAGATGGATGCCGCTAAAATGAAAGAGATGGCTGCTGCCAGAATGCAGGCGATGAATAAGACGCCAGAACGGTCACAACCGCAGTGGAATAGAGATCGGAGTCGTCAAAACCGCGGCGGTGGCAATGGTATTAACTTTGGAGAAAATGAAGCGTTTTACAAAACAATTATTGAATATAACCTCTTCCGTCCGCTCGGGTGGACACCACCGAACAACGAACCTTCGTATAGTTTAGTCGGCACGGCTGTGGATCCGAACGGCATCATCTCACAAGCGACACTGTTCGAGCGAAGGTCGAATCGCTATCATTTCGTTACTATCGGCACGAAACTTGACGATATGACCGTAAAAGAGATCCAAGCCAAAAAAGTTATCATGGACAAAGAGGGAGAAACAGTAACGCTCAATACGGGATCGCTACAACTTCTTGCTACCAAACGCGGAAACGAAGGCGGCGGAGGCGGACGTGGTGACGGTGATTCCGAAAGAGCACGTAACAATGCCGGGCAGAACCGATCCAGTCAGATGGCGGCTGAAAAGCGCAGGCAAATGGAGCAGAAAAATCGTGAATATTCTCGTGAGCAAATGAGACGCGATGCGATGGAGAAGCTGCGGAATGCTCGATCGTCAGAAGAGCGGCGCGAAATTATGGAATGGATGCGGAAAGAGTTCGGTGGGGATAGAGGGCGGCGAGATCGCGATAGATAACGCTGTATTTCTGTCAAGATATATCCGCAATTTTTTTCAAGGCGCGATCACAAATCGCGCCTTGTTTGTTTTAATGACTATGCTGCTTCTTGGGCATCCTCCGGCATATTCTCAAGCCGAGAGAGCCAGTAGCCGACATCGAACGAATCGTCGCCGATAAGGAAACGCCACTGCTTGATCCGGTTGACAATCTCAAGTCGGACATCGTTGCCATACCATCTATGATTCCTGCCCAAGGCGCCGTGAATAGGGGCGGAGTCAATATCCTCTGTATTCCAGAGTTGGCATTGACGCACCGTCGGGTTGAGGCGTAGTTTAAACATGTAGCGCGTCTGGTCGGTTAGATTCGGTTGTGCACAGTGCCACATCCCGTGATGCACGACGAGGAGCGTCCCTGCCTCACAGACGACTGGCATTTGTCCGAGGAAGTTCTGGTAGCGTGCGATGTCCGTCTCGCAGACGCGACGATAGTGGCTCCCCGGTAAGATCATCGTCCCGCCCATTTCGCGCGGTGTGTCGTGCGAGAAATAGAAGAACTGGATATCAAAATGCATCCGCAGATCGATAATCGCGTCGGCATGCCAAATTTGTCCAACCTCATTTTGGGGACGGACGATGTGAACGGCATGATGATCGTAAAGCGGATCCTCGCCGACCAAGCTGTGAATGATCCCCAGTACCTCCGGTAAACGGAAGACTTTACCGACAGCAGAATCATCTGTCCAGACATCGTTTAGAACGGTGCCGCCGCGCCCGCGGACGATCACACCGGCTTCCATCTCTGCGTGTGCAGCCTTATTCAATTCATCAGGAATTAACTTGTCGAAGCGGAGGTAACCGTCCGCAACGAAGTTCGCCATCTGTTCTGTGGTGAGTAAATGCTTTTTATCAATCATTAGATTTCCTCCATTTTCTCAAGTATATATTCAAACCTGAGATATGAGGTATGATATTCCATGCCGGGATAGGCAGGGAATTGTTGCGGGAACTGAATCACGCGCCAGCCATCCCGCATCGCTTCGACCACCGAGTTGTAGGGTGGTGTTTCGCTATCGCCTGTCGTATGTCGTTTGGCACCGGTGCCGTCGTACATCGCCCAGGCAACGACGTTACTGTTTAAGTCTGGTGTGTGCAAATGTAGTACCAGAAGTTTCTGTCTTAATTCAGGCATGTTATTTAAAGTTAGCCTTCCTTAGTGCACGCTTTGCAGCGCGCTGATGAACGGACGAATCTTAGACGCTACTGCGTTTTGATCTGGCTCCAAGTCGTTGCGAGCTTCCCACTCGGTTGCACGTCTAACATAACAGTCGCGCCATCTTCCATTAATTCGTTGATTTCCTGCTCACTGAGAGCTCTGTTGTAGATAACGACTTCATCAATGGTTCCTGTCATCCAATAGTTCCCGATGTCGCAGCCTCCAATAAACAGAAAATTATCGTGGTTATCTGGTTTTGTCCCCGGTGCTGTTTGGGCATCGACAACTCCATCGAGATAGAGTTTAAAGTCTGAGCCGTCGTAAGTGCCTGCAACGTGATGCCATTCACCATCGGTTACAGCGGTTTTGGCATCAAAGGATTTCCATCCGGCGTTGGTTGTGAAAGAGTAGTGGACAGCTCCACTGTTGATGTTGCCGAAGAGTCCGGAGTTCCTGCCGGTGGGATTGCGGTTCTCTTTGGAGGCGATAATCTGCCATGCGCCGGAGATTTTCGGGGTATTCACCCATGCTGCGAGTGTGAAATCCTCCAAGTCGAGAGCAGCATCATCGTCAACGGTCACCATATCTGCGCCGCCGAATTCCATTGCGCCGCCAAATTTACCATCAACCCACTTCGGTTTGCCTCTCGCGATTTTCCCATCCAAACCGTTATCGGAGGCATCTGTAACGGTTTCACCTTTGCCTTCATCAAACAACCACGCGCCGACGAGACCGTCTGTGTCCAATGCTTCGACTTGCGTCGGCACAAAAAATGTCAGCGCAAAAAGACTGAGTGCCAGAAATGTTAGTACTTTATGCATTAGAAATCTCCTTGTTGTGTAAACCTCGATTACAAACCGATTCAAGGCTACAAATTAAATGACGGTTTCCGGAGGTATCGTTGCATCCTTTGGAACAATAACGATGCCATCCCGAATGTAGTAATTTTCACCGTCGTGATTATCAATTCCATCTCGGTTGACAAGTACTGAATTATCACCGATACGCGCATTTTTGTCAATAATTGCATTCTGGATCAGGCAATTCCGTCCGATCCCGACATGCGGGATACCGCTCTGCGAGTCCCCGCTCCGATCTACCTCAGCCTCATAGAAGTCCGCTCCCATCAGGATAGATTGGTAAATCCGGCTGCCACCAGAAATAATACTACGAATGCCAACGATTGTCCGATCAATTTCCGAATCATCAATGATAGAGCCTTCAGCGAGGATAGAAGAGCGGACACTACTGTTGTTAACTTTGGTGCTCGGAAGATGGCGGCGGTTGGTATAGATCGGTGCGTGTTCATCGTAGAAATCGAATGCTGGCGTGGTATCGGTGAGTGCGATGTTCGCCGAATAGAAGGAACGGATTGTCCCGATATCTTCCCAATAACCGTCGAAAAAGTAGGCAAAAACGGGTCGTTCTCGGATACTCGCCGGTATAATATCTTTGCCGAAATCTACGTTCGATTCATCTTGCAGCACCTCTTGCAACACCTCTCGGTTAAAGACATAGATTCCCATTGAAGCGATATACTCCCGTCCTTGTGCTTCGATGCCACGTGAGGTGAAAACTTCAGGTGCAACGCGGAGCTGCTGGAGTTCCGCATCCGTTTGCGGCTTCTCAACAAAATTGACGATCCTGCCGTTGGTATCCACTTGGAGGATACCGAGTCCACTCGTAACCTCTTTCTTCACAGGGATGACAGATACTGTAATATCCGCTCCGGATTCGGCATGCACAGCCAGCATCTTTTGGTAATCCATCCGATAGAGATGATCCCCGGCAAGAATGAGGACATGATCGTCTGCGAAACGCGGATTCAGAATATAAGGTTCATTGTGTCTGACAGCATCCGCTGTGCCTTGATACCAATCACCTCCCATCAACGTCTGTTGCGCCGCAAGGATTTGGACGAAACCGCGACGATACGTATCAAACCGATACGTCTGGACAACATGTCGGTTCAGCGAGACAGAGTTGAACTGAGTCAAGACATAGATTTTTTCGAGATTTGAATGTAGGCAATTACTAATTGGTATATCTACCAGTCGAAACTTCCCAGCAATCGGAACACTCGGTTTCGCGCGGTCCCGTGTCAATGGAAATAGACGTGTGCCATGGCCTCCGCCAAGAATAACTGCAACAACGTTCTCGTTATTCATAAACGTCCTCCTCATTTATCTCTTATACCATTTCTATAAATGATTGTCTGATTAGGTGGTTCTTAGGGTCGTTATTTTCAGGACACAAACGAGGAAGTTTGTGCTACAAAAAAGAGACATTTTCAATTAGAAATGGTATTAGTTTTCGGTTAAGACATTGTGGCGGCGGAGTAGCTCTCGGTTTTCGGTTAAGAACTTGTGACGGTTCCCTTTCCTGTTACTGCCACAAGACCCTCTTTAACTGATAACTGACAACTGACGACTGCTAACTATTCCTACTACAAACTTCCTTTAGTAGATAGCACGCCTGTGATATGCGCGTCAAGACGTGTCGCAGTGTGCAACGCTTTCGCAACTGCCTTGAAAATCGCCTCTATGATATGGTGCTGATTTGTACCGTAGGGGACGTTAATGTGTAAAGTCGTACCACTATGGTTGACGAACCCGTGAAAAAATTCCTCAACAAGTTCAATATCAAAATCGCCAACTTTTCCGGAAACAAGTGGTGTCTCAAAATGGAGATACGGTCGTCCGCAAACATCTAAATCAACTTTAGCAAGCGATTCATACATCGGGACAGCGAAGCTGCCGAACCGTCGCATCCCTGCTTTGTCGAGTACTGCCTTTTGAAGTGCTTGCCCTAAGCAGATACCGACATCCTCCGTCGTATGATGCGCATCCACGTGTAAATCCCCTTTCGCTTCAATTTCCAAGTCAAAGAATCCGTGCTTGGAAAAGAGTTCCAACATGTGATCCAAGAAACCGACACCAGTATTAACGTCGGATGTCCCATTTCCATCAAGGTCAAGACGGAGTTGGATACGAGTTTCTGCTGTTTCGCGGGCAATTTCTGCTTTTCTGTCCATACCGATTTGTTAGATAGGGCCTTTCGCCCCGTTTTTTTCTTTTAGGATATAATTTTCTTATCTTCTTATTATTTATGACAAATACGCACTGCTGGTATCCCGTACCAGTAACGGATGGGCATTTTACTATAACGTGAGTTTGATAAAAGTGGGATGTTGGGTTTCGCTACCGCTATTTAGGCAGAAAGTGCCTTGAAAAGCGGCATATTTGTCTAAATTATACGGTTTTTAGTGTGTATTTACCGCTCAACCCAACCTACAGATTTATT
>JAJEET010000049.1 GCA_022820835.1 Candidatus Poribacteria bacterium
GTTCCGGGATCCGGTGGTTCAGGTGTTCCGGGATCCGGTGGTTCAGGTGTTCCGGGATCCGGTGGTTCAGGTGTTCCGGGATCCGGTGGTTCAGGTGTTCCGGGATCCGGTGGTTCAGGTGTTCCGGGATCAGTGCCTGAATCTTCATTGGCTAACCTTGAGAGCTCTGAAAGTCCTGCCCCAAGTTCCACACCCTTCAATCCGAGCAACGTCTGAGTTTTTTCAGCCTTGAGTAGCTCTTGGACATCCGGGTCTCCAAGAAGTGCTATATGATCATCTGTTAGCGTAATACCTTGGTTCTCAGCCTGTGCTTTCAATATGCTGATACCTGCAGGACCGACGTTAACCAAATCAATAGCCGTATTAACGAGATCTGGGATATCAATATCCTCACCTACTCCCTGAAGACCGTTCAAAATCTCTGGAAGCAGTGCTTTAACGTTGTCCCGTTGGAGCGTCTCGCTGTACTCATCAAAAACTTGCTTGGCGAGAGCAATTCCCTCTTCTTGCCCGAAAACAGTGTTCGGAATTGCGATATAAAAAACACACAATGTAAAAATCAAAAAACAAACGAGTGTTCGTTTTTTCATTAACTCATCCTCCTCGTTAAGTCTGCGCGCTCGCGAGACTAAGTACTGAGTTTCTTAGATGGGCAAGCGAGAATACAACAAAGACGACCGGGGTATGATGTTTGCCCATCCAATTAACATCCTACCAACGAGCATTAAATTTCCCGATACCGATGTAGCCGTAGGTTAATGTGGTATGACATACGGCACAAGTCAGAACATAAAGCGGGCATCTAACTTGCATGTTCGACTCCGCGGGAATTTTTCTATTATTTTAACAAAAAGTAGTACAATTAAGCAAGCATTTAATCGTTAAGCGTCAGAGACATTAGCGTTACGGGTGCAAAACCCATAACAGAACCGTCGGGCAGTTGTTTGATGTTTTATGCAATCGGTGAAATTTTGTTCCCGCCGCATCGGTATATCGTCGATTAAAATGCTGTCCGCTTATATATGATACTACAATTTCTGAAACATGTCAAACCAAAATCTGAATTTCGGTCAACGAATTGTGACTCTATTTGAAAGTAAAATTAACAATCTACTTGATATGTTACCAAAAAACGCTTAAACTGTCAAGAAAAAAATAGGAAATGAGGAAAAACATGATATTAACGACATCCGAAAAAGAGCATCTTGACGAACAGGGTTTTCTGCTTTTGGAAAGTCTGATACCGTTGGATACAACGGTACAGCTTCGGAAACGTTCTTTAGCACTCGCTGAAGCAGAGAAAGAGATCGGCAAAAGCCATACATACCTCGCGAACGACAGTGCACAACGCGTCTGGAACCTTATTAACAAAGGTGAGATTTTTGAAGAGGCAATCCAGCATCCGAAGGTACTTGCTGCGATGGCGTACTTACTTGGAGCCGATTGCACGTTGAGTTCCTTTACTGTCAATGTGCTTTATCCGGGTGCCCCGGATGCGGGTCTGCACATTGACTATCCGCTATCCGCCTTGCCGACCCCGCGTCCGAGTTTTCCAATGGTTGCTAACAGTGTCTATTTTTTAAATGATTTCACGCTTGAAAATGGGGCAACCAGTTGTGTGCCGGGCAGCCATCGTCGACTTGAGGCACTGCCTGAATCAGGCGTTGAATACGTTGATGAGGTGCAAATCTGTGGACCGCGGGGTTCCGTTTTGATTGTCAACGGTGCGATATGGCACGGTTCTTCGGAGAATAGAACGAAGAACCCGCGCGTTGGGTTACTCGGTTTCTTTTGCCGTTCTATCTTGAAACCGCAGCAGGCACACCTTAAACTGGCATCCGATGAGGTGATCTCGCGCGCAACGCCGACATTAAAGCGATTGCTCGGTTTAGATTCGCAACCGAATATGAATGCATAGCAAGCAATGCTGTCCGCCTATTCGTGCAGCATTTGCGCGAAAGATTCAATATTTCGTGCTTCAGATGCTGTAATCAGCAACTGTTCAAGTCGCTGCAAATCGTCTATACTTTGAATTGCAGGGGTTAAGGCGTTCACTGTCTCTGGACGAAATTGCCGCTTAAGCAGCGTGAGTATATGTCTGATGGTCGTTTCTCTCGTAACTCTTTCAGCGGCTCTTTCCATCTGGCGTTGGTAAGTTTTAGATTCTTGCATGAGTTTCTCCGGTATGAGTCGGTCAAGCAACTCTGATTCATATACTACCCCCCCCGAAGAGGTAGATTCCGTAAAGTAAATCGGCCTGTGTCTGCTGATCAACAGGCGCAGCACGCGTTACATCAATACATTCTTTCACCCATTGTTCAAGGTTCACTCCCGTAGGCGGTTTCATGAGCGGCGTGAACGGCAGTAGCCCGGGTGCCTGTTTCTCTAAAATCGCCTGCCCCTCTATTTGGATAAGCCGTATCACCTTATAGCGATTGGTGTGTTCGTAACCGCCCCGACTGTAGGAGTATCCGCCTGGATCGTTCCTGCCAGCTCTTGGATGGAAGTAGATGACGTTGGAGTACACCGGTTGCTCATGTTTGCCGACGAGGTATCCCTGATATTGCGCGTTTCGAGCCCACATCGGTTTGTCCGTACTATCGCGGAGTTGCAGTTCAACATGAAGAATGACTTTTTGACCGTTAATGCGGATGTGCTTTATAATGTCGGTCTGCCGCTCGATAATCTGTTGCTCGGTGTCCAAGTCTGCCAGCACTTCAACATCATTCATCTCCAGTACGAATCGCGAAAGGTCTTCGGCGTGGTCTGCCCACAATTTTTTTCCTATATTGTCGTAGTCTTGTGCCATAAAAGTATTATACCTTGTGGAATAAAAACAGTCAATGTGAAATCAATATGCGTAAGTCCTATTTCCATAATCAACGGATTATAAGCGTTTTATCTGCCATCAATATTCGATCGGATTCAGGTGTATTAGGTGTCAATTGATATATTAAGCGCGCACTGATGGTGTCGCCGGTTGCAGCGGATGCCATGTCAAATGTATAAGTCCTGTCCTCGTTGGGTAGAAGGCGGTTCTCGTTCTCAGCAGAAATTGAGATGTGTTGCTTTTGACGTTCAGTGCCATCAGGTGCGAGAAGTGTTACCTCCAGCACAATGATGCGCAGCGTCCCGCCCGGTAAGATATGTCCGGTTCTGCTCTGAAGTTTGACACTAACCTGTCCGGTCTCGTATTCAAGTTGGAGGCTCGCTGCACGTTTGAGCTGCGTAACACTACGGCTGCCGCGCCATGTATGCTTCCGTCCCTTGATACTCTCATGGCTCGTTGTGCTTTGGAGTCGCTTCACGACGGGCATGTGACACGTTGCACAACTGGTATTCTCAGCAAATTCACTGTCCAAAAAACTGGAGAGCTGATCGTGTTCAGGAACGCTCTTTTGTCCGTGGCAGGTGGCACAGAGTTTCGTGGGTGGTGTATAGATCGGATTGGTAACGTTGGCGTGGAAATAAGTTTCCGCGCTTGCTGGCGGTCCGTTCATTGCGCCATTCGCATCAAGATGGCAGACGAGACATGAGACACCTGCTTCGCGTTGTCTGTCCCTGAGTTTCGGCATCTCCCCGATCCCTGTCATGAGGATCGGTTGGGGTGCATGGCACTGGTCGCATTTGGTTTCCCTGTCGGGAACCTGCTGTGCTGCCGCTTGATAGATTTCATCGATCCAAGCCTTGGCGTGCATCGAATCTTTCCATTCTCTCCAGATGGCGGGGTGGCAGCTTTGACACTTTCCGTCCTGAAAGCCTTGATATGCCTCTGTCACACGATGTGCTTTGTCTTCGGCACGCGGCGTAAAGTTAACAGTTAATATAATTAATACGCATCCAAATAGTCCGAAACTCATGCTGCCGATCCCCCAACGCACTGCCTTAAGATTCATGGTTTTTCCTTAGTGTTTCAGGATTTACGCAATTTTGACTGTAGGCGGTTTTGTTAGATGAAAGTTTTCTGACGACACAGCGTTTCTGGTAGCACAAACTAGGAAGTTTGTGGTACAAAAGAGCATCATGCGTAAATCCTATGTTTCTAAGAGTGAAATCGCTGCTGTCTCTCCACTCCGAATACAGTCCGGGATGCCTATCCCGTGATAGCCGTTTCCTGCCAGAGCAAGTCCGTTTAATCCGCTCGTGAGTCGTTCTATATCGCTGACGACTTCTTGGTGTCCGACCTGATACTGCGCCATCGCTTGTGTGTGCTTGCAAACAGTCGCAAACAAGGGGGCATCTTGGATACCGAGAAGCGGTGTTAAGTCTGCTTGACAGGCTTCAATAATATCTGCTTCGGCATTTTTAGCAAGCGGTTCACTCACGAAAGCGCGTAACAACACATGTTCGTCTGGCACGCGATTCTCAAATTTAACGCTGCTGAACGAACAGCCGATCAGCGAAAGGTTTTCTGTGGCTGGGACAACGAATCCCATGCCGTCTAACGGGTGCGTAATATCCGAACGGCGGAACGCGAAATTAACCGTCGCCGACGAGGCGTACGGAATCGTGCCAAGTTTTGTGGCGAGCGGATTTGAAACGGTTTGGACAAGCGATCTCGTCTGTAGTGCGGGGAGGGCAAGACAGAGGAGTTCCGAGTTTAGAGTTTCCCCCGTAGCGAGTGAGATTTGCCATTCGCCACTGTCAGCGTTCTGTTGGATGTGCTTTACACGCGCCTCCAACCTAATCGTGCAGGATAAAGTTTCGATGAGTGTGTCAATCAGTGTCTGCATACCGGATTTGAACGACAGAAAGAGGCTATAACGTGGACCGCTGGTGTCTCGACTCGTTGCGGCTGCCTGTTTTTTCTGTGCGCGGAGTGCTTTGATAATGCTTCCGTGCGTCTTTTCCATCTCTAAAAACC
The DNA here is from genome assembly GCA_022820835.1 of Candidatus Poribacteria bacterium. Taxonomy (GTDB): domain Bacteria; phylum Poribacteria; class WGA-4E; order WGA-4E; family WGA-3G; genus WGA-3G. The sequence goes on from JAJEET010000049.1 coordinate 4,865, forward strand.
GTGGAAAAGTTGCCTTTAGGCTCAAATTTTCGGCATCCGAAGTATAGATACCGCCTATCATCGGTTGTGCGATTCGTGTGAATGCTTCGTTGCCGAGTCGGCGCCTGACGAAGTGCGCGACGGCTTCATCTATGTCCCTTTCTCGGGGCGGGATAAATAGGTCCAATGCCATCCTTAATTTGCCGTGCCAGGTGAAGAGTGGGGTTTTTAGAAACGGTTTCAGTGAACCCGGTGCCATCATATAAAAGCCTTCGGGTACCGGATGTAATATCCCTTTCCGAAGTACGAAACTCCGTCGGACTTCTGGGTTCGTGCCGATGAATTGGTCTGCGATGCCGAGTTCTTCGCAGAGAACCTTTGCGGCGGGTTTCGTTGAGATAAAGGCATCAGGCCCGTGTTCAATGAGGAATCCGTCTCGGTGTTCTGTCCGAATCACACCGCCGACGCGCTCTGTCGCTTCAAGGAGGGTAACATCAAGCGGTATGTTTCGCTGTGCTGCCTCGCGTTGCAACCGATAGGCGGCTGTCAATCCTGTGACACCACCACCGATTACAACGGCACGTTTTTTATTGCGGGTTTCCATAGGCATTGCCTTTCTATAAACATACCGTCGCTACGCGACTGAAGAGGTTTTTTTCAACCCAACCTACGGGATCACAGAAATCCCTAAATTGACACCTAAGGTGAAGTCCCAAATAGGACCCATTAGGTCTGGGAGATGGCTGATTTTTGACAGACAAAATCGGCTAACATGTTAATGAACTTCGGGTGGTCCCCGACAGTTCCTGCCCGAATAAAATCAATACCGCAGGCTTCCGCTGTCTCGGTCGCCTCTATGTCAAGATCGTAGAGTACCTCAACATGGTCACAAAGAAAACCGATCGGTGAGGCGACAACGGTGTCAACGCCTTCTTCTTTTCGGGCTTTAAGCCAATCGTTGATGTCAGGCTGTGTCCACAGGATAGGGCTGTTTTCTACTTCACTTTGGTACGCAAAGTCGAATCGAGTTTTCCCAATCTCTTGGGCGACTGCTTCACCGGTTTTTTCAAACTGTTGTGTATAAGGTGAGGTATCCGCCGCCAATTGTGGAATTGCGTGTGCTGTGAAAACAAGCTCGGCACGTTCTAACTTGTCCCCACACGCGGTTTTGATAATTTCAGCGACAGCACCGACATAGCCTTGGTGTGTGTACCACGGGTCAAGATAATCAATCGTCGGTTTTTCGCTGTCAACTGCCTTAATTCCTTTTTTCACTGCTTGTTGATACCACTCCCAACTGACTTTGGATTGGTGTGGTGCCATAATAATACCGAGTATTTTACGGTGTCCTTTTTGTGCCATTTCAGCGATGACTTCTTTTAAATAAGGTGTCCAATGTCTGAATCCTGCATAAACAGGAAGCGGGAGATTGCGTGCTTGTAACGCGTTTTCTAAAGCGTTGGCTTGCCTGAAAGTCAACTCATTGAATGGCGAAAACCCGCCCAATTGGACGTAATGTGTCGAGATGTCTTTTACACGTTCTTTTTCCGATTCGGCTGTCCCAGCAATTCCTTCAACAAAGCAGTAAGCTTCACCTGGACATGCGTCGCTGTCGTATTTTTGACAGCATCCCGGTGTAGGACCGCCAAATGCAACGAGTAAAACGCTGTCGTAGTTCATTTTAATTTTCTTCCTCCTATGCCATATTGGCTAATTGTGCTGGCATGAACCGTGCATCAGCAGCGATCGCCTTCGCGAAAGCTTCACGTGCTAACGTTTCATCTCCATTTGTGCGATGTGCAAGACCGATACAAAAGTATGCCTGTGCGAGTTGTGTGCTCTGAAGTCCGCAGACGAGTGCTTTATAGATGGACTCCAATCCTGTGTCTGTTTCATCACCGTTGCGATATGCAGAAAGGATGTGATTGTATCCGCGTAAAAGGTGGGCTGGTGCGTAATCGGGGTCTAATTCGAGGGCGGTGTTGATAGCATTTTTTGCCTCGACGAAGAAATCGCCTTTTTCAAGGACGCTTGACACACTACGGGCGGCTTGTGTGAGCAAATTGGCGTATTCTGTCCACGCGTCAGGTAGGTTCGGATATTTTTCGGTGGCGGTTCTCAGAATAGCGATCGCCAAACCGAAGTCGTTGCCCTCCGCGACCTCTTCGGCGGTTTCTCGATATCCTTTAAATTCCTGAAGTTCGGATGTTTTTTGATAGAGTTTTTCGGTATCTGCTGGCGGAATCGCCGAAGGTTTCAGGTGCTGCCACCCTGGCTCCGGATCGTCAATCAATCCACGGTATACGCGCAAAATCGCGTAGCGCGGTGTGCCCCAAACCTCAGCGATAGAACGAATCCAATCAGGTAAGTTCGTCTCCATTTCAGCAAGCAGCTCGGTTAAAGACCTACCTTGTTCAACATGTTTTCGGACCTCTGTTAGAAAATAGGACTCTATCTGGAGTAACAGATCTATTTCAGGATCCCGTGCTAAGGGTCCGTGTCCGGGGAGTACACATTTAGGTGCGTAGGTACGGAGTTCTTTAATTGTGTTGATCCAATCGTGGTTTGCCATGAGGCCTTCATTCATGACAGGCTGCCCGAAGATCGGAAAACTTCCCGTCATGACGGTATCCCCGGAGACGATACATTCTTCTGCTGGCACCCTGATAGCCGTGGCATCATCTGTCTCTGCTTTTCCTAAATGAACGAGGTGTAGCGGCTGATTGCCTACATCAAGTTCGATTTCATGCGTAAATGTTTGCTGTGGCAGGAAGGGTGGGTCGCCTAACGAGAAGCCTCTCGAGCGCAGGAACGCCTCCTGTCGTGGTGCGCGATTCACCATAAAATCTTTCGTCATCTCGCGTGCGATAACGGTGGCACCTTGCTGATGGAAGATAGTATTCCCGTTCGTATGGTCCCAGTGATAGTGTGTATTAATTGCATATAGGATCGGTTTATCTGTGACGGTGCGAATTGCGTTGTACAGTCGTTGCGCCATCGTTTGGTTTACCTGTGTATCAATCACAGCAACGCCTTTGTCGCCAACAATAATAGAAGAGTTGACGATATTGCGAAACAGGTAGACCCGATCCGTTATTTTAACGAGTTCTCCATATTGTCGTGGTGCGAATGGGTTTTCTGGAATGTTTCTCATACATGTTCCTACAACGTTTTTGCGATATTTACAAAATGCTTAACGTTTTCAAAAGGTGTGTCTCTGTGAAGTCCGTGGCTTAAGTTGAGTATATGTCCCGTCTTTCCACCTTGTTGCAAACAGGTTTTGACAGCTGCCGTGATGTCGTCTGGAGTTCCGTCTCGGAGGATATCGTTATCAACGTTCCCTTGAAAAGCGACGGTGCCGTCTGTCTCGGCTTTGGCTTTGCTGAGGTCAATGCATTTTCCGACGCTCAGTACATCTGCTCCGCTTTGGTGCATTAAATTGAGGTAATCACACTCTTTAGCGAAAAGTATACTGGGAGCCTCTGGATTGAGTTTCTCGAAAATCTGCTGGTGATACGGGAACGCGAAATCGGCGTATAGATGCCTCGGCAAGACATCGGCGATAGACTCAAAGAGTTGGACGATCTGAGCACCTTCGCTAATTTGGTAGTTCAAATAATTAACAGTCATCTCTGATAATTTATTTAGTAGCCGATGCATAAGTTCAGGTGTCTCTTCAATCATTCGGAAAACCGGCTCGGCTTTCTCCGATATACCGGTCCCGCGTTTGATAGGACTCTCGCCAGCGATGAGGAAAAATGCGAGGGTCAAAGGTGCGCCAGCGAATCCGATGAGTGGCAGTTCACCGTTTAAGGTTTTGCGGAGCCTACGGATAACGTTTCCCGTAAACGCTAATTGTGAGGGTGGGTCATCAACTGGTAAGAGAGCGTCCACTTGTGCGGATGTCCGAATTGGCGGTTTTAGGACGGGGCCTGGGTCAAATCGGAAGTGAGCGCCCATCGGTGCCAGTGGTGTGAGTATATCTTTATAGACGATGATTGCATCAACACCGATACGCTTTGGTAGCAGTGATATTCTGACAGCCGATTCAACATCGGTTTCTGACATCGGTGCGGGACAGGTTCGGAAGAGTTGTTCTAAAGGGAGGTTAAGTTCTTCTCGAATCTGTCGATAAAGAGGGTCTGATCTGCCAGCCTGCCGCATCATCCAGACGGGTACGCGTTCGACTGGCAGACATCGCGATGCGCGAAGAAGTAAGTCGTTTTTTAATTGTTGTTCCATGCAGAGAGGGTCTACCTTTCAAATTCCGCGATTCTGATGTCGTTCCAAGAATTGCCGTAGTTTAGCAAAGCTTTTAACGTTTTTCATAATCCTGCCGCTTTCCCGTTCCTCAAGATAGAGGAGAAACCCCATAACATAAAGGCTAACGAAAAACAGGAGAAACCCTATGGTGCATCGTCCGATTGCCCAATAATTGGCTTGAAGACGGAGGTACGGGGTGATGGTAACGGTGTTGCTATCTGCATCAGGAACAGTGTCGCCATCTGCGTCGGGTGTCTCCTGTTCTGGCCACTCCACCGAAACAAAGTCACCCCATCCTGTTATCCCAAGTGATAGAAAAGCGATTGAAAGGACAAAAACGATGAAAAATGGGATACCCATGTTATATGCTGTTTAGTCTGAGACTTTTATCAACCCCTTGGTGCAACTGTCTTCTCGGTTGCGGACCTTCGTTATCCCTTCAACGAGCGATTCGAGTGGGAACTCGTGGCTAATGATTTTGTCCATGTTGACATCGCCGCTCGAAATGAGTTGTACGGCTTCTTCCCATGTGTCGGGTGCGAGCCAAGAGAATCGAATCGTTTTATCATCAAGGATGGTATCAAGGATCGGTACCTGCATCACGTCTTTGTCGCCCGGAAGTCCGAAGATAACGACGGTTGCGTGTCGCCCGGTCACTTTGAGTGCAGAGTGGATTGCGTCGAGTGAACTAGTAGCCGTAATCGCGCGGTCTGCTAATTCTCCGTCATTGAGTTCCTGAATTGCAGCACCGAGGTCTTCAACATAGTGTGGTGAGTTGGTGTCGCTGACGTTGACGACGACATCCGCGCCGAGGTCTTTACCGCAATCTAAACGATAATCTCGAGTTCCGACAAGTAGTACATTTTTCAGGCCACGGCTTTTTAGTACTTGCACCATCATGAGACCGATGGGTCCCGGTCCGAAGACGACAGCGGTTTGTCCTTCTTCAGCGTTGAGATTGTTGACAGCATAGAGTCCGCATGCAAGCGGTTCTGTTAATGCACCTTGATCATAAGTAACGTTATCGGGTAGTTTAACTGTCCAGCGATAATCGGAGACAGCGTACTCTGCGAATCCGCCATCAACGCCGACCCCTAAGACGCGCTTTTCAGGACATAGGTTGGACAACCCTTTTTTGCTCCAGAAGGAGTCAGGATTTGATTGGACGGGGTTGACAACAACTCGGTCTCCTACTTTAAATCCGCCTTTTGTTCCTGCTTCATTCCCGACTTCAACGACTTCGCCGGTAAACTCGTGTCCGAGGATCAGAGGTCCTTTTCCGTCATCTGTTTCGAGTGAACTGTTACCAAAATAGTATGCAACGTCCGAACCACAGATCCCGACCGAACGTACTTGAACTAACAAGTCGTTGTCGCTGGCTTGTGGTACGGGTCGGTCTTCGAGGGTCATTGATTCGGGTTCATAAAAAATTTGCGATTTCATTATAGATTCGCCTCCTTCAGTCTTAATGGATGCATTTATTTTAGCATATCTACATTATATTTTGCAATCAAATTTAAATCAATATTTAGAAGATGAACCGCATCTCCAAAAGTAGAAACCGGCTGCAAAATTCGCCGAGGAAGACTGTGATAATTGCAATAAAAAGAAACCCGGTTGCCGCGCGCGTCGCCCCAAGCACGTCTCTGGCAACAGATTTAGGACGTAAACAGTCCCAGGTAATGAAATAGAGGAGTAAGGTCCCCGCGATGCCTATAAGCAATCGCATCCCGAAGATGATTTGGTAGAAGACGTTAAAAGGTACCACATCTGTGGATTGCTGTCTGAAAAAAAAGTTCAGGCAGAGCAGCAGTGTCACGCCTGAGAGTGCAAGGAGTAAGACAGTGTTGAAGTGCTTGAAATAAATCACAGGCAGATCTGGTGTCACGAGGTACCAGTGTCCAAACCACATGCCGGTGTGGACTGCGCCGAGCAGTGTAGATGCCATCAAGAACTGCAAGGGGAGCAGGACCGTCTCGCTGGGAAGTTGAATAATTTGGAGGTAGCGTTGAGCCGTCAACACGATCCACGCGGTGCCACAAATTGAACCGACAATAAACAAAATTTGTGTGAGCAGCGGACGCTTGAACCACCAACTTATCGTGTAGACGAGAACCAGAAGAACGAAAGAAATTACCAAAATAGATTCAGGGTTCTGCCAATATCCAAAAAAGTTGAGAAATGTGACGGGTTGTTGATGGCGTGCCAAGTCTGCACAACGTGATAAACCACTCACAAGTAGGTATATGCTGCCCATTAAACGATAGAAATTTGCACCGACTAACCCTTTAGGAACAAGGGTTAGGAGAACAAACCCGCCGACTGCGAGTTGGCTGAAAACGAGATAAAAAATATCAAGGATGCTGAACATCGGGGTCCGTGTGCGATTCCGTTATACGTGTTATTTTTTAGAAAAAACGGAAACCCATCACAGTTCGTTGTAGCGTATCGCTATACTCAAGAACAATAATGGGTTTCCTATGATACGTGGTCTTGTCACGTGTCATCCACGTGTAGAGACAAGATGATATGTCTGGGGTTAAATAATTTCGACGACAGCGCCGAGGTCTTCGAGTTGTTCTTTCGCCTTCTCAGCATCTTCCTTAGAGACACCTTCTTGAATGACGACAGGTGCGGATTCAACTTTTTCTTTGGCTTCCTTCAACCCGAGTCCAGTGAGTGCGCGAACTTCTTTGATAACAGGAATCTTGCTGGATCCGAATTCTTTGAGTTGTACATCAAATTCGGTTTTCTCTTCCGCTTCCTCTTCTTCGGCAGCTTCCCCTGGTGCTGCGCCTGGGACCATACCGGGCATAGCGATTGCGGGTGCTGCGGAGGCACTGACTCCAAATTTATCTTCTAATGCTTTGACGAGTTCGGAAAGCTCCAAAACTGTCATACTGCTGATTTCATCAATCATTTTTTCCAAATCTGCGGCCATGTTTTTATCCTTTCTAAATTAAGTAGTACTAAATTGACTTGATTAGAAAACTTCCTGATCAAGCGTTGTCGAAAAAGAGAGGCAGGGTGCCTCAATTTTCTTAGTTGGGACTTACGCAATTTTCTACGTATCTGATGCGTTAGGCGGGGGTACAAACCCCGGCTGCAACAGTGGGGACCCACCTGCAACAATGGGTGCGTAAGTAATATTTTGTATAAACGTTAGGCGTTTTCTGCCTCTTTCTTCTGTTCGGCGACCTGTGTCAGCACAGAGGTCACCTGTCGTATCGTTCCACTGAGTACATTTACCATCCCGTTAACGGGTGATCCTTGACCGAGCGTTCGTACAAGTCCAACGAGTGGTGCGCTGACAAGTCCGACGGTTTTAGCGACTAAGACCTCATAAGATGGCATATCCTTGAGTGCTTCAACGCCATCTACGTCAATCACTCGTGTTCCGAGGATTCCGCCTTTAATCTTGAGGTCTTCGTGTTCCTCCCTAAATGCGAGCAAGACTTTTGAAGAGGTAGCTGGATCTGTGCCTGCAGCGAGTGCTGTATTCCCTTTCAGGAATGGTTCCAGTCCTTCAATACCTCTCTCTTGTGCGATAACGTTCACTAATGTGTTCTTGCAGACCTTGTATCGGATGTTTGCTTCCCGGAGTTGGTTTCGCAGTTCGTTGGTTTCTGCGACGGAAAGCCCTTGAAAGTCTGTTAAGAGAACGACATCGGCACTCTCAAAAATCTCACGAATTTGTTCTGCTTGCTGAATATTCGCCTGATTCGGCATGTATCAGCTCCTTTCTACGTGAGTTATACGGAAACCGTATCGTGTTATTTTGGTTTCAGACACACGGGTTAATGGGGTATCCGCTGACATACAAAAAGCCTCCAGATGCCTGGAGGCTGACATAAAAGGAGAGAAAAATAACGGGCGATAAGATTCCGTCTGCGTTCTGATGACGCGCTCGCTGTTTCTATTCCATTCAAGCCTCGGTAGGCAATTAAGCCGTTGGCACCTACGTTCTACGACTCTATTCAGTAGTCAGGACACTTTCTATATCATACCCCGTTTGGTTTATGCGAATTGTTGCGGGTCTATTCGGATACCGACACCCATAGTTGATGAGATCGCTACGCTGCGAATATATCGCCCTTTTACAGATGCCGGACGAGCGGCAACGAGTGCGCCCATTACAGCGTTGAGGTTCTCTTTAATGCTTGTTTCTTCAAAGGAGGTTTTGCCGATCGGGACGTGGATGATACCAGAGGAGCGTTCCACACGATACTCAATTTGTCCTGCTTTGATGCTCTGTATGGTTTCAGTGACATCGGTTGTAACGGTGCCGGCTTTTGCGTTGGGCATCAAACCTCTGGGTCCGAGTATGCGTCCGAGTTTAGGCATAATAGTGCGCATCAGGTCTGGTGTTGCGATTGTTGCGTCGAAATCGATCCATCCGTCAACGATTTTATCAACGATTTCGTCTGTTCCGACGAAATCTGCGCCAGCCTCTTCAGCCTGCCGTGCTGCATCGCCTTCGGCGAAGACGACAACACGTGCTGATTTCCCTGTGCCGTGTGGCAGTGCGACGGTGCCCCGGATATTCTGTTCTGCGTGCTGAGCATCTACACCGAGACGTGAGGCCAGATCCACTGTTTCGTCAAATTTGGCGCGACTTGTCTTTTTTACAAGCGAAACCGCCTCGTCAACCGTGTACAATTGCTCTCTATCTACCTGCTCTTTGATTTCCTTGTATCGCTTTCCTCTTTTCGCCATGTTGTTCTCCGATATAAGACTTACGCAATTTACTCTGTGTCGTGCGGGTTTACAAACCCCACCCGCAAGGGGGGGCGTAAATCTTACGATAATCAACTGGGTATATCTCTATACACCGATTCCTAAGCGAGTTTATGTATTTACGGGAAGATTAACTGTATCGCCGTATACCTGATTCGCTATCTAATTGTCAATCCCATACTGCGAGCGGTGCCTTCGACCATCCGCGTTGCTGCATCTAAGTCAGTCGTATTCAAGTCCGGTAATTTCGTCTGTGCGATTTCTCGAATTTGGTCCATGGTAACGGTAGCGACCTTGTTACGGTTCGGTTCGCCGGACCCTTTCGCGATTTTCGCTGCCGATTTGAGTAGGACCGCAGCCGGGGGTGATTTCACGATGAACGTAAAAGACCTGTCACTATAACATGTGATGATAGTCGTCACCACCATACCGGTTTGCTGCTGCGTCTGGGCATTAAAGGATTTGATAAACTCCTGTAAGTTAATCATATAAGGCGCGAGGCTCGGTCCGACAGGCGGTTGCGGGGTTGCCTGCCCGGAGACGAGTTGGAGTTTAACTTCACCTGCTACTTTTTTTGCCATTTTTCTTCCCCATTGTGGGTTTTAATTCTAACGTGCGTTCACTTTAATTAATTTCTTCCACTTCAAGTAAACCTAAATCAACTGAGGTGGAACGTCCGAAAAGCGAGATGCTAAGACGTAACCGCTGGTGTTCCATGTCAATTTCTTCGATTTCGCCAAGGAACCCACTAAACGGTCCACTTATCACTTTAACCTTATCACCGATTTCATATTCCATTGCTGGTACGGGTTGGACTTCTTCCTCCTCTGTTGACATTTGGAGCATTGCTTCAACGTCATCAGGACTTAACGGAGATGGGTGTGCGGTGGGTCCCAAGAAGTTCATGACCCCCGGTGTCTCCTGTATGAGTGCCCAACTTCTTTGTCCAATCGGGCTCTCTACATTCGGCCCGAGTTGATGGGACGTATTCACGAGTACATATCCGGGATAAGAGGGTCGAACACTAACCTTTCGCTGGCTGTCCTTGATTTCTACCACTTCAGTTTGCGGGACATTAACCTGCAAGATTTCGTCCTGTAATTTCTCCCTTGCGATCATGTTGTCAAGGTTGAGTTTAACCTTTTTCTCATGTCCGGTGTATATCTGAACGACGTACCAGTATCCATCCATATTCTGAATCCACCAGTGTTCTTGCGCTATGCTCCATGAGCACGGGAACGTTAGCTTCGAATAAAAAGAGTTCTAAGAAAAGCCATACCGAACCCTTCAAGCGTATTGTTGAGCGCGTATTGGCTTACGATTACTGCGATTATTGGGATTGCGGCTACTGCTGCGGCGATGACCTTCCGATTACTCGGAATGACAGCCTCAGGATTCCTCTCGCTTTGTGAGTGGTCTTCCCAACTTTTCACGATAAGAAACACGATGACAGGGAGAGCCGCGAGAAATAACCAACTCAAAGGGTGTTCCCATGGTGGGAATTTCGGATTGCCATCAATGATGCCGATATAAAGCCCTAAAAGCGCGGTGGCAACGATGACAGTAATTGTGCTACCCTGTACCTCTTTCATATCGGGTTTAGTGACCTTCTGCCATTCGAGATGTATCCCCTGAAGATATTTTTTCAAGCGAGTTATCATAATAATAAAAGGCAGGCCAGGAGGGATTCGAACCCCCAACATTCGGTTTTGGAGACCGACGCTCTAGCCGTTGGAGCTACTGGCCTGTAAAATTTTGTTGTATGGCACGGATATTTAGCGATTGATGCGACATCACCCGTTGCCGTTGTGAAAAGTTAGCGCGTCTCTTTGTGAAGTGTATGTTTCCGGCAGAACCGACAATATTTTTTGCGTTCATAGCGATTTTGCTGTGTCCGCCGGTTCCGTGTCGTCACATAATTGCGTTGACCACATACATCACATGCTAAAGTTACAATGTCTCTCGGCATAATAATACCCTACTTTCGGGATTCCGTAATTATAGTGAAACTTACAATTAACGAGACACTCATAGAAGGCAGGATTACAAACGCCGCCTGCAACGGTGAGGTTTGTTATTCTTTAAAGTGTCTATTTATTTTTTCGTTTTACTATAGTATTCAACAAGTGGAGCCGACGACCGGGATTGAACCGGTGACCTCGTCCTTACCAAGGACGCGCTCTACCGACTGAGCTACGTCGGCAAAAATCGGTATTCAACAAGCGGGAGACGGGATTCGAACCCGCGACGCATGGCTTGGAAGGCCAA
>JAJEET010000024.1 GCA_022820835.1 Candidatus Poribacteria bacterium
ATCACTCGGTCGCACATCGCCGACATTCAGTTGCAGGCTCAAGAAAGCGTTGCGGATGTCAGCGGTTGTGACGGTGCGCTGGAAGGGACCGGAGACAACATTACCGTGTTCGTCATAGAGTGCGACTTCGAGTTTATCGCCAGCTTCAACGACGCTCTTACGGTTCAGGTCTGCCCAGACAGCGGAGGAACGTTTTACATCACTGGTGATGCTTTCTGTAGCGGTAGTGCCAGTGCGAAGGTTTTCAGCGACGAGGGTGTAGCCTGTGCCTGCCTGCATCCCGCGAATATCGCTGGTAACGATGAACGCCCATGCACTTTTAAAGGTTGAAAGTGCCGGTGCAGCGGCAACATCAGCATCAGCGTCAGCGTCGGCATCAGCATCAGCATCAGCATCAGCATCAGCGTCAGCGTCGGCATCCGCATCAGCGTCAGCATCGGCATCAGCGTCAGCATCCGCATCAGCGTCAGCATCGGCATCAGCGTCGGCGACTGGTGGCTCATCTGGCATCGGTTCTGGTTCAGGTTGGTTATCCCACGCTTTACCAGTGAACGTGAACATACCACCATCAGGTGTATTGACGATATAGCCCATGCCACCGTCGATACTGAAACCATCACCTTCATCAGCCATCGTATAACCAATGAATCGCTGGCTTGTGCCATCGAGTTGGATGACGACGGTTGCGCCGAGCATTTCTGCCAACGATTTGGCTGTGTAAGGTTCTGCTGGCATCAACGGAACGGAAATCATGTTCAAACCGGATTCAAGCATTACGTTGAAACCGTATTCTTTAGGCTCCATCGGTTCTTCAACCATTGGTTCCTCAGGCATTTCAACCTCGGGAGCTTCTTCAGTTCCCTCTTCAGTAGTTTCCTCAGTGGTTTCCTCGGTTCCCTCTTCGGTAGTTTCCTCAGTGGTTTCCGCAGTTACCTCAGTAACGTCTTCGGCAGGTGTCTCTCCATTATCTTGCGCATAACTTACTGTTGTAAATGTCAAACATATCAAAATAGCTAATACAGAAAAAATAAGTTTTCCGTTAAAAAGCTGGTCTTTCATAAGACGCTCCTTTATTGTGTTAACTCTTTTTTCTATCTCTGGGTATACATTTAGAAGCCTCGTTTGAAGTTTACCAAAAATTCGGCGTATTACTCTAAGAACATAAAGCAAATTGCCAAACGCGACATCCTTGAAAAGAAGTTTACCTTAATGTCAACAATTTGTCAAGTACTTTACCTGTTTTTTTTTATTGTTTGAACATCTCCATATTCAGAAGGGTCCACCGTGCTCTGCAGGCGAGGTTTGCCCCCTCGCCCTATTTAGACTACGCCATCTTTTCGACAATTCCTATGAAGGGGTGAAAGAAGGGGTGAAAAAAACATAGGAAAATCTTATGAGTTATGATAGAATACCTTTGCAGACTAAAGTTTGGATAATCTCTATACCCCCTGAAAACTGACTCCTATAGATGTGTTTTACAGTGCAGAAGCACCAAGGAGGATAACAGATGGCAAATCGAAAACACGATCTCGTGGAATATCCGATACAGGATAACGTCCGACTCCAGGCATATTGGCGTGATGATGCCGGTGGCCGCGGTCCGGCAGCTTCACTGTACGTCTACGACGACGAAATTATGCGTTTCGACTGCTTCGGTGGTGATAACGGACACTGCCACTTCAACTTGCGACAGACGCGAGGCAGAAGATGGATGTACCCAGAAGGCTCTTTCCAAGATCATATCCAACAGAGCCTTTTTGATCTACGCACAAATCTGAATTTCTGCCTTCAGACGCATCAAGACGAGAGGGTTCAAGAGGTAAAGATAGAACGAGAAAGCTTAGAACAGGCGGCAGAGCAGATGGAAGCACATTTGTTAGTGCTGGCTGACAAACTTCAGGACAGTGCTGCATGAAAGTCGTGACTGCGGCGGAAATGCGTCAAATTGATCAGAACACTATTGAAGGCATCGGCATTCCCGGCATCGTTCTCATGGAGACGGCTGGGAGTGCCATCGTCAGGGCAATTGAACAGCACTATCCGACAACGCAACGGATTGGCATCCTTGTCGGCAAAGGTAACAACGGCGGTGACGGTTTGGTTATCGCCCGCCAACTTGCACACACCGGACACGATGTCCATACCTTTCTCGTCTCCCCAGCAGATAGTTTCACAGCGGAGGCAGACCTCAACCTTCAAATCGTGAAAAACCTGGGGTTACGAATTGAAGAAATCGTGTCAGACGCTAAACGCGGAAGTGAATGGGGCAGTGCTTTAAATCACATAGCGAGTTGTGAACTTCTGGTCGATGCTATCTTTGGGACAGGATTGCGCGGAGCGGTTCGCGATCCAATCGCCCCCGTTATTGATACCCTCAATACTCTCTCCACACCTACCCTCTCTATTGATCTACCGTCCGGTCTCGATGCGGATACAGGAACCCCGCTGGGGACTTGTGTACAAGCAGAGCGAACACTAACCATAGGACTTCCGAAGAGAGGGTTGTTAATGCATCCGGGTGCCGAACTCGCCGGAAAATTGGAAGTTGTTGACATCGGCTTCCCGAAACAGGTTATCGATGCACAGGATATTAAGGTCCATTGGACAACGGCGGCAGCAGCGTCAGAATGGGTGCCGCAACGTCCTCCTGCCTCTCACAAAGGGAGTTACGGTCGCGTCTTGGTCGTCGCGGGTTCTACAGGTATGACAGGCGCGGCAGCACTCGCAAGTGAAGCAGCTTTGCGCGCCGGTGCAGGACTGGTAACGCTTGCAACCCCGAAGCATTTGAATCCGATCTTAGAAGGTCTGTTGCCAGAGGTGATGACACTTCCGTTGCCAGAAACGGATACAGGCAGTCTATCGGTATCAGCAACTTCAGCTATCCTTGAATTTGCAGAAACGGCAAAATCCGTGCTTGCAATAGGTCCCGGGATATCTCAACACCCAGATACTGTAGCACTTGTACACCAACTGGTCCGCGAGAACCGAGCACAAGGACTCAACTTAAGGTTGGTTGTTGATGCAGATGGATTGAATGCGCTGGCACAAATCCCAGAAATTATGTCGTTCTTAGATAGAGAGATAGTGCTGACACCGCACCCCGGCGAGATGGCGCGGTTAACGAATACGCCGGTGCCGACATTAGAAGCAGACAGAATCCGCACGGCACAAACGTATGCAAATGAACACGGTGTGGTGCTTGTCTTTAAAGGCGCGCCTACCGTTACTTCTGACGCAAATGGAAACGTGTGGATCAATTCCACCGGAAACCCGGGCATGGGAACAGGTGGCATGGGGGATGTCCTGACAGGTGTCATTGCGGGATTGATGGCACAAGGCTTGTCAACAGAAAAGGCAGCGACACTCGCTGTCTACGTACACGGTTTAGCAGGAGACATCGTCTCGGAGAGATTAGGCATGCACGGACTCATTGCCAGCGATGTGCTCAAGGCTGTGCCGGAAGCGATCTCTTCGCTGACACAATAGTAGCAGGATCGTCCACACTTAGAAAAAATAGGGAGGCATCATGGAACTCGGATTGACTGGAAAAGTTGCGATTATCACCGGTGGAAGCGAAGGAAACAGACCCATCGCCCACACAAAAGTCTGAAATTAATCAAGGACATTATGGAAACCTATAAAATCTATCCTGTCGCAGCGGCAGATGCATCGACCGCCTTTCAAATAGAGTTGGATGCGCGGGCAATCGCTGCTGCAGAAGAACTCGAAAACAGCAGTGCCCAAGGTGCCGAAAGAGAGGAAATTCTACAGAAACACCTCGGTGCCGATTATGAGAAAGGCTACCGTGGCACGGCGTGGGGTTTGCACGGTATCTCCGAAGGTCTAACCCCTGCGCAATTGGCAGTCTTGTTAGAAGCACACGGTGAACATCTCGATCCTTGCGCTGAACGCGAGACGTTTGACCACAGTCTGATGGTTAACGTCGAAGAGGAATTAGCATCTCAGTTGGAGGATATTCCCGAATCTGTCTTAGCGGCAATTGTTGAGGAATACAAGGCTGAATTGTTAGAAGCGTAGTCCGAGCGTTTCCTTCCAAGCTAAGAGATTATAGTGGACATCAAGTGGTTTTATACTGTCATTACATCAGTAACCCTAATTGCAGCGGATATAGATTGCGTAAGTTGTATCTATATTAAATCTTGCCGGACACTTTGTATTTCAGCATGAAACGGATGTGCCGCGCTGCATCTGTAATAGGGTTAAGTTTCGACTCACCTGCACGCGTGTAGTAATTGATAGGGATTTCAGCGTGCGTTGCGCCTTTTCGATGCATGCACCGAGTGTTTCCTGTTCGTTGAGGCACGGCATCACAATAGAGACTTCAACTTTTTGTTTTTTCATTGCGTTGCGAGATATTTCTCATCCGTTTTGATGTCCGGTGGATAGTGGATCTCCCAAACTTTAACGGAAGCAATATCCTCTCCGTTTGCTGCGTAGATAGGCACGAAAATATCGGGCAGGCCGTCAAGAAAGTAAAGCCGAACGGACAAGCTCTGCCAACCGATGGGATGTACATAATAAACATTTGATAGGTGCATGTTATCATCATAATACAAAATAACGCCGCCATGAGAATTATCATTGCCTGATGTTTTATAAAGATAGCGTTTCCCACCTTTGAATGCGACATAAGGGATCCTCGCGGTATTCCGCTCTCTAAGTCGTGCTGTCAAAAAGTCCGGCGGTGATGTTGTATCAGGCACTTCGATATACAGGAAAGGGGTCTGTCCTATTCTTGAAAGGCGTTTATTTGATAGCGATATAAGCCGTGTAAATTCAAATCTTCTATCGTTGTGTTCATCGCTGCCGATGTAGGAGTAACGCCAGGCTTTTGAGGTGAGCCCCCATTCTGTGAGCATGAGGTGTGTCGCACCGTGTGTTTTGAGGAAAGTGAGTGCCTCGCGGGCTGACTGCCCACAGTAGACGGAGCGGTAATAGAGGTGTATCCAGTGCGGTAGGAAAGTGTCCTGATCGGTGATCGTTTTGACACCGCCGAGGACGTTAAGCCGACTGCCATAACTCCAATTCGCGGCGACGACAGCATTTTCAGGGAGTGTGTTTTTCATCCAATCGAGTGTCTGTGCCAGGCCCCCTTTTCCGGGTGTCGGTTTTCGCCATTTCGCCGCTGCGGCAACGGCGCGGGTGGCATGCCCACCGGTCGGATTCCAAAACAAAACCGGGATCAATATGGCGACTGTGAAACAGGCAGCAATCCATCGGTGTTTGAAGGGGCGCGAGAGGTTTTGTAGTACGACTGTTGGTAGTTGCCACAGGAGCCATGCAGTGCCGTAAGCAAGCGGAATACCGATAAAGAAGTCGTAACGTTTACCGCCTCGCGAGAGTGCCACCCACAAGAGAAACCATACAAGCATGGCGAATGTGCAGCGTTCGATGTATATGGCTGAAGCACGATTTCCTTGCAGACCAAGCGGATCAGGCATTTTTCGGAGGCAGGCGATGCCAAGGCCTAAGGCCGTCAGCCCTAAAGAGAGTAAAAAAAGTGTATTGCATCTCGCTTCTCCGATCCACGCACTGAGGGGCCACCGAAAGAAGGTGGTGCCGACGAACACAGCGAGCGCAAGTACCAGCGGGATCCCGTGCCATTTCCAGATATAGAACGTGGTGATGATAATGCCGAGGCTGCCTAACATAAAAACAGTGCCGTATCTGCCCGTCCAGTAACCGAAATGGGGGTCAGCAAGTTCTGTCATGTCTTTCATAAGTCGGCTTTCGCGAAAGGCAAAGGCGGTTGTCTCAAACGTATGTTCTTGTAAGAGGAAATAGCCGATACCCGCTATAATGGCAAGGAGCGTTAACCCCCAGGCAAGTTTTTGTCCATGAGGCCGCAGCGGCTCGTAGAAATGAAGCAAGAGATATCTTGCACTCTGTAGGACAAGCACAACGAGGGGTGGTGCAAGCATAAGTGCTGACAGATGTGTAGAGAAACCGTACCCGCTGCGATAGGCGGGACTCATGAGATAGAGCCACGGTATAAACATGAGTATCCACAAGAGATATGCTTTGAGGTGTTGTTCGGTATCTGTAGTACAGAACTTCCAAACTTCCACTGCGACAATTATGAGAACAAAAACCCCAAAGGCTTCCCAACTCATTCCCCCTAAGAAAACGATGAATCCTGAGAGTGCGGTGGCGAAGTATCTACCCCATCCCGGTTCTATCTGCTCTTTCCAAAGGTAACTCACAACGGCAAGTCCTCCAAACATCCAACACCATGCGTCCCTGTCTCCGAAACCGATAGCACTCCGCTCAACACTCCCCGGCAGCGTTGCCAAGAGCACACCGGCGACAGTAGCGAAGAAAACGCCGTAGCAACGGCTGAGAAAGAGGAACAGGATGCCGAGACCGAGCGTAAAACAGAAAACAGGCGCGTAAAGTTGGATACGATAGAGAGGCAACGCCGGGAAGGCTTTGTGTATGTAGGCAATAGCGTACGAATAGAGGGAGAGCAACTGTCCATTATCTCTGCCAAGGGGCAGCCATCGGCGCATATCGCGTAGCGGTAGGTGCCTTTGCTCGGTGATAATGTTAGCCTGATAGTGGTAGAGATAGGCATCGTTTTCGGTGAACTGTCCATCAGGGAGGCGTTCTACACCTTGGATGCGGATCCAGAAGGCGAGGCATAAGATACAGAGCAGCAGTGCCGCTGCTATGATTTTCCGAAAATAAAGAGGTAATTGCATCCGAGTTCTCAAGGTTTCTTATTCAAGAGGTGGACATGTTTCAGGATATGTGGTTTACCTTTACAAAGCACAACTGTTTAAGGAGCCGATCCAATGTTTTTTTTCAACTCGCGGGTGTCTCTGAGGTTACAGGTATGATTTGCTGCGCAGTTTGTTGGCGTTTTCATGCCTCGCGTGCTTCTCGTCTCTCCTGAAGTTGGATACGGAGGGCTCTTAGCCGCTCCGCACAACAACGGCAGATTCTTTTCTTTTCCGCGGAGGCCTCTGTTAGTGAAGTCTCCGTGGAGCAATCCGCATGTTTATCAAGTTGGCGTGTACATCGGGTACATATCTGATAAAGGAAAAGAACATGCTAATCAATCCAAGAAAGACGAGGTTTCATATAAGAAATAGGTATCTTTTCTTACTCCGTGGTAAACAGACTTTTTAATTCTGCCGGAAGTCTTTCCAATAAAGCACGCTGTTCCTCCGGGGACAGCGCGTTGAAGAGATCCTGCCCTATAATTCTGTCAAGAGACCTCCTTCGAGCCTCGTTCTCACTTTTTCTTTCAGCACTTTTACTTTCGACTTCGACTGCTTGGACATCCACCGCTGCCAATTCCTTTGCTGCTTCTTCAGAGTAAGCAGCAAGTTCACGAAGTGTTTTATTTTTTTCTAGTTCAGTGCTCTCAACTTTATCAGTTGCCCATTCTAAATGTTCCCAATCTGGAGGTCTCCTTTTCAGTGCTTCATTTAGGGTTTCCATTGCCGAATTGTACTCCGATTGTGCGATCAGATACTTTCTGAAAGCCGCAATTTCTACTGTCTCTTCAACTGAAAGTGGCACCTGAATTTTTTCCCCTGAACCAGCATTGTCACTGTGGGTATTAACATCATCAGTTTTTTCAAGTGGAGTAACATTGTCTGTATGTTTTCCCAATGTAGAGGTTTCTGCTTCCAAATCTGTGTCGTCTGTTTCTTTTCGGGTTTCGTGTATAGAACCAGAAGGAACTGGTTTCACCTGTGAAGTGTCTGGTTGTGAGATAGTGCTTTTATACATCTTTTTCGGCTCGGCATTTAGAATCTTCAAGTAATGGTGTCGCCACAAACCAACACTGATGAGAAAAACCGTTACAAGAATTATCACAAGTACGACTCGAGATATTTTTCCCTTAAGTATTTTTTTCATTTTGATTCTCCTTCTAAAGCAGAAATTGTCCAAAACTTGGTAAAGCTAGATTTGAGACAAACACTTATTTTAACACCGGTTTGAAAAAGTATTAGAAGCCAAAGCGGACGCAAATTGCACAAAAAAGTGATATATTCACCGAAAAAGCAACGATTTTTAAGGGGCTAACCCCTAAAATCTCCCTTATCAGGGGGACCTTAAAAGGAAATGCGTCTGCCGAAAGTATTTATCAAACTGACGTTATTTTATGTAAACGGAAGTGTTTGTCCCAATGTATAGTCAGGGAAAATAACGCCTTAGCCACAACCACCACTGTCACAACCACCACTGTCATAACAGTCACAAAGAGCTATACAGACCAAATAATAGATGTAAGCATCCCAATAGGCTCCCTGTGCGTCCTCTAGTGTTCTGTCAATGGCTTGTTGACGGATATAGTCTCCTGAGTTTGATGCGTGCGTCGTCAATCGTAAATCGCCATTCGACAGTGGCACGTTGTTGATTTCTCCGGTTTTGCCACGCCTGAACCTCGCGCTTGAGGGTC
>JAJEET010000111.1 GCA_022820835.1 Candidatus Poribacteria bacterium
AGTCTGATAACATGTCTTCTAAGCGGGAAAGAGGATTCATCAAAAACATCCTTTCAATAAATGTCAGGTTTATTATGAAAGGATACCCTCTTTTCTGCTATTTGTCTGTAAAAAAGTTAAAATTGTCCAAACTATAGTAATTAATTGGAAACCTTAATCGGTAAAACCCCCCTAACCCCCCTTATCAGGGGGGAATCTGGAGATTTGGTAAAGGTCAATCTATTTTCGGGCTTTACTATAAATTGACATCGAATTGTGGGAGGTAGCACTCATGGCATTTAGCGATTTTAAGACTATTTCTGAAGTTCAGGAAAAATTTGAAATTAAATACGCATCTAATGACATTTTTCACGTTGAGGCTAAAAATCCTTCAGAACAATTCTTACAAGAACTTGAGTTTAGCAGGCAATATATTGATATTTTCGCATCTGAGGGATCAAGATGTGAGGTTGTTATATTTCCCATCTTAAGAGAGGTTTACAAGGATTACGCTGAACACTATGGACTTTGGGTAAAGAAATCTATCATCTATGATGAGACTTTGAGCGGTACTCCGGACTATCTCATTGCTACACGGTCTGAATTAGGTGTGACTGTTGTTGGTACGCCTCTGGTAATATTAGTTGAAGCAAAAAAGAACGATTTTGAACAAGGTTGGGGCCAATGTCTGGCTGAATTGGTTGCAGCACAAAAAATCAATGATGATTCCGATTTTCCGGTGTATGGTGTTGTTACCGACGGAAAATTGTGGGAATTTGGTCAACTTATCGGTGACACCTTCATTCAAAACAGAACTAGCTTTACTATAGATAATTTACCGATCCTATTCGGTGCTATGAATTCTGTCTTCAAATCAATACAGGAATGTTGAGACAGTCAAAGTCAAGAGCAGAGATATTTATGAACACACCACGTCCGAATATACTAATTGTCACGACCGACCAGCAGCGCACGGATAGCCTGAGCTGCTACGGTTCAACGTTTACAGAGACACCGCATCTCGACAAGTTCGCGTCTGAAGGTGTCTGTTTTGAACGAGCGTATTGTGCGAACCCGGTCTGTACGCCTGCCCGCGCCTCCATCTTTTCAGGACGGTATGTGAGTCGGCACGGTGCTTGGAACGTCGGGATGAATGTCCCGGAAGACGAAACCCTACTGTCGCATCGGCTCGCTGATGTCGGGTATCGCACGCATTATATCGGTAAAGCACACTTCCAACCGTTCGGTGCCTCAGCGGAAGCGTCGATCGAAACACTGAATGATACGTCCCGCTACCCGGATTTCCGAGGTACCTACTACGGATTTGAGACAGTTGAATTGGCGTTAGGACATGCGACTTATGGCATCGCCGGACACTACGGAGAATGGGTGCGTTCAGAGGTATCCGAAGAGACGCTCAGCAGTTATAGCAAAGCAACGCGTCTCAGCGAAAGGGGGTTCGGTGGTGAGGCTTATGATTGGGAGATCCCGCTGAAATACCATAACAGCGTCTGGACGGCGGATCGGACGATAGATTTCCTTTCTAACCACGAGGCGACAGAACCGTTTTTATTGGCAGTCGGTTTCCAAGACCCGCATCACCCACACTGTGTTCCGACAGAATTCGAGAACCGTGTGGATCCGGCGCAGGTACCGCTCCCGGATTTCGTTGAAGGCGAGTTAGACGATAAACCACCCTTTTTCTTAGAGGCGCGATCCGGGCAGCTTGAGAAGTCAGAAATCCGTGGGAGATTCGCTATTGCTGGACAAGGCGGGGGTGCTGATTACCGTAAAGTCTCAGATGACGACGCGCGACTCGGTAGAGCGTATTACTACAATATGGTGAAGATTATTGACCAGCAGATGCATCGGATTCTGAAGTGTCTGGATACGCGTGGATTGGCAGAAAACACATTGGTCCTCTTTACGACGGATCACGGCGAACTGCTTGGCGACCACGGACTTTGGATGAAGGGACCTTTCCATTACGAGCAGCTTGTCCGTGTACCGACGTTGTTGAGATACCCTGCAGCGATTCCAGCGGGGCAGCGCACACAGGCACTCTTCAGCCACGTCGATATTGTACCGACCGTTCTGTCAGCCGTCGGTTTACCGATGCCAGCGGATACAGACGGTGTAGACGCGATGCCGATGCTAACTGGAGAGGCGACATCCGTCCGCGATTCTGTATTGGTGGAGTGTGTGGACGATCCGGACTGTTTGCGGTTGAAGACGATCGTGACGGATACTCGTAAATTGACGTGGTACTGCGGACACACCTACGGTGAACTCTACGATCTGGAGAAGGATCCAAACGAACGGGTCAATCAGTGGAACAACGCCGCATACACCGACGATAGGGCATCCTTGATGAGTCGTATCCTTGCGCAAATGGAGCCTTTAGAAAAACGGGTTGAGCGGTTGTCGTATGCATAATTCATAAACGGACAAAAATTGGTTCGCGAATAACTTCTTCGAGTTCCGCAATATATTCCTCAGCGAGTTCTCGGTTCGCTTTGAGCGTGAGTTGGATTGCCTCGTGAAGATTTGATCGGGTTTCTTCAAGCGTTTTCCCTTGCGTATTTGCGCCGGGTAACTCTTCAACAAATCCGATATAACCTTCAGGGACTTTTTTGAAAACAGCGTTGAATTGCATTTAAAACTCCATTCTGATGAGTTTATTACCTCTTTTGTAGAGGTTGAAAATCTATTAGGCATATTCTATCATGCACGTGACCACTTTGTCAATTGTCGGGTTTCACCTCTTTTTTTGCGTTTGCGCTGGAAAATCTGACCGACGCGTAACAGGATAGGAGATAAAACTGATGGCATTTAGCGATTTCAAGACGATTCCTGAGGTTCAAGAGAAATTCGGGATTAAATACTCGGAAAACGACTTTTTTTCGGTTGAGGCCCCCTTAAGCCCTTCGGATCAATTTCTACAAGAATTTGAGTTTACAAGGCAACACATCAATATTTTCGGATCGGAGGCAGCGCGGTGTGAAGCCGTTATCTTTCCGGTTTTAAGAGAGGTCTATAAAGGGTACGCTGACCACTACGCTCTCTGGATCAAGGAATCCATAGTCTATGATGAGACATTGAGCGGAACACCGGATTACCTTATCTCTACAAAATCTGAATTGGGCAAACTCATCGTTGGAACGCCGCTGATAATCTTAGTTGAAGCGAAGAAAAACGATTTTGAGCAAGGCTGGGGACAATGTTTGGCTGAGTTGGTCGCTGCACAAAAAATAAATAATGACCCCGATTTTCCGGTATATGGTATTGTTACGGATGGAACGTTGTGGGAATTTGGACGGCTTGTCGGTGATATTTTTATGCGAAACAGAACAAATTTTACTTTGGCTAATTTGCCAATTCTATTTGGTGCTGTGAATTCAGTTTTCGAGGCAACAACTGATGCCTCTATTCAGCGTACGTAAATTGGGGTCATAAACGTAGCGCGCTTGCAACGTGTGCCTATCGGAAGGTGAAAAGGAAGTTCTCTGTTTTTAAACTTGCTTTTAATATAAAGATTGGGTATCATTTAGGTAAAAGAAAATGGTCGTGTTCAACTTTGCTTCGTCTACGCCGTTTCCTACACGCAAACCGCGGAATAAAATATTGGGGGCATCCAGATGGCGGCTACGCTATCCATTGTGATTCCGATTTACAACGAGATCGCAAGCCTAAAAGCACTTCTACAACAGGTGATCAGTGTTGAAATCGGTATGAAAAAAGAATTGATCCTCGTTGACGATTTTTCAACAGATGGTACACGCGATATCCTAAAGGAAATCGAAGGTATCCCAGAAAATCCAGACGCAATACGCAGCTACTTCGCGACAACAGACACACCCTCAAATGAGAACGCTGAAAGCGCAGACGACGTTGCTGTAAAGGTCTTCTACCACGATGTGAACAGAGGTAAAGGCGCGACGCTCCGCACCGGTTTCCAACACATCACTGGCGAAATTACGATTATCCAAGATGCCGATCTGGAATATGATCCAAACGATTACCCGAAGTTACTGCAGCCGATTCTCAGCGATGAAGCCGATGTGGTGTACGGTTCTCGGTTTATGGGCGGTAAGCAGAAAGGGTTGTTGCGGAGTTATCTCGCGAACCAGTTTCTCACGACGCTCGCAAATGTCGTCAACGGCACGAAACTCACCGATATGGAGACCTGCTATAAGGTGATCCGGACACCCATCTTGAAGGAGATTTCGCTCCACTCGGACAGGTTCGGTTTTGAACCCGAAATTACGGCGAAACTCGCCAAACGGAAGTGCAAAATTATTGAGGTCCCCATCTCTTATCGCGGCAGAGATTACCACGAAGGTAAAACCGTGAGTTGGAAAGACGGTGTCGCCGCTATTTTTCACATCTTCCGCTTCCGGTTCTTCTCGTAGGTCACAAAACGCGCAGCGAAAAATATGCAAAATTTGCAGGATTTGCTCAAACAGGTAGATGCCATTCTGGAGTCGTCGGTTGATACGGCAGAACCGACACCGGATCAAGAAGTGCCAGCAGATTCCCTCCTGACAGCACTCGACACGCACTTCGGCTACAGCTCCTTTCGCAAAGGACAACGTGAGATTGTTGAAACGATATTAGATGGCAAAAACACATTCGCTGTATTTCCAACCGGACACGGTAAATCGTTGTGCTATCAACTGCCAGCCTTGATGCTTGATGGCATTACAGTCGTCATCTCGCCTCTTATCTCACTGATGAAGGACCAGGTCGATACTTTACGGGAGCAAGGTATAGACGCAGTCGCCCTAATCAACAGCACACAGACGTGGGACGAATACCAAAGGACATTGGCACGTCTGAGGCGAAACGAAGTGCGGCTGCTTTACGTCTCGCCAGAACGGTTGCGGAGTCGGCGTTTTTTAGACATCCTGAATGCGTTTCGGATTTCATTGTTCGTCATAGATGAAGCACACTGTATCTCGCAATGGGGACGCGACTTCCGTCCGGCTTATCTGTCGCTCAAAGATACGATTGATGTTCTCCAACCGCATGTCATCGCGCTTTTCACAGCAACAGCACCACCAGACATCCAAGAAGACATCCTGAGTGTGCTAAATATACCGACCCCGCATATCCTCACGGAAGGTATTGAGCGTCCGAATCTGAAACTCAGTGTTCAGCAAAATGAAAATGAGGATGAAAAGTATCTGCAACTCGAAAAGTTTCTCAACGAACAGCGAGTGACCCGTTCAACGGGAGATGCTGAATCTCGACACCCTCGGCTGAAAAATGGGATCATCTATGCCGGACGCAGACGCGAAACCGAGGAGATCGCGGATTTTCTCCAGAGACGTGGGTTCCGTGCCGATTTCTACCACGCTGGACTTGAGCCGCAGGATCGCGCGCGTGTGCAAGATGCCTTTTTCGACGACAGTCAGAACGGGTTGGATGTCGTTGTTGCAACGAACGCTTTCGGTATGGGGATCGACAAAGCAGATATCCGATATATCGTTCATTGGACACTCACCGGCACGCTTGAAGAATACTGTCAAGAGATTGGGAGAGCCGGTAGAGATGGAGAGGACGGGCGTTGCGTCCTGCTTTTCTGCCACGATGACCGCGGGCTACACGATTGGTTCATTAGAGAGAGCACGCCGGATAAGCAGTTCCTGATTAAACTCTTAAAGGTCATCGAGAATTTCAAAGGGAGCGAAAGGTATCGCACAATCTCTAACGACGAACTGGCGTGGATGAGCAGCAGCAACCCAACAAAAATCTATGTCGGTCTCAGTTACCTCGAAAAACTCGGTTTTTTGAAGCGGTGGTATAACGTTCCATCTCAACTCTCTGTCCGATTCCGGGGATTCTGGTCGGAACAGGCGGAACCACAGGATGCAGCACAGCGGGAATTGTATCTCGAATTGCGGAAAGGCACAAAAACGATTTTGGAACTCTGCGATGCTATTGGAGGGAACCCGAAGACGATAATGGAAGGTCTCGCCGAGCTGCAAAGCGACGGTTATATCCAGTACTGGGGACAGGAAGACCTGTTACTCATTGAACTGCTTGAAGATAGTCAAATGCTCAGTACGCTGACAGATGAGCAGATTGAGATAGGCGATTATATCCGTCGTAAACAGGCGCAGTTGGATCAAATGTTTGTTTACGCGTTAGAATCCACGTGTCGGATGCGGGTGATCCGAGACCATTTCGGTGAATCCGTTGAAGCGGGTTACAGGTGTGGGACCTGCGATTTGTGTCAAACACAAGCCGTCAGCGATTAGCCATCAGCCGTCAGCGATTAGCCGTCAGCCATCAGCCATCGGCAGTCGGTCATTTAATTCTCAGTACGGAGTGCGTCGATAGGTGTCAGTCGCGCTGCCTGCATCGCTGGGTAGACCCCGAAACTAATCCCCATAAAAAGTGAGAAAACAATAGCAATCAGTACCCAATGTCCAGAGAGAACAACGGGCCATTCCGGTACAATCGGCACGATACGAACCGCGAGTCGTGCCATGCCGTGTGCTGCGATCCAGCCGCCAGCGATACCGAGTACACCGCCACAGAAACAGAGACAGATGGATTCCGTCAAAAACTGATAGAAGATGTGAATCCGTTTCGCGCCGACGGATTTGCGTAACCCGATTTCCCGTGTTTTCTCACCGACGGAAACGAGGCATATATTCATGATGCCGATACCACTTACAAACAGTGCGAAGCCTGCAATACCGCCCAACGCGATTTTTAGTACCCGTTGGATATGCTCCAGTCGTTGCACACCGCCAGTGGGTACCCAATGGCGAACAAAATTATCTCTGTTCTGGTGGTTTTTGCGGATTACAGTGCGTGCTGCGGCAATAATCGCGTCCATATCTGCTTTTTCTTCTGTGAAAACCGTAATACGTTCTATGTAGTCATAACCTGAAATCCGCTGTTGATGCGTCGTCAGAGGCACACAGACGACATCATCAAGTGACCACGTAGAATTAACGCCTCTTCCCTTTACTGCCATTACACCTACGACACGCGCTCTGATAGATGCGTACCAATAGCGATATTTAATCTTCACCTCTTTTCCAATCGGAGATGTCTCTCCAAACAGTTCAGTCGCGAGGTTGTTCCCCAAAACACAGACTTGTAGTGCCTGTGTCACGTCGCCTTCGGAGATGAATCTGCCTTCTTGGACGTTCCAGTGCATTCCGCGCGCATAGTCTGCTGTTACACCTTCGAGTACGGGTCGAGCCTGTCTGCCATCAGGACTGGTAATGAGGATCCTGTAGCTTTCATTTTTGGGTAAGACGTACCGAATATTAGGCACTTCGGCTTCAATGGCAAGGGCATCCTCAAGTTTGAGCCGTTCTGTTATTCGGTGCCAGCGTCCCCTGCGGAAAACGCCGTAGTGGTTTCGGAATTGCACCTGATCGATGCCACCGAGTGTTTCAAGTCCATCGGCGATAATCTTTTTCCCGCCGTCACCGATTGCCATCATGCACAGTACACTGGCGATCCCGATGAAGATACCGAGAATGGACAACCCCGCGCGGAGTCGGTTTTGAGTGAGGTGCGCAATACCCGCAGCAATAGCATCTTGTAGTTTCATTTAAATGTTAACATAAGTTTCAAATCGCAAGCAGCCAAAAAAAATTAGGTATGGACGGAATTGAGTTTAATAGGAAAACAGTGAATTTGTGGAGGACTTCTACTTATACGGTCGTATGGATGCACTTTTGATGGATGCAGCGTTAAAATTCGGTTGTTATAAAGAGGAAGATTATTGCCCGATAGGTTTAAAAAAAGGATGGTCTCGACATTTAGATTCGGTAGGCGCAGTTTGTGACCGCGCCTACCATAAAATGGCACCTATCAACCTAATTGGGTATACGGTTTCATATCCCATAGCAGGATAGCACCATCATAACCTGCACTTGCCAAAAGGTCACCGTCTGGTGAAAAGGCGAGGTCTTGCACATCCGAGGCGTGTCCCCAGAACGTGTGGACGTTTTCGCCGGTGGTAACATCCCATAACCGGATGGAGACTTTATCCTTGAATCCCCACCAAGAGCCAGAAACAAGATACCGGCTACAAGGCGAAAAGGCTAAGGCAAATGGACGACGGGATTCTTCGGGCGGTAATATTACCATCCGCGTTTCATACGTAGTGGCAT
Organism: Candidatus Poribacteria bacterium; assembly: GCA_022820835.1. Classification (GTDB taxonomy): domain Bacteria; phylum Poribacteria; class WGA-4E; order WGA-4E; family WGA-3G; genus WGA-3G. The sequence goes on from JAJEET010000111.1 coordinate 8,124, forward strand.
CCCATAACCGAATCTCGTTAGCTATGCCACCGGCAAGGAGGGTCCCACAAGCCGAAAACGTGATGTTCCAAATTTCTCTGGCACGCGCCTTTTGACTGTTAGACGCAGCTGCTTTAAGTGCGCGTTCGATTGCCTTTTCATCGCCTTTATACAGGTTTGGGGATAAAGGCCATGCTAACGAGAGCGAAGTCACAAAACTTCGACGTGCAACATCCCATACCCACGCGGTTCCGTCCTTTGAAGCCGTCACAAGTATCTTTCCATCCGGATGAAACGCTAATGCCAGAATATGTTCCGTATGCCTATAGAGGCGGTCTCCCTTTTTCCAACGATTGACATCCCACATATACAGTGTACCGTCTGTTGTTGTACTGACGAAACATTCGCCTATAGGCGAAAACGCTAGCCGGCCAACAAACTGAGGTTCGGTGAATGTCGTGATTCGGGTGTGAGACGCAACATGCCAGAATTCGATGGTTTTCATGTAACTCGCAGCCAAGAATTCCTCATCGGGGGACACAGCAAGTCGTCCCCTAAGTATAGTAGAAGGCAGTTCTGTGTCCATAAAAAGCGTCTGTTGTGCCCGTTTCTCTGCTACGTTCCAAAACACAATACCGCTGCCTGCCGTGTGTCCACTCACCAACGTTTTCCCGTTTTGCGTAAAGGTTACCGAATTGGGATGACCGAGATGTCCTTGAAGAGATGCCACCTGAGGTGTGTTTTCACGCCATACCTGAAAATCGCGTGGGCTTGCGATAGCGAATTGTTGTCCATCCGATGAAAAGCACGCAGCATACGCGCCACCGCGATGTTCAAAGGTCCCTCGTTTCTCTTGTTGAGATGTGTCCCAAATCACGACCTCGTTCTTATAAATATCAGCAACTTTTAAAGAACCCTCAGGTAAATATGTTAACTTCACCTGATAGCCATCATATTCAGTGACTATTTCCAAGGTCTCTTTAGGAACATTCCATACGTGAACCTCGACAGTTTGATTTCCGTCAGTTTTTTTTCGAATACCGGCTGCAAGGAACTGTCCGCAGGGTGAAAAAACGAGATTATCCACCCGTAGCGCATGGATATTGAATTGCGAGATGTGTTTCTGCGTTTCTAAATGTGTCACTGAAATCGTATTAGCACTGGACAGGTAAGCGAGGCATGTTCCATCTGGTGAGAAGCAGAGCGGACGAAAAACACCGGGCGCGGATTTCGCTTTCGGCTTTTCAACAGTGAACTCCGCAATAGATACGCCTGTTTCTACAGACCAGACAGGGACGCTACTAACCCAATTGGCGAACACGTGAGATGCTGCGAGGTGTTTTCCATCCGGCGAAAATGCGAGCTGAGAGACGTTTCCATTCAGCACTCGCTTGCCTACTTCTAAAATACACCGCGGGTTTTGTGTCTCCCACACTTTAACAATGCCATCTGAATTTCCAGTCGCAATCCATTGTCCGTCGTCGGAAAAGGAGACAACAGAAACCATCCCCCTTTCGGTTTCCCACAATGCGATGGGTTGCATTGTAGCAAGTTCGTACCACCACAGTCCAATATCCGTTGCGACAGCAAGAAGAGACTCGCCATCTGGCGAAAACGCTATGTCTTTAACGCTTCCTCTACCGAGTCGGGCAATCGCACCTTCTGGAAGTGCCCACGTTGTAATGTCTGTGTTGTTAATTTCCATCATTGGGACCATAAACCTCCTGAGAAGCAGAATTTAGGCATGTTGCTGGTATAACGTGAGTTTGATAAATGTTGGACTTGTGTCGTGTCCAGTGTTAATTTGCGTTACATACCGCACAAACTAACAGTTTGTGCTACAATTGCGCGCGGACGCGCAGCATCAAAAGCAAACTGAGAGGATACAAATGAAGGGTTAGATTTCGGGTTGATCTACTGGGTCAACAGAATTGAGGGTGCTGAGTGCTTCGGCGTAGACCTGTCGAAGCGGGACGTTGTTTTGTTCGGCAAGCCGTTTGCAGTCCTCGTATTCGGGGACAGTCTTGATAAGCGTGCCGTTGAGGTACCCGCGCTTGGCTTGGATCGTGCCCCACTGCGTCTTAACTTCGACGAAGTCGCGGCGGAGTTTGATCCGATCGGCGGAAGAGAGTCTCACGCCAAAGGTCGTGGTTTCGGTGAGGAGGAGTTCGATGAGTCTGTTGCGATGGGTTGTAGGGCAGAGGACGGTAATCTGCGTTGCCGGTCTGCCCTTCTTCATGTAAACAGGTGCGAGGAATACGTCAAGTGCACCGTGTTCAAAGAGTTGGGTCGTAACGTAGCCGGTAATCTCTGGGGACATATCGTCTACATTGGTTTCAATGATGTCCACATTGTCAGTCTCTGCGTGGTCGTGCGTCGTCTTTAAATCGGTGTCTGAGGTACTTTCGCCGAGACAGAGTCGGAGGAGGTTGGGACGTTGTTCGAGGTCGCGGGTGCCGGCACCGTACCCGATGCGATCAAGCCGCATCTGTGGCATGACCCCGAACCCCTGCGATAGCGTCGTAATCAGCGCGGCACCGGTCGGCGTAACCAGTTCCTTCGGGATGTCGGTTTGATGGATCGGTACGCCCTGTAGGAGTTCCATTGTTCCTGGAACAGGGACAGGCATAACACCGTGTGCGCATTGGACAAAACCCCTACCGAGGGAGAGCGGGGACGCATAAACAGCGTCTACCTCCAGATATGTGATGCCGATGACTGAACCGACGATGTCCACAATAGAATCGATCCCACTGACTTCATGGAGGTGGACGTTGTCTTTTGATGTGTTGTGTACCTTCGCCTCTGCCTCAGCGAGCCGGTCGAAGACGCGTTTTGCGGTGTCCCGAACCGCTGCGTCCACATCACTATCGTCAAGCAATTTGAAAATATCTGAGAGGTGGCGACTCGGTCCATGCTCGTGGTGATGGTGAGAATGCGCATGCGAATGCGCGTGTGATTCTGCCGCGTCTGAGGAATTGTGTGCCGGATGCACGTCCACAATCGCTCGGGTGCCGGTAATATTATGCTTTACTGCCTTTTCAAAGCGTAGACTGAATTCTGCATCGAGTTTGAGGGTCGCCAATCCGTCTGTAAGTATTTCTGGCGGCACCCCCGCATCAACTAAAGCACCGAGCGTCATATCGCCACTGATACCAGAAAAGCAGTCGAAATAAGCGATCTTCAAGGTGATTTTACTCCGTTAGATTGATGTGTTTGGAGCGGTTCGGTGAGGTGTCTATTATTCGTGATAAGCGGGGTTATAAACCCCGCCTGCAAAGGGGGACGTAAGTCCTGTTTAGACTTCTTGAAGTAATTCTCGAAACAGATCTTTGGATTCATCGCTTTTTTTAATTTTTTCAATGGCTTCGACCTCTATTTGTCGTACGCGCTCACGGCTGATTCGGAGTTTGTCCCCGATATCGGCTAAAGTATATTCGGTGCCGTCAATCAATCCGTATCGGAGTATGATGACCTGTGCTTCACGCGGGTTGAGCGTCCTGTTGAGGATTTCAGAGATGACCTCAATTTTCGCGTAATCGAGCAGGTAGTTCTCCGGTGTAATTTGAGATTGGTCCGGGATAAGTTCAGAAAACGAACCGTCCGGTGAATCTTCATTAATCGGTGCGTCGAGCGGTACAGGGTCCTTCGTTGCGTTGAAAATTTCGGAGACCTTTTTCTCCGTGAGTTCAACAACTTTTGCGATCTCGGCTGTCGTTGGTTCGCGTCCGAGTTCGGATGTCAGGTCGGATTGTGCTTGCTTAATGGCACGCCGTGCTTCACCGATATAGCATGGTACTCGGATCATCTGCCCTTGTTGGTCGAGTGCGCGTTTGATGGATTGCATAATCCACCACGTTGCATAGGTACTGAACCGGAATTTGAGTGTGTGGTCAAATTTATCGACAGCACGCATCAAACCGAGGCTGCCTTCCTGCATCAAATCGAGGAAAGTCAACGAAGTTTTGCTGAAATGATGTTGCTTAGCGATGCTTGCGACGAGCCGTAGGTTCGCTTCAACGATTTTCAATTTGGTCCCGTGTGTAATTTGGTCAGCCTCTTCGAGTTGTTCAAGTAGCCACTTGAGATGCGCGAATTCATTTTGTAAATCTTCAAGGGCGAATCGGAGTGTGCGCGGCGAATGCGTTGCTGTTCTCTCGGCTAACATCGCTGGTGGCAACTCCGTCAAAAGGATCTCAATCTCACATCGAATAACATCGAATTCCTGAAAAGCGAGGGATTCCTGTTCCTCGTCAAACGGCGTCAGTGCGACACGAGTGAGGTCGAGTAAGGGTGTTCCCTCAGCGGGCACAGTTTCATCGTGTTGTTGAGATTCGGCTATTTTTGCGTTAGCAGTGCTGATGCTACGACGGATCGTTTTACGTGCGTATTCTCGGAATTCTGCGCCACGTTTTGTATCGCCGTTGTCAATAGCGTCAAAGAGAGCGAGGCTCCCCGCTTGCCTTAATTCTGGAGGCGAGGTGTCGGTGATATATTTGTTAAGCAGGTGTGCTTCGCCTTCAAAAATTTTCCAGCGTGCTTGCTCGAACAGTTTCGCTTTTGCCTCTAATTTTTCCAACAAAACGCCGAGTGCCTGTACTTCGGCACGAATTTTGCTTATAATTAACCCGTGTTCAGCTTGCGGCGGTTCATATTTGTGTTTTTTCTCCGGATCCGTGTTTACGCTAATGCTAAGTGAGGTTAGAATCCAATCCGGGAACTGATTGAATAAAGAAGCGAACTTTTCGAGGCCGTCTTGATACTTTTCAAAGAACGCGGATTCTTGTTCGGGGTCCAACAAAGGTGTTTTAGCGATCTTTTGCAGGTACGCGAAGGTCTCGTCCCGTGGTGATTCTGCGGGTACTTCTTCCGTCTCCTCTTCCTCGACAAAAAGTTCAGATTCTGTTGGATACATCGGGTAATAGTCTCTCATGTCCTCACCTCATTTTAGTCTCGATCTCCAGACCGAAGTGTATTTGAATTTGCTGCAAACAGCGAAAAAAATAAAAAAAGATTTAACTTTTTAGTGCGTATATGGTATGCTATAGAGTGCAATCATTTTACAGAACTTATAACTATAATCTTGCAAGTTTAAGGCGGCACGCAGACACGAAGGTCACGTCAATTCGGTATAACCACAGGAGGTCGTTAATGGCTCAACTCACACGTAATGAAATTTTAAAAAGATGTCAAGCCGGTGAAACCTGTTCTGGCGAAAATCTTGCAAATTTAGATTTATCGAATGAATCGCTCAGCGGTATTGATTTATCGGAAACAGATTTGAGCGGTGCAGATCTAAGTAATTCCGACTTAACCGATGCGAATTTAAACGATGCGAATCTCAGCGGAGCGAACCTGTCTGGTGCGACGCTCCATCGGACGTATCTGGTCGGTAGTAATTTAACGGACGCGAACCTTGAGGCAGCAAACTTACGCGGCGCGTTCTTGAGTGGTAGTCTGCTCTGCGGTACGAATTTCAAACGTGCCGACTTGCGTCGTGCCACCCTTGGGTGTCCACAGTGCGAGGTGCCGGGACCTTTCGGGTCGCTCACGAGTTTCGAGAATGCGAACCTTGAAGAGGTAATTTTCGGTGAAATCAAATTGAAAGGCACTATCCTACTCGGTGCGAATTTGAAAAACGCGTATCTCTATGAGGTTGATCTCTCAGAAACTGTCTATCGCGCGACCGATCTTGAAGGTGCCATCACCAAAAAAGGACGCAATTAAAATTAAGAACCCTCTCCGTCTCAACACAACTTGCTATTCATAGGTCGTCCCGCTTCATCTTTAGGCGTAGGACACCGTTGCTTTAGCACTGAAGTAAAGAACTTGATCTCTGACAGGGAACGTTTGGCTGCGCTATGTCAAAGCACCTACGTTTCAGCGGTGTAATCTGTACGATATGTGACGTTAACATAAAGCGGTATGATCTTTACTATATGTGACGTTAACATAACACAAGAGGTTTACCTAAAATGCATTTTTTTTTCGACGCTGTAGAATTCTCACCTGATTGTCCATTGGGACCTATGGCTAATATGCCAATCTGTAGCGCGTTAGTTCAGTTGCATCTTACAGAGTTTTTGATATAACCCTCCTTTTGCCAACAATGTTTCGTGCGTTCCGGTTTCCAAAATTTCGCCATTTTTGATAACGAGAATCTTATCCGCCCGAACAACGGTTGAAAGTCGGTGTGCGATAATGAAACTGGTTCTCCCTGCCATGAGATTTGCTAACGACGCTTGGATAAGTGCTTCGGATTGTGTGTCGAGTGAAGATGTTGCTTCGTCTAACACAAGAATCGGTGCGTCTTTTAGTATGGCACGTGCGATGGAGAGGCGTTGCTGCTCGCCGCCGGAAAGTTTCATCCCTGCTTCACCGACGGGTGTTGCGTAACCTTTCGGAAGTTTGGAGATAAATTCGTGAGCGTTTGCCTTTTTCGCCGCTGCGATAATCGCGTCGTCGTTAGCCTCCGGATAACCGTACCGAATATTTTCCAGAATTGTGCCGTCAAAGAGGAACATATCCTGTGGTACGAGTGCAATACTTTGTCGCAGCGATGCCAGTTTTACTTCAGAAATAGGTACATTGTCTATCAAGATTTTTCCGGAGCCGACTTCATAGAAGCGTAGCAGTAGGTTGAGGAGCGTCGTTTTTCCGCTGCCGCTGGGTCCGACGAGTGCGACGACCTCTCCCGGTTTCGCCTCGAAAGAGACGTTGTTGATGGTGCGTTTCGACGCTGCTTGCGGGGTCCCTGAATCTTGTGCGTAAGAGAATGAGACGTTCTGAAATGTGACGGCTCCGCGGATATTTTTTAGTTCGATGCTGTCTGTGGCGTGGTCGTTCCGTTGTTGTTCTGCCTCAGGTCCGAAATCAAATAAATAAAAGATTCGTTCTGCAGAGACGAGGCATTGTTGTAAAGCACTGTTGACGTTCCCAATTGTTTTAATCGGTTTGAACATCCACATTACCATCCCGATATAACTGATAAAATCCGCTGTAGCGAGTTGTCCTGTAATAACCTCCCAGCAACCCAACCCAAAAACTATTGCAACCCCAGCAAACCCTAACCATTCAATTGTTGGTGGAAGGAGTGCTGCGAAACGTGCGCGCCGTACTGCTGAACAGTACTGGTTCCAATTAATGGTTCGGAAGCGGTTAATTTCTGTCTGTTCAGATGTAAAACTTTTGACAATTTTGATCCCGAAGAGTGTCTCTTTGAGATGTGAGTAAATATCGGTACTTTGTTGCTGAATCTCTGTGCTGGCGATGCGAATTCGCTTTCCAACAAATGTAATCAGGTAAGCGACAAGCGGGAGAATAAGCAGAACAAAGACGGTGAATTTGAAACTGGTGATGAGCATTACAGAGAGAAAGAGGGTAACAAGAACAACAGCACGTATAATGTTCGCCATCGCGGCGACGAGTGCCTGCCACACCCGGACATCGTCTGTAATACGCGTCATGAGGTCGCCAGTATGTTCTTCACGTAAAACACCTAAAGGAGCCGTAACAAGTCGCTGATAGAGGGCATTCCGCAAGCGAAAAGCGAGTTTATGTCCGACCCGCGCCATTACATAGTCGTTGCAATAGACGAAAACACCCTTGAAAAAAATAAGGACGAGTATCCCTCCCAGCAACCATAGAAAGGCTTTCAGTGCGTCGCTGGCGCTCGTCAAGGTTATTTCAAAGCCATCGAAAGTAATCATGCCGCTTTCACGTTGAAAGTAGTGAATAGATACTGGTTCCTCAAATGTGCTTCCACCAACGGCTCCAAGCGCGTTAATCGTATCGTTAAGTAAAACTTGAAGGGCCACTAATTCGCATACAGCAACCACTAAAGCACAAACCCCTGCTAACAGAATAGAACCGGTATAGGGTGTGTGATACCGGGCGAATCGGGTAAAAATTGGGTTTTTTGTGAGTGGCTCTTTGTCCATGTTGATATCGCTACTTGTTCTGTTCTAACCTGTAATCGCCAAATTGGATGGCACACGCCTGCTTTACAGCATCAGCTCTGGAACGGATGCTGAATTCTCGTTTCTGGAAGTCTACCGCCTCAATAATACCGATGGCGTAAGTGTTACCAGTCGTATTGATTAATCCGACGAGGCGGCGTTCAAAGTAGGCGGGTACCTCTACCGTAATGCGGGTCAAACTTAAACGGTTTTTGATGTGTGTGCCTGCTGCTTTGGAAAGGTACGTCGATGCGATGAGGCATAAGCTCCGGTGTCCCCATTCTGCGTAGTGGACTTCGGTTTCTGCGAGCTGCGAGAGGATTTCTAACTCTTTCTCATTTGCGGGTCTGCCTATGAAAAACGGGGTGCGCCCACCGCGGATTTGTCCAAAACAGAGGTTTTGAACGTTGCTTTCAGAGAAGTACGCATCAAATTGCGCCTTCCGATACCGGCTACGGACACTGCTGCGCTTTGATCGAACGTTTCGGTTCGGGAGGAGGTAGTGAATATCGAGCCATTCCTGTTGCGTGTAGCATGCCGTTATCTGCGTCAGTTCTATAGAACGACCGATACAGACCAAGTGGTTCGGCTTGACGAGTTCGATCTTATGCTGTTTGAGCGTGATTGCCGGAGGATCGTGGATATAGCCGGTTGTGTCAATAACGACAAAATCGGCATCGGTCTGGCGTGCGCTATCTACCATCAGACGTATCCCTGTGAGGATTTCAAGGAAGTGTCCGCTTGACGATATATCTCCGACAAAATAGAGTCTGTCGGCAGTGCCATCAAAGATGACGCGTTTCTCTGCTTGTATATGTTTGTCCGGTGCGAAGAATTTCATACCGACGGTCGTTGGGGGACCGATTCGGGATTGTCCGATGTCGGCATCGACGCAAGCGACTTTGAGTCCTGCTGCGAGTGCGTAATCTGCTAAGTAACGGCAGAAGGTAGATTTTCCTGTATCGGTTGCCCCGATCACCAACACTATCTGTTGCGGCTTGACGATCTGATTCGCGAGATTTTGCCAATCCGGGTTAACCTGATACGTGCTATCCATTTTTCTGCCTCATCGCGTGGCGAATTTAGTCGCCAAGGCTCATCTGGTAGCGGAAAGTGACACCCGGAAGGCTGAACATCTCATCTAAGGGTGGCATCTGTTTAATACCAATGAGTTGTTCAAGCAGTGATGTCCGTCTTTCCGGACGGAATACACGCGGTTTACCCTCAATGCCAGCGAGTTTTCCAGCGATTTTGATTGCATCGGGCAAATTACCGAGTTGGTCAATCAACTTTGATTCTAACGCCTGTTTCCCAGAGAAAATCCGTCCATCAGCGAGTTCAACGACTTCCGCACGCGTTAGGAGGTTCCCGCGCGCCGTAAAGATCGCATCTACAAATTGATTATGAACGTCATCAACGGTGGCTTGTAGCACGGCTCGTTCCTGTTCTGTGAGCTCTCGGAACGGCGAACCCGTATCCTTGAATTGTCCGCTTTTAACGACTTGGTGTTCTAATCCGACTTTATCATATAAACCTTTCATCCGAGTGAACTGCATAATAACGCCGATGCTACCTGTCAACGTTCCGGGGTTCGCGACGATTGTATCTGCAGCGCATGCGATATAGTAGCCGCCTGATGCGGCACTTCCACCCATTGACGCGACGATCGGCTTTTCTATCTTTTCGAGTTCCGTGAAGATCTCTTGTACCGGGGCGACACTGCCACCGGGCGTATCAATCCGCAGCACGATCGCCTTGACGCTTGGATCGTCGCGGTAGGTGTGAATCCGTTTAATCGTCGCATCGGATTTGGAGATAATACCAGCAATATCTATTACGGCGACCTTTTGTCCGATGGGTGTCCCACTGCCCATTGTGCGGAGTAGCACCAACATCAGAAAAAATAGGGCGACGATACTGCCTAAGATAATAAAAACACGTTTTTTCTTCATAATTTTAACTATTGGGTTTCTGTACCGATTGGTCTTACAGCCCAATCGGGTTTTCGTACTTTTTTGCGTTTGAAAATGTCTGTGTGGTTATTGGGCGAGGAACCTTGAAGAAACGCCCAAGCAAAACCCTCTACGATCAACAGCCTGTAAAGTTGAAGGTAGACGCAGCACTATTTGAACCTACGAGATGCGAAAATGATGACCCAACAGGTTTTTAGCAGCCACCGGATGTCCTTAGCGATGCTCTGTGTTGCGACGTAATGGAGATCCAGTGCGAGTTTTTTGGGCATCAGTTCTGTGATATAGTAGTGTTCCGCGTCCTGCTGACCTTTTAATTTCTCTTCTTCATCACGATTCGCGAGTTGTGATGGGCCGGTTATCCCCGGCTTTACGAGTAGTACCTGCCGCTGTATTTCCGTGTAATATTTAACGTATTCTGGAGCCTCTGGACGGGGTCCGATAAGGCTCATCTCACCTTTGATAACGTTGATTAAGTTCGGGAGTTCGTCCAGTTTGGTCCATCTTAAAAATCGACCGATCGATGTAATCCGCGTGTCTCTATAGGTTGTCAGGCTGCCGCCGATTTTATCAGCATTCGCCACCATTGTCCTGAATTTATACATCTCAAAGGTAACTTCGTCTTTGCCGATGCGCTTTGATTTGTAAAACACGGGTCCTCTGGATTGGAGTTTCGCCAATAGGCATCCGATTAAAAAAAGTGGAGAGAGCAGCAAAAATGCGATTGTCGCGAAAACGACATCAAATGTCCGTTTTACCCAAGCGGATTTGGGTGCTATGGTAACGTCTTGGGTCTCTACGGTATACGACATACGCTGCCTCAACCTTGTTATCGTGTTAGCGGCGATTCGCGCTGGCGGTTTTCGTTTCCGCGGGGAACTGAATAATCTGGGATCCGCTATCGGTATCCGTTTCCGTAATGAAGGCTCGGTTCGGTTGATATGTCGGCACCAATTCCTGGAATTTTGCGACGATACCGTCCGCGTCGAGTCCGTCAGCGAGGAGCGAGAGTTCTTCAATCTGTGAGAGGAGTAGACGTTCCTCAATTTCTTCGAGTTGTGCGACGAAAATACGCTGATGCTTGGTCGCCGTGACACCCTCTTGCGGCGTGAGGAGTTCTTCGTATAATTTTTCGCCGGGTTCTAACCCTGTGAATTCGATCTTGATGTCTCTATCGACCTCAAGTCCGGAGAGTCGGATGAGATCTTCGGCGAGGTCAAGGATTTTGATGGGGTCACCCATATCCAGCATGAGAATCTCGCCGCCATTTCCCATAGCACCGGCTTGGATAAGGAGTTGGACGGCTTCTGGGATCGTCATGAAGTATCGGGTCGCTTCACGGTGTGTAACGGTAACGGGACCGCCTTTAGCGATCTGACGTTTGAAATTTGGGAGTACACTTGCGCGACTGCCGATAACATTTCCGAAACGGACAGCGATAAATCGTGTTCCGTTCTGTTTCGCTTTGCACTGGATCAATTTCTCGGTTACACGTTTGGATGCCCCGTAGACGCTCGTCGGGTTCACGGCTTTATCAGATGAGACGAGTATAAACGCCTCGACCTTGTGTTTGATAGCGGCATCAATAAGGTTCTGGGTGCCGAGTATATTGTTTTTAACGGCTTCATCGGGATGATTCTCCATGAATTTGACGTGCTTGTGTGCGGCGGCGTGGAAAATAATGTGTGGTCGATACTTCCGTATTATTTGTGTAACCTTGGCGTTATCTCGGATATCCCCGATAATCACAGCGCGGTTAAGTTCCGGTTCAGACTCCCGGAGTTCAATATCTGTGTGGTAGAGGCTATTTTCACCACGTCCGAAGAGGATAAGGAGTTCAGGGTCGAGCTTTGCGACTTGTCTGCAGAGTTCGGAACCGATGGAACCGCCTGCGCCTGTTACCATGACGCGTTTGCCGGATAGGTATTTGGAGACTTCAGCGATGTCCATCTGTGAGGTAGACCGGTTGAGGAGGTCCTCGAATCGGACTTCGCGTATCTGATTGACACTTGCGCGTCCTTCAAGGATTGCGTGGATGTTCGGAACGATCTTGAACTGGCATCCACGATATTCGCACTGTCTGATAATCTCCCGAATTTTTCCGCCTGGTGCCGACGGAATCGCGATGACGACCTCATCGACCGTCCGTTTGTGTGCGATATATGTCAGGTCTCGTGTGGTACCGAGTACCTCAAGCCCGGCGACAGTTCTGCCCACCTTACGCGGAGAGTCGTCAATGAATCCAACCGGAACATACCCTTTTTCCGGGTGATTTCTGATTTCACGGAGTACGCCGATCCCTGTTTCTCCTGCGCCGACAATGAGTACTTTGGTTGGCGGTCTTCGGGTGAGTAGATGCGAATGCGCGTTCTGTCCGTTTACGCGCTTGGTTTTCCGCCGCCCTGTGTTGACAGCCCGCTTATCCCGCTGGAGCAGTTGTGAGGAGAACTTCGTAAACCCGATAAGCGCGAAGTTATAGAAGCCATCAATTAAGAATAACACCCAAGCGATTTTCAGTGGGATAGCAAGCGCGATAAGTCCAAAAGTCGCCAATAGGGTTGCGGTCGCCAGTTTCCGGAATTCCTGAACAGCGGCGTATTGCCACATCGGTTTGTATATATTGACCCCAAATAAGAGAGCGATTCGGACTGTCGTAACGAGAGCGGCGATCCCCAAAAAATGCTGAAAAGCGGATATCTCCGCGCCCTGTAGGACAGAAGAAAGCGATGTAGGTTGCGCCAATGGATCAAAACCGAATTGCCGACTCGTTAGATAAGCAAATAAAAATGCGATATTGACAAGAAATACATCAACAACAACTATGGGACTCCATTTTATTTTGGGTTTATCCATATTCCCTCCTCTTCGTTTCAGGCTAAGGTCTTGGTCTCATTTACTTATGGCGTTCTGCTTTGTGTTTCGATGCGTGGACTGCTTGTGTGTAGACATCTTTCAAACGGTCTCCGATCGCCTCCCAACTGTAGTTGGTTTCAACACGGGATCTGGCAGTCTGTGCGAGGTCGTCTCGCAAACGTTCGTTATTGAGGAGTTGATTCACCCGCTCGGCGAAATCTGCGGGTGTATCAGCGACGAGGATTTCTTTACCGACATCCGCTTCCAAACCCATTGCCCCGACGGAAGTGGTGACAACCGGTACCTGCATCGCCATTGCCTCTAAATTCTTTGTTTGTATGCCCGAACCGGCACGTAAAGGTGCGACAAAAACAGAAGCCTTCTCAAAATAGGGACGGACATCCGGCACATAACCGGTGACGACGACACCGTCCTGTGTTTCAAGTCGTTTCACCGCATCCGATGGATGATTACCGACGACATAGAAAGTCGCGTCTGGATGCCGTTCACGGATGCGTGGGAAAATCTCATTACAGAAATAGATCACTGCATCGGCGTTCGGAAAATAGTTCATTGTGCCGGTAAAGAGTAACACCGGTGCGGACGCTACCGCTTCATTGGGTTGAAAGTATTCGAGATCGACCCCCATTGGAACGATAGACAAATCTAAGCGATCGTCCTGTTGTAAGAGATAGTCGCGGTCGAAACGAGCCACAACTGTGCCACAATCGAAAGCCTTCATAATATCGACTTCGTACCGCCGAACCCGCTTTTCCTCCAATTTTACCAAGAAACGTTTTGGAGTGCAATCTAATTTTATTTTTGCAAGCCACGGGTTGCTTTCAAGTTCAGCGCGTCGGCTGAGATTCAGTGCCAAGGAATCACACAAATCCAACACTTTCGCGGGTCCCTGGACTTCTGCCACATATTGTCCCATCCGAAAGAGATGTGCGTGAATCAGTTCAAATCGCTCTTGTGCGAGAAGCTGGTTAATCTTTCGCTGCATCTGCGGTGCGTACCAGTAATGCAGCTGGAGCGGGCAGCGTGATAAACAGTGGGCCCCAGTATTCAAGAATGCGAAAGAACGACGGAAACGTACCCACTCTACGCGTTCACACAACGGTTCTAAGTGTTTTGCTGATTCAATATCGGTTTCGGATTCAGCAAAATAGACGAGCGTTACGGCATGTTGTTCCGATAACTGTTTGATAAAGTTATACGTCCGGATCCGGTCGCCTCGGTGCGGTGGATACGGACACCGTAGACTGAGAAATAAGATCTTCATTCTTTTTTTTAACTATTAACATCTGGGCACCGCTCCACTTCGTTTCGCGGTGGTTTCTGATTAATTCTATCCGGATCTAACGCTTTGTTAGTGTATATTTGATCGGTATTCGTCGAGAATCGGAGTTCTCCTACGGTTCTTCGTCGGGCAATTCCGCTTCATCAATGAGCATCACCGGAATACCATCTCGGATCGGGTAACGTCGCCGACACTCGCCGATACAGACGAGTTTTTGTGCCGTCTCATCGTGCTCTATTCCACCTTTACACGCCGGACATGCGAGAATGTCGAGTAAAGTTTTCGAGAGCGTATACGCGTTTTCGGAATTCAAGGGTTTTCTCCTTATGCCCCGTGGCATCGTTTATACTTTTTACCGCTTCCGCAGGGGCAGGGCGCGTTTCGACCGACCTTGGGTATGTTACCCATTGCTTGTTGTGAGGCGAATGCGGCTTCGTCACTCGCTGCCATTGCACTGTTTGCTTGGGCGCGTCTCGGTGGTTGTCTCCGCCGACTGCCCGCGCGCCGCCCCGGAACACGTCTCGGTGCCTGCGTATTGACCTGAGATTTGAAGATGAATTCGCTGACCTCTTCTTCGATAGAGTTATACATCGTCTCAAAGACGGCGAGTGCCTCGTTCTTGAAGACGACGATCGGGTCTTTACCACCGTAGCCTGCGCCGAACCGGATACCTTCTTCAATGTAGTCTATATTATAGAGGTGTTCTTTCCAGTGGTCGTCAATCCTATCGAGCAGGAGGAGCCGTTCGAGGAGACGCATCATCTCTGGTCTGAGTTCGGTTTCTCGTTTTTCATAAGCCTCGCGCAATAACGTCAATGTTTGCGCTTCGATTTCGTCTACATCCATCTGCGCTAACGGTATCTTCCACATCGGTGTGATCGGAAATTTATTCATCAACCACTGCTCAAACCTGTCGGGTGTTTCGAGGGTGTTCGCTTTCCCTTCCGGCATATTGTCGTCAACAGCATCTTGCACGACGCGTTCAATCATCTGCCAAATTGTTGTTTTCAGGGTTGCAGGTGCGTTGACACCTTTTTCGGCGAGTGCTGCGAGTCCAACTTCTTCGAGAGCGTTCCCGTTTTCTTGCGATTCGGAGGCATCCGTTTCTGACACATCTTCGTCTGTTGAGAGGATGGACATATCGGTAGCGGATGCTAAGACGGTATCACGTAAGGTATAGATGGTGTCGCGCTGTGAATCCATGACATCATCGAACTTGAGGAGGTTTTTACGAATTTCAAAGTGCATCTGCTCGACACGGGTCTGTGCTTTTTCAATGGATTTGGTAATCCACTGAGACTCTAACAGTACCTCTTCTTCCATTCCGACGCGTGCCATAAATCCTTGCAAACGTTCGGAACCGAATTTGCGCATCAATTCGTCTTCGAGGGAGAGATAGAACCGAGATGAACCGGGGTCTCCCTGTCTACCGGCACGTCCACGGAGCTGGTTGTCAATACGCCTCGACTCATGGCGTTCCGTACCGACGATATGGAGACCGCCTGCCTTTAATACCTTCTTTTTGTTTTCGTCACAGACCCGCTCCGCTTTTTTGAGTGCTGATAGGTACACTTCGGACTCTGGGTGCAGCTCATCTACCTTAGCGTTCTGCTTTCGGAGCGTATCCTTGGCTAAACCTTCCGGGTTCCCGCCGAGCAGGATGTCCACACCGCGTCCTGCCATGTTCGTAGCGATCGTTACGGCACCGGGGACACCTGCCTGTGCGATAATATCGGCTTCGTGTGCGTGTTCCTTGGCGTTCAAGACTTGGTGCTTGATGTCGCGTTGTTTCGCTTTGAGCATTTTACTCAGCTTCTCAGAGCTTTCGATGGAGGCTGTACCGACGAGGACGGGTCTTCCATTTTTGTGCTGTTCGACGATGTCTTCTAAGACGGCGTTATACTTCGCTTCTTCGGTTGCATAAATCTGATCGGGATGATCCATCCGGATCATCGGTTCATTGGTTGCGATGACGGCGACTTCCAACCCGTAGATGTGTGCGAATTCGTTTGCTTCTGTCGCCGCGGTACCTGTCATACCAGCGAGTTTATCGTACATGCGGAAGTAGTTCTGGTAGGTAATCTTAGCACCGGTCTGGCTTTCTTGAACGATTCTGACGCGTTCCTTCGCCTCAATCGCTTGGTGTAGCCCTTCACTCAAACGCCTTCCGATCTGTTTCCGTCCGGTGAATTCATCAACAAGGAGTACTTCACCGTTCTCCACGAGGTAATCGACATCGCGTTTGTAGAGTTGGTGTGCGGTGAGTGCTTGGTTGACGTGGTGTACCATAGCGACATTTGTATGTTCATAGAGGTTGCCGACACCGAGCCGACGTTCGACTTCTTCGACACCTTCATCTGTGAGGGCTACGCTGCCGCGGGATTTACCTTGCTGATCTATCTTGAAATGTTCGTCTTCTTTGAGGTGTGTGACAACACTGTTGACCTGTTTGTAGAGTTCGGCGGGTTTACCGGAGGGTTCTGAAATAATGAGCGGTGTACGTGCCTCGTCAACGAGGATACTATCGACTTCATCAAGGATCGCATAAATATGTCCGCGTTGGACTTTCATATCGAGCGAGAGTGCTTTGTTATCCCAGAGGTAGTCGAACCCAAATTCGCTGTGAACGCCGTAGGTGATGTCTGACTTATACCCGAGTTTTTTCTGCTCATGCGGCATCAGACTGAGTGTGAGTCCGACGGAGAGTCCAAGAAAATTATAGACTTTTCCCATCCACTCAGCGTCCCGGCGTGCGAGGTAATCGTTAACGGTTGCGACATGGACACCTTTTCCTGTAAGCGCGTTGAGGTAGACGGCGAGTGTCGATGTGAGCGTTTTCCCTTCACCCGTCCGCATCTCAGCGATGGAGCCTTGATGGAGTGCAGCGGCACCCATAATCTGGACATCGTAGTGTCGCTGTTTGAGTGTTCGGACAGCTGCTTCTCTGACGACAGCGAACGCATCTGGTAGGAGTTCATCGAGCGACGCGCCTGCATCTAACTGTTGGCGGAACTCCGATGTTTTGGATTGTAGTTGTGCGTCCGTGAGTTTTTGGACAGACCATTCGCGTTGGTTGACCGCTTCAACGATGTCACTAAACTTTTTGACATCCCTGTCTTCTTTACTACCGAAGACTTTTGTTAGCATTTTTTGGAACATTTTTACTTTTCCTTGCGGTTCGATAAGGCTAATTTCCCAAAGATGATCCGCTCTGTGTATCCCAACCTCACTAAAACCAACAATTTGTGGTACATGTAAAACCTTTACTTTGACTGCGGCTCAAGTGCCACATCGTGTGTCTCTATTACGTCCTCGTTAATCCGCGTTAGCAGATTATGTCCATCAATTTTTTTCCGCAAAACCGAATAGACAATCGTGTTCCCGGCGGAGGCGATTGAAAAGAGGTAGGCTATCACGAGTCCGACCCCCATCAGTATCGTAAGCGTGAGGAAGATAGCGGTCACGGTTGTCGTGAAAGCGGATGCCTCCTTCATTGCGAGACCGATGTTAAAGACACCGAATGCGTTAGTGTATGGCAGCATCGTTAGTTTTTCGATGGCACCACCGAGCCATAAGTTTGCACAAGCCGTGATATGCTCCATTTCTCCAGCGTGTAGGCGCGAAATCGGGAGCATAACGATGGAAAAACCAGCGAGGCAAAAGAGAGCCCAGATGGGTACAAAGACGAGTTTCATCAGAAACAGTATCACTTCATAACACACCGTTCGCCACGGTTGGTTCCAAACGATGGCGAATTGCTGGTAGATAGTTTCAAACGCGTCGGCACCAGTGGTGGCGACGACAGCTGGTACAAAAAGCAGGCTAACCCCGAAAACGACCGCGATCAACGCCATCAGCACACCGAGGAAAAAGCCGAGCGGCATGAACAGCGAACTGATCGTTAGTAACGGTTTTCCGACGACGGGTAACTTTCCGAGTCCTGCGATGCCCAACGGTATTAAAGCGAGGAATATCTGTATGATGAGCATCGTGATGAATGCGCCGAAAACAGATTTCCAATACCCTTTGAGAGAAGTTACTGCGTCGCCGACGGAAAAGAAGAAGTCCCCGCGGAGTTGCTCAATGGTAATTTTGGAAACCACGGTGCTTGCTAAAAAGAATATACACGCGAAGCAGGTCACTCCTATCCACATTGCAATCACAGTTGTCTGTGTGAGACCGGTATCACTGAAGGGGAGAACGGGTAGGAGTCCATATTCGTTCCAAAAGTCCTGAGCGGCGGTATTGCCTACAACGAAGAGACTGAGATATACCAAGGTCTGATAAATCAGATAAGCGAGGACGATCCCACCGAGATGGACAGCAATTTTTCGTCCACTGAATCCGTAGCGGATCGCTTGGAAAATATCCCTGAAATCGAAGTAGCGTTTTTCCATGAAGGGTTCTTCTGTTTCTCTACAGGTGTTCGTATATTAAATGATACTACAATTTACACGATTTTGTCAAGTGTTTATTTGGCTGTTGGCTATAAGCCGTCAGCCGTCAGCGATTAGCCAGAGAACTATAGTTTAACAAACATTCTCTTTGCTGATAGCCGAAAGCCGAAAGCCGATAGCCATCTCGCCATCAGTCGTCAGCAGATAATTTTATTGGTTCGGTGGCACTCGGACAAGGGGTTGCTTAGTCGTTTTGGATGAAGCCGTAGACTGGGAGCGTCAATGTTCGCTCGTTTGGAAATGCGACGGTGAGTAGCGATGCGAAGCGTCCACTCGCTTTCGGTGAACGGAGTTGAACGGTGATAAGGCGTGAGGTGTCTGTGTCAGGATCAGGTGTCATCTGCCATGTCAGCTCGGGTCGGTTTGATGGTAAAAGGCGAACCCCTGATGCGTCAAGTGGCGCGTTCAGAGAGAGTTTGAGTTCTTTTTCATGTGTTGTTTCAGGACGGATGCCTCCGAAATCGCAGGCATCAGGGTTGAGTGTTGCAAATCGTTTGGCAGCGGCGACTATTGTTAAATTAACACTTGGTGTGTTCGGGTCGTCGGTGAAAATGGTCGCTGTTGCTGTGGTCTCATCGGCAGGCAGTGTTTCGGGGGTGAGGACGATGTGGAACGCTGCTTCCTCGTTTGGTCGGATCTGTTCGGGTGCTGTGATTTTGGCGTAACTGCAACCCGTGTGGACGTTTAGGATACGGCGTGTGCTTTTACCTGTATTCCGTGCTGTTACGGTGCGTGTTGCGGTGCCTTCCCATTCTGGGAGTGTTCCGAAGTCAATCCGTTGCTGTGCAAGAATTAAGGTGGCAGTCGGTTCTCGCGGGTTGTTGATGAGGACGATGATCAACCCGGAAATCAGCAGGATGGGAATAACGATGAGTGTGAGGATTCTGCGTTTGGACATGGTTTGGTTTTATTTATGTTAGTCGATGTGCTCCGTTATGCTACCGACAACAGCGGTATTGGGTAGTCTTTCTTCAGGTTCTGGATCCCCAAACCCTATGAGTTCGATTTTTCTGCCTCTAAGGAAGAATTGCTCTCCTCTTTCATCACCGCGCACGGGTATGACGGAAAAAATGTGGTGATTTTTGCATCTGAGATATTCAATGAAGTTTCGGATTTTTTCAAAAGGCGCGTCTGTATCAAGCAGTTCTTTGAGTTTTTGTACATCTTCTTCCTCAAGCGGATCAGGGACTGCCATTTCCGAATTGAGTACCATTGCGATCTGTGCTTTTTCAAGCTCCTCCTCCTCATTTTCGAGGTCGAATGGAATTGTGTCGATAGTGGTTTTTAGGGTCTGAATGATTTTGAGCATTGTCGGCACGAGTTGGCGTGCTTTGTCTGGTTCGGCGTTTTCAAGTTGTTCGGTACATTTTGCATAGAGGCTATCCAGTTCTCTGACGACGTTTCGAGGGTGGCGGAGGTAACTATCGCTGTAGGTTTTGAGATATTGTCGTTTATGTGCCTCAAAGCATTCTTTGAATTTTTCAGGCATTTTCCCGTTTTTGGGATTGAGTACCCAGAAATTATGGGAGAGGTAGCGTCGGATTTCGCCTTCACCGTGTTTTTCTATATCAGCGGCGAGTTCGGTTTTGAATTGCTCCATGACAGCGGTGACGACATCGGTCGGTTTCATGAACTCAGCGAATTGGCAGACAGCGAATTCTTTGTGCCGCGTTGAGAGTCTGAATTTGAGGTCTTTCCGTTTTAGCACAACCGCCTCCATGTATCATCATTTTACGAATTGTTAATTTTTTTTCGGATTTGTGGACAATCGGTTTTCAAATGGTAAATTATGAACATTTCGTGAGCACGGCACGGAATTTCGTGAACATTTGTGAACTCTTCGATTTCTGTCTTCATAGCGTCATCAGCTATGAACTCTTGTATTGCATGGGTTTGTGATGGAAATAGAGGCTGTGCGCGATGGGTTTTCTGTTGCGATGTTCATGAATGTTCACGAAATTGTTCATGATTCTTTTTTCTGCTCTGTAAAGGGTATAAACCCAGTGATAACGTTGGTTGATAGTGCTGTTGAATTCTGGGTGTCCGTAATTTTCGTGAACAATTGGGCAATTTTAATTTTGTTCGTTTCTCTTTGTAGTACCTCGAATGTAGTGTCTCATTGGTTTTGTGCCGTTGGTGAATGTGGTCTGTTTTCAAGTTGTTCATAAAATGCTAATTTCATCGGTTAACGTTTGTTAATTTTTTAGTCATGGATAGATCGTCTTATGGACGGTTCGTTTTTAGATTCTTCTACATCACATATAATAACTTATTTATATATGATAATATATTTGATTTGGGATGTCAAATTTATTTTTTGTTTGAACTGTGATTTGTGGGATTTATATGATTGCCATGATAGGAGAGAAGTCTGAACTGTGATTTGTGGGATTTACATGATTGCCATGATAGGAGAGAAGTCTGAACTGTGATTTATGTGATTATAGGGTGGGTGGATGAAAGAAGGGAAGAGGGGGACCTAAGTTTCTTTCTGGCGTTCTCTAAGTTCTTTTTGGGCGTTTTCTCGGTTGGAGCGGGCTGTCGCATTGTTAGGGTCAATACGGATCGCCTCATTGTAATCAGCGATAGCACCTTCAAAGTCTCCCAGTTCGCTTTTCGCAAGACCTCGGTTGTTGTAGGCTCCCGCATATTTAGGGTCAAGACGAATCGCCTCATCATAATCAGAAATCGCAGCCTCAGGGTGTTCCAGTCGAAATTTTGCGTTTCCTCGGTTGTTGTAGGCTCCCGCATATTCAGGGTCAAGACGAATCGCCTCATCATAATCAGAAATTGCAGCAAAATGCTCTCCCAGTTCGCTTTTCGCAAAACCTCGGTTATGGTAGGCATCCGCATATTCAGGGTCAATACGGATCGCCTCATCATAATCAGCGATAGCAGCTTCGGGGTGTCCCAGTTCTCTTTTTGCGTTTCCTCGGTTGTAATAGGCATTCGCATGTTCAGGGTTTATACGGATCACTTGGTCATAATCAGAAATGGCTTCAAAATATTTTCCTAACTGGTATTTGGTAAAACCTCGGTTACGGTAGGCATCCACATTTTCAGGGTTTATGCGTATCGCCTCGTCATAATCGGGAATAGCGGCTTCAAGGTGTCCCAGTTCGCTTTTGGCAAGACCTCGGTTATAGTAGGCTCTCACATATTCAGGGTCAAGACGGATTGCCTCGTCATAATCGGAAATCGCAGCCTGATAATCACCTTGATCGTAGAATTCATTACCCCTATCGACGTAGGCTTCTGCGGATGTAGGATTCTCAATTGGGTTCTTAGTGTTTTCCATCAGACTGTTTCCATTGTATCACGGTGTGGAGACCGGACATTCCGTGTTAACCCACCTAACCCCTCCGCGCTCGGTACTTTGGGGTCTCCGGAAACGTCTCTCGTTGTTGAAGTTTCTGCCTGTGTTGAGATGAGTCTGGTGATTTGTGCTGAAGTTTCTGCCTGTGCTGAGGTTAGGTTGGTGATTTGTTCCGTTAAGCGATCTACCGTGTCAGTACCCTCATTATCCTTATTAAACCGTTTATAAACAAGAACGGTCACCAGCGGCCCCCCTAAAATCGCTGCCAGAATCACAAATTGTAAGGTGCTAATCCATTTCGTTCTTTCGTCAAGCCTCGTGACTGTTTCGTTTAGGGTTTTTACATTATCGCCCAGTTTACTAATTGTATCAGTCAAGGACGCTACATTCCCGTTCAAGTCTTCAACATTTTCGTTGAGCTTCGCCACATCTATCTTTTTGACAACTGGTATAATGTTTGGATCCGACTGATCCTGCCCGAACGCAGCAGCAACAAAGAAAATCCAGAGTACCCCGAGACATATCGCCCGTCCGTTTAGCATTGTGAATCTCCCAGACTTCGGTTTTACGCTATGAGAATAATGCATATATCGCCTTTCGGTTAACAGGTTAATTTATTTTAGCATATTATTCAAGAAAAAAGTAGGAAAAGTGCATCGCTTTCCCACGCCTATAGAGTGTTTTTGCTGGGGTGTTTCTTGCGACCTGCATTCCAACCGAACCGGAACTTAGACACAAACTTTTCAGACATCAAAAACCTCTTGAGTTCCGTAGGAACGCTATGTTTATAGAAAAACGTCTCCACCAACTCTTGAAGCCCGTAGGGGTGGCATGTCTATAAGAACGCCTACAAAATACCGTCAAAAATCACTAACTTGACACCTATGGTGCGGTTTGGAACCGAAAGCCGAGGTTTCCATCCCACCCGTTGCTGGGAAGGGGCACCGGGCGAAAAAAAGAAGATTCAAAAATTTAGAAAATCCATAATTTATCTAAAACTAAATCGTTCTGTTTCTCAGAGCAGGCATTCAATTTTCAAATTGTCTGAATCAGGATTTACTGGATTAGAGGATTTTCAGGATTATTGAGCTTGTGGGATTACCGGCTGTGGTTGTGCAACGCTTAAGGTTAGATACTTATATTACCGCGGGCGTTTCGTTTTACCATAATCAGATGAAAATTTCCACAATGCCCTATCAAGTTCTCGCATTGAAACGTTGTTCCCGTTCGCGATTTCACGACAAAACTCAATATACTCCAACCAGAACGGATATGAGGTTCTTTTTTCCCACGGCAGACCGACAGACCAAAGTGCATGTATATCAAGGATAGGGTACTGTCTTTCATCGTAAAGATGTAGGATTGCAGAAGCGGTTGGCTCTCTCACGCCCTGCAGCAAGGTTAAAATTAGCAATTTTGCCCATTTATCTGTGGCTGTGAAAGCACTTTTCGTAATATCTTTTATGAAGTCGTCGGGGTTTTTTAAAGTAAGATCTGCTCGTCGAGGTGATTTCCAACGTGCTATTTTGTGCAATTCTTTTTTTGTGAGGTAGCCGCGCTTCTGAACATTACTTTTGAGTTCAGGCAGCTGCTGTTCCTTGATACGATCTTTTTCTTTTTGGCGTTCCGTGTATCGGTTCGCCCAGTAACCAATTTCGGATTCAGGAAAGCGTAATTTCATTTTCATAATGTGTCCTTGTCTGACCAAATAACGTTACAAGTTACATTCACCCTTAAGGTATACACATTCATCCACGATAGAATTAATTTCTTGTTCATTGAAACCTATCAATTTAAGAAAGTGGAGTTGAAACAGTGTATTCATCTTGCGGCAAAGAAATTGCAAAACCTCTCCTTTAGCAGCCTTTGATTCCAGACCTGAATCATAATGCGTCAGATAATTTCGCGTTTTCACAATTTTGTCTATCAGCCCCAGTCTTCTCTCACCACCCATAAATCTGCTAAAAGGCTCAGTCATTCTTTCTAATCTGTTTCTTAGTGTTAACTCATTGGCATAATTCAATTTTTGAGCGAACCAATCCCGTTCCTGTTTCGGACATTTATTAACGAGGGATTTCCGTATTTCTTTAAATTCGACCTCATCCATGTGCTTTTCATCGGATGTCCTTCGATGGTATGCCTCTAGGGCTTGTACCAGAGTCAAAAACTGCGTGTTCCAAGAAGGTAGCGTTCGAGCTTTTGTCAAAAAGTACAAATCAAGAGCAGGAGCAATCGACTCGTAATTTTCTATCCACTTGTTAATTATGTTTTCAGCACGATCTCGCATTCCCTTGAATCCAAACAGCATATTGAACTCATTAATTTCTGGTTCACCTTTAGCGTAAGGCCAACTTGAAAAATAAATAGTCGCGGCGCGACTGCCTCCAATATTTTGGCGAAGATCATCAGAAATAGCCGTTACACTATCCAAGCAAACTATCTCATTCATGATAAAACTCAAAAAAGCAGCAATTTTTTCGGCTACAGACGTGAACTCATCTAATTCACGCGCTGACTGAGAGATTAATTTGAAATAGGTTTTTTGGCGTACCTCTGCACTTTTGGTACTCGGAAGACCTGGAAATGTCGGAACAAACGTAATTAGCAACTGCATACCGTTACGAAGATTAAAGGAGACTTCTTCTGGCAGGTTATATGATATAGTTAGAGTCCATTCTCCACTTTCTTCATCAACTTCAATGCCACTAATACCGACCCATTCATCAATTCCTTCAACAGAAAAGATAACAGTATCAAAACATGTGTCTCCACTATTGTTGCATGGGAAACCAATATATGCCCTATGCGCCCAGATGGTATGGAATGTTCTCCACTTGCCGTGCGTCATACTACGCGCCTCTGTTATTTTATAACATTTATCAATCATAACAGGACCATCTTTTTTAAGATGTCCAAATATCCGGAAACCATCAGTATTATCTTCAAGTAATGCTGGTATGTTAGTATATCCTGGGTGTGTAAGTTCAAGTTTAACAGCCCCTCCATCCGATATTAAGAGTGTTCCGGATATTTGTTTTTCAGGAGAAGAAGGGAGCCAAAAATCACCATCTCTTCTGATTTCTTCTTTAATTCTCACTAAGCTTACCTCTTAAGTTTGGTTCACGAAATCCAGACAGTATCAAAATATCTATCATTCACCAAGCATCACGTGTTCTGAAAATCTTAGCGCCGCTCAATCTCATAGAGAATGGCACGGCACATCCGCATGCGGATTTGGTTATTAAATGTCAGAGGCGTGATGTGTTCGGGTATATTGAGTTCAGCGTAAACCCAAAAGTCAATCGTCCCTACACGACTATGAAATGACCGTTTTCTACTCCTCTTCAAACTCCTGTGTGGTGAATTGCAGTGTTCGGCAATTCTCTGTTACCGTGCGGACAACGTCTTCAGGGATTCCATCAGAAACTTTGGCTTGGATATCCATCGTTACCTCAACATCTGCCCCGGTTAGGCTAGTAAGGTGCTGGACGACTTCCTCCACAATCCGCTGCGCAGCGGGTCCTATCCGTATTGAACCCAAGTTGACAGTACCGTAGAAACGTTTGGGTGCCGTTGCTTGTGGAGGAGCTGTTCCAGCTCCCGCGCCTTCTGTTTTCCCCCCTGATGCATAATAGGACTGTTCACCCTCTTTTCCATCGAAACCCGGCTGCGGCGGTTCTGCTTCTGGTTGCTCCTCCGTCTCTGCTTCAAGCTGCGCCGCTGCCACATCAGGTTTTACCAAGACGCTTGGCTCCTCAAGATAGATTGAACCGTCAATGCTGCCGAATTGCAATCCGTTATATTGCCCTGTGTCGTCAACGCTGTTTGCGTATCCGAACGCTTTTGTTTTAATCCCTTCCTGAACGGTATCACGCAGGACTTCAGAATCACGTAGGCGGGACAGATATAGATACGTCGCGAGGCATTCCCACACACGCTTGAGACTGATATGGGGTTCGTCTTTCCAGAGCCAATTGTCGAGTTCCATCTTTAACAAGACGGGTGACCATTCGGCGAGTAATTGCTGGTCGTTTCGGACTTTCGCGACGGCTTTTGCAACGGGAGTGTCATCCGTCCCCGAAATGCGTATTGCTTCCCATTTTATAGGATCTGTGCCTTCTTGTGTTGGGACAAGCAGCCAACTATAAGCCTCGTTGAGTCGTATAGAGACGGTGTCATCACTCTGCTCTTTCCCGCGATCGGCTTCGCGCCGCTGGTTGGCATCAAGGTTCAGTGCTTCAACTTCTTGGACAATTGAATCCCATGCGAGATAGCGACGGGTTTCTCGTTCAAGTGGTTCCCATTCGCCAGTGTCAGGTGCGACGAAGATGAGCATGTTGCGATAAGTTCTTGGGATGTCGCCACGTTTGCCTAAAATCTCGGATGTGGTTGTGAGTGCCTCCGAATTTTGCACTCTCGCTTGATGTCCTCTTGTGGGTGGAAGGATTACCAATCGTGCAGTTGATTCGTCCGGTACATCTGCTGACGCGGGACACGGATGGACGGCTGTGAAATCTCCACGTCTTCTTTGCGTCTGTTGACCCAATCGGCGGACAATTTCTCTCTCTACGACCTCTGGTTCTAATTTAGCGGCACGGTCTTCCATTGTTCTGCGGAGGTTGGGGTGCGTGTCGTACCAATAGCGTTGGGCACGGGTGTAAAGGTGTGTCAATCGATCTGTCAAACGTTTGGTTGCATCATTGAACACAGAGACATGTTCATCGGGTTGCACGACACCGAGACGGATTCGCATTTCTTCAAGTCCACGTACAGCCTGTCCACTTCCGTGTGGTGCGCTTCCCATGAAGATTGTGCGTGCGACACGTTGTGCAGCGGAGATTTCACCAAAACGTATATTTGCCTTGTCAATAGCAAGTGGTTCAGAACGGTTACCATCCACATCTTTATCTACAACGGCGTTCCAACTTTCTGGCAGATAGCGAAGGAGTTCCTCTCGTACACGCGGTGAATTGAGCGGAATAGATCCGGGAAAGATTAGCGGAGACCGATCTTCGTTTATCCATAGATGGTGGATAACAGCTGCCATAAGACGTAGCACCCCCCGCGTTTTTTGGAAGTTATCAAGTGGCGACCAGTCGTCATAGAGTCTGTCAAATAGTTCAGGGTGAATCGGATACGCTCGCCGCAGTCGATCGAGATATGTTGCATCACGACATTCAACTGGGAATTCCGCGGGATTTTCGTCGTATAACTGGGTAAACGCTCTGCAGACTGCATCACGGGTGTTTTGGTCTTTGACAGGCGAGAATAACCGTCGCCGCACAATTTCAAAACCTTCGTCTGCCCCTACTGGTCTCCAAATGCCTTCGAGTCTACTGATGGTGTGCTGAATCCGTTCCAACGCTGCTCTTCCAGCCTCTCCACCGATTTCGATGTCAGATTCTGGGATTGAAGTGACCAGTTGGCTCCGTTCAGCATTTTCGACTGCTTCTGTCAAAGACTGAACGAAGGTTAGGTTCGCGTCAAACGAACCGGCTGGCAAGCCATCAACACCGTATATGTTGCGGGTATACGCAACTAATTCGTCTATCAGGATAATGGCGGGACCGAATTCGTTGAGGAGTGTGGTGAGGTCATCTGTGCCCGGGGCAACACTCTTTTTGTCAGCTGCTTGGACGATTGCGTATCCATCTTTCCCACCGAGTTGTGCCGCAATGTTTCCCCAAAGCGTTCGAGTTTTAATTCCGTTTATATCTTGTGGTCGGGATGGATTGAGAGCCGTTCCGACGATTACTGCAAAGCGAGCGGTTGGAAGCTCCTTAACTTCCGCTTCATCAAGAATTTGAGCTGCACCGTCCATTTGATTAACACTCGCTTTACCACCAAGAAGATGATACAATGCTAACATCGTATGCGTTTTGCCACCACCGAATGCGGTTTTTAGTTGGACAATCGGCTCGCCATCTTTGCCAGATAACTGTTTAACTGCATTCGCAAGAAGTCGTTGCATACCATTTGTAAGGTAGGTTCGCGCGAAAAATTCTATCGGATCTTGATATTCTGTCTCTGCGTTGCCTGCAACAACTTCACTGAGGTTGGCGGCGAATTCTGCTTGGTGATAACGCCCTGTTGCAACGTCAGGATGTGGGGTGACGATTTCTCGCCACGGGCTTAATGCCATTTTTCCCTCTCTTCTATAAATCTGTGTCGCTTTGTTTTGATCCACGTCGTTCTTCAATAGTGTTCAATATCTTTTCTCGCCAAGAATTGATAAATTTCAGTGCTTCGTCCTTCAGATCAGCCATCATTTCTTCTTCTGTTGCACCGAATTCCGTTGGCAAGGGTATATTGAATTCATAAGTTCCTTCAAGATAGACCTCTACGAGATGATCAGCAGCTTCTTGATCATATTTAGATGTGCCGAGTAGAATATCGGCAGCCTCATCCTCAACTTCCCATGCAATTTCAGCGAAATGATAATCGTAATTGTGTAAATCTGTGAGATAAGAGTCGTAAGGCATCATACCATAGAGACGCTCTGCAATCGGGTCTGCTAACTCCTCAAGTCTATCCTGTACAGGATTCTGGCTGAAATAATGATCACCAATAGGAGTCACCCGTAAGAGCCGCAAGGCGGTTTCTATCAGAACTTTATCTTTACCGCGAGAATCAAGGCATCGAAACAGTCTCACGAGTCGATTTTCATCGTCGGTTAAGTTATCCATTGGTGTCTCCTATAGTTTTTTTTATCCTCAAAACGCACAGTTTCAATCGAACAATTCTGTCTGAGTTTCTCGCACCTCATAGCTCGTTCGTGCTTCCTGAATATGTGTCCATGAGGTGATGAGCGTGTTGTAAGCAATCGCTTCCTGTGCCCAGCCTTTCCGTTCACAGATAGCGTAAAGGCGATACGCTAATGCTCGCGCGTTCTCGACCTGTTCACTGCTGAGTTGATTTGCCAACCGTGCGGCTTCCGCTTCGCCCCCCTGATCGAGTGCCTTGATAAGGTATTGCGTGCATTCCCATATATTTACGCGCCTATCTGAAGTTGGCTCCCATTCGTCAGGATATTCTTCACGAGAAAGCAGACGGACTTTTCCGGCACGAGCTTGTAGCACACCTGATTCAACTATACCCTCCACGCTGATGTCTCTTGCATGTGCCAGAACATTGGCATCACCAAAGGATGCCTCTCTCATACCGTACTGTTCAAACCACGAAACACAGAAACGGGTATCGGCATCAAGGTCGCCTTCCTGCTCGGTGAAATAAGTATCGAGTTCGGCATTGATAATTTGGAGGGCAGTGCGGACACGCATTGGACTTCCATCTGCTTCAAGAACTTTGCTGTAGTTTGAGAAGACCGCCATACCGGGACCAATAGATGCTTGTGCAAGATCAACGGGAGCGATGTTTCCTCGCTGCAAATTTCGCAGTGCTTTAGGGAGTTCGCGTCGGAGGGCAGAGATAAAATCGCGACGGGTTACCATGCTTGCATCATTGGGCCTCGGGCGGCAGACAAGGACAATAGACGAAGCAAGGACATTCGCCCTAATCTTCATACCAGTTGGTCTTTCCGTGCGCATCGGCACCGTCCCAGTAATCTGAAAACCTGCTTTGAGCAGTCCTTCGAGCATCGTCTCCCATCCTGTTGAAGCAACGCTACCAGCCCTTTGATCCGTTTCAGATTGTTTATAGGCATAATAGATAGTCATTGGATAGTCGGGATGTGCATGATTCTTCATGAGGCGAAAGGCTTTACCTAATCCAGTAAGGAAATGTTCCTCGGCTTTCTCCTTATTTCCTCCGAAACGATAAGGTGTAGCGACAAGTTCTTCGGTTTTAGGAACAAGCATTAGGTTAAAAAGTTCAGGATAAATATGCCTCAAACTTTGACGTAGCCAGACGTAGAAAAAGTCTGAAAGATCCGCGTAGCCGATGTTATCATAGTACGGTGGGTCTGTGGAGATAAGAGGGGTCTGAACATCCAATAATGAAGATGCTGCATCAAGTTGCGCGGTATACCCTTGTTTAAGTTGAGTCTCGGAATGCTTTATTATAAATCTCAATCCCCAGTCCACGCAAGCAGACCAGTTTCCAGTTGAGTGACTGAAGGGATTAGATTCTGCGTAATCCCAAACCATCGCAAGTGCTTGACGTCCAAAAGAACTAAATATGAAACCATTAGGAATCCAATTGCATAGACTAGATCCGTAATCTGCACCTTTATCAACTGCCAAGGCTAAATATGTCACCACAGCTTTGGCGTAAGTTTCCGCATCTTCGCAATCTGCATTAGTAGCGTCCAACTGTATTTTTTCTTGCACTCCATTTACCAAGTTGCTGAAGGTAGTTAGGGTAGTCAGTTGACGTGATGTAAAGAGATGGCGGTGCTTTGTCATACCATAAAGTTGAACACGAAAGCTAAGTGCTTTCTCGGGTAAATCTGTTTCGGGAACGCCATGAGGCTCCGCTTTATTTGCGATTGCAATGTGTTCATCAGAAGCAGCAAGATACACGCGCTCTTTGTTCCCTTCAGCTACGATTCCCATCATTTCTTCACTCATTCTTCCCGCTTTTCCCTCGGCACGAACATGTTCAAAGGAAACTAATTCATCACAAACGATACACCGCGCGCCTCGCCGATTGACTGTGCCTTCAGGTGGCATGCCATTACCACTTTTCACCTCAAACCGGACTCTTTTATTAACACTATCAACAATCGGTTCAATCCACGCCTTCTTTCCTTTTTTATTCGAGAGCCAAAAAGAGTGGACGAGTGGCATTATTGCACCACAGGCAGGATTGGGACATTTTACCGTTCGCGCCCAAACCCACGCGATAACAGTCGCTTCACCGCCACCTTGTTCCTTTGGTACTTTCACTTTCGGATAAAGATGTCCGATTCGCTTTTTAGCTTCCTTTCGTATCCACTTTCCATAGTAGCGGACATCTTCTGCTAATCCGTCAGCACCTTTCCACGTTTGGCTCTGCAATGAATCATTTTGCGCGTCGGGATTTACGGGGGGCTGCCCTGTAAAGCGCGGTAGAATCTCAATCATTGCTTTTGTTATTAGCACCGCGACGGGGTTGAGATCGCTGCCATGTGCTTCTAAGCCAAGACGTTGTGCCTCTAAGGGAATTGAACCACCACCACAAAATGGATCAAGCACGGGGGGCGGGTTTCCATCTGTCGATTTGAGGATTTCGGCGCGTGCCTTTTCCAAGATATACTCGTTATTAACATTTTCCCATTTTACCAATTCTCTGATAAGGTCAAAGAGGCGTTCGCGTTCACGTTCTTGTTCTGCTTCGGTGAGATCGTCACGATTGGAAGGGTCATCAACAAGTGAGGCAAATAGGACCGCTCGGCAGGCAGCTAACGGTTTTCGCGACCACCAGAGGTGTAGTGTGGATGGGTGTCCATGGCGGATGGATTTTTCGCGCGCTGCTTCGCGGTTGATGTCATCTAACGGTAAAGCGACTTCAATTAGTTTTTTACGGTAGGTCATAGATGCTCCTTTCAGTAAAGTGTATCATAACACAAACCGCGGAATTATGTAAAGTTGATTTTAGAAACATTCAATTTTCAAATTGTCTGAATCACGGATTACACGGATTACACAGATTGCGCGGATTTTTAAATACTCGTTATCCGAGACCGATTCGGGATCTGGCGATTTTTCCAGAGACTTGAATAACTCTGTTTCTCAGAGTGTTTGTTGTCTAAATCGAGAGTTTTAGGTAGAATGAAGATTAGTGAACGTGTTGTGAAGCAACTGCTTGTGTACACGGAGAAAAGTTGGTTGCTTAATCCAAAAAAGGATGAATTTGTATGTATTCCTCAATCAGTGAGAGGATGCGTTCCTCGGCTAGAGAGTATAGTATAGATTCTCTCTGTACCCGATTTGCAAGTCGGTCCAATACTAACCTAGTTTTTCGGACAGATATGAGCCCTTCAAATAAGCAGAATGTCAAAGATTTAAATTGGCTGCCCAAAATGGATTGGTTCCATAGTTGAAAAAGAAAATCGGTGGCAACGTTTAATGCGGATGACAAACTTACTCCTTGACTACCCAGAACTTGAACCAAGCTCTTGTAAGGTTCGGCAGGCCTCCAATCTGATTGTTTCGCCGCTTCAATTAACACTTCTGCATCAAATTCAGTATGATAATAGTTGAAACAAACGAGTTTTATTATCATCTGGTTGTATGCGGTTTTATCAAGGAGATTTCTGTTAGCGCAATGCTCCAAAACAACTTGTGTCCAGACACCGTCAATGTCGAAATCTATTCCGATGTCGCTGCTGAAATTCGCTTTTGCATAGCGTCTGAGTTGTTCATCGTCTGAAAAGAGTAGATGTCCCGGTTGACTTGCGATAAGAAGCGTGTCGATAAAAAACGATTGAAACACATCGTCAAATTTCTGCTTGTCTTGTCGGTTTATCTGTAGTGCGGCGGTGACAGGATGGACCTCACAATTTTCCCTAATCCATTTGACAATGCCTTTTAGATATTCTATGCCCTGTTTAGCGTCCTCGGGGTTGATAATCTGTTTTACATATCGGTCCCCTTCTTTCCCAACAATCATATGCTCATGTTCTGACCACATTGCCTCTCTTTCATAGATGATCTGTAGGAGTGTATCAATAATTGATTGCGCAATCCTGAGTTTTCCGAACGCTTTAACGACAGTATCTGAGGCTTTTAGAAAATGTAACATTACAAGCGAGATGAGGTCCACGACGAGCTTGGGTTGCGATGTCTCAAGTAAGGCAAATGCTTGTGTCTTCTCTTGAAGATTCCCTATACAACACTTAATACCGAGATCCGGATTGCTCATTAGGAAACCCCACGTGTCTAAGACATTCCTCTCTATCAATTTGGCAAAAGCGCCAATAGGCATCGGAATTTCTTTGTAAATTTCCCTATCCTGGAGCAATGCTTCGTGTTGCCTGTCGGTCAAGTTTAACAGGTACTGAAATTTCTCGGCATCATCTATCTCGTCGGAATCGTCCAGTTTTATCGACCATAAGCCTTGAGCCTTTGGGAACCTGTCAGGAAATTCTCGACAAATTTCTTGGAATGCATAGACATATTTGCTTTGGATTTCAATGATTCTGCCAATGTCTGGACCGAACGGGGTTTCACGAAGAATTATTTCATCATTCACAGTTTTACCAATTAATTGTTGGGCTAGAGGGTCACTGGCATCTAGTTCGTTGTGCATTGGGTTTGCATCATCACGTTCTTCTATGATGTACGAATTGGTTTCACCTGCTTTGTCAAGACGTACTGCTGTTCCAATCTGCACTTGAGGTGTATCTAACAATTTGCCCAATTGTTTTTCAACTTCAAGGAATAGACCAAAATATCCCAGATGAACATCGGGACTCTTGGAATGCATTCTGCGCGTTTCGTACATAATATCCAATGCACTTTTGGGTTTAGATGTGACTTTATGTAGATAGACAAGATTAATGCAGGATTGCAGTGACATGTTTTTCAGGTCAAACTGTCGTTCTAACAGATGTTTGACTTCCTCAACGTTGCCCAAGCGGTAGTGGAGGTAAGCCATATCCATTTGCACATTTAGATCGTCCGGAAATGCTTTCAGATATTCTGTCCCGATTGCCACGGCTTGGTTTAGGTCTCCAATTGCTTCGTGGATGTTATACTCTGTCCATGAGACATTTTTAAGTAGACCGTACTTCGCGCGAAGTTGCTGGCAAAGTTCAAGTGCTTTTCCGATTTCGCCAGCGTTATAATAACTTTTAATCAACCCCCGTGTCCATTCAGAGTTCAAACTTGTGTTAGCGAGTTTCTTGTAAAGCACCGCTGCCTCTTTAAATAGCTCATGAACGTAGAGTTGATCCGCCAACTCCGCAATTTCTAAGAATTCTTCGCTATTTTGGACATAATCGTATGCTTCTCTGAGTAGAGAAAGTGCTTCGTCGTTGTTGCCAATTACCCTGGAAAGTCGAGCTGACTCAACAAGATTTAGTATGTTCTTTGGAGACGATTCGCGCATAGCTGCAGAAATTCGCTCTGCCTCTTCAAAACGTCCGTCTTCGGTATAAACACGAACGAGCCAGCGATTTGCCTTTTCTTGTAATTCCGGAGATGGATTTGTCTGTAAGAAATTGTTCAGTGTTACAATGGCTTCATCACAGCGTTCACTACTTAATAAGGCGATGGCTATCAATATCGGAGCTTCGGCAGCTTCCGGGCCAGATTGGATTTTCTCCAAAAATTCAATGGCACTTTCTTTTTCTCCCTGCTCAAAGGCTAATATTGCTCTATTTTTTAGCAAAAGGGAATGCGCCGGTTCAATTTCTAAGGCTGCATCAAGGTCTTTTATTGCGTTTTTCCATTCACCAAGAAAGTAATATGCTGTACTTCTATTGATAATCCAGTTTGTTCGGACAGCGTGTAATTCGGTATTGATGACGCAATTCCATGCTTCTGTGAGGAGTTGGACAGCTCGCGTTAAATATTCCTTTTGCGAATCGCCAAGCTGCTTTGTATATACAGCGAGGCTATCTTCTGGTACCTGTTCAATTAAGATGGCTGCCAAAGCTGCTTTAAAATCAGGAGTATTCTCATAGTCACTCGCTACCACAGTTTCTCGCCATTTTTTGGCTTCTTCAAGATTTCCGCTGTGCTTAGCGATATTGCTGATTGCATAAGCAATTTGTGGTTTTTCCCGCAAATACTCTGGGACTTTGGCAATAACTTCTTCAAGTGTTTTCTCGTCCGTAGAAATTTCAATGAGAGTAGCATAAGCGTGTATATTTACTGGATTCTTTTCTAACGCCTTGTTTGCATATTTCTCCGCATCTTTTGTTTCTCCGAGAGAGGCGTGAGCCGACGCGCGATTGGCAAGAGCTTTCTCGTCTTCGGAATTATATTGAAATGCTTCAAGTACTGACATTGCCGCTTCCTCTGTCTTATTGAGAGCAAACAACGCCGCTGCCATATTTGTTAGGATACTATACCTTACAGTTGGCGAAGTACTTTCCCAAATCCGTTGTTTTAGGTTTTTTAATGAATCAATTGCCGATTGAGGTTTGTTATTCTTGAGCAAATCCTTTGCGTTGTCAATTGCTGATCGATGTTCTTTTTCTACAGCAGAGGTACTTATATCCAAGTGTCTATGGAGCGTGTCGTGGACCGCTTGGGTCGTTTTATTAATCTCCCCAATCTGTCTTGTATTCTCTTTGATGGTCTTGGTGTCTTTGATTAAATACTCTTGGTTTGCCAATTGTGTCCGATTATATTCAAGCGTCATTTCATTGGTTGCTTGCTGATTACGTGGGAGGCTCTCAAAGAAAATAGCAAAGGCCTTCTTGATGACCGGTTGGAGTCTCCGCTCAAGGTCTCTTTCAGTCAATTGGCTTCCGGGGAGGATGATACATTTTTGAAAAATTGCTGTGATTTTGGCGAGTGCTGCGTTTTCTTCTAGCGACGTTAATGTAGGTATATCAATATCCTTAAGTGAAGTGACAAGCATGTCACCGTCTACGTCAACTTTTTCTGGCGTAGTGTGATCGGCAAAGTCGGGTGCACTTTGCCTAACCGCCTCCTCACAAGACTCCTTGAACAGGTCCGCTGCTGTGCTGTTGTTTGAATCTTTTAGTGCGGTAATGACACTAACGATTGAAGCGATGGTGCCGATAGCATTGAAAACGTCGAATCCTGTCATAATGTTCTCTCTACATGATAATCGTGTTGTGTGAACTCACGTGTTCAGTAACCGTGGCCGTATCCATCTTTTTTTTACCGTTTTTTGGAGAAGTTGAAAACGTGTTAACTTACTATTATTGTAGCATAATTCACAGCAAAAAGCAAAAGAAACCAAGACATAGGGCCATTCAGTTTTCGGTTTTTTGGGCGTTTTTGCGGAGGCATCGCGAGCACAGCTCGCTCCTACAGCAAGAGGTTGGGTTTTCTGTGCAACTAACACGTCAATTTTAAGATGGACAGAATACTAACTTGGTGGCTCTGCGCGGGCAAGCAGTTCGTTGAGGTTATAGTTCACACTCGTCACACCGAAATCTGGTTCCTTCTGGAACGGTTCTCGGATGTAGCGAGGTTCTTTTGCTATGTCGCCATCTACTTCGACAATAGCGAGGATGAAACTCTCTGGTTTATTTAATGCGGTCAAAATCTGTGTTTTAGAAACAGTGACAGTTGTCGCATCCACGGACTTTCCTTTTACCTCAATGAACAGCAGCTGGTTGGAGTTTGGATCCTTAGACTCAATATCATAGCCTGGGTTTTGATGGGGCTTCTCTTCCGGTTTGCGTCCAAGTTTACATTCTGCCTCCATAACAGCAGCGATTGCAAGTTTATCAATCCTCTCTCTATCAGCCTGTGAAACTTCAGTGGATGCGGAGGTTTCATCATCAGATGCTCCTAATATGCTTTGCGGGATGACAAGTGCACCACCAATAACAACTGGCGACATCGGTGAAATCCGTCGTTCTAATTCTAACTCACCCATTCGTTTGTCAAGCCGTTCCTCCAGTTCATCAGCGTTTCGCTGTGCCTGTGCAGCATTGAGACTCGCCATTCGTTTTCCAGATTCCTCTTGAAGTTTCAATTCATAAGCCCGATTGTCCCAATAGTCAATTTCCTTTGTGAGCCGTGCTTTGACTGCATCCATCGTTTTTTGTACAAGTCCCTCTTTATGGTTCTTTACTTCCTCAAGGTGTTTGGGAATCAGGTGTTCAGCGGCATAGGCGAGAATCTCTGATTCCAGCCCGTCACCCAGCCATTGCGCTTCCAATATGGATACTATTTGTGAACGCTCATCGGCAGTTATTGGACGGTAATCAAGATAAGGCGCGTATCCGGGGGCACTAACATTTTTATCACTGTTGATTTCTACAAATTGCATTTGCCGTGAAACAGTCCAACGCTGTCCATCATTACGTACGCGTCCATCTTGGATGGCATGTTCAAGATAGAATAAGACGCGAACATCATCGTTTTGCTCATAAGGGTCTACTAAAACAGTCCCTTGTTTGAGCAGGCTGCGGTGGCGTTCGAGTATCAAATCCAATGTTGCGTCAAGCAGCGGATGTCCGGGACAGACGAATGCTGCGATCGGTTTTCCTTGAAGGCGGATTTCACCCTTTTCAAATGTAATACGTTCATACCGCTGTAGGATCGGTTCTCCGCTACCGATACTTACGTCTCTGTTACGAATTATCGCAGGGACATTGCGAATTTCATAGCGTTTCGACTCGCGCTCGCGTAGTGTTCCGCCGAGATGTTTAAACGCTTCTCGAAAGAAGGACGCGATGAAATGCGGTTGCAGACGCCGTGCTTCTGCACGCTCCATTTCATCTCGGATGTTACCGAGTTGCGCCGTGTCCATCGTTCCATGTATCAAAGAATGTTTTTCAATCAAGTTTCGTAGGTAATCAATATCCAAAGCACTTTCAATCACTGTTGTCAACCGTGCCCTGACTTCGGGTTTGTCGCCTTCACGAATCGCATCGATGAGAAGATTCCGTAGTGATGTGTTGGTAAAACACTTACCGAGGACATCGAAAACCGCGCCTCCCAATGCTTCACGTTGTTGTGCCAGTTTGTCGAGGAGTGCTTCAAAGACTTCGCCCTCGCGCGTGTGTGATGCAACAAGATTCCAGAGATGACACACTTCCATTTGTCCAATTCGATGGATACGCCCGAACCGCTGTTCAACTCGATTTGGGTTCCACGGCAAGTCATAGTTCACCATTAGATGTGCGCGTTGTAGGTTGATACCTTCACCTGCAGCGTCGGTTGCGAGAAGGATTTCTACTTTTGGATCGTGTGTAAACATTTCTTGTGCTTTTTGCCGGTCTTCGCGTCGCATACTGCCGTGAATCGTGACAACTGCCTCGGCACGTCCAATCACTGTTTGAATTCGTTCCGTTAAATAATGGAGCGTATCCTGATGCTCTGTGAAGATAATAAGTTTGCGGCGGTGTCCTTGTGCGTCAAACAACTCGTTCGCAGCATGGGCATCGCTTTCCCTTTGTAGAAATTTTGATAACTCCTCCCACTTTCGGTCTGTACCGCTATGACGCACCTGTTGTGCAAGTTTCTCTAAATGTTGAAGGGTCTGAATCTCGGCTTGAAGTTCAGCGATTGTTTGCGCTGCTGAGGCGCGCGCAACGACTTTTTCCTCAGTGGTTTCTATTTCTTCAGCAGTAGCCTCATCGTAAAATTCATCTGCTTGTTCCGAATCGGTTGGCAAGTTGTCATCCATTTGTATATCTAATTTGGCTTGTGCATCAGCTTTGTTTTGTTTTTCCTCCTGCAGCCGTTCCTCCAACCGTTGGCGGCGGCGTTGAATTGAACGATAAATCGCCGCTGGTGAGGATGCGAGCCTTCGCTGTAAGATTGTGAGAGCGAAACCGACTCTGTTCCCACGTTGACCGTCAAGCCGGTCGGCACGATTCATCTCCTCGCGGACGTATTCCGTTACCTCGTCGTATAGGCGAGTCTCCAGTTCAGATAGCTCGTAATTAACCGTGTAGGCGTACCGCTCCGGAAATAGCCGAGTCCCGTCGAATTTCAACAAATTTTCTTTCACCATTCGACGCATTAAGTCAGAGGTATCCACGGTATGAACGCCATCTCGAAACCGTCCGGCAAATCGGTCTGCGTCCAGCAATGCCATAAAGAGTTGAAAATCTGCTTCTTTACCGTTATGTGGCGTTGCCGTTAGCAGTAGAAAATGACGGGTGAGGTTTCCAAGCAATTGCCCGAGACGGTAGCGTCCTGTGGTACTTATTTTATTCCCCGAAGCCGAAGCAGACATTTTGTGTGCTTCATCGCAGACGATTATATCCCAATTGGTCGCTTTTAATTTGGCTTGATACACGTCATCTCGATCTCGACTCAACTGGTCCAACCGACAGATAAGGAGGTTCTCCTGCTGAAACAGGTTTCCGTTGGGGGCAGTATTAAATTTTTCACGGGTGAAAATTTCAAAGAACATCTGAAAACGTTGACTGAGTTCTGCTTGCCACTGTTCTACAAGGCTGCCCGGACATACAATTAGACAACGTTTCAGGTCTCCGCGCATGAGAAGTTCTTTGAGATACAGCCCGGTCATAATCGTTTTTCCCGCTCCAGGATCGTCCGCGAGTAGATAGCGCAGGGGTTGACGCGGAAGCATGTCTTCGTAAACTGCGGTAATTTGGTGTGGTAACGG
Source organism: Candidatus Poribacteria bacterium (assembly GCA_022820835.1). Taxonomy (GTDB): domain Bacteria; phylum Poribacteria; class WGA-4E; order WGA-4E; family WGA-3G; genus WGA-3G. The sequence continues at coordinate 47,135 of JAJEET010000111.1, forward strand.
ATCAACCTGCGAAGTGTGCACTGCAAGTCTCGGATCAAAGAGGTGTGCCAATCGGATACGATATGCCTCAGAAACAAGCCGAAACATCTCACCGTCTCCGTCAAAACTCCACGGGAGGCTTTTGGTGACAATTTCAAGGGAGGATTCGCTGTTCCGATAGAGGAGTTCGCTATCGAGTCTACCGTCGGCAGTTTTATAGGTAAGTTCGACGCTGGAGGCACCGAGCCACGTTGCGGCAACGACTGTTACATGTTGGTCGGGTAATATACCTTTGATAATCGTTCCTGGTTTGAGTTCTTCTAATCGCACCAAATTGGTTTGTCCTTTCGTTTCTGTCTGCTTGACTGCAAAAGCGTGAACATGGCTAAAACAGTGCTGATCAGATGTGTCAAGATGATTTTCCGACGTTTATAGTGACCTCTAAAAATAATAAGACACATTTTGAAAGACGGACGAGGGGACCTCGCCCCTACGAACTATCTTTTGTTATAGGAAAAGTGTCTACTTAATTGTAGGTTTTACTATAAACTCAGTCTTAACAAAAGCACGCTCTCTAATTTTGCAATGTTCCCATCACGCGCTTCAGATTCTCCGAATATATCTATCTGGATGTTTCCAGCTGCCAGTCCATTATCCCGCTGCGAGGGTAGGAGAGTGGCAAGCAGACCGTGCGGTCCGCTTCGCAGTGCCACCCAAACTGGTTCAAATAATGTATCACATCATCGGAAAGAATGCAAGTGGCGTTTTGTTCTCCTGCAGGGTTATTTAGTTTTAAGTGCCCCGCAAGGTCTTAGGAAAAGGTGTATAACATGCCGCCCCTACGGGGCTTGATTCCTTTTTTTCCTAACGCTGCTATAAACATTGCGTCGCTAAGCGACTGAAGAGGTTTTTGAAGTCTTCAAGGTTTCCGCGTAGGATCCGGTTCGGTTGGGAAACCGAACCTACCGGGCCTGGGGGGTCCAAAATTGGACTAAAAAACCGAGAGCTAAATAGTCTTGTGTTCTCCTATAGTTTTAATCAAGGATTAAATCTGAACTTTCACCTGACTGTATATTAAAGACCATTCTTTTAAGTCGTTTACGTGCATTAATGTCATAAAAAGGGAAAAAATCGGTAGGATTTACGCAAATTTAGCGAAAAAGTAATCACTAACGGTCGCGAGCACAGCTCGCTCCTACAGTAAGAGGTTGTTGAGGTTGAGGACGAAATTTCTGAGTCATTCCTTTAAGACATCGAGTTCGAGATGGAAACGTTTTTTGGTGGTGGTGAGCAGGTCTTCGATGGCTTTCTCTGTGCTTCCACTCTCTGCGATAAGGGTTTCCATCTGCTCGACTGCGGAAGATGGTACATGGCTAAAACAGTTCTTGGCGGATTTGTCGAGATGGTTCCCGACGTTTAGACTCAGCACTAACAGAAGTGCACGTTCCAATTTTTCGATGCGCTCGTCGCGCGCTTTGAGTTCTTCTAATAGATCCATTTGGGTTTTCCTGTCTCCTGTCTGTTTGTCCGCCTACGTAGGTGGGATTGGGCGGATTTCTGATTGATATATCTCATCGTGCTATCCGCACTGGATTTATTCGGAAAGTGTATCACAGATCGTCCCAAAAAGCAAGGTTCGGATGGCAAAATTGAGATTGTTAGAACTATCGAATTCTGATTTTTTGTTTGATTTCGCGTCTCCAATATGTTACACTTTTGAAAGTTTTAAATGCAAATAGAATGGTCTTTATCTGATTCATGAAAAGGAGAATGATTTAGTGTTTGTAAAAAAGGGTTGTGTTGTGCTGGCGTTGGTGATTTTGTTCCTCTATTCTTCAGTGGTTGCGACGGCAGAGACTGTAGAGTATTATCCGACGGATTTGGGGAATATCTGGGTCCTGGAGACTGCGGATGGGACCGAACGGGTGACGTATACGCTTGAAGCCTCTGAGGAACGTATCGACGGTAAAGAGATCGCACGCTTCACAAGAACGGCGGAAACGTTAGGTGCAGACGAAACTACGGGTGAGGTATACTTTGTGCATTTTGACGAGGAGGGTGTAAAACTGCATAAAGTTGTTGCGGAACTCGGTACATTTCTCGGCACAGCGTCGGCTGTATTGTCGCCGCCGGGTCTGTTTGTCCCTGCATCGTTAGCACTTGGGGATTCATGGGAGTTTATGTTGGAAACAGAGGTTATACTCTCAGGTGCGATCTCAGTTTCGTATGTTTACGAAGTCGTCGCGGTAGAAGATGTCGTAACACCGGCGGCGACATTTGAGAACTGCCTTAAAATTCAGATTGATTCAGAAACCGTCTCTGCGTCGTCGATAGGTCGTACGACTTCCTACCAATGGCTGGCACCGAATGTCGGGATTGTTAGGGTTGAGACGAGTCAGGAAATCGTTTTTAATTTGATAAGTTCCAACTTGGTTCCAGATGTTTCCACTTATGATGTAACGGGCGATGGCGTTATCAATAGATTGGACCTTGTCTTTGTCGCTGCTCGTTTTGGGGACGCGGATACGGATGCGGATGTGAATGCTGACGGTGTTGTTAATATTTTGGATTTGGTGCTTATCGCGCGGAATTTGAGCGATTAATTCTAATACCATTTAGTCCCGTAGGTTGGGTTGAACGGTGTTAAGAAAGGATATGTTGGTGCGCTAATACTCTCAAATCCAACTTGTTGTCCTATATATCCAAAAACGTAGTGAAACCCAACTTGAGACCCTCAGGTGCCCGGAAACCCCAAAATGCGTTGGGTTTCTCTTGGTTTTTTGCTTGGCGTGCGGTTTATGGTGCGGGTTGAGTTTTGTGTTCCTTTTCAGCGTTTTGGGAATATCCGTTCAACCCAACCTACAGGACTGGGAGCGTATCGGAAACCGCAAATGCGTTGGGTTTCTCTTGGTTTTTTCCTTGGCGTGCGGTTTATGGTGCGGGTTGAGTTTTGTGTTCCTTTTCAGCGTTTTGGGAGTATCCGTTCAACCCAACCTACAGGACTGATACATTACGGAATTAAATTCTTAAACTTCATAAAGTTTGTGCTACAACTTGTCTTTCACACAGCGGAACCCGCGAAAGACGCTGGTATAGTTCTGTGGTCCCCAATCTCGATGTGAGACTTTCAGAAACAGTCCATTATCGCTCCAACAGCCACCGCGTAGTACCCGATCTTTCTTGTCCACGTTTTTGAAATTATTGATAGTTGCTTGGCGAGTTCCTTTTGAAAATGGGTTTTCTCGCTGGGAGGTTGCATAGAAATCGGGATCATATTCATCGAGGCACCACTCGGAGACGTTCCCTGCCATATCGTATAGACCGTACCCGTTGGATGGGTACTGTCCGACAGCGATGGGTGCGCTGAAATGCCGTGCGTAGTTTGCCTGGGTTGGGTTAATCGTATCGCCTTGTGGATATGGCTTCCCAGTGAGTCCTCCACGTGCGGCTTTCTCCCACTCTGCCTCTGTCGGTAGCCGTTTGCCTGCCCATTCTGCGTAAGCCATCGCTGCGTACCAACTCACATAAATGACTGGATGGTCAGCCTCACCTTCAGGATAGGTGTTCCCGTCCCAGAGTCGGAGATATACGCCGTCATGATATTCCGGCGCAATGTTATCTTTCTGCCACTGTGGATTTGCATCGACGAAAACTTTGTATTGTGCGTTTGTTACTTCATAGATGTCCATATAGAAAGCATCGAGATGAACGGTGTGCACTGGACGTTCATTGTTTTTCCCAGTGTGGCTCCCCATTTCAAATTCACCTGCAGGTATTAGCACCATACCGTCAGGAATATCATCGGCAGAGGGAATATGTTGTGTGCCACAAACCCACAAAATGGTAAGGATTAGGAGGCACACGATTCCTTTTTTAGTCATTATGTATAATCCAAGTTGCTCTCTTTATCCGTCTATCTAAAGAGCTGCTTTATACTTGTTGCGGTGACAAACAAAATGCTTTCTGTAAGGTTTCCAAAAAACACTTGAAGGCGTTGAAATATCCGATGTAGACGACATCGGATATCCCATGTATTTACGAATCTTAAATCGGGTTGTAATAGGTCAATTTTGAATATTATCCAATTAAAAATATTAAATTTGTGTATGACTGAATACAATACGATATTTTACAACAGAAAGCAATTTATATCCATAAAAATCGCTAATTTCGCTTGAAAATACCTTTACAGGGTCTCTGGATGTGAGGCAGATAAGGAAAACAACACTTTCTATTTTAAGGTAGCAACTTGGGTTATGTATCTCTCCATTCGTGTCTATTGGTTTGTAGGTGGACTAACGCTGTCTATTGACAAGATAGATTCCGATTGCCACCAATCCAGTGCCTGCCAACAGTTCAAAGGTCAGTGTATCACCTAAAAATAGATGGCTAAACAGAACGCCTGATATCGGCATCAGGAAAGAGAAGACAACTAATTTGCTCGCCTTGTACTTTCTGAGTGTCCATGTTAACGCTAAAAAGCAGAAGCCTGTGATAATCCAGCCCTGATAGACAGGGTCATTCAATTGTAGGTTTTTTGTGTTTTATTTTTCTGAAGCGTTAATATTTTTAGATAAGCAAAAGTCGCGTGACTTTTCACGCGACTTCTGTTATACTTCACCCTAAAATCCAACAAGTTTTTGAGGTGAAA